>JBGCFC010000111.1:0-48755 GCA_045106715.1 Sandaracinaceae bacterium
GCGCGACGCCACGCCGAGCGCACGTGCGCGTCGGGTCGGGTGTCGCATCTCGACGAGGAGGGCGACCCCGAGGCGCGGCTCGCGCGTGAGGGCATTCGGGCCCGGCACGTCGGGGAGACCATCGCGCGGGCCGAAACCCCCAGCCGCGGTTGGGCCGGCATGATTCAGAGCCCCAGCCATCGCGCGGCGCTCAGCGACCGTCGCTTCACCGACGTAGGGATCGCGGAAGTGGACGACGATGCGGGACACACCTGTCAGGTCGTGCTCCTCGCCGCGTGGCCCCGCGCGGTTCCCTACGGCGCTCCCTGAGGGGACGTGCCAGGGCTATTTGTGAGCCCGACAAACGTGGCGCGGGCCGCGCACCACCGTGCCGAGGACCATCGTGAAGAAGGGTGAAGGCCCCTTCCCACCGGCGCGATCAGACCCCACCTAAACGGAACCGGTCCGGTGGAACGTTTTTGCACATCGGCCATGCACAGACGCTCCGCGACAGCTGCGCTTCCGATTGGCACGTTGACTCCCATGCAGGCCCACGAGTTTTGTCCGCACCAAGGCGTCGTCGACGAGCCGACGCCCCCCACGCTCGGACATGCCGTTGGCGACACCCGCACCCGCGTGCGCGCCGGCGCACTCTTCGCCCTCGCGCTCTGGGGCCTCTACGCCGTCGGCGCCGGACTCGAGGGCGACTTCGACCCGTTCGTGATGGGCCTCAGTGCGTTGGTCATCGGGAGCTCGGTCGGGGTCGTCCTCGCGACCCGCCAGCTGCGATCGGATGCGTTCCAAAAGGGGCTCGGCTCGGCCTTTCTCCTCGTCGTGGCGTTTGCCATCGCGCTGGCGGAGCAGCACAGCGGCGTGATTCACGGCGTTTCCTGGAACGCGCTGTGGGTCGCCTTCTTTCCCGTGATGATCGCGTGCTCGCCGCTGAGCACGCTCGTCTCCGGGCTGCTCGCGGCGAGCATGACGCCGCTCGCGTTCTTCCTGATGGTGGTGCTCCCGGGTCACCCGATGCCCGAGCCGATGGCCCTCGCGTCGCTGTTCGTGCCGGTCTACGTGGGCGCGCTGATGGCGCACGCGGCCTCGAAGGTGCTCAAGAGAGTTGGGGCCGAACTGACCGAGGCAAAGAGCGTCGGCCGCTACGAGCTGCGTGCTCTGCTCGGCAAGGGCGGGATGGGTGAGGTCTGGGAAGCGGAGCACCGCATGCTGGCGCGTCCGGTCGCGATCAAGCTCGTGCGGGGCGACGCCAACAGCGAGAAGCAGACGCGCTTCGAGCGGGAGGCGCGCGCCACCGCGAGCCTGGAGTCACCGCACACCGTCCGGCTCTACGACTTCGGCGTGACCGACTCGGGCGAGATGTTCTACGTGATGGAGCGCCTCCGTGGGCTCGATCTCGAGGCTCTCGTTCGCGAGTACGGTCCGATGGTGCCGTCTCGGGTCGTGCACGTGATGAAGCAGGCGCTGCACTCGCTCTCCGAGGCGCACTCGCGCGGGCTCGTGCATCGCGACATCAAGCCGGCGAACCTGCACCTCGGCCGCTCCGGTCTCGAGATGGACCACCTCAAGGTGCTCGACTTCGGCCTGGTCAAGCCTTCGGCTGGGCACGCCGAGATCGGACCCACGCTCACGGCCGACGGCCGCATCACGGGGACACCGGCCTACCTCGCGCCCGAGACGGTGGCGGGAGACCGTGAAGTGGACGGCCGCGCGGATGTCTACGCACTCGGGTGCGTCGCGTACTTCCTGCTGACCGGGCGACGGGTGTTCCCAGGAGACGACGTCCTCCGTGTGGCCGTGGCCCATGTGACCGAGGACCCCGTGCCGCCGAGTGAGCACGTTGCCAACCTGCCGCTCGAGCTCGAGAGCCTCATCCTGACGTGCCTCGAGAAAGATCCCGTGCGGCGACCGTTCTCGGACGAGCTGATCGAGCTGCTCGACGGCCTCGACGTGCGGACCTGGACACAGACCGAAGCCCGCCGGTGGTGGAGCGAGCGCCGAAGCCTGCTTCCGAGCCTGCCGCCGGCGGAACCCACGGCCCCGACGCACCCGGCTCTGCGCATCCAGATGCTCGGCCACGCCTGAGCGAGAGACGCGAGTGATAGCGTGGTGCGCGTGCCCGTACGTCTCGTCGAGTTTCCCGATTCCGGCTGTGTGGGTGCCGCACTCGCGCAGCGTGGTGTCCGGGTCGAGGTGGATTCCTCGGACCGCCGAGCCGCGCTGACCCAGCCACTCGCATGGCAGCGTGTGTTCTTACTGACGGAAAAGGAGGAGCAGCCCTCGTGGGATCCGTCTCCAGAGGCACGCATGCTTGCGGCGATGCGGTCCCAACCGACTCTCCGGACGGTTGAACCCTCGGCTATGCGCACGCAGGGCAGGTGGGTGTCTTCTTCGGTGCTGCTGGCCCCGGCGCAGGGGACGGCGGGTGGCGTTCCGGGGCGGCTACGTGAACTTGTCGCGCCGCCGCCCCCGAACGGGCTGCTCGCATGGTGTGAGGCGGAGTGGAACCCAGCCAACTTGGAGGTGGTGGACGCGGACGGCACGTCGCGGGCCCGAACCATGGACGTCGGTTCTTCAACGGCCAGCTGACGCTCGCACCGGATTGCCGGCGCCACTGACGACGGCGACCGCGCCTCAGGCGGAGCGACGCCGCAGGACGAGCGAGACGTGCACCCAAGCCTGGCAGAGCCCCATCGCCGCCAGCGCGACAAAGAAGGGAAGGGCGGCGGCCGTGAGCAGCGCGCCCGTCGACGCCGAGGTCGTGACCATCACCGCGATGACGGCGCCCATGTACGCCGCGAGCCAGGCGACCAGGCCGATCGCGCTCGCCCAGGCGCCGCCGTGGCCGTTGGGGTCGACGTAGCTGAGCGCGGCGCCGAGAAGGACCACGCCGAGCAGCGCGCGCGACGCGGGGCCGAGCCAGTACTGCCACGCGAGGGTCTCCACGACCATCGCCTCGAGCCCGCCCGAGAGCGTCAGCCACGCGACCGCCGAGGCGATCCCGACGCCGACCATTGCGCGCGCGAGCTTCGACAACGGGTGGACCGCGCGAAACAAGAGCGCTGACGCAGCCAGCGCGATGCAGCCCGAGAGCAGGGGCGTTGCCAGCTGGTCTCCCGCCGTCGCGCTGACGTAGCTCACCCAGATGGCGCCCCCGAGGCCCGTCCCGGTCACGGCCATCGCGCGCTGCGACACCGTGAGCGGCAAAACCCCGGCGACGGCGCAGAGCGCCAGCACGGCCGAGAGCGCGAGCGCTTGTGCCCCGAACCCTGCGACACCCAGCACGGTCACCGCCCCCACGACGCCGACGCTCACGGTGGCGATCCGGAGGGGACGCGCGAGCGGAGCGCTGGGCCACCAGTCGAACCGCAGCAACTCCGACGCCAGGTAGGCCGGGCGCTCGTCCGCCTCGGGGGAGGGCTCCGGCGATTGCGTTCGCTGGGTGCCCGAGGTGTCGACCGAGCGCTCCTCGCGTCCGACATTGGCGCGTCGCCGCGTGTGGGTGTCCACGGCGCGCGGGAACTCGACCACCTTGCCGCCTGCGGCCGAAAGGTGTTGCTCGGCCTGCGCGGCAGCGTCCGAGTCTTCGTCCGCCCAGGTGCCGGCGGGCACTCCAGGGGCGCTCAGCTCGTCGGGCCGGTTCATCTCGTCGGGCGTGAACGGGTTGTTGGCGTCGCCGGGTGCCGAGCCAGGCTCGGGCGGTGAGGCCTCTTCGGACGGAAACGCCAGCACACGTGCGCCGCCCCCAGCGGGGGGGGACTCGGGTTCCGACTGGGGGGCAGCCGGCTGCGTATGCGGGTGGCTTCCTTCTCTGCTCATGCGGGGGCTCCGCTGGGCGCCGCGGTCCTGAGCATACCGCACCGGGCCGAAATCTGCTCCCCGACGGCCCCTACATGTAGGTCGATGTGCTGAGGATGAGGTGCCGAGCGGCGAGCCGGGATACTCTTGTGGGCGATGAAGACCCTCGCCGACCTCATGGCCTACGCCGACGATGCGCTGCTCGCGGGCGACTACGAAAAGGCGCTGCACGGATACGCTGTGCTGCTCACCTCGCAGCCGCAGAACCTGGACGCGCGCCTTCGGCTGGCGGACTGCCTGCTCGCGCTCGGCGAAGTTCAGCGCGCCGCCGTCGTCTACACGGCGCTCGCCAAACACTGTGCCCACGGGGGTCATCCTCTTCGCGGGCTGGTTGCGGTGAAAGTGCTGGCGACGCTCGAGCCGCTCCTGGCGACGCTGCTGACCAGCTACGCGGCGCTCTACTCGAGTGACTCGGACCGTCTGGGCCGTGGCGTTCGGCGTTCGGCGGGCGACCTCGACATCGGTCTTCCCGAGGATTGGACGCTCAAGGCACCGCCCCCACGGGATCAGCTGATCGCCCACTGCGAGGTGCTCGGCGGTGACCTCGAGACGATCGGCGCCGCGTATCCAGACAAGCTGCCTCCGCTCCCGATCTTCAGCGATCTCCCTCGAGACGACTTCGCCGCGGTGCTCAACGCGATGAAGCTCCGGCGGACCCGTCCGGGGGAGGTCATCGTGGCCGAGGGGGAGCCGGGCACCTCGTTCTTCCTGCTCGTCCGCGGCTGTGTCGCGGTGCGCAAGCACCTGGCTCAGGGGGGCGAGTCACGGCTCGCCACGCTGTACGAGGGCGCGATTTTCGGGGAGATGGCGCTCGTGAGTGCGTCGCCTCGGACGGCAACGGTGGCGGCGGAGACCGACTGCGACCTACTGGAGTTCGACCGAGACGCGCTCCGCGTCGCTTCCGAGCAGGTGGCCAAGCTGGCCGCCGCGCTCGACAAGTTCACACGCGAGCGGCTGCTCAAGAACCTCTTGGCCACCGCGAAGCTGTTCTCTCCCCTCGACCGCAAGCAGCGGCTCGATCTGGTGCGCCGGTTCACCGCTCACGATGTGGCTTCGGGGGTGACCATGCTGAACGAGGGGAGCCCGGGGCGCGGGCTGTTCCTGTTGCTCAGCGGGCAAGCGGAAGTGTCCAAGCGCGGCGAGGACGGGCGCGTGCTGCTGGCGACGCTGCACCCGGGCGACGTCTTTGGTGAAATCTCCCTCGTGAACGACGAGCCGGCCAGCGCGAGCGTGACGGCCGCCAAGCAGAGCACCGTGCTGTTCCTCGCCAGGGAGATCTTTCATCGTCTCGAGGAGGCCGTGCCGGAGATCGGCGCGTACGTGAGGAATCTGGGCGAAGAGCGCCTCATGGACACCCGCCTCACGCTCGACGCGGCGGACGACGAAGAGCCGCTCACCGACGACGACCTCATCATGATCTGAGGCCGATCGTGGTCGCGGGCGGAATGCCACCGCATACTGAAGCGTAGCTATCGTGCATCAGCGGGAGTCGTCCCGCGGTTGGGAGATCGTCTGTGAAGAAGCGTTCCCTTTGGATTCTCGGGCTGTTCGGCGCCGCTCTGATCGCGCTGACCATCCTCTCGGTGAACGTTCGCATGGACGAGGAGGTCATGCCGATCGCGACGGAGCTCGATACCGCGCGCCCCGATCCGTTGACCGGTGCGGTGCTCATCGACCTCGACGACGACGCCTCGGAGGCGGACCATCAGGAGGTCGCTGCGCGGGTCGCCGCGGCCATCGCGCCGTACGCCTGGCCGACCGACCTGAGCGCGCTCGGCACGGAACTCGAGGACGACGCCAACCTCTTCCGTGTGACCCCGCCCGCCAGTGAGGTCGCCGACATCGTCTCGGCCCTGAACGGGCACGAGGACGTCGAGGTGGTCGAGGCGGAGCGCACCTGGTCGGTGCCGTTGGGGGCGCGCACCACTGTGCCTCGCGGCCCCGCAGCCCGCGACGGCGGCGACCGCTTCCAGCCGGACGACCCCTACTACCCCTACCAGTGGCACCTCGACCAGATCGGCATGCCCGAAGCATGGACGCATCAGCGCGGGCAGGGCGTGGTCGTGGCCATCATTGACACCGGCGTCGCCTACCGCGACGAGGCGGCCTTCCTGCAGGCGCCTGACCTGAACCAGACCCACTTCGTCGAGGGCTACGACTTCATCGACAACGACGCATACCCCGATGACGAGCACGGTCACGGCACGCACGTCGCGGGCACGGTCGCGCAGTCCACCAACAACGGTGTGGGCGTCGCCGGCGTGGCGCCGGGCGCCTCGATCATGCCGCTCCGTGTCCTCGACCGGAACGGGAGCGGCGGCTGGGGCGGCATCGCGGCCGCCATTCGGTACGCGGCCGACCACGGCGCCCACGTCATCAACATGTCGCTCGGCGGCGGCTCGTCCTCCCGCGCGGCGCAGCGCGCCATCGACTACGCCCACAAGCGCGGCGTGCTCGTGGTCGCGGCGGCCGGCAACTCCTCACGCTCCCGGGTCGAGTACCCCGCCCGCTACAACCACGTCGTGGCGGTGGGCGCGGTGCGCTACGACCGCGAGCTCACGTTCTACTCCTGCTACGGCACGGGTCTCGACGTCGTGGCGCCGGGCGGCGATATCCGCGTGGACCAGAACGACGACGGCATGCCCGACGGGGTTGTCCAGAACACCCTCGTCAACGGCAACCCGCAGAACTTCGACTACCTGGCCTGGCAGGGCACCTCGATGGCCGCCCCGCACGTGGCGGGCGTCGGTGCGCTCATCTATGGGGCGGGCATCCAGGACCCCGACACGGTCGAGCACATCCTCAAGCAGAGCGCCAACGATCTTGGCGACGCCAACCGGTACGGCTCGGGGCTGATCTCGGCGTCCAACGCGCTGCGGGTTGCGCAGCAGGGCACCGGGCTGACGCGCGCGGGTCTCTCGCTCGGGCTCGCGTTCCTGCTTCTGCTCGGGCTGCGTCGCCGCGACGCGCTGGGTGTGGCGGCGGCGCCGTCAGCCGGCTGGGCGGTTCTCTTCGGAGGCGGCCTGGGCGTGTTGCCCTGGTTCCTCATCCCGGTGGTGGGCGGAACCGTCGGCACGCTCGCGTCGCTCGGCGCGGTGGGCGCCATGGCCGACTTGGTCGGGCCATGGGGGGCGCTCTTCGTCGCCAGCGTGGCGCCCGCGTTCGTTGCCGTCGCGCTGGGGCTCTCCTCGAAGCGCCTTCGGCCGGCGCTCGTCGGGCTGGCGCTCGGCAGCAGCGCGTTCCTGCTGATCGAGGCTGTGTTCCCGACGGTCCGCATCGAGCTGCTTCCAGAGATGCTGGTCGGCCCATGGCTCATCGCCAACGCGCTCGCGGCGCTTGGGCTGGCCGGCCTGGTCGCCCGCCGGGCGCGCTGAACCGAGTCATCTTCGTCGATCGACCCGAACGCCCTCGCAGCAACACGCTGCGAGGGCGTCTTCGCTCTGGGCGCTGACAGGTGGCCTGGGTCGCCACGATCCGTCTCGGTGCGGCTGGCAGAGGCGCCGTGCATGACAGCGATGTCATGGTCGAGGCGAAGATTCTTGCGTCGAGTTGGGGCCAAGAGAGATGCCGGGCACGAAATCATGAGGTTTTTGCGGAAACGGATCCGCTGGCATCTGCATTGCATCCCCTAAAGCGAAACGGCGACCGAGACCTGAGTCTCAGCCGCCGCTCACTTACCTTGCGCCAATACTACCCGACCCTCATACGTGTCGGACTTCGCTTATCGCGGTGCGCATGAGAGGCCTATGCCTCTCGCACCGCAGCTGAACCGGTCGCCCCCACCCTTCCACAAGTCGGAGTGGCTCGGTCTTTCGCTTCGCTTTCTTTCTTCGCGCTTGGCTCTCTTGCTTGGTCGCTTTCTTTTCTGCTTCGACGTCTTCCTTTCGGCGAACGACGTAGCTTCGAACGTTCTTCCCACACATCGAGCCCTTTTGGGCGGGAAGCGGGCTCGGCGAGGGAAACTCGTCGGGCCCCGTTCTTTTTAAGCTCTCCTCTCGTGCTCTTTCGAACTCGGAGAGCCCTCTTTCCTCCAACGACGCCGGACGTTCGTTCTGAACTGCGACGCTGAGATCATGGTAGCGCCGCCTCCCCGTGGTGACCAGGGTCGCTGATGTGTGGATCGGTTGGCGCCTCTCGCTTTGTTCCGCGCGACGAGGGCGGTACCATCCCGGCCATGACCGGTTCTCGCCTGGCTTCGCATGTGCTCCTGTTCGCGCTCTCGGTGCCGCTTTTCGGCGGCTGCGCGGCACTTCGCGATGACATGCAGAGGGCGGAGCAGAGCTACGACGCGGCCCGATACGAGGATGCGCTGATCTGGTTCCGGGACCTCGAAACGGATGCGCCATCCATGGATGACCGTATGCGGGCGCGCTACTTCTACCTGCGCGGCATGACCGAGTACCGGCTGGGGCACCGGCTGCAGGCGCTGCACTACCTGGCCGTCGCGCGCGAGATCGCCGGCGAAGACGACGTCGGCCTGCGCCCCGAATGGCGTCAGATCATGGACCGGACCCTCACGGAGCTGACCCCCCGCACGATGACGCATCGGCCTCCTGCCGCGGCGGAGGAGACCGCGGACCAGGCGGCCACCGCGGGGGGGGAGGCCGAAACGCCGGAGGCCCCGCCGACCGTCGACGCCGAGAGCTGAGCGCCTTCGGGTCAAACGCAACGAGCCCGCGGCACGTACACCGAGGGCTCGTTGGAGTGAGGCACACGAGAGGGCGCCTCAGAGACTGGACGATGGCTAGACCACCGTGATGCGCTGGATCGCATCCTTGGTGGCGAGCTTCTCCTTCTTCAACTTCTGAAGGTCGATTTGCTCTTGGCTGGATAGGGACCGTCGGGACTCGTACGCCGCGACCTGCGCTTTCAGGTTTTGGTGCTTCTTTTCGAGACGCTGGAGCGACTTGTCACCTTCGTGTGCCTTGCCCATTCAACCTCCATCACCGACGTTCAGCCGGTCTGACACCCAGCCGGGACTGTCTCGGCCGAGCAGTGGCCCGCCCGCGAGCCCGGGGGAATCCCGAACCGAGAGCGCGCCCGAGCGCGAAAGTAAGGGTGAGTCAAGAGGGACCGGGGTCCATAGGGCCCGAGGCCTGTCGTCATGCTACCCACGCCGTGTTCATCGATCAACCGCTGACCCGATCTCGGTCGCTGCCAACGGAGCCACGCGAGAGGAACAACCCAGCCGACGGCTTGTTTCCCTTCGGCTTGCACCCCCCGGGTGAATGAAGGACATGCTCTGACGGTCCAGCCCCGGTGAGACGACGGAGAGACCCCATGATGACCCGTTCCACGGCCGCGCTCCTCGTGGCGATCCTCGGCATCGCGTCCCCTGCGGCGGCGCAGGACGCGCCGGACGCCGACACGGTCGCGTCCTGGGTGCAGACCTTCTACGACCAGACGCAGTCGATGACGGCGCAGTTCACACAGCGTTACCGCAACCGCGTCTACGACCGCGAGGACATCAGCCGCGGTCAGGTTCGTTTCAAGAAGCCGGGCATGATGCGGTTCGACTACGCGGAGCCCAACGCGAAGGTCATCGCGAGCAACGGCTCGCGCTTCGTGGTCTATGAGCCGCCGGAAGACGGCCAAGGCCGAGGCCAATACTACGAGCAGACGATGGGCCAGGCGCAGCTCCCGGCCGCGTTCAGCTTCCTCACGGGAACCGGCCAGCTGGCGCCGAACTACACCTTCCGGCTCCTCACCCGCCTCGCCTACGAAGGCGGACACGTGCTCGAGATGCGTCCGCGCCGACCGACTCCGCACTACACACGCATCTTGCTCTACGTCGACAGTGGCGCCCGAAGCGAGGCGCTTCGCGGTGTCGTGCATCGCATCGTGATCGTCGACGAGGCGGGCAACACCAACCGGTTCGATTTCCAGAACCAGCGCTTCAACGCCAATATCAGCAACGCGGTCTTCGAGTACTCGGCTCCAGCCGGCGCGCGACGGATTCAGCCGTAGGGCATCCGAATCAGGCTCCGAAGAGGAGCTGCTCGATCCGAGGGGCCAGCGCCTCCCAGCGATAAGCGAGCCCCACGCGCCGCGACCGGCGGATCATCTTCCGGGTGGCCTTGGGGTCTTCCAGCAGGGTGCGCACGGAGGTCGCGATGGCCAGCGGGGAGACGAGGCACGCCGAGGCGCCGTCTTCGAACACCTCGGTCAGCCCGCCGGTGGGGCTCGCCACGATGGGCAACCCCGCCGCGGCGGCCTCCAGCACCGCCGTGGGCGTGCCCTCGGTCCGGCCGGAGGACAGTTCTCGTGAAGGCGCCAAGAACACATCGGCGGCGGCCAGGAGCTCGGCTTTGTCTTGCCCTGTCCGAGCGCCCAGGAAGCGGACGCGCGCGCCAGAGGCCCGTCGCTCCAGTTCTGCGCGCTCCGGGCCATCTCCGACGACCAGCAGTTCGACGCCTAGCGTGCGTGCGGCGTCGATGGCGTGTCGCACACCCTTGATGGGCACCAGCCGGCCGACGGTGAGCAGAGTGGGGCCCGTCAGGTTCCACTTCTTGCGGAGGGCGGAGCGGGACGCGGTCGGCTCAGGAGGATCGATCCCCATGGCGCACGCGTGGCAGCGCCGCGAGAGGTCGGCTCGCGCCACCGGCTTCAGCCAGGACAGCGCGTCGCGGCGCAGCGCGTCGGACGCGAACAGCATCTCTGTGGCCCCGCGCGCCAGCTGCCGGAGGAGGAGGGCCCGTCCGGGGAGCCGGCGGAGCAGGTGGACGTCGGCCGAGTGCAAGACCATCAGGTGCGGCATCGATGCCCGAACCGCACCCGCCACCGCGCCGTTGGGCAGCGCCCAGTGGCTGATGACCGCGTCCCAACCGCGCGACCGGGCGTGTGCCGTGTGCGCCATCGCCGGCGGGAAGCTCAGCAAGCCGGGCCATGCGCGGGGGTCACGACGCACGTTGTCGGGCACGCCAGCGCCGTAGAACGTGCGCCGGAGGCGCGAAGGGGCGTAGTCGATCCACCGTGTCTGGATGCCGGCGTCGTCCACGGGCTGAGTGTCCCCTGAGGGGCGGGGGGCGAGCACTTCCGCACGGTGACCGCGGGACACGAGCGCGCGCGTCATGCCGCGGACGAACACCCCCGCGATGGGGTCTCCGGAGTGCGGATAGCTCGTGGTGAGCACCCCGATCGTGGCCACGAGTCAGACCCGCGGTCGGGGTGCGCTCGCGGTCCGCGCTCGACCTGCCGGAGGAGCCGGAGGTGGCGACCACGAAGCCGTCACGCGCCGCGCGAGGCTGCGGGCGAGCACATACGGAAACACCGTGAACAGGTGACGGATCCGAATGCCGCTCCGCTCGCTTCCGTAGAGCGGCCGGACGGTGACGTCCTTCACGCGCAGTCCGACGGTGGCCGCTCGGCTGAGCAAGTCGTTGGGGTAGCCGTACCCGGTCCAGAGCGCCCGCACCGGGAGGGCCTCGGCCGCATCCCGGCTCAGCGCGGTGTAGCCGCACTGCGAGTCCGAGATGTCGAGGCCGGTCGAGAGCCGGGTGAGGCGGCTCAGCGCGCGGTTGCCAACGTACCGAGCGGGCGGCATCCGACGCCGCACCTCGGGGTGGCTCAAGCGGTCGCCCTTCACGTAGTCAGCATCGCCACGCACGATGGGCTGGAGCACATGCCGGAGGTCCGCCGGGTCCATCTGTCCGTCGCCCGCCATCACCGCCGCGACGTCGGCGCCGTCGGCGAACGCGTGAAGGTAGCCCGTCACCAAGGCCGCTCCGACGCCTCGGTTCACTTCGTGGCGAAGGAGAGTGACGCGCGGGTCCACACGGGCGGCGACCCGCGCGGCGGTCGCGTCGGTGCTTGCGTCATCGACCACCACCACGGCGTCCACGAAGGCAGGGATCGACTCGAGCGTCGAGTCGATCAGTGCAGCTTCGTCATGCGCGGGAACCACGACCGCGACGCGCGCGCCTTCGAGCATGGCCCGCAGCCTGCCAATGTCCCCGGGTGGGGGCAAGCCGCGTCTCGACGGCGGCGCCTATTCGACCGTGACCGTCTTGGCGAGGTTGCGGGGCTGGTCGACGTCCGTGCCCTTGAAGTCGGCCACGTAGTAGCTGTAGAGCTGAAGCGGCAGGACCGTGAGGAACGCGGTCATCTCTTCCCGCACGGCGGGGATCTCGATGAGGTCGTCCGACATCCCGCGTGCGTTCTCGTCGCCCTCGGTAGCCACCGCGATCACCCGCGCCTCGCGGGCCTTGGCCTCTTGCAGGTTGCTCAGCGTCCGGTCGTACCAGCGGTCCTTGGGCATCAGCACGATGACGGGCACGTTGCTGTCGATGAGCGCGATCGGCCCGTGTTTCATCTCGCCGGCGGCGTAGCCCTCGGCGTGCACGTAGCTGATCTCTTTGAGCTTGAGCGCGCCTTCGAGCGCGATGGGGTAGCTGGGACCCCGGCCGAGGAAGAGCACGTCGCGCGCTTCGCTGTAGCGTTTGGCCAAGTTCGCCACGAGCTGACGCGTGCCCAAGAGCACGTCGCGCATCAAGTGAGGCAGGCGGGCCATCTCTTCGACCAGCTCGCGCGCCGTCTCCTCGGATAGCGTTCCCCGGCGTCGGCCCAGCCAGATGCTCAGCATCATCAGGTTCGCGAGCTGGGCGCTGAAGCACTTCGTCGACGCCACGCCGATCTCGGGCCCGGCATGCGTGTAGAACGCCGCGTCGGACATGCGCGGGATGGCGCTACCGATGACGTTGGCGATCGACAGGATCTTGGCCCCGAGCGCCTTGGCCTCCTTGACCGCCACCAACGTGTCCAGCGTCTCGCCGGACTGGCTCACGGCCACGATCAGGTCGCCCTCCTCGAGGACCGGATCGCGCCCGCGGAACTCGCTCGCCAGCTCCACCGTCGTCGGCACGCGCGCGATGCCCTCGAGGAAGTACTTGCCCGCCATCGCGGCGTAGTGGCTCGTCCCGCACGCCAACAGATGGATGCGCCGGATGCCCTTCGCGTCGTCGTCCGAGAGGCCGATCTCGTGCCCGTGGATGTCGCCGTTCTCCCGATCGAGCCGCCCGCGGAGCGTGTCTTCCATCGCCCGCGGCTGCTCATGGATCTCCTTGAGCATGAAGTGCTTGTAGCCGGCCTTCTCGGCCATCACGGGCGACCAGTTGATGCGCGTGGGCTCCCGCTGGACCTCGGCCCCGTCGACCGTCGTGATCTCCACGGAGCCGCGCTTCAGCACGGCCATCTCCCCGTCTTCGAGGAAGATCATGTCGCGGGTGTAGGGCAGCAGCGCGGGTACATCCGAGCCGCAGAACGCGGCCTCGTCCGACATGCCCACCACGAGCGGTGACGCGCTCTTGGCGACCACGAGCCGGTCCGGCTCGGACGCACTGATCACAGCGAGTGCGTACGCGCCGTGCAGCACCTTCAGTGACGCGCGGACCGCGGCCTCGATGTCCTTTCCGCTGCGAACCTGTTGGTCGATGAGGTGAGCGACGATCTCGGTGTCCGTGTCGCTGACGATGTTCGCGCCGGCTTCGACGAGCTGGGCGCGCAGCTCGAGGTAGTTCTCGATGATGCCGTTGTGCACCACCGCGACGTCCCCGATGCGGTGAGGGTGCGCGTTGACCTCGTTCGGGCGCCCGTGGGTCGCCCAGCGCGTGTGTCCGATGCCGATGGTGCCGGTGGGCGGCGCCGCGTTGAGGGCCTTCTCGAGATTGCGCAGCTTGCCGACCGCCCGCACGACGGAGAGGTCCCCGTTTGCGTAGATGGCCGTGCCCGCGGAGTCATAGCCCCGGTATTCGAGGCGCCGAAGTCCATCCAGCAGGACCGGCGCACACTCCTCGTCTCCGACGTATCCGACGATCCCACACATGGCTCAATCCTCCGTGATGGCCTCGTACGTGGCGACTTCCTCGCCGTCCGTGTCGATGACGCGCACCGGCCCGTAACGCCGGAGCGGGGCGACGATGTCCGCAGCCTTGCCTACCGCCACGATCAGTGCGCGATCGGGGTGGATGTATTCACGCGCGGCCTCGTGGGCCTGCTGCGGCGTGACCGCGCGAATGGCCGTTCGGTAGCTCGCCCAGTAGTCGTCCGGCAGCCCGTAGACCTGCTGCTCTTCGACCATGTAGGCGACGCGGGACGCCGTCTCGATCTGGAGCGGGAAGCTGTCCGACAGGTAGTTCCGCGCGTTGGCGACTTCGTCGTCGGGAGCCTGCTCGGCGACGATGCGCTCGATGTGCTCGACAAAGCCGGCCATCGCGTCGGCCGTGACCTCGTTTCGCACCGCGGCGTACGCAACCCACGGGCCCACCTGCACACGCTCGCCCACGGCGCTGTACGCGCCGTACGTCAGGCTGCGCTGCTCCCGGAGATCCATGAACAGCCGCGACGCCGCGCTGCCTCCGAGGACCTGGTTGGCCACCGTGAGCGGGACGAAGTCTGCGTCGTTGCGCGGCAGGGCCAGGTTGCCGACGTAGATGACCGACTGAACCGACTGGGGGCGGTCGACCACGAGCACCTCGCGCTGGGTGCGCTCCGGCGGGGCGGCGTAGGTCGTCTCCGCCACATCGCGGCGCGACCACCCAGAGAAGTGCGACGCCGCCGCGGCCTGCACGGCGGCGGGCTCCACGTTGCCGACCGCGATGAGCAGCGCGTTGTTCGGTACGAAGTTCGCGCGGTGCCACGACTGAAGGTCCCGGCGCGTGACGGCCTCGACCGACTCGGGCGTGGCGTCGGTGTGTGCGTACGGGTGGTTGCCGTAGAGCTCGCGGTACAGCTCCCGGCGCGCCAGGTAGCGGGGCTCCTGTGAGGAGAGGCGGAGCCGATTGAGCTCACGCGTCTTGAGGCGGTTGAGCTCGGTCTGGCTGAAGCGCGGGTTGCGCGCGACGTCCGCCAGCAGCTCCATCGCCTCGTCGAGCTGGTCCGCGAGCGCGCGCACCATGACGTAGACGTTCTCTTCGTCGGAGCCGGTCATCAGGTCGGCGCCCAGGAACTCCACTGACTCGGCCAGCTCGGCGCTGGTGCGGGAGCGGGTGCCTTCCTTGAGCATCGACGCAGTGAGCGAAGCGAGGCCGGGGAGGTCGGCAGGATCCTGGGCGTCGCCGCTCCGGATCACGAGGCGCAGATACACCAGCGGGAGGTGCCCATATTGCACCGTATTGACCGCCAGACCGTTCGACATGGTGTTCCGCTGGACGTCGGGGAACTGCACATCGCGGGTCGGGCCCGACGGAGGGGGCGACTCGCGCGTGACTTCTTCGCGTGTGACTTCGACGGTCGTCTCGTTGCCCGTGGTGTCATCCGGCGGGGGCGTCTCGTCGCTGCCACCGCAGCTGGCGAGGGAGAGGGCGAGCAGCACGCATGCGGCGTGACGAAGATGGGCGCTCATTCCGAGGCTCCTTCCGAAGCGGGCGGGGGGACGACGTCGAGCACGGTGCGGTTGGTGGGCGCGAAGTAGCGACCGGCCACCCGCTGAATGTCCTCGCGGGAGACCTCCAGGTAGTGCCCCAGCTCTTCGCGCAGCAGCTCCGCGTTGTCGTAGTAGAGCTCGTACTGAGCGAGGTTCTGCGCGCGCTGAAGGTTCGACTGCAGTCCGAACACGAACACCGAGCGCAGCGCGTTCTGCGCCTTCTGGAGCTCGCGGGCCGTGACGCCTCGCTCACTCACGGAGGTGATCTGCGCGTTGATGCGGCCCTGCGCCTCCTCGGCTGACTCGCCCGCCGCCATGATCGCCCAGACGCTGAACAAGTCGGGTCCGCGTCGGTCGTCGGTGCCGACATACACGGACTGGCAGAGCGCCTCGTCCTTGACCAACTCCTGGTACAGACGGCTCGAGTCGCCCTGCCCCAGGATGAGCGCCAGCATCTCGAGCGCGTAGTGGTCGTCGGCCCGGTTCGGCGGGATGTGCCAGCCCATGTGGAAGGCGGGAAGCTGCGCAAGCGGGTCGACCATCGTGTCGGTGCGCTCGCTCGTCTGCGGCGCGAGCGCCGGCGGATTGAACTCGGGGATGTCGCGGCTCGGCAGGTCGCCGAAGTACTGGCGGACCAGCGCCATCGCCTCGGAGGGCTCGAAGTCACCGGAGATCCCGATGACCGCGTTGTTGGGCGCGTAGTAGGTGCGGAAGAACTCCTGGACCGCCTCGAGCGGCGCGTTCTCCAGGTCCTGAATGTCGCCGATGGTGGAGTGGGCGTACGGCCAGTAGTCGCCGAAGGCGAGCTCGTTGATGCGCAGCGAGCTCAGGGCGTACGGCTGGTTGCGGTAGCTCTGCCGCCACTCCTCCATGACGACCTGCCGCTGGTTCTCGAAGTTCTCCTCCGTGATCGCGAGCGACTCCATGCGATCGGCCTCGAGCCACAGTCCGAGAGCGAGCTCGTTGCTCGGGAGCGTCTCGTAGTAGTTGGTCCGGTCGTGGCTGGTGGTGCCGTTCAGCGAGCCGCCGCGGTTCATGATCAGCGAGAAGTGCTCGCCCTTCGCGACGTTCGCCGAGCCCTGGAACATCATGTGCTCGAAGAGGTGGGCGAAGCCGCTGCGACCGCGGACTTCGTTGCGCGAGCCGACATCGTAGTAGACGGCGATGGCCACGGTGGGCACCGAGCGGTCGGGGCTCATCACCACGCGGAGACCGTTGTCGAGCCGCTCACGCACGATGGGCAAGCTGGCCAGCGAACCGCCCGAGGTGGTCGTCTCTGGCGGCGCGGCGCGGCGCTCCTCCTGGGCGGCGAGTGAGCCCGCAGTGGCGATCCCGAGCGCCAGCAGGGCGAGGCCCACCAGGAACCTGTGAGGCATGTTCTTCTTCATCGCGTCCTCCGATTGCGCTCCACGTACCACGGGGGCGAGTGCCGATCCACGGTCACGCCCTCCGTTCGCTGTATCGCCAAGGCCTGGGTTCGCAACGCTTTTTCGCCACTCGAATGACGTCGCCGCGTCCTTGACCGGGTCGCGGCGACTTGTCAGGCTCATCGGCCGATTTCGGGGGGGACAACATGCACGCAGCGATACTGTCGATCGGCACGGAGCTCACCCGCGGGGAGCTCACCAACACCAACGCGAGCTGGCTCGCCGACCGGCTCACGCAGCTCGGCCTCGAGGTGGTCGAGCACCTCACGGTGCCGGACGACATGGAGCGCATCGTCCAGGCCCTCGGGCGCCTGTGCGTCGAAGGCGCGGCCGTCGTGTCCACGGGGGGCCTCGGCCCGACCACGGATGATCTGACGGCGGCAGCGGCTGCGCGCGCGGCGGGGGTCGCGCGGGCTCGACACGAGCCTTCGTTCGAGGCGCTCAAGGCCCGCTACCAGTCGCGTGGCCGCGAGGTGACGGAGAGCAACGCCACACAGGCCGACCTGCCCGAGACGGCGACGGCGCTGCCCAACGCGGTGGGCACCGCGCCGGGGTTCGAGCTCACGATCGGGGCAGGGCGTGCGTTTTTCCTCCCTGGCGTGCCGCACGAGATGAAGCGCATGTTCGACGACCGCGTGCACCCGGCGCTGGCGCGCACCGTCGAGCGTCGAAGCAACCAGGTCCGGCTCCGTACCTTCGGCCTGCCCGAGTCGAGCGTCGGGGAGCGGCTCGCGGGGCTGGAAGAGGCCAACCCCGGTGTGCGGATCGGGTACCGCGCAAGCTTTCCCGAGATCGAGGTGAAGGTGCTGGCCACCGCGGCCTCCGAAGCCGAGGCCGCGGCCACCGCGAACCGGGTCGCAGACGACGTCCGTGGTCGCCTGGGCGACGCGGTGTACGGACAGGGCGACGATACCTACGCCGAGATCGTGGGCCACGACCTGCGTGACCAAGGGTTGACCGTCGCGGTCGCGGAGAGCTGCACGGGCGGGTTGGTGGGGCAGATGCTCACCGACGTCCCGGGCTCGAGCGACTACCTCCTCTTCGATGCCGTGACGTACTCGAACGCTGCCAAGACGGAGATCTTGGGAGTCGGGTCCGAGCTGCTCCGTGCACACGGCGCGGTGAGCGGGGAGTGCGCGGCCGCGATGGCGGACGGGGTGCGTCGCCGGGCCGGAGCCGATCTCGCCGTCTCGATCACCGGCATCGCGGGCCCCGGTGGAGGCTCGGAGGAGAAGCCCGTCGGGACGGTGTGGATGGGACTCGCCCGCGAGGGTCACGAGGCCACGGCCGTGCTCCACCAGCTCTCCGGGGAGCGCTGGCAGATCCGCCGCCGCGCCGCCTTCCTCGCGCTCCGCACCCTGCGGGAGGCTGCGCACGCCGTCGTCGCCGACACGCGGAGCGGCGCCGTCCGGTATTGAGCGATGCTCTTCGTTCGTGGCGGATCCCTCGCCTCTCGAACTTTCTTCGCCCGTTCCGTCAGACCCACGCTGGGGGAGCCGTCTCTCCCTCGAATCCAGGGTTTCTCGTTTGCGACGGGCAGCCCGATCTGATACTGAACGGATCGACAGTTGGTCGCCGGTGCTCAAGTCCGTGCTGCCCGAGCCAAGATCGCTCGCGCACACAGGTACCAGCCGGTCGGCCAAGGTTGACGAAGAGCGACGGCGGCACGAGGGTGCGGCCACCCGACGGCCATCGGCCGGAAGAAGAAGAGGACGACGACATGGCGACCGACCAGAACCGCGAGAAGGCCCTTACCCTGGCCATCAGCTCCATCGAGAAGTCCTACGGCAAGGGCGCCATCATGAAGCTCGGTGATGGCGAGGCCGCCGCGCGCGTCCCCGTGATCTCGAGCGGTTCGTTGTCTCTCGATCTCGCGCTCGGCGTCGGTGGTTTCCCACGTGGCCGCATCTGCGAGATCTACGGCCCGGAGTCGAGCGGCAAGACGACCCTGACGCTTCACGCCATCGCTGAGGCACAGCGCGCCGGCGGCGTCGCGGCCTTCATCGACGCAGAGCACGCGCTCGATGTCGGCTACGCCCGCAAGCTCGGGGTGAACACGGAGGAGCTGCTCGTCGCTCAGCCGGATCACGGCGAGCAGGCGCTCGAGATCGCCGACACCCTCGTCCGGTCGGGCGCGGTCGACTTGATCGTCATCGACTCTGTGGCGGCGCTCGTGCCCAAGGCGGAGATCGAGGGCGAGATGGGCGACAGTCACGTCGGCCTGCAGGCGCGGCTCATGAGCCAGGCGCTCCGCAAGCTGACGGCGACCGTGCACAAGTCCAACACGACCCTGTTCTTCATCAACCAGATCCGCATGAAGATCGGCGTGATGTTCGGCTCGCCCGAAACGACGTCCGGCGGCAACGCGCTCAAGTTCTATTCGTCCATCCGCCTGGACATCCGACGCATCGGGACCATCAAGCAGGGCGACGGAGCGATTGGAAACCGCACGCGTGTGAAGGTGGTGAAGAACAAGCTCGCGCCGCCATTCCGCCTCTGCGAGTTCGACATCATGTTCGGGCTGGGCATCAGCAAGACCGGCGAGATCCTCGACCTCGGCGTCGAGGCGGGGGTCGTCGAGAAGTCGGGCGCTTGGTACAGCGCGGAGGGCGAGCGGCTCGGCCAAGGGCGGGAGAACTCGCGGACGTTCCTGTCGGAGAACCCGACGATCAAGGCGTCGCTCGAGAAGAAGATCCGCATCCATCACGGTCTCGAGGAAGGACCCAAGACGGAGGAGGACACCGAGGCAGCGTCCGCAGAGGCTCCGGCCCTGTCCGGGTCGAAGAAGAACGGTGCGAAGAGGGGCCGCGCACGAGCCTGAAGGTCCGGCGATCCTACGGTGGAGCTGGCGCCCCGGTCGAAGGGCAGACTCCTCGGGCTGCTCGCTTCCGGCGTCCTGGAACGGGAGAGGCGGCGCCGGCTCGCCACGTCGAGGCAGCGTGGCGGTTCTGGCTTGGCGGGGTGCTCACCGCCGTACCGAGGGCTATGAACGCCATGTGTCGCGAGGGGTGCGGTTTCAGTGTTCGGGCAGGGGCCTCACAGGCTTCGAGCCGCCGTCGACGCTTCTCCGAGGCCCTCGGCAAGACGCCGACGCAGGCGGCGCTGGGGATCGCGGTTGGAGGGTGTGGCGCACAGGGCTCGCCCTGACCCTGATGCTCAGTGCGGGAGGATGCGGGGCCAGCCAGCGGCCAGTCCCGCACCCCCCGCCCGCACCGCGCGACCTCGGTGCGCTGGAGACCCTTGCGCCGGCCGCGTCGACGACGGTCCTGGTCTTGTCGCCGTCGTCGTTGCTCGCTGATCCGGCGTCGGCATCGGTGGTCAGCGCGCTCTTCCCCGACGCTCGCCTCGAGCGATTCCGGGTGCGCACCGGAGTCGACCCTCGCACGCTGGAGGCGCTCGTCTTGATCCTCCACCCCGAAGGCCGCGCGGTCATCGCCCGGGGACCCATCGATGCGTCGCTCGCGGTGATGGAGGCAGGGGCGCGCATGGCGCCGCTCGAGTCTTCGCAGGATGAGCCCTTCCCTAGGCGCGCGGGTTTTCTGGGCTCGCGCCGCATCGAGCTGGCGGCCCCGTCGGCCAACGTGGTCGTGTGGGTCGACGGAACGCCCGCCCTGAGCTCCGCCCTCCTTCACGCCGCCGCGCTCGACGAGTCCGAGCGGGACCACCCCTTCGAGCGAGCGGACCTCTCCGAGATTCAGGAGGAGCTCGGCAGCGCGCCGCTCTTGCTGTTCAGCCCCCATCCGCTTGGGCTTCCCTTGGACCAAGGCATCGGCATGCTCCTGGCCCGCGAGCGTGCTCTCGGGTTGGCGATGCAGCCCGTCGGAGCGGATCGCCTCCAGGTGAGGGCCGCCATGCGGGGCGAGTTCCCCCCCGGTGCAACGGAGAACTTCGCGCAGCTCGGCCACTCCATGGCCGCATCCGAACTCGGGGGCGCGCTCGGGCTTCGGGAGGCGCTGCCCACGTACGAGGTCGTTGCGGCCGAAGACCACGTGGCCGCTTCCGTGGAGGTGTCCGTGTCGCGCCTCGCCCTGGGCCTGCGAGCGATTCTCGTGGCACCGATCGAAGAGCTTCTCGATGCACCTCCGACCACGCCTCTGCCGGAGCGCAGCCACGCGGCTGCGGTGGCTGCCACGAGCGAGGAGGCCGACCTCGCTGTTGTAGAGCCGGCGGAACCGGGAGACGCCGAGGCTCCGTAGGCCCGCGGAACACCGCTATCCGGCGCGTCTCTCGCCCTTCACTTCAGCCGCCCTCCGTCGGCGGTGGGCTTGGTGTACGTGTCTCCTGAGTGGGGTTTACCCCCCACGTTCCTCGGCGACCTGGACGCCGGGCCGGAAGTCGACCCCAAGTGCTGGTATCCTGTGGGGGAGGGGGCCTCTAGCGAAGCCTCCTGGGAGGTGCCATCGATGGAGTTCAACGTCGGCGACAAGGCCGTGCATCCACACCATGGAGTGGGGGATGTGACCGCGATCGAAGAGAAAGAGATCGCCGGCCGCAAAGTCGCGTTCTACGTGCTCAACATCGCGGACTCCGGCACCAAAGTCATGGTCGCCAAGGACGCAGCGGAGAGGGTCGGCCTGCGGGGTGTCGTCTCCCGGCGGGATGCCAAGCTCGTGCTCGAGGAGCTTCGCAGCCGCACGATCGCGGTCACGTCGCAGCCCTGGAACCGAAGGCACCGCGAGTACATGGAGATGCTGCACAGCGGCTCGCTCCTCGAGGTCGCCAAGGTATACCGGGACCTCTCGCTGATCCGCCACGACAAGGACCTGTCGTTCGGTGAGCGCGAGCTGCTCGAGAAGGCGCAGACCCGTTTGGTGACCGAGATCGCCGTGAGTCGCCGGTGCAAGGAAGAGCGCGTGGGCAACGAGATCGCGCAGATCCTAGCGAACTGAGAGAGTTCCTTTCCACGAGGTCGATTCGCCCGTCCTCTCCTCATCCTGAAGGCCCTCGAATACGAAACGCCGGCCTCCCAAAGGGAGACCGGCGCGTCGCTCGAGCCCCCCATCGGGGAGACACTCCGGAGCCTACATTCCCGGCGTGAACAGCGTCGAAACGTCCGGCGCGGGCTCTTCAAACGGGGTCGCGATGAACGATCCGTCTCCGTTCTTCAGGCCGACGGCACCTTCGGTGAAGTTGCTGAACGCTTGCGGGTTGCGGCCCAGCTGGTGGTTCGGCCCGAAGACGATCTCCACTGTGCCGGTGGCTGCGGTAAGGATCACTTGAGTCTCGACCGATCCCAGCGCCACCGTGAAGTCGTTCAGGTCGAGCGCGACGCCCGCCCACTCGACGATGAACCGTCCCGCCTCTTCGAGCATGCACACACGGTCGTTCGCCAAGTCATACCAATACGCCGCGATCACCGAGGTCGGTTCGACGGGGACGTGCAGGAAGAACACGGGCGCGAAGAAGGCGCCGGCAAGCTCTGTCGCCGAGAAGGAGATGAACCCGTTGCTCGAGATCTGGAAGTTGCTCACGGGCACGCCGTAGTACTCGAACCCGGAGAACGTCGTGAAGTCGACGATGCCCGTGGTGCCCTCGTCGAGTCCGCCGGTTGCGAACGGCACGTTCACGCCGGCACCACCTAAGTCGGGGCAGATGCTCGCGAACGCCGTGCTTCCCGGCGCTTGGGTGTAGGGAGGAAGGCCCTGTGTGATCGTGATGTCGACCATCCCGGCCGCCACCGCGCCGACTTCGAAGGCGAACCAGCCATCGGCGCCCACCGCGCGGGTGAGCGATTCCACCGCATCCGGCGCGATGCCATCCACCGTGACGAATCGTTCTGCGTTGCCGTCCAGCAAGTAGAGCGCCGCGTCGGTACCAGCGGCTGGGGTGACCTCCACCGTGAGGTTTCCTCCCGGAAGACCTCGCACGAAGTAGTACGCTGACTCCGTGTCCGAAACGGCGACGCCGCTCGCCATGAACGGCGCGGCCGGGTCGCCGGTGACATCGGTGAACGTCTCGCTGCCGAAGGTGACGGAGACAGACTCGTCACCATCGAAGCTATCTGGCTCCTCGAGCTCGATGAGCAGCGGACCGCCGAATTCGATGCCGTCGATCCGGCTGAGCGTGTCCGCCAGATTGAGCGTCTCGTCCGCGGGCGGATCGTCGAGGATGCCTGATTCGATCTCGTGGATCCCGAAGTGGAGTCCGTCGAAGGTCGCGCCCATGTAGTCAGTCAGGTCGTACCGGGTCCAGACGAGCGAGCTGGTGTCGACACGGACGAACGTCTTGCCGTCCACGAACGTCACCGTCATCGCGGTGTCCGCGGTGAGTGCGGGAGGCGTCTGCGTGTCGATGTCAAAGGTGACGTCGAAGTCCATCCCCTCGTCCGCCACGGTGTTGACGACTTGGAACGCGTGGGTCCCGGTGGTTCCAACCACGAAGTACTCGTCCGCGTCGGTGCAAGCATCACACAGCTGGTGGAATCCAGCGCGTCCAGGCTCGATGATGGACATGGCGAGCGCGTCGCCACTGTCGCTGGTCGCCCGGAAGCGCACGACATCGCCGGCCATCAGGTCGATGAATCCCAACTCGAAGGCGTCGGGATCGTTGTTGAACGTGAGGGTCCCTTCGTTCGGGATCTCCGCGCTGCGCTCGAGCTGCAGCCGCCAGGGGATGTCCTCGGTGGTGAGCGAGTACACGGTGTCCACCACGATGAGGAGCGTCTCGTCTGCGTTCAGCCCGGGGCTGAAGTTGTACGCCTGGTCCTCCATGAAACCGGCCGCGCTGGCGTTGGTGAGCACGTCTCCGGCTCGGTCGATCACCAGACCCGCCACGGCCGCAGGCTGGCTCTCGAACAGGCGGACCGTGAGGCTCTGCCGACCGACCGAGGTGGCCGAGAAGAACTGCGGGGCGCCCAGCGTACCGGTCGCCATGTCATCGGTGATCGGGGTCGCGGTCGGGACCTCGAGGGCCTCCACGGTCATGAAGTAGCAAGTCTCCGTGTTGCCCACGGGCGGACCGAAGCCGCTGTCGACGTCGAAGCTGCGGGCGTCGAACACGAAGATGCTGTAGTTGCCGGCGCGCGGCAGGTAGACCTGGCGCTCCGACGTGTCGCCCGCGTAGTTGAGGCCGAAGCGAAGCCAGTTCTGGTCGAACAGCGGGCCGTCGTCGGGCGCGACGAAGAAGGCGGCTGCCAGCCCGCCGAGGCCATCGACGTTGATCCGGTAGAGACCCGGGGCCGAGACCGCGAAGCTGAACACATCGCGGTCGACGTCGATCTCGCCGTCCATGTCGAAGTCGGCGGCGGTGATGCAGCCCTCGGCGGTGACCTCCATGCCCACGGCCGGCGGAATGAACGTGGCCGGCGTGCCGTCGAACGTGGGGTCATCGGGCTCCGCCGCAGCGAAGGTCTCGCCCATCAGCGTCTCGTCGTCCGGGACACACTCCCCATCGATCAGCGTGGTGCCTTCGGCGCAGGTGGCCAAATCGTCGTTGGGAACACAGGTGCCCGTGTCCATGTCGAACATGGTGCCGTCGGCGCAGATCACCGTGCCGTCGGGGACGCACTCGCCGCCCATCGGGCTGGTGCCGGTGCCGCACTCGACGTCGGGCTCGCAGGCACCCGTCATCGCGTTGCGGGTGGTGCCGGCGGCACAAGTGGTGAGCTCGCCCTCGGGGACACAGCTGCCGGTCGTCATGTCCAGCACCGTCCCAGCGCCGCACATGATGTCGGTTCCGGTCGGCACGCAGACACCGTCCGCTTCGACCGTCCCGGCGCCGCACTCGATGGAGTCCCCGCCGCACGCGGCGAGCACCATCACGGCCCCGATCAGGATCGCTTTTGCTTCTCTTTTCATGGTCACTCTTCCCCTTTGGGCGATTCTCTCGCCACCCATCTCGCCCTGCCGTTACCAAGCCTGATCGTGCCGTGCAATGCCTGGCGCCCATGTCTCCAGGGATCGTAGGGGGTTCGCTCACACCCGGGTTCCCAGCCCTGGACGAGGCAATCCCCCACAGCGGAGATGGGCGGCGGAGTGCGAACCACCCGATGAGCTCCTTGTTCGGGTGCCGATTCGCGACCGAGATCCAGCGCGGGGGGCGAACACAGTTGCTGCTATAGGGTTGGGATGACCGCCAAGGATCTCTTCCCCGAGCTCAAGCGCGATGCGCAGGGCCTCGTGACCGTGATCGCGCAGGATCGACGCAGCGGTGAGGTTCGCATGCTGGCGCACGCGGACGAGGCCGCCCTCCGCGCCACGCTGTCGACGGGGTTCGCGCACTTCTTCAGTCGCTCCCGCCAACGCGGTTGGAAGAAGGGCGAGGAGAGCGGCAACGTGCTCCGCGTCTTTGAAGTGTGGATCGACTGCGACGCGGATGCGGTTCTCTACTTGGTCGAACCGGCCGGTCCGAGCTGCCACACCGGTGCGCCGAGCTGCTTCTTTCGGCGCGTGTCGCCTGCCGAGGAGCCCGGAGCAGGATCTCGCGCGCTCCCGGCGCTTCCGCTGTTGGAGGCGGCGCTCCAGGCGCGGCGCGATGCACCGGCGGACCGTTCCTACACGCGCTCCTTGCTCGACAAGGGGCCCGCGAAGATCGCGGCGAAGCTCACCGAGGAGGCCGGCGAACTCGGAGACGCGATCGCCGACGAGAGTGACGCGCGCGTCGTATCGGAGGCCGCGGACGTCATCTATCACCTGATGGTGGGTTTGCTCAGCCGGGGTGTGCCGCTGGCGGCGGTCGAGAGCGAGCTGCTTCGCCGCTTCGGCGTCTCCGGCCATGTCGAGAAGGCGCAGCGCAGCCAGGAGTGAGCCGGTCGTCCGCGGAGAAGCTGCCAAGGTGGTTGCCCCGTCTCGTCGTCTGAACGCCCAACGGTCGCTCGCCGGGGCGTGACCTGCATCGACGGGGCAGCGACCCCTAGCCGCGGGAGCGCGCAGTCTGTTGAGCTCGTCCGAAGCCAGAGACAGCGAAGGGCCGACGGAGTTCGAGCTCACGACCAGGCGCTGGGGATCTGGTGTTCCCGGCGCGCAGATGGCTGCGGCGGCCCCCGCGGAGTGGATGAACGCTTCGGACCGGTCGCGTTCGACACCCGCCCACGCAGGGTGCACGCTGCCGCGATGATCGACCTCAACCCGGACCGCCCGCCCGTCACGCCGCGCGAAGCAGCGACCGTTCTGCTCGCGCGCGACGAGGAAGAGGGCTTCTCGATCTTCATGGTGCGCCGCCACGCCAAGAGCGGGTTCATGGCTGGCGCGTATGTGTTCCCCGGGGGCACGCTCGATGACGAGGACCAAGCGCCAGCGCTGCTCGATCGGGTCGAGGGGTGCTCTGCCGCCGGCGCGGCGGCGGCGCTCGGGGAAGCGAACGGGCAACTCGCGCTGGGCCTTTATGTGGCCGCGCTGCGGGAGACCTTCGAGGAGGCGGGCATTCTGCTGGCAGACGGCGTCGACCCTGGGGAACTCGCCGCCGGGCGGACACGGCTGCACGAGGGCGCGGCGTTTCTCGACATCGTTCGGGAGCTCGACCTTCGGCTGCGCGCGGACGCGCTCGTTCCGTTCTCGCGGTGGGTCACGCCCGTCGCCGAGAAACGTCGCTACGACGCGCGCTTCTTCTTGGCGCGTGCCCCGCGCAAGCAGCGGGCTGAGCACGATCGCATCGAGGTCACGGCAGGGGAATGGCTGACGCCGGGCGCCGCGCTCGATGCATGCGAACGGGGGCGCATCACGCTCTTCCCGCCCACGCTGCGAACACTGGAGCAGCTGGTGGCGTTCGACAGTCTGGATGCGGCGATCGCGGATGTGCGCGGGCGTGTGCCACGCCCGGTGATGCCCGTGTTGCGGCCGCATGGAGACACCATCGCGCTCACGTTGCCCGGCGACCCGGAGCACCCGGAGTCCGAGGTGATCCTGCCGGGCCCGAGTCGCTTTGTTTTGGCCGACGGACGATTCCGGTCGAGTCACGCCCCCGAAAACGTCTCTCCAACGCGCTGACGCCGCCGACCTCCGCGCTCGGTCGCCAGCCAGCCAACGAGCGTCGCGTGAAAGTGTGGCCGCCAGGCCCCGCCGAGAAGCCCCGCCGAGAAGCCGCGCCGAGAAGCCGCGCCGAGAAGCCCCGCCGAACCTCAGTCCAGAACGCGGGTCGTCGGCACGCCGATGGCGTTCGCGAGGCGGGACAGCGTCTCGAGCGAGGGCGTGTGCCGGCCGGCTTCGACGCGCGCGATGTTCGGGCGGTGGATGCCGGTGCGGCGCGCGAGCTCCGCCTGCGTCAGCCCCGCGGCGAGACGCAGCTCGCGGATGCGCTGGCCGAGGCGAACCCCGTCGATCTCGCCGTGGCTGCCGGAGCCTCCGAGCAGGCTCTTGCGCGCGACGTCGGAGGTCGTGAGCTCGAACTGGCCGCCGCTCTCCAGCTTCAGCACGGCGCGCATCGCGTCGTCTTCGAGCGCGATCTCTTCGACCTGGGTCCCGTCGTCTTCGTCAAGCACGTCGCGGTCGACGAGCACGGCGCTGCCGTCGGAGAAGATCGCGAGCAGCTCGCCGCCTCGCGGCGACACGGTCAGGAACTCGAAACGCCTCGCGCGGCTCGCGTCGGCGCGACGCGCGAGAGACGCGACCACGCGGCCGACGTCCTCGGAGCGGCGGGTGACCAGGCCCTCACACAGATCGTCGAAGATCTCGTCTCCGCCCACATCGCGGTCGGCGGGGAGCGCGACCACCGGTACGGCACCGAGCGCGCGAGCGAGTCCGACGTGGGCGAGCAGCTCGTCGTCGTCGTACGACTCCGCACCGGCGTCGATGACCAGTGCGGCGCCCTTGGTCGCGACGGAGGGCAGCGCCGACGGACTTGCGGCGCGGGGGTCGAGGCCGGCGGCGTCGAGGGCGGAGGCCCAGTCGCGCTCGAACTGCGGGCGGTTCGTGAACAGCACCACGGTCTGCGGGGTAGCTCCCGTCATCGTCTCTCCGAGTTCGCGGCTGGCTGCGCCACGCGAAGCATCTAGCGCACCTGCCGCGGGAGCCGGCGCGTCCACCGCGGGGGCGGTCGTCGTCGTGTAGGTGGGGGTCGAGTGGGTCGGTGCGGTCTTGGTGTTCAAAGCGTCCTCGACGGCCGGGTGACGGTGCGACGGCTCGCCCCGCGCCATGCGACGAACGGCCCGTAGGCGAGATTCATCGAGGCGGTGGTCAGGCGGAGTTCGTAGCGCATGGGAGCAGCGTGGGATCGGCGTTCGGCGCGACGCGCGCCGATGACCAGGGGCGCCATGAGGCCACGATTGAGCCCGACCTGCAAGCCGCCTTGTCCAGCCACTGGGGCCGTTCGCCGGAAAGCCGAATCATGCACGTGAGTTGGCGGCCGAAGCTCGTGCGCGGTTCCACGATGTGGGCAAACGGAGCACCCCTTTCCCGTGCGTCGCAGCGAGGGTCGCGGCGAGCAGAATCGAAGTCGCGCCGATGAAGCAAACCAGGGGCTGGCTGTCATGGGAGTAGGGCAGCGACAGGAGCCCGTACGCGATCTGGAGGTGCATCCAGTAGACGGGAAGCGAGACGCGGCCGAGCGCGAGCAATGCGTCGCGCTCCTTCAGCGTCGCCGCGACACCGCCGAGCGCGAGCACCGCACCGAGATGGAACCCGAACCGCATGAACGGCCGGAGGACGGGCAGGTCATGAAGCAGCCGGCGCGCAGCAGGCAGGCCACCTTCGAAGCACAGCGAGGCGAGCAGCGCGCCGCCGATGCACCACTTCCACGGGTGGGCGCGCAGTGTTCCTGCGAGCCCATACCCGACGAAGGCGTACCCCACCCACGGGAACAACGGGAACAGCGCGTAGCGGGGGCTCTCCGGGTGTGGCGTCCCGATCCAACCGGCGAGCCACGCATCGTCGACCGCCTGCGGCAGCATCGTGCTCGCGCCGACGACCGCGAGCCCCGAAGCGAGCACCACCGCGGAAGGGAGCCGGCTGAGCCACGCGGTGAGGATCACCGCCGCGCCAATGCACGACAGGACGTCCACGGCGAGAACGCGCGCGGCGTGATCCGGGACGTCGACGCCGACGCGCCACGCGAACCCGAGGAGCATCACCGTCGCCACGCCCCACCACCGTCGGTCCTGCCGTTGGTCCGCCACGATCAGCGCCGCGTACCCGAGGCTGCCAAGAAGCGCGGGGGCCACACTCCGCCATTCCATCACCCCGCCCGCGTCCACGAGCCAGTTCTGGATGCGAAGCAGCCCTCCGAATGCGAGCACCCCCACGCCGCGAAAGACGAGCTGCAGGATGCGGCGCCCTGCCTCGCGTGCACGCGCAACCGCGACGCCGGACACGACCAAGAAGAGCGGCGCGGCCAGGCCGCCGAAGACCCGAACGGTGTGCCAGCCCGGGCCGGCCCGATGCTCCTCGGCCAGCCACCCGTCGGTGATGTGCCAGACGACCATGGCGACCACCGCGATCGCCCGCAGCGCATCGAGCGAGGGATCGCGCCGGGTGGATGCGACGCGGGCCGACTCCGAGGTCGGGGCCGCGCGCCTCGCTGCAGGTTCGAACGCGGACTCCGCTTGCTGGCGTCGGTGTTGTCGCCGCACGGCCCCGCAGGTTCGTGCCGGACCTTCAGTCACGAGCCGACTTCGTCATGGGCAACACGGCTCGGCCGAGCATGTCCGCGACGAGCGGCACGCGACGCACTGTTCCGCAGGGAGAACGTCGCTGTCGTGACGGCGCCCAGCTGCACGGATGGGGGAATCGAGCGTCGGGCTGTGGCGGAATGCTCTGCAACGCGCGGATCCGACAGGGCATGGCTTTGGGGCCCAGGCCGCGTTGACACCCCAAACGGGGTTTGCTACCGAGGCGTCGTCGCTCGAGGCGGCCCGGGTGCGACGAACTGAGCGCACGCTATTCCAGGAGGGCGCACGTGTTCAAGTCGGTCTGTATCTTCACCGGGCACGCGCATCCCAAGCTCGCCGAGGAGATCGCGAGCTACCTCGAGGTGCCCCTCGGGCGCTGCAAGGTCAGCATGTTCTCGGACGGCGAAGTCTTCGCCGAGGTCCAAGAGAACGTGCGCGGCGTCGACTGCTACGTCGTCCAGCCGACCTGTGCTCCGGTCAACGACAACCTCATGCAGGTGCTCGTGCTGATCGATACGCTCAAGCGTGCTTCGGCCGGGTCGATCACCGCGGTGATGCCCTACTACGGCTACGCCCGGCAGGACCGGAAGGTGGCTGCGCGAACGCCCATCACGGCCAAGCTCGTCGCCGACTTGATCACCGCCGCCGGCGCCTCTCGTGTGGTGTCGATGGATCTGCACGCAGGTCAGATTCAGGGCTTCTTCAACGTGCCGTTCGACCACCTTTACGCGATGCCGGTGTTTCTCGAGTACCTGCGGCCGCGGCTCCAGCCGGGCAGCGTCTGCGTCTCGCCCGATGCCGGTGGCGTGGAGCGGGCGCGGGCGTACGCGAAGCGGCTCGGTTCCGAAATCGCGATCATCGACAAGCGCCGCGCCGCCGCGAACATCAGTCAGGTGATGAACATCGTCGGCGAGGTCGAGGGGCGGGACTGCGTGATCATCGACGACATGGTCGACACCGCCGGCACCCTGACCAACGCGGCCAAGGCGTTGACCGAGCGTGGCGCCCGCCGGGTCTTCGCGGCCTGCACGCACGGCGTGCTTTCCGGACCGGCCTTCGAGCGGATCGAGAACTCGGTGCTCGAAGAAGTCGTCCTGACCGACACGATCCCGCTGCCCGCGGCGGCGAACGGGAGCAAGAAGTTCAAGGTGCTCAGCGTCGCCCGCTTGCTTGGCGAGGCGATCAAGCGCATTCACCACAGCGATTCGGTCAGCTCGCTCTTCGTTTAGAGCCGGCTCGACCGCCAAAACGAGACGACGGGCGCCCACGAGGGTGACCCACGAAAGGAAGTGATTTCTCATGGAACCGATGACGCTTTCGGCTGAGGTCCGCACACAGAGCGGAAAGGGGCCGGCGCGTCAGCTCCGCATGCAGGGGAAGATTCCGGCCGTGTACTACGGTCCCGGTATCGACCCGGTGAAGCTGACGGTCTCGCCGACCGACCTGTCCCGCATCCTCCTTGGCGACTACCGCCGCAACCAGCTGATCGAGCTGGACTACGGGGGTGACAAGGGGCTCGCGCTGGTCAAGGACCTCGACATCAACCCCGTCAGCCGCGTCCTCCTGCACGCCGACTTCTACCTCGTCTCGCGCGAGAAGAAGGTCCGGACGACCGTTCCGTTCGAGACCACGGGCCGCGCGCTCGGGGTGCAGAAGGGCGGCACACTTCGCAAGCTGTTCCGGGAGCTGCCCATCGAGGCGCTCCCGCAGGACGTGCCGTCGAAGATCGTGCACGACGTGACCGAGCTGGACGTCATGACGCCGGTCGAGGTTTCGGACCTCAAGCTCCCCGAGGGCGTCGAGGTTTCGTTCCCGTCCAACCGTCGGGTCGTGTTCATCGACTTCAAGGAAGCGGAAGAGACCGAGGAGGAGGAAGAGGCCTGAGCCTTCTTCCCCACGGACTCGACGAAACGCGCCGCGGCCCCCAGGGCCCGGCGCGTTTCTGTTGGAGCGAGTACCGGAGCCGCCATGCACCTGATCGTAGGACTCGGAAACCCAGGCGCCCGCTATGCGCGGAACCGCCACAACATCGGCTTCATGCTCGTCGAGTACCTCGCCGACGGGGCCTCGTTTCGAGACAAGTTCAGCGCGCGTGTCGCGCGGGTGACGCTGGCGGGCGAGCCCGTGACGCTGCTCATGCCGCAGACGTTCATGAACCGCAGCGGGGAGTCCGTTCAGGCCGCGGCCCGGTTCTACGGCGTCGAGCCCGCGAAGGTCTTGGTGGTTCATGACGAGTTGGACGTTCCGTTCGGGCGGCTCAAGCTCAAGCGCGGCGGCGGGGTGGCTGGGCACAACGGGCTCCGCTCGATCGTGCAGCACCTCGACACGCCGGATTTCTCGCGCCTGCGGCTGGGCATTGGGCGGCCCGAGGTCGGGACGGTGCACGATTGGGTTCTCGGTGATTTCTCGACGGGCGCGGACGTGGCGAGCGTGCTACAGGACGCGGCCCGCGCGGTGGAGCGTGTGCTGGTCGAGGGATTCTCGGCGGCCATGAACCACGTCAACGCGCGCAAACCCACTCCGAAGGCGCCTTTCGAGGCACCCGACGAACCCTGACCATCCTCGCTCCGGCCAGCGCGCCGGGGCCAAGTCCGAGAGGAACTCATGACTGCAGCGAGAAAACTCGCGAGAGAGTACGAGCTCGTCTACATCCTGCGCCCGACGGTCACCCCGTCTGAAGCCCGCAAGGTGTCCGACCGCGTCAACGACGTGATCACCAAGCTCGACGCCAAGCTCACGCTCGTGGACAACTGGGGCAAGCGCAAGCTCGCCTACACCATCAAGACGTCGGCGGGCCGTTTCACCCGCGGCATCTTCATCTACGTCAAGTGCGTCGGATACGACGGCCTGGTGCTCGAGATGGAGCGCAACCTGCGCCTCCTGGACGACGTCATCCGGTTCCAGACCATCCGCCTCGAGACGCTCTACGATCTCGGTGAGCTGACGGTCGACCCTGAAGAGGTCGAGTTCAAGGACATCGAGGTGTCCGAGGAAGAAGACGTGGACCCGACGTTCGAGGAGACCCTCGGCATGCGTCCGCGTCCCCCGCGCCCCCCGCGCGAGGAGCCCAAGCCGGCCGAGAAGCCGGAAGAGGCCAAGGCGGAGGGCGAGAGCACCGAGGCCAAGGCAGAGGGCGAGAGCACCGAGGCCAAGGCGGAGGGCGAGGCCGAGGCGGCTCCTGCGGCCGAGGCGACCCCCGCGGCCGACAGCGCGGAGAAGGAGTAAGCCATGGCGGAGCGAAAAGAGGATTCGGGATCGGTCGTTCGCAAGGCCAGCCGCGCCGACGATCCGCTCGGGATTCGACGTCGCAGCGGTCGCAAGCGCCCGCCGTCGTTCGTCACCGACGTGGACTTCGTCTTTGACTACAAGGACCCGCAGACGCTGAAGCACTTCATCACGGAGCGCGGCAAGATCGTGCCCCGTCGCATCAGCGGTCTGAGCGCCAAGCAGCAGCGGGCGCTCACCCGGGCCATCAAGCGGGCGCGCATGATTGCGCTCCTGCCCTACACGGCGGTGAAGTGAGCCATGGCCAAGACGACTGTTCAGGTCGTCCTGCGGGACGACGTCGAGAACTTGGGCCGCTCCGGTGAGCTCGTGCGGGTCAAGCCGGGCTACGCTCGGAACTACCTGATGCCGCGTGGCCTCGCCGCCATCGCGACCCACGGCAACGTGGCGCAGATCGAGCACGAGAAGCGCACTGCGGTGGTCCGTGCCGCCAAGGCGAAGGCCGAGGCGGAGGGCATCGCGGGCAAGCTCAACAACGTGCGCGTGACCATCGAGGCCAAGGCGGGAGAGGGCGGCAAGCTCTTCGGTTCCGTGGGCTCGAAGGACATCGCGGCCGCGCTGGCCGACAAGGGCCACGAGGTCGATCGCCGCAAGATCCAGCTCCCGGAGCCGATCAAGGAGGTCGGCGACCACGACGTCAGCATCAAGATCGGCTACGACGTGTCGGCGAGCATCAAGGTCACGGTCAACGCCACCGAGTGAGCGTTTCCTGACCGGGTCCGATACGGAACCCACCGCAACAAGGGGCAGCCTTTCGAGGCCGCCCCTTTTTGCGTGTGTGCCCGGCCTGGCTGAGCTAAGGGGTACCTCTGTCCCCTTCAAGGAGAGCTCCGAGATGACCCGATCCCAACTCTTGCTCGCTGTTTCGGTCGTTGCGCTGGGGGCCTGTGCCGCCGAAGACCCCGTGGACTTCGACCCCACGGCCGAGCCCGAGGTCGGGAGCGCGGTGAGCCAGGCGAAGGCCGACGGCGCGTTCGGCGCGCAGGATATCAACCTCGGTGACTCGTTCGATGGTGAGACGGCCGGCAACGCGGTGGCGCTCTACGCGTTCTTCGCGTCGAGCGGCGACCAGATCCAGATCCAGGTCACCCGCGCGTCGGGCGACCTTCGTCCCTCGGCGTATCTTTACGAGGGTGTCGAGACCTCGGTGCGCCCCACCGACTACGACGCCTCGTCCAGTCAGGTCGAGCTCAACTACACGCTGTCTGCAACAGGGACGTACTACATCGCGGTCAAGGCCTACCGCGGCGAAGGCGCCGGCGAGTTCGAGGCGGTTCTGAGCTGCACCGGTGGGCCTTGTGCCGGCGGAAGCTCCCTCACGGGATTGGCGCGCGCGGACCAGTGTCTCACGCGCGCCGCAGACTGCGCGCTCCGCGAGCTGCCTTCGTACGACGGCCGTGTGGGCGCCACCACCGCGGAGAACCTCCTGAACAGCTGCCTCGCGGAGGCCGGTTCGGACTGTGTCGACGCGTGCGACGCGCACGAGCATCTCAGGCAGGCATGCGACGTCATCGTGGGCGAGCTCCCGACGCTGGCCGACACGAACCGCGGGTGTTTGGTTGGCCTCAGCTACTGCCTCGACATCTGCAACGAGGTCTCGCCGTTCGGCTACGGCGACGAGGACTACCTCATCACGCCCACGTGCTGGGCGGGACATCAGGGCGACGTGAGCAGCGCGACCGGCCACTGCCTCGAGTACGCGGCCGACCTGACCGATTGTGGTGGCTCGGAGTACGAGGGCGACACGCTGATCGGGTGTGAGGCCCTCTGCGCCGCTACCGACGGCGCCTGGGACGAGGGGCCGTGGGACGGCTGCCTCGACGAGTGCGCGGACCACTGAGTTCTCGCGCGTGCGGCCGCGCTCCGCGCGACATGATTGCACGAGCGAGACCTCACCATTTGCTGGTGGCGCTTGCGCGCCACGGACGAGGGGCAAGCCCCTCGAGCTCCCCGTCTCCGATGGATCGACAGTCTTCGGTCGCGCGGGCGCAGCACCCTGATGAACGGGCGCTGAGCGCACCCGGATGAAGCGCGCGGTGACCTCGGTCGCCGCGTTCTTCGTTGGGCCAAACGATCCACGAACGGCGTGGACAGATTTGTGCGTTGGTCGGTTGCCCCAGCGCCGATCGCGCCGCATCGTGCGCTCCCCGCCCCATGGACATCCCGCCCTTCGAACCCTCGTTTGGACCGCCCTCCGGAGAATCCGCGAGAGGCCGGGTCCCCCCGCATTCGCTGGAGGCGGAGCGCGCGGTCCTCGGCGGTATCCTGCTCGAGAACAACGCGCTCGGATCGGCGGTGCAGATCCTCTCGCCCGAGGACTTCTACAGCAAGGCCAACGCGCTCGTCTTCGAGGCGATGATCGAGCTGCACCGGAAGTCCCAGCCAGCCGACCTCGTCACCATGCGGGCCTGGCTCGCGGACCGCGGCAGCCTTCAGAAGGCGGGTGGGGACGAGCACCTGGTCAACCTCACGGAGACGATTCCGACGGTCGAGAACATCGAGCATCACTGCGAGATCGTCCGAGAGAAGTCGGTCGTCCGCTCGCTGATCTCGCGCTGCCACGAGATCGCCGCGAAGGGGTACGGCGACTACGGCGAGGTGACCGAGTTCGTCGACGAGGCCGAGAAGTCGGTGTTCGACGTCGCGAAGAAGTCCGGCAAGGCGCCCTACGAGCACGTGAAGGACGTCATCATCCGGACGTTCGAGCAGATCACCGAGGCCGCAGAGCGGAAAGAACAGATCACGGGGCTGCCGACGGGCTTCACCAAGCTCGACAAGATGACCGCCGGCATGAAGTCGGGCGAACTCATCATCGTCGCGGGCCGTCCCGGCATGGGCAAGACCGCCATCGCGCTCAACATCGCGCTCAACGCGGCGATGGGGCGCAACGTGCCGGTGGCGGTGTTCTCCCTCGAGATGGCGAAGGAGGAGCTCGCCCGACGCCTCTTGTGCATCGAGGGGCGGGTCGACGGCGGGCGGCTTCGGACCGGGCAGCTCAGCCGCGATGACTGGACGCGGCTGATGAGCGCGGCCGGCACGCTCACGAACCTCGGCATCTACATCGACGACACCCCCGCGCTTTCGATCATGGAGCTGCGCGGGAAGGCCCGGCGGCTCAAGAGCGAAAACGGGCTCGGCCTCATCGTGGTGGACTACCTCCAGCTAATGCGCGCCGGGCCGAAGGTCGAGAGCCGCGAAAAGGAGATCTCCGAGATCAGCCGCGCGCTGAAGGGGCTCTCGAAGGAGCTCGAGGTTCCGGTCATGGCGCTGTCGCAGCTCAACCGCGGCGTCGAGACGCGCGCCGGCAAAGACAAGCGGCCCGTGCTCTCCGACCTGCGTGAGTCGGGCGCGATCGAGCAGGACGCCGACGTCATCCTCTTCATCTACCGGGAAGAGTTCTACAACCGAGACGACCCGGAACTGCGGGGCTTGGCCGAGATCATCATCGGCAAGCAGCGTGCGGGCCCCACCGGCATCGTGAAGTGCCGGTTCTTCCACGAGTACACGCGGTTCGAGAACCTCGCCGGTGAGGACTACGACGACGGGACGGGCGGCGGCGGCGAGTCGAGCTTCGATCCGGGGCCGGACGACTTCGCCGACCCGTAGCGGTTGGCAGGCGTGGGAACGCGGTTCGCACCGGGGCGACAGGCTCGCCACTGGGTCGCTCCGCGTCGCGCTGCTACAGTCTCCCGCGTGTTGATTCGACGACTCTCGCTCCTCCTTCTTGTTCTCGCGCTCGTGGGTTGCGACAGCGACCCGATGGGCGTTGACGCCTCCACCGGGGACGCCTCGGCTGGGGACAGCGGCGCGCTCGACGCCGGCACGCCGCCGACCGACGCCGGTCGTGACGCGGGCAGCACCCCCGACGCGGGGCCCGTCACGCCTCCGGGCGAGCTGGAGATCACGCCGGGCACGCCGCCGCTGACCGTCTCCGAAGGCACCGTGTTCACCACGCTGTCTTACGGCCCGGGCGACCGCCAGGAGCTCGACGTCTTCTTCCACCCCGACGCGGCCGAGCCGACCCCTGTTGTCATCTTCATCCACGGCGGCGGGTTCACGGGCGGCAACCGTCAGTCGGCCTACGCGGGCGGCACGGGGGAGGGCCTCCAGTACCTTGTCGACCAGGGCTTGGCGTACGTCAGCATCAACTACTCGCTGCTCGCGCTCGGCTCCGAGACAGAGGGCGTCATCAAGTCGCTCCGGGACTCCCGCCGCGCGCTCCAGTTCATCCGCTACTACGCCGGCCCGCTGAACATCGACCCCTCGCGCGTCGCGCTGATCGGGTCCTCCGCCGGTGCCGGAACAAGCCTCTGGCTCGCGTTCCACGACGACATGGCCGACCCGTCTGGGGACGAGATCGCGCAGCAGAGCACGCGCGTCACCGCCGCCGCCGTCGTGGCGACCCAGGCCACCTACGAGCTGTTCCGCTGGCCGACCGATGTCTTCAGCCCGACGTACCCGCTCACCGTCGACGGGCTGCTCGGCACGCCGATCCTCGCGGCGCAGGTCGCCACCTTCTACGGGGTCTCGCTCGCGCTCGTGAACCAGCCCGAGATGCTGCGGGCGACGCTCGAGCAGCCCCAGTACGTCGAGTACCGGCAGGAGTTGGACATGCTCGCGTGGATGAGCGCGGATGACCCGCCCTTCTACGCGCGCAACCAGGCCAGCGACGTCGCGCCGAACGCGCCCGGGTTCGACATCCTGCATCACCCGCTGCATGCGCAGGCGCTCGCCGACCGCGCGGCGGAGGTGGGCGTCACGGCCATCGTCGAGGCGCCGGAGATCGAGCTGGGCGGCATGGAGAACTCGGCCGCGTTCCTGCTCGAGCAGCTGACGGCGGACTGAACGTCCGGCGCACGCGCGTGCGCCGAGCGCGTGATCGACAGGGCGGTCGGCGTGTCGGTATGCTCCGCCCGCGCCGCTCTGGCGCCTTGGAGGATGCATGGCCCGCCGTACTCGCCGTTCCACACTGCTGCTCTCGCTGCTGGTCCTGACCGGGGCCTCCGTGGGGGCGAGCCAGGCCGAGGCGCAGGGGTTCGAGTACGCGGCGCCCGGCACGCGCTCGCTCGGACGTGGCGGCGCGTTTATGGCGCGGGCCGATGACCCGATGGCACTGGGCTACAACCCAGCGGCCTTGGCGTTCCTGCCTGGCTACCAGCTCAGCCTCGGGAGCCACGTCGCGTTCTACGACGCGTGCGTGGAGCGCTCCGGCACATACGACGACAGCGACGTGTCAGGCAACGCGGCGCTCGACAGCCGGTACGGCTTTCCCGAGTCCGGGACCGCCGACAACTGGGTCAACCAGCCCTTCCCCCGCGTGTGTCGCGAGACCATCCCCGGGCCGAGCCCCCAGCTCGTCTTCTCCGGCCATCCGCTGCCGGAGCTCGGCTTTGCCGTTGGACTGCTCGCTCCGGCCGCGGTCGGGAGCGGCGCGTGGGGAGATGGCCAGGGCTCGGTCGACGTCGACGGAACGCTGCTTCCCTCACCCACCCGCTATCAGCTGGTCAGCCAGAACCTGCTGCTGTTCCATCCGTCCATCGGCGTCGGTTTCAGCCCGTTCAAGGAGCTCGCCATCGGCGTCACGCTCCAGTGGGGGATGGCGCTCGTCGACTACGCCGTGCACACCTCGTCGGGGTTCGGCCCGGAGGACCCGGCCGAGGACGTGCGCACCGAGTTGAGCGTGCAGGATTGGTTTGTGCCCGCGATCATCGCGTCGGTGCACATCGTGCCGATCGACGAACTCGACATCGTGGTGATGGCGCGCATCAGCGACTCCATCAACGCCGAGGGCGACCTCCGGCTCACGACCGGCGTCAACGGGACCGGCATGCCCGGCAGCCTCGACCCGGCGGAGACGCTCATTCAGGGGACGCAGCTCTCCGCAGGCCAGCCATGGCAGTTTGGGTTGTCGGCGCGCTACGCCGAGCGCATCCATCGTCGATACCGCGACCCAGAAGAGGCGTCGCGTGTGAACGGGCGCGTTGAGGACCGGATGCAAAACGAGGTCTGGGACCTCGAGCTGGACGTCGTCTACTCGCTCAACCGACAGGTGACCGACTTCGTCGTGACCCAGCCCGCGGGCGCTTCCGCGCAGGTGTGTGAGGCCAACGCCTCGCCTGAGGCGTGCGACGGGACGAGCTTCGACGCGACGCTCCCCTCCCAGCTCTCTCTTCCCCACGGGTGGCAGGACCAACTCTCGGTTCGGGTGGGCGCCGACTGGAACGTCGTGCCCGGCGCCATCGCGCTGCGACTCGGCTCGCACTTCGTGACCAACGGGCTCAACGACAGCTTTGCCATCGCTGATTTCCTGCCCGGAATGCGGCTCGGTCTTCACCTCGGAGCGACCTTCCGGTTCGACCGCTTCGACGTCTCGATCGCGTACGCGCACATCTTCCAGTTCGACCACACCGTGAGGGCTTCGGACGCCAACTACCGGCTCATCGCGGCCACCGGCAGCGAAGGCCAGTGCACGGGTCCGGACGGCGCGGCGTACGACCGTGATCAGCCGACCTCGAACCGGGGCTGCTACCCGCAGGGCGCGGGCGCGGTGGCGAACGCGGGGACCTACCAGGCGGAGTTCAACGTCATCTCGCTGTCGGGGCGCTACCACTTCGACTGAAGGTTCGGCAGAAACCATCGTTAGCAGCCCGTTGAAGAGCCTCTCGCCGCGCCTCGAACCCGGGACAACGTCGACTTTTTAACGGGCTGTTAGACCTTCCGCGGCGGCGACGCCCACGCCATGAACATCGTCCGTGTTCGAGTGGGCCATGGGAGGCCGGAGCGCGACGCACACTCGAACACGGAGCCTCTGTCGGGGCGCTTGGGTAGGCCCGAGAGTCTGTCGCAGCCTCTCCCGTCGGCCCGCGACCGATCTGGGCTCGAGCGCAGCGTTGCTGCTCATCGCCGTGCCCGCGCACGACTGTTCGCGTCGCCTCGATTTTGCGACAGACTCTCGGGGTGCGCATCCACATCGTCGGCGGGGGCCCGGCAGGGCTCTACCTCTCCATTCTCACGAAGCTCCGCGACCCGGGCAGCGAGGTCACGGTGTTCGAGCGCAACGCCGTCGACGACACGTTCGGCTGGGGCGTGGTGTTCTCAGACGAGACGCTCGGCAACCTCCGCGCGTCGGACCCGGTCGTCTACGACAAGATCCGCGACGCGTTCGTCTACTGGGATTCGATCGACATCCACGCGGGCGGGGAAACGCTGACCAGCCGCGGGCACGGGTTCTGCGGGATGTCGCGCAAGCGCTTGCTCGCGCTGCTCGAGGACCGCGCCGCCGAGCTCGGGGTGGACGTGCGCCACGGGGTCGAGGTGGACGACGTCGCGTCGCTCAAGGACTGCGATTTGCTCGTGGGCGCTGACGGCGTGAACAGCAAGACGCGCGCGCGCTGGGAGTCCCACTTCGGTCCGCGCATCGACCGCCGGCACTGCCGCTACATCTGGCTCGGCACCGAGCAGGGCTTCGACGCGTTCACGTTCAGCTTCCGCGAGAACGAACACGGCCTGTTCCAGATTCACGCCTACCAGTTCGAAGAAGGCACCAGCACCGTCATCGTCGAGTGCGACGAGGCGAGCTGGCGCGCGGCGGGCCTGGACGAGAAGTCCATCGACGAGAGCATCGCGTACTGCGAGGCGGTGTTCGTCGACGAGCTGGGTGGCAACAAGCTGCTCAACAACCGGGCGAGCTGGGTGCAGTTCCCGACCATCAAGCTCGACCGCTGGCACTTCGAGAACGTGGTGCTCATCGGCGACGCCGTGCACACGGCGCACTTCTCGATTGGGAGCGGCACGAAGCTCGCTATGGAGGACGCGATCGCGCTCGACACCGCGCTCGGTGGGGACGGCGCGCTGTCTGAACGCCTGGTGGCGTATGAGACCGCGCGGCGTGAGTGGGTGGGCCGCACGCAGAAGGCGGCGCAACAGAGCCTCGAGTGGTTCGAGGACGCGAAGCGCTACGCGCCGATGGCGCCCATTCAGCTCGCCATCAGCCTGCTGACGCGCTCACGTCGGATCACCCACGACAACCTCCAGCTGCGCGACCCCGCCCTCATCGACCAGGCCGACCGGTGGTTCCTCGACCAGCAGGGCATCGAGCACACGCCAAACGCGCCGCCGACGACGCCCATGTTCACGCCGTTTTCTCTGCGGTCGATGACCGTCACCAACCGCATGGTGGTCTCGCCCATGTGCCAATACTCGGCGGTGGGCGGCGTCGTCACGGACTGGCATCTCGTGCATCTCGGCAGCCGCGCGGTGGGCGGCGCGGGCCTCGTGTTCGCCGAGATGACCGACGTTTCGCCGGAGGGGCGGATCACCGAGGGCTGCGCGGGGCTCTGGAACGAGACGCAGCGCGACGCCTGGGCGCGCGTGGTGGCCTTCGTTCACACGAACTCGAACGCCAAGATCGCGATCCAGTTGGGCCACGCCGGTCGCAAGGGGGCGACCACGCTCCCCTGGGAGGGCGAGGCTCCGCTCGAAGACGGATGGCCGCTGCTGGCTCCGAGCGCGATCCCCTATGGACCGGGCTCGGCCGTACCCAAGGCGATGACGCGTGACGACATGGACGCCGTGCGCGAGCAGTTCGTGCGCAGCGCCGCCCTTGCGGCGGAGGCGGGCTTCGACCTGCTCGAGCTCCACTGCGCGCACGGCTACTTGCTGTCGAGCTTCCTCAGCCCGCTGAGCAACCAGCGGGACGACGACTACGGCGGCTCGCTCGACAACCGCATGCGCTACCCGCTCGAGGTGTTCGAGGCGGTGCGCGCGGTGTGGCCCGAGGACAAGCCCATGAGCGTGCGCATCAGCGCCACCGACTGGGTGGAGGGAGGCTTCGACGGAGCGGACGCGGTCGCCGTCGCGCGGGCGCTCGAGTCGCGCGGCTGCGACCTCATCGACGTGTCCACGGGCCAGACGTCGCCCGACGCGCGCCCCGTCTACGGGCGGTGTTTTCAGACGCCGTTCGCCGACCGGATCCGGAACGAGGTCGGCATCCCGACGCTCACTGTCGGGAACATCACCAGCGCCGACCAGGTCAACACGATCCTGCTCGCCGGCCGCGCGGATCTGTGCGCGATGGCGCGCCCGCATCTGAAGAACCCGTACTTCACGTTGCACGCCGCCGAGGCACTGCACGAGGACGTGCCGTACCCGCCTCAGTACCTCGCCGCCAAGCCACGCCGTCGCCGCTGACCTACACTCGGCGCGTGCCGTCTCCGCCAACCGTCCGACGGGGCCACCGAATCGTCCGATGCCCCCTTCCCATCCCGTCGACGGCAGCTGAGCCATGGGGCTGATCGATCCCTCGCCGCTCCCGTATGACCCGCTCGAGTGGTTGAAGCGGCCGCTGTCCGAGCGCGGTCGCATGGTGTGCGAGGCCTGGGCACGCGACGGATACGGCACCCCCACGGCGGTGCACTTCGCCTATCTGATCAAGATCGGTCTCTACGTCGCCGGCTGGGTGCTCGCCTGTTCGTTCTCGCCCTCGCTGGGTGGGCCGTTCGACATCGCCTCGTGGTGGCTGAACCCGCTCGCGTTCCAGAAGGCCATCGTCTTCAGCTTGCTCTTTGAAGTGCTGGGCTTGGGCTGCGGTTCGGGCCCGCTCACCGGGCGCTATCTGCCGCCGGTAGGCGGGGTCCTCTATTGGCTGCGGCCGGGCACCACCAAGCGACCTCTCTTCGCCGGGGTACCGGTCATCGGTGCGCGCACGCGCTCCTGGCTGGACGTGTCGCTCTACGCGGGCCTCATGGTCGCGAGTGTCTACGCGCTCGTGTCGCCGACCCTGGGCGTCGCGCAGCTGCTCCCCTTGGCCATCCTGGTGCCGGTGCTCGGTGTTTTGGACCGCACGCTCTTCCTCGCGGCGCGCAGCGAGCACTACTGGGTCAGCCTGGTCGTGTTCCTGCTCGCCGACCCGTGGATTGCGGGCGCGCAGGCCGTGCAGCTCGCGCTGTGGTTCTTCGCCGGCTTCTCGAAGCTCAACCACCACTTCCCGAGCGTCGTCTGCGTGATGGTCAGCAACGGGCCGCTCACCCGCTTCGGCTGGATGCGGCGCGCCATGTACCGGCATTTCCCCGACGACCTGCGTCCCTCGCGACTGGCGACGTGGCTCGCGCACGGGGGGACCGCGCTGGAGATGGCGGTCCCGGTGGCGTTCCTGTTCACGCCGCTCGGCGACGTGCCGTACGTGGCGCTCGGGCTCATGCTCGCGCTCCATCTGTACATCCTCAGCAGCGTGCCCGCGGGGGTGCCGCTCGAGTGGAACGTGCTCGTGGTCTACGGCGGATTTGCGCTCTTCTTTGCGCACCCCGACATCGGCTTGAGCGCGCTCGTGGCGTCCTCCTCCTTGGGCTCGTGGGGCGCGCTCGCTTTCGTCGCGTTCGCTGCGGTGGTCGTGCCGATCGTCGGCAACCTGTTCCCCACCCGGGTCTCGTTTCTGCTGGCCATGCGGTACTACGCGGGCAACTGGCCGTACGGGGTCTGGCTCTTCCGGGGCGATGCGAGAGCGAAGCTCGACCGCCTCGTGACGAGTGCGCCCTGGATGGAGACTCAGCTCGCGCCGTTCTACGACCGCGCCACGGCGGTCGGCCTCATCGGCAAGGTGATGGGGTTCCGCCTGATGCACCTCCACGGACGCGCGCTCGCGCGGCTCATCCCCAAGACGGTCGACCGTCTCCGAGACTACGAGTGGGTCGACGGTGAGCTCATCGGCGGCTTCGTGCTCGGGTGGAACTTCGGCGACGGCCACCTGCACAACGAGGGCCTGCTGGAGGCGGTGCAGGCACAGTGCGGCTTCGAGCCGGGGGAGCTCCGCTGCGTGTTCGTGGAGCCCCAGCCGATGTTCCAGGGGACGCAGCGCTACCGCATCCGTGATGCCGCGACGGGCCTTCTGGAACAGGGCGAGTTGTCGGTGGCGGAGCTGCGCGCCACCCAGCCTTGGAGTGCGCTTTCGGACAGGTGAGCCGAGTCAGAGGCGCTCGATGGCGATGGCGCTCGCGACGCCCGCAGCGCCGCACACCGACGCCACCCCACGCCGTCCGCCGGTGCGGGAGAGCACATCCAACAGGGTCGCCACGAGGATGCCGCCCGTCGCGCCGAGCGGATGTCCCATGGCGATGGCGCCGCCGTGTGCGGCGACCGATGCCGGGTCAACACGCAGGGTGCGGGCGAAGTGGATCGGCACGGCGGCGAACGACTCGTTCACCTCGAACGCGTCGACCTGGTCCACTGACCATCCCGCCCGAGCGAGCGCCGACCGTACCGCCGAGACGTTGCCCGCGAGCGACATGGGGACGGTGGCGGTCTCGTGTGACCAACTCGCGATCCGCGCCACGGCCCGGTCGGCCAGGGAGGAGCTCGACGAAACGAGCCAGAGCAGCGACGCGGCGTCTGCCAGGCCGGGGGACGTGGCCACGCTGTGACGGGGATCGACCTGTGCGTCCGGCCGCCAGCGCGCGAGCCGACGCTGCGCGTCTTCATCGAACAGCGCACCAAAGGCCGGGGGGCGTGACGCCGCGGCGTCGAGGTCGAGATCGCGGATCGCTTCGTCGGCGTGGACCGTCCCGTGTTCGGTCTCCACGGGCACGATCGCGTGGTTCCAGCCCTCATCGCGCGCACGCCGAGCGCGACGGTGGCTCTCGACCGCGTACGCGTCGAGCGCGGGCTTGTCGATGCCGGCGTCGGTGGCGAGCAAGTCCGCGCTCACGCCCATGTGCATGAACCCGGCGATCTCGGCGACGGTCGGGTCCGCGAACCAGGGCCCCGCGTCGGAGAACATCGGGACCCGGCTCATCGACTCGATGCCGCCCGCGAAGACCGACGCGGCCATCGAAGCGCAAATCTGCGCGGCTCCTGCGGCGATGGCGTCAATGCCGCTGGCGCAGTACCGACTCACGGTGCTTCCACTGGTCTCGAGCCCGGCGGCGAGCGCCGCAAGTCGCGCGACGTTTGTGCCCTGCTCGCCGGTCTGGGTCGAGCAGCCGAGGATGAGGTCGTCCACGGCGGCCGGTGTCTGTCGCGTGAGCAGGTGCCGAACCAGGCCGGCGGCGAGTTCGACGGGGGCCACACCAGAGAGCGCGCCGCCCGGCTTGCCCTTGCCACGTGGTGTTCGAACGGCTTCGACGATCAGCGCCTCGGGCATCAGGGGGCGGTGCTGAGCACGAAGAGCTCGACCGGAGTGTTGCCTGGGTTGAGCGCGCGGTGCGCGGTCCCGGGGTCGAGTACACACGCGTCTCCCGCGCCCAACTCATGCACCGCGTCCCCTTCGAGGCGGAGCGCAAAGCGTCCCGACACGACGAAGATGTGGTGGCCGTGCACACACCATTCGGGGTCTTCGAAGCCCACCTCGAACCGGAGGAGCGTTAGGCTGCGCGAGGGGAGCGTCTTCTTCTTCTCGAGCGGATGCCCACCCTGCACCCAGGGCATCGTGGAGAACGCGGCGACATCGAGCGGCATCGAGAGACGGTACGTCGGGGCGGCCATGCGGAACAGCATCTTCTCAACGAGAACGAGGCCACCCCCAAAATGGAGGCGGCCTCGCTTCGACGAGTGAAGTGGGCTCAGCTCGGCGGCATCAAGACCTGGTCGATGACGTGAATCACGCCGTTGGTGGTGGCGATGTCCGCCTGCACCACCGTCGCTCCGCCGACCTGAACGGTCCCGTCGGCGGCGGAGATCGAAACGGCAGCGCCCTGCACGGTGGTCGCCTCGCTCATGCCCATGACCTGCTCGGCGCGCACGTCACCGCTGACCACGTGGTAGGTCAGGATGCCGACGAGCTGCTCGCGGTTCTCCGGAAGGAGCAGGCTCTCCACGGTGCCCTCGGGGAGGGCGGCGAAGGCTTCGTCCGTTGGCGCAAACACCGTGAACGGACCGGGTCCGCGGAGCGTCTCCTCCAGGCCGGCGGCCTGAACGGCCGCGACGAGGGTGTTGAACGAGCCGGCGGCCACCGCGGTGTCGACGATGTCCGCGGTGGGCGCTTCGTCCGCGGCCGGCGGGTCCTCGGCCGCCATCGACTCGTCTCCCGCCGTGCTGGCGGTGGAGTCGTCGGAGGCTGGTTCATCTCCTCCGCCGCAGGCGACGAGGGGAAGGCTGAGCGCGAGCGCAATCAGCGCCCGTGTGATGGAATCGCGCATGAGTAACGTCCTTTCTTGAGGCCGCGGAGATGCCGTTAGTTGGCAGGGGTAGGGCGCGGCTGAGTCTCGATTGTGGAGTTCATTCGGGGCTTGGGTTCGGTCTCTGAGCGAGTCCACTCAAAAGCCAGAGACTTCGGGCGCGGAGGCCGTGGTCGACGCGCGGGATGCGCTTGCGGCGACCCAGTTGCGCAGCTCCTTGTCGAGGTCCGCCGACACGTCGCCGCGCACGGGCCGACTGTTGAACAGGGCCACCGCGACGGTGCGGTCCGCACAGATGAGCGCAAGCGCGGTCGTTCCCGGCTTGGAGCCGTCGTGCCACCAACTCCGAGGGTCGTCTGTGTGCGTGACGAACAAGCCGTGACCGTAGTGGAACGACAGCTCCCGCCAGGCCGGATGGCCGGGCCGCGCCAGCATGCCTTCCAGGCCGTCTTCGTCGAGCAGGTCGGCGGGTGCCGGGCGTCCGTCGAGGCGGAGGAAGACCTGGGCGACATCGGTTGCGTTGGCGATCCATCCGCCGTGGGCGGCCATCGGCGGGAGATAGAACCCGCCGTCCGGCGTCGGCACCTCGCCTTCACCCGGGAATACCGAAGGACTGCGCGCCTCTCCTGGGTTGGCGAAGTAGTGCGTCTCCTGTGCGGGGCGACGCTCCGGGCGCGTCTGGCCGAGCCGCATCGAGGACGCTCCGGACGGTTCGAGCACCCGCCGCCTCACCTCGGCTTCGTACGGCTGGCCGGACACTTGCTCGATCACGCGCCCGAGGAGCGAGTAGCCGAAGTTGGAGTACGCGTAGTCCTCGCCCGGGTCGAAATCGAGCGGCAGCGCGAGCATGACCCGCAGGATGTCGTCGAGCTCCGCCGGTCCGTCGCACTCGGTGGCCTCGCAGATCCGTTGGCTCGCGAACATCGGGTCGAAGGTCTCGTGGCGGTCGAACCCGCCGGAGTGCTCCAGCAGATGCCGCAATGTGATCCTGCGCCAGCGCGCGTCCGATGGCTCGATGGGCAGAGGGCCCAGGTGGTCGAGCAGAGGGGCGTCGAGAGACACCAACCCCTCCGCGGCCATCAGGTGCAGCGTGACCGCGGTGATGGGTTTCGTGACGCTCGCGATGCGGAAGAGAGTGGCGTCCGTGACGGGAGTTTGAGGGTCGCGTCGCGCGATGCCATAAGCCCGTGAGGCGAGGGTCTCTTCCCCGCGGACGATGACGACCTGTCCGCCGGGCAGCCCGTGGTCGGCCATGACCCGCCGCATGCTGTCGTCGAGCGCCGTGATGGTCCCCGGGGGAGCGTCCTCGGCGTGGGGACCCGAACGCGGCAGAGGCGCGCTCGAACAGGCAGAGGCTGCGACTGAGAGCATGAGCAACGACCGCCACATGCCGGCAAACCTGGGTCGGGGCAGGGGATTGGCAAGGCGCACATCACGCCCGCCGGGAGGTTTCTCGACAGGCTGCTACGCTGCCCGCCGTGATGAACGCCTCGCTGACGCAATATTCACCGTCCCCCGCCCGCGGCACCTTCGCCGACGGATTCGAGCCGGTCGCGCGCACCTTCGCCCAGCACTTGCGCCGCGGCGAAGAGTCGGGGGCTGGGTTTGTGGTCTACCACCGTGGACAGAAAGTGGTGGACCTCTATGGAGGCGTTAGCGACGCCGCCGGCACGCCGTGGGAGCCCGACACACGCTCGGTGGTCTTCTCCTCCACGAAGGGCTTGGCGGCCATCGCGCTGTTGCTGCTCCACGACCGCGGGCAGCTCGAGTGGGACGCCCCGGTCGCGACGTACTGGCCCGGCTTCGCGGCCGCGGGCAAGGAGCGGATGACGGTGGCCACGTTGCTCAACCACCGGGGAGGGCTGCCGTTCCTGAGCACGCCGCTTGACCTCGATGACTGCCTGGACCCCTCCAGGCGGCACCTCGTCACGAGGGCGCTCGAGCAACAGGCGCCCGCGTGGAAGCCGGACACGGACCAGGGCTACCACGCGATCACTTGGGGCATGTACGTGACCGAGCTGTTCGAGCGGGTCGCCGGCGAGCGCATGGGCGCGTTCCTCGAGCGCGAGGTGTTCGGCCCGCTCGGCTCCGATGCCAGGCTCGGCACCCCGCCGGAGTTTGACGCCCGCTTCGCCACGCTGATCCCGCCGAGCACGCCATCCCGCGTACGGCGCATGCTGACGGCGGCCATCATCGCGCCCGAGTCCGCCGAGGGGCGCGTCGCACGCGCTTCGATCGCTCCCGCGTCCATTCCGCGCCGCGCGTTCCTCAACCCCCGCATCGGCAAGGGCGACATCCGCGTCTACAACGACGAGCCGGTCCGTCGTGCGGAGCTGCCTTGGGGCTCGGCCACGGCGACGGCGGACGGACTCGCGCGCGCCTACCTCCCGTTCGCGAACGGTGGAGAGCACGACGGCCGGCGCTATGTGCGGGAGGCGTCTCTGACGCCGATCTACGCGCGGCTCGGCTGGTCCGAGCGTGACCGCGTGCTTCAGAAGCCGGTCGGCTGGTCCCACGGGTTCCTCAAGGAAGAGCGCCACATGTTCAGCCCGAACCCGGCCTCGTTTGGGCATGCCGGGATGGGCGGGTATCTCGGGTGGTGCGATCCCATCGACGGGCTGGCGTTTGGCTACGTGATGAACCGGATGGACTGGCGGGTGCGCTCGCCCCGCTGCATCGCGCTCTGCCGTGCCATCTACGACTCGGCGCCCGTCCGCGACGCCCAACGTCGGGCGAGCTGAGGTCGCTCCGGTTTCACAGGTCGCACGATTCGTAGAACGAGCCCGAGAAGCCCATCACACCGACTTGTCCGCCCTCGGCGGCGGTCCCCGGGGAGCCGGCGACGCCTGCATCGAGGGCGCCGAGGTCCAGACCGTTGACCGTGCTCTCGCACAAGAACGCCGCGATGCTCGACCCGCCCGGTCCACTCGCGCCCGGTCCGCCCATGCCGCCGGCTTGCCCCATGCCGCCGGCGCCGCCGTCGTAGCCGCCCGAGCCGGCGCCGCCGCCCATGCCGCCTTCGCCGCCTTCGCCGCCCAACGCGCCGTCGCCGCCGTCGGCCGCCGTGCCGCTCTGGAACGCGCTGTCGCTCACCGTGATCGTGCTGCCGCTCACGAACAACGCAAACGAGCTCCCGCCGGCGCCGCCGCCGCCGCCGCCCTCGCCGCCGCACCCGCCCGAGCCGCCGCCCC
>JBGCFC010000112.1:0-25774 GCA_045106715.1 Sandaracinaceae bacterium
CCTCGCTGCGAAGATCCAAGAAGGTTGGATGGACTTCGATGCGACCATCGCAACACCCGACATGATGGGTGTCGTGGGCCGGATCGGTCGAGTCCTCGGGCCGCGCGGTCTCATGCCGAACCCGAAGGTGGGCACGGTCACATTCGACGTGACCAAGGCCGTCGGGGACGTCAAGGCCGGTAAGGTCGAGTTCCGGGTCGAGAAGGCGGGCATCGTGCACGCGCCGGTCGGCAAGGCGAGCTTCGACGCGGACAAGCTCTTCGAGAACGCGAGTTCGTTGCTCGGAGCGCTGTTGCGTGCCAAGCCGGCATCGGCGAAGGGCACGTACCTTCGCAGCATCACCCTGAGCAGCACGATGGGACCCGGAATTCGGATCGACCCGAACTCCGTGGAGGCATGAATCATGGCCACGCGTGAAGAAAAAGCCGCGGTCGTCGAATCGGTCAAGGGCAGCTTCGAGAAGGCCGTCGCGGTCGTGCTCGTCGACTACTCGGGCATCGACGTCCCCGCCATCACCGATCTTCGCTCGCGCTTCCGTGCTGCGGGCGTCGAGTACAAGGTGGTCAAGAACCGCCTGATCAAGCAGGCCCTCAAGGGCGCGAGCTTCGAGGAAGACGAGACCTGGAACGGCGCCCTCAAGGGCATGACCGCCGTCGCTTGGTCCTTCGAAGATCCGTCGGCCGCCGCGAAGATCATCAAGGCGTTCCGCAAGGAAGACCCGGCTCACGAGGAGCTCGAGGTCAAGGGCGGACTTCTCGACGAAGAGGTGCTCTCCGCAGAGCGCGTCAACAACGAGTTGGCCACCCTGCCTGGCAAGGACGAAGTCCGCGCCATGCTCCTCGCGCAGCTCAACGCTCCGGCGCAGGCGCTGGTCCGCCAGCTCAACGCTCCGGGTCAGAACTTCGTGTACGCGCTCGACGCCTACCAGCGGAAGCAGGAAGGGGCCTGAACGGCCCCTGCTGACCCGACCCTGACGGCCCCTCCGGGGCGCTGTCACGACGCACTCCTCGGAGCGTGTCACACGATCGACACAGTTACGCCCGTGACAGCACGGGCTTCATAGAACACACAACGGCGCTCACCCTGCGTCTTGGCTAGAAGAAGGTAGAAGAACATGGCGAACATGAACGTGGATCAGATGGTCGAGGAACTCTCCTCTTGGTCCATCATGGACGTGGCGAAGCTGGTCAAGCAGCTCGAGGAGACCTGGGGCGTTTCGGCGGCTCCCGTGGCGGTTGCCGGCGGCGGCGGCGGCGCGGCTCCGGCCGAGGCGGCTGAGGAGAAGACCGAGTTCGACGTCGAGCTCACCGAGATCGGTGGCAAGAAGATTCAGGTCATTAAGGCCGTCCGCGAGGTCACCAGCCTCGGCCTGGCCGACGCGAAGAACCTCGTCGAAGCCGCTCCGAAGGTCATCAAGGAGGCCATCTCCAAGGAAGAGGCCGAAGAGATCCAGAAGAAGCTCGAAGAGGCCGGCGCGAAGGTCACCCTCAAGTAGTGACCCCGCGCTCTCGCTTGCGAGCGCTTTTGATCTAGGTTGCTTTTTTGGCCGCCGAGCGGAGGACGTACATCCTCCGCTCGCGGCCGTTCCGTCCGGCCCGCACCTTGCACCGCGCGTTCGCGCGCGCTAGAGGCGCCCAGTCCACTCTGGGCGGGACCCGACGGGACGATCCCCCCACGCTTCGCCCGACACTGACTTGATGTTGATGGTGAGGGCTTGTCCATCCGGCGTTGTGCCGGGCGGCGAGTCCTTCACCCCCTGCGATGACCGGCGCAGACCAAAAACCGGCCGATGGGAGCTCCGCGCAATGGCGTCGATGGTCCAGACCAATTTTCGAATCCGCCACAGCTTCGGGAAGATCAACCAGATCATCCAGATCCCGAATCTGATCGACATCCAGAAGAGGTCGTACGAGAAGTTCTTGCAAGCCACGACGCCCACGCACGAGCGTGTGGACATCGGCCTGCAGGGGGTCTTCAAGAGCGTCTTCCCGATCCGTGACTTCAACGGGAACAGCGAGCTCGTGTTCGTTGGCTACACCCTCGAGCGTCCGAAGTACGACGTCGACGAGTGCATCCAGCGCGGCATGACCTACAACGCGCCCATCAAGGTCACGATCCAGCTGTTCATCTACGACGGCGGGGCGGATTCGGCAGAAAAGACCGTCCGCGACATCAAGGAGCAGGAGGTCTACTTCGGTGACATCCCGCTGATGACGCAGCACGGCACGTTCATCATCAACGGCACCGAGCGCGTCGTGGTCAGCCAGCTGCACCGCAGCCCGGGCGTCTTCTTCGACCACGACAAGGGCAAGACCCACAGCTCCGGCAAGCTGCTCTACCAGGCCCGCGTGATCCCGTACCGCGGCTCCTGGCTCGACTTCGAGTTCGACCCGAAGGACCTGCTCTACGTCCGCATCGACCGCCGCCGCAAGATGCACGCGACCGTGCTTCTCAAGGCGCTCGGCTACACGACGCAGGAGCTGCTCGACTTCTACTACGACACCGAGACGGTGTACGTGGAGAAGAACGACAAGTTCTCGAAGTCCATCGAGTTCGACCTGCTCGCCGGTCAGCGCGCGACCCGCGACATCAAGGTCGGCAGCGACGTCATCGTCCGGAAGAACCGCAAGTTCACCCGTTCGTCGATCCGCAAGCTCAAGGCCGCCGGCCTCGACCGCCTTCCGATGGACCCGACCGAGGTCATCGGCAAGGTCAGCGCCGAGGACGTCATCGACGAGGAGACCGGTGAGGTCCTGCTCGGCGTCAACGAGGAGATCAACGAGGAGAAGCTCGAGTCGGTCCGCGAGACCGGTGTCGAGAGCTTCAAGGTCCTCTTCATCGACGGCCTCAACGTGGGCGCGTACCTCCGCGACACGCTCATCGCCGACAAGGTCCTGACGCAGGACGACGCGATCCTCGAGATCTACCGTCGCCTCCGCCCGGGCGACCCGCCCACGATCGACACGGCGAAGAACGTCTTCCACAACCTCTTCTTCAACCCCGAGCGCTACGACCTGTCGCGCGTCGGTCGGCTGAAGCTGAACTACAAGTTCTACCGCGAGGAGAGCGAGGACAAGCCCGAGCTCGACACGGCGGTGCTCACCCCGCTCGACATCCTGCACACCGTTCGGCACCTCATCGAGCTGAAGAACGGCCGCGGCACGACCGACGACATCGACCACCTCGGCAACCGCCGGGTGCGCGCCGTCGGCGAGCTCATGGAGAACCAGTACCGCATCGGCCTGGTTCGCATGGAGCGCGCGATCAAGGAGCGCATGAGCATGTCTCAAGAGATTGAGACGCTCATGCCGCACGACCTGATCAACGCCAAGCCCGTCAGCGCGGTCGTCAAGGAGTACTTCGGCAGCAGCCAGCTGTCGCAGTTCATGGACCAGACGAACCCGCTCTCTGAGGTCACGCACAAGCGTCGGCTCTCGGCGCTGGGACCGGGCGGTCTGACGCGCGAGCGTGCGGGCTTCGAGGTCCGCGATGTGCACACCACGCACTACGGCCGCATCTGCCCCATCGAGACGCCGGAGGGTCCGACCATCGGCCTCATCGCGTCGCTCTCGACGTACGCGCGGGTCAACGAGTACGGCTTCGTCGAGACGCCCTACCGCAAGGTGGAAGACGGCGTCGTCAAGGACGAGGTCCGCTGGTACTCCGCGCTCGAGGAGGAGGGCTACTACATCGCTCAGGCCAACGCGATCGTGGATGACGCCAACAAGCTCACCTCGAACCTGGTCAGCGCCCGGTACAACGGCGACACGGTCATGGTCACGCCCGATCAGGTCAACCTGATGGACGTCTCGCCGAACCAGCTCGTCTCGGTCGCCGCCTCGCTCATTCCCTTCCTCGAGCACGACGACGCGAACCGCGCGCTCATGGGCTCGAACATGCAGCGCCAGGCCGTTCCGCTCGTGCGCACCCACGCGCCGATCGTCGGCACCGGCTTCGAGGGCAAGGTCGCCCGCGACTCCGGCGTCTGCGTGCTCGCCAAGCGGGACGGCGTGGTCGACTCGGTCGACGCGACACGCATCGTCATCAAGGCGGGCGGCGAGGCCGGGGCGTTCCCCGACATCTACCGTCTCTTGAAGTTCCAGCGCTCCAACCAGAGCACCAGCTACACCCAGCGTCCGGTCGTCCGGCCGGGCGAGAAGGTCAAGGCCGGCGACGTCATCGCCGACGGCCCGAGCTGCGACATGGGCGAGCTCGCGCTCGGCCGGAACTGCATCGTCGCGTTCATGCCCTGGACTGGGTACAACTTCGAGGACTCCATCCTCATCTCGGAGCGCATCGCCAAGGAGGACATCTACACCTCCGTGCACATCGAGGAGTTCGAGTGTGTCGCCCGCGACACCAAGCTCGGCAAGGAGGAGATCACCCGCGACATCCCGAACGTCGGCGAGGAGGCCCTTAAGGACCTCGACGACAGCGGCATCGTGCGCATCGGCGCCGAAGTCCGGAGCGGCGACATCCTCGTCGGCAAGATCACGCCGAAGGGCGAGACCCAGCTCTCCCCCGAAGAGAAGCTGCTTCGCGCCATCTTCGGCGAGAAGGCCGGCGACGTCCGCGACACCTCCCTCCGTGTGCCCCCGGGCGCCCGCGGCGTCGTGATCAACGCGCGTGTCTTCTCCCGCAAGGGCACCGAGAAGGACGAGCGCGCCCGCGAGATCGAAGACCAGGAGCGCGCCAAGCTCGAGAAGGACATGGCGGATGAGATCAAGATCATCCGGGAGTCCGCCTACGAGCGTGTCCGCAAGCTGCTGCTCGGCCGCACCACCTCCGCCAAGCTCATCACCGACAAGAGCAAGGTCTTGCTCGCCAAGGGCACCAAGATCACGGCGGCGGACCTCGATCCCATCCCGCGCAAGTACTGGAAGGACATCGAGGTCGAGAAGGGCCAGGAGGTCATCGCCTCCATCCTCGAGCAGCTCGAGGAGCAGACCCGCGCCGTCGAGACCCTCTTCCAGGAGAAGATCGGCAAGCTGAGCAAGGGCGACGAGATGCCCCCGGGCGTCATCAAGATGGTGAAGGTCTACATCGCCATCAAGCGCAAGCTTCAGGTCGGCGACAAGATGGCCGGCCGCCACGGGAACAAGGGTGTCGTCAGCCGGATTCTTCCGGAAGAGGACATGCCCTACCTGCCCGACGGCAGCCCGGTCGACCTGTGCCTCAACCCGCTCGGCGTTCCCAGCCGGATGAACGTCGGGCAGATCCTCGAGACCCACCTCGGCTGGGCTGGGTACCTCCTCGGACGGCAGCTCACCGAGCTGCTCGAAGAGAAGGGCTTCTCGGGCGAGCCGCTCCGCGAGCATCTCCTCAAGATCTACGACAAGGGTGAGACCCGCGAGATCATCGAGAAGATCCCGGTCAAGGAGCTTCCGGAGTTCGCCTCCAAGATCGAGCACGGCCTCCAGCTCGCCACGCCCGTCTTCGACGGTGCGCACGAGTCGGAGATCAAGAGCCTCCTTCAGCTGGTCAGCGACACCGCGGGCGAGCAGGAGATGAGCTCGCCGCTCTACCACATCTCGAGTCAGACCTCGGGGCAGACGGTGCTCTTCGACGGGCGGACGGGCGACCGTTTCCACCGCGATGTGACCGTCGGCATCATGTACATGCTGAAGCTTCACCACCTCGTGGACGACAAGATCCACGCCCGGAGCATCGGCCCGTACTCGCTCGTCACCCAGCAGCCCCTCGGCGGCAAGGCCCAGTTCGGTGGCCAGCGTCTCGGGGAGATGGAGGTCTGGGCGATGGAAGCCTACGGCGCGGCTTACGCGCTGCAGGAGTTCCTCACCGTCAAGTCGGATGACGTCCAGGGTCGCACCCGGATGTACGAGGCCATCGTCAAGGGGGAGTACACCCTCGACGCCGGTCTGCCCGAGAGCTTCAACGTGCTCATGAAGGAGCTACAGGCGCTTTGCTTGAACGTGGAATTGATCGAGAGCCCGTCGCGTGGCGACATGCTCGCCGCGGAGGAGGAGTGATCCGATGAAGGATATCTTCAGCTTTTTCGAGAAGCCCAAGGATCCCCTCAGCTTCAGCGCGATTCGCATCTCGCTGGCGTCGCCGGAGAAGATCCGGGAGTGGTCTCACGGCGAGGTCAAGAAGCCCGAGACCATCAACTACCGGACGTTCAAGCCGGAGCGCGATGGCCTCTTCTGCGCGAAGATCTTTGGCCCGGTCAAGGACTACGAGTGCATCTGCGGCAAGTACAAGCGCATGAAGCACCGCGGGATCGTGTGCGAGAAGTGCGGCGTCGAGGTGATCCAGTCGAAGGTGCGTCGTGAGCGCCTTGGCCACATCACCCTGGCGACCCCCGTCGCGCACATCTGGTTCCTGAAGTCGCTTCCGAGCCGCATCGGCGCGGTGCTCGACATCTCCCTCAAGGACCTCGAGCGCATCCTCTACTGCGAGAGCTACGTCGTTCTCGACGCGATGGAGACGCCGCTCGAGCATGGCGAGGTGCTCACCGAAGAGCGCTACCAGGAGCTCAGCGATGAGTTCGGCTGGGATGCGTTCAAGGCGGGCATGGGCGGCGAAGCCATCCGCGAGATGCTCAAGGCGGTCGACGTGCACACGCTGGCGGAGACGCTGCGCGTGGACATGAAGGAGGCCACCTCCGAGGCGAAGCGCAAGAAGTACGCGAAGCGCCTGAAGGTCGTCGAGGCGTTCAAGGAGAGCGGCAACCGGCCCGAATGGATGATGCTCGACGTCATCCCCGTGCTGCCGCCCGACCTTCGTCCGCTGGTCCCGCTCGACGGCGGCCGGTTCGCAACGTCGGACCTCAACGACCTCTACCGTCGCGTCATCAACCGGAACAACCGGCTGAAGCGCCTCATCGAGCTGAACGCGCCGGAGATCATCATCCGGAACGAGCGGCGCATGCTGCAGGAGGCGGTCGACGCTCTCTTCGACAACGGTCGTCGGGGCAAGACCATCACCGGGCCGAACAAGCGACCCCTCAAGTCGCTCAGCGACATGCTCAAGGGCAAGCAGGGCCGCTTCCGGCAGAACCTGCTCGGCAAGCGCGTCGACGACTCGGGCCGCTCGGTCATCGTGGTCGGCCCGTCGCTCCGCCTGCACCAGTGCGGTCTCCCCAAGAAGATGGCGCTCGAGCTCTTCAAGCCCTTCATCTACAACAAGCTCGAAGAGCGTGGCTACGTCACGACCATCAAGAGCGCGAAGAAGCTGGTCGAGAAGGAGAAGCCCGAGGTCTGGGACATCCTGGACGAGGTCATCACCGAGCACCCGGTGATGCTCAACCGTGCGCCGACCCTTCACCGTCTGGGCATCCAGGCGTTCGAGCCCGTGCTCATCGAGGGCAAGGCCATCCGGCTTCACCCGCTCGTCTGCACCGCGTTCAACGCGGACTTCGACGGCGACCAGATGGCGGTCCACGTGCCGCTCTCGGTCGAGGCGCAGATGGAGGCGCGCGTGCTCATGATGAGCACGAACAACATCCTCTCGCCCGCGCACGGTCGGCCGATCATCAACCCGACGCAGGACATCGTCCTCGGGCTCTACTACATGACCCGGCAGCGCCCGTTCTCCCGCGGTGAGGTCGACGACGAGCTCGTCGATCCCAGCACGGTGAACTGGGGCAAGATGAAGGACGCCGAGAAGGATCAGTTCCGCCAGGATCAGCTCCGCAGCGTCTTCTCGTCGGTCGACGAAGTGCGCATGGCGTACGACAACGACGAGCTCGACCTTCACGCCAGCATCAAGTGCCGCGTGGACGGGAAGATCCTCGACACCACGGTCGGTCGCGTGATGGTCGGCGAGATCCTCCCCAAGGAGGTCCCGTTCGAGCTGGCCAACAAGGTCCTCGACAAGAAGGCGCTCAGCCGTCTCATCGATGACTGCTACCGCCGCAGCCGCAACAAGGAGACCGTTCTCCTCGCGGACCGTCTGCGCACGATGGGTTTCGAGATGTCGACCCAGTCGGGTGTGTCCATCTGCATGGACGACATGACGATCCCGGACAGCAAGAAGGACATCCTGGCGCAGGCGCAGGGCGACGTGGAGACGGTCGTCGAGCAGTACCAGGAAGGCCTGATTACCGACGGCGAGCGGTACAACAAGATCGTCGACATCTGGGCCGCCGCCTCCGACCAGGTCGCCAAGGACCTGCTCGACGGCATCGGCGTCGAGACCATCGACGACGCGTACACCGGCAAGTCGCGGGAGGCCGCGTCCTTCAACGCCATCTTCATGATGGCCGACTCCGGCGCGCGTGGTTCCAACCAGCAGATTCGGCAGCTTGCCGGGATGCGTGGCCTGATGGCCAAGCCGTCCGGTGAGATCATCGAGACGCCCATCACGAGTAACTTCCGTGAGGGGCTGACCGTGGCCCAGTACTTCATCTCCACGCATGGCGCGCGGAAGGGTCTGGCTGACACGGCGCTCAAGACGGCGAACTCCGGGTACCTCACCCGGCGTCTCGTGGACGTCGCGCAGGACGCGGTCATCACCACGTTCGACTGCGGCACGCTCGACGGCATCGAGGTCACCAAGCTCGAGGAGGGCGGCGAAGTCGTCCAGGGGCTCGGCGAGCGCATCCTCGGTCGCACGGCGCTCGAGGACATCTACGATCCGCGCGACGACGAGACGGTTCTTGTCGAGGCCGGCCAGGAGATCACCGAGGCCCGCATGGTCACGGTGGAAGAGGCTGGCATCGAGAAGGTCGTCATCCGCTCCGTGCTCACTTGCCAGAACCGACGCGGCATCTGCACGCTGTGTTACGGGCGTGACCTCGCCCGCGGCTACCAGGTGAACATGGGCGAAGCGGTCGGCGTCATCGCGGCGCAGTCCATCGGCGAGCCCGGTACGCAGCTGACGATGCGGACGTTCCACATCGGTGGTGCGGCCGCGCGCGGCAAGATCGAGCAGTCGAGCCTGGAGAACCGGTTCGAGGGCAAGATCAAGCTGGAGAACACCAAGCTCGTCTCGAAGAAGGACGGGACCATCGTGGTAATGAACCGCCACGGTGTCCTGAAGATCGTCGACGACTCGGGCCGCGAGAAGGAGCAGTACAACCTCGTGTACGGCGCCTACCTCAAGCACCCCGATGGCACGCGCGTAGAGCGGGGCACCCTGCTTGCCGAGTGGGACCCTTACGCCATTCCGATCCTCACCGAGGTCGAGGGCGTGGTCGGCTACGGCGTCATCGTCGACGGCGTGACCATGGAGGAGAAGCTCGACGAGGTGACCGGCCTTTCACGCCGTGTGGTCATCGAGTCGCGTGACGCCGGGGCCCGCCCGCGCATCAACATCAAGGACCCGGCGACGGGCGAGACCCGGAAGACGGGCGTGGGCGAGAACCTCGCGCGCTACTACCTGCCGGTCGGCTCGAACATCATCCCGGCCGACGGCCAGGAGGTGGACGCCGGTGAAATCCTCGGGAAGATCCCGCGGGAGACCACGAAGACGAAGGACATCACCGGCGGCCTGCCGCGTGTCGCTGAGCTCTTCGAGGCGCGCAAGCCCAAGGACCACGCCATCGTCGCCGAGATCGACGGCACGATCAGCTTTGGCAAGGACACCAAGGGCAAGCGCAAGGTCATCATCACGCCGGAGATCGGGGAGGCGCGTGAGTTCCTCATCGCCAAGGGCAAGCACCTCACGGTCAAGGAGGGGGACTACCTCCGCGCCGGCGAGTCGCTGATGGACGGCCCCGCCAACCCGCACGACATCCTGAAGATCAAGGGTGAGAAGGCGCTCGCCTTCTGGCTCGTGAACGAGATTCAGCAGGTCTACCGGCTGCAGGGCGTCACCATCAACGACAAGCACATCGAGACGATCGTCCGGATGATGCTGCGTCGCGTGAAGGTGAAGGACCCGGGTGACACCAACTTCCTCTCCGACGAGCAGGTGGAGAAGTCCATCTTCGAGGCGGAGAACGAGAAGGCCATCAGCAAGGGCGGCCAGCCCGCCATCGCCGAGCCGCTGTTGCTCGGCATCACCAAGGCGTCGCTCTCGACGGAGTCGTTCCTCAGCGGATCGGCCTTCCAGGAGACCACCAAGGTCCTCACCGAGGCGTCGATCAACGGCAAGGTGGACGAGCTCCGCGGTCTCAAGGAGAACGTCATCATGGGCCGACTGCTTCCGGCCGGTACGGGCCTCGGCGCGTACGACCGCCTCGAGTCGGTGGTGGAGGACGTCGCCCCGGCGACCCCCAACCGCGAGCTCGCCATGGCGGCCGCCAGCGAAGAGTAAGGACAGCGCCCGCTTCACGCGGGCGAAGGCGCCTCGCGCGCCCACATGAAGACGCCGCGGTCCTTCCGGATCGCGGCGTTGTTGTGTTTGGGGGGCGAACGCAAGCCAGCCGCGCTAGCTCAGCCCGGAAAAGGAGAACGCGTTTCCTTCCGGATCACGAACTCGGGCGAGCCAGACCTCCTTGGCGAGCTGGCGAGGCGGATGGACGACGGATCCGCCGAGGTCCGTCACCCGCTCACACGCCTGACTCAGGTCGGCCACGGCGAAGTGCAGCTGCGTCTCGCACGGGATGTGGCCCGGTGCGTGGGAGAGCCCAAGTCGCACGCCGCTGACCGTCACTGACGTCCACGCGTCGCTCATGTAGGAGACCGCGCCGCCCAGCGCGTTCTCGTAGAAGGCGACCGCGCGCGCCATGTCGCTCACGAGGAGTACAAAGAACGTCTCGTGGACGCGGATGCCGTCGCGAGGGGGCTCGCTCACCCCGGACCAAACCCGCGTGTCTTGCAGATGATCTCGTTCATGATCTCCCGCGTTCCGCCACCGATCGGGTAGAGCCGGGCGTCGCGGTAGAGGCGCTCCACCACCGTCTCGCGCATGTACCCGTAGCCGCCATGGATCTGCACCGCCTGGTCGCAGACGAACGAGCACATGTCGGTGGCCGCGTTCTTGGCCTGCGCTGCCAGCGCGGGGTCTTGCTCTCCGCGCGCGTAGCGGATGGCCAGCTCTCCAGTGAGGGCCTTGGCCGCTGCGAGCTGCGTCGACATGTCCGCGAGCTTGTGGCGGATGACTTGGAACGCCCCGATCGGGCGGCCGAACGCCTCGCGGTCCTTCACGTAGCGAGCCGACTCGGACAGCGCGAGGGTCGCGATGGCCACGCACTGGGCCGCGATGAGCAAACGCTCCTGCGTGAAGTTGGTCATGATGGCGATGAAGCCGGCGTTCTCCGGCCCGACGAGGTTCGCCACCGGCACCCGGCAGTCGTCGAAGTGAAGCTCGGCGGTGTCGCTCGCCCACCAGCCGGTCTTCTTGAGCTTCTTGGAGACGTGCATTCCCTCGCCGCGCTCGATGATGAGCAGGGAGATGCCGCCGTGCTGCGGACCGCCGGTCCGCACGGCAGCGACCACGAAGTCCGCGCGGGTTCCGGACGTGATGAACGTCTTGCTGCCGTTGACCACGAAGTGGTCGCCGTCCCGCACGGCCTTGGTGCGCAGGCTCGCCACGTCCGAGCCACCACCTGGTTCCGTGATCCCGAGGGCCGAGATCGTGTCCCCCGCCAGCGTCGGGACCACGAACTTCGCGCGCTGCGCGTCGGTGCCGTGCTTGATGATCGGCGGCAGGGCGATCGAGTGGCTGCCCAGCCCGATGACGGTGCCGACCGAGGTGCCGGCGAGCAGGGTCTCCTCGGCCGCCACGATCATGTGGGTGATGTCGCCGCCGCCGCCGCCCACCGCCTCGTCGTAGCCCGGGCCCAGGATGCCCGCGTCGCCGGCGCTCTTGTAGAGTTCGCGCGGGAACAGCTCGGCCTCTTCCCACGCGTGGGCGTGTGGTTGAATCTCCGCTCTTGCCCAGCGCCGAACCTCGGTGCGCAGCGCCTTGTGGTCGTCGTTTTCGAAGAGATACGTCATCGCCCCGCAGAGTACGCGGAGCGACGCGAAGCGTCATCAGCGGCAGCCGGGGCGGCGGGTGGTCAGCGTTTCTCGACACTCATCGCCGTTGATGGTGCCAACCAGTCGACACTCGCGGTAGCTCACTACCGCATCGCACGCCGACGCCGACTCGGTAGGCCCCTCGCCGCTGCAGCCAGCGAATCCCAGCACACACCCCGCCGAGAGCGGAGTGAACTCTTCAACGCCATCGCAGTTGTAGCAATACGAGTCCGACGCCACGCCGGGGATGGTGCAGATAGTGAACCCGGCGACTGCGTTGCACTCGGTGCTCGGCGAAAGGCAACAACCCGCGACCTCGCACCACACCTGGTTGCGTCCGCAGAAGGGGATGCGGACGTAGCTGCTTTGAGTCGGCGATACCATCGGGTTTGCGTCGCGGCAGTCGTCTTTCAGGAACCCCCCGCTGCAGGCGGCCGCGGGCGGGGAGTGGCCGTCGTTGTCCGCGTCTTCAGCAACGTCGGTTCCCCCACCCGAGCTGCAGTCGTTGTCGCGCCGATCGCATAGCTCGAACGCCAGCGGGTTGGTGTCCTCACGCGCATCGTCACAGTCGCCGCCACGACTGACGTAGTCCTCAGGGCACGCCCCGCAGGTCGCCACGGAGTCATCGTTTCTTCCAAAGCCGTCGTCGTCCCCATCCCGGTAGCAGACGGTTAGAACGCCCTCGTCCACATCGCCATCGCAGTCGTCGTCGAGCTCGTTGCACCCCTCCGGCCTCGGATCGACGCTGCCCTCACACGCGCCGTACCGCCCCTCGGAGCCACACCGGCGCTCGCCGAGCTGGCACTCGCCCATCATGCTCACGCCGCACTCGGTGACCTGACCCTCGACGCAGACGCACTCGTCCACGGTCGCGTCGGCGGCGAGGCCGTCGCAGTTGTTGTCGATGCCGTCGCAGACCTCCCGCGCCGCCGGGTTGACCGAGCGGTAGTCGTCGTCGCAGTCCGTGTTCAGGTCGACGTAGCCCACCGGCGCGAGGCACTGCGAGACGGCGCTGTCCGGGTCCCCGAAGCCGTCCCCATCGGTGTCCGCGTAGAAGGTGGGCACGACGCCCTCGTCGGTTTCGTCATCGCAGTCGTTGTCGAACGCAGCGCAGACCTCGAGGCGGCCTGGGTGCCGGATGAGTCGCGTGTCGTCGCAGTCGTCCCCACGCCGGCGTACGCCCTCGTCGTCCACGTTGCAGCAGGCTGCGTCGAGGTATCCGTCGCGGTCGGCGTCCCGGAAGCCGAAGGTGCTGGGGTCGCAGTCCTCGTCGTGCGCGTGCGGGTCGCACACCTCGACGTTGCCGGGGAAGCGGTTGCCGTCGGCGTCGTCGCAGTCGTCACCTCCGCAGTCGATCCGCAGGCTGCCGTCCCCGTCGACGTCGGGCGTTTCGCAGCCGACGACGACGCACCGTTCGCGGGGCTCGTCGCACATCTCGCCGTCGCTGCACGGCGCGCTCGCGGCCACGCACCCTTGCGCATCGGCCCCGTCGCGGCCGGGCTCGCAGGTCTCCTCCCCGTTGCAGTACACCCCGTCCCCGCAGTCGCGGTTCGATGCGCATCGGGCTCCACCCGCGTCGGTCTGCCCGCCGTCCGCCCCCGAAACGAGGATGCAGCGCCCGCTTTGAGTGTGCAGGTCGCGGCCGGTCCAAACCCGGCGCACTCGCTGTCCTGCGTGCACTGACGGATGCACTGCCCAAGCGCGCAGTGGGCACCGGTCTCGCAGTCCCCGTCGGCCATGCAGCATGGGGACCCCCGTCACAGCCCCCAGAGGTGGCGAGCCACAACCCCACAACCAGAACGCCCCATCGATTCACGGCTCCTCGTTCACCGCAAGCCTACAACAGGCTTGGCTGCCACCGACGGGCATCGGTCGGCGGGCGGACCGGTTGCGCCGTCGCCGGCTTGAACCGAGTCGCGTCGCCTGGAAAGGTGCCGGCCATGGAACTGGTACGACGTCATCTCATGCCGCTCGCGGCGGGTCTGATTCTCTTCACCGGCTGCGCGGACGGGCGCGGCGAGTGCGGAGACCCGGGCGACACGCAAACCTGCACATGCTCGTCGGGCGCGACGGGCGTTCAAACGTGTTCGGCCGACGGAACCTTTAGTGGCTGTGTCTGCGACGGCGTCGATGCGGGGCCGATGGTCGACAGCGGCCCGATGCCGATAGTCGATAGCGGCCCGATGGTCGACGCCGGTCCCATGACCGATGCGGGTACCGACGCCGGCCCGATGACGGACGCGGGGACGGACGCCGGCCCGATGACGGACGCAGGAGGCGACGCGGGACCGATGGTCGACGCCGGCACGGACGCCGGTCCCATGGTCGATGCGGGCACGGACGCCGGCTTGATGGTCGATGCGGGCACAGACGCCGGTCCGATGGTCGACGCGGGCACCGACGCGGGTCCGATGGTGGACGCCGGCTCGGATGCGGGCATGGACGCGGGTACACCGACATGTGACATCACCGGGTTCACGGTCGAGTCGGAGGCCACGAACCGAATCGCATCTCCCGACCAGCTCACCCATGCTCTCACACAGGGGACAGCCGAGCTGTCGTTCGAAGTGTTCTTCGGATTCGGGGCTACGACGGGTGCGCGAGTGATCGACTTCGATGACTCGGAGAACTACTCGTCCTGCCTCTACTGCACGATTCTCCGCGTGACCGGGGGGCCGACCTACTTCGTACGGGCGGGCCGACTCGAGTTCACGACGCTCACCACGAACGACATGGTGGGGACTCTCACCAACGCGGAACTCATCGAGGTTACGATCACCCCTGGAACCTTCGTGAGCACGCCCGTCGCTGGCGGCGACGTCTGGTGCATCGACTCGGTCGCCTTCGACTCGACGCCAACCGGCTGCGGCAACGGCACGTGTGACTTCTTCGAAGACAGCGTGTCATGCGCGGCCGACTGCGACGTGTCGTGCGGCAATGGCGTCTGTGACGGTACCGAGACCCCCGAGGACTGCGCAGCGGACTGCGTCTGTGGTGTCTTCACGCCGTCGACGTGTGCGTTTGGCAACCGCTGCGGCAACGCCTTCACCCGGACCAGTGACCTGACCGCGGTGGGGGTATGCGGCCCGCCCGGTGCGACCGTGGAGGGCGAGACCTGCGCGAACAACTTCGACTGTGCCGGACGGGTCTGTCTCAATAGAACGGGCGGTCCAACCTGCGGAGGCGAAATCTGCGATCCTCTGGGCCATGAGACCGGAGCCCCCGCGTGCCCCGGTGGGGAAGGGTGTCGCGACCTCTTCGATGGCGACGGCGACCACGTCCCCTTCGGGGTCTGCGAGACGACGTGTGACCCGTTCACGACGACCGGGTGCAGCAGCGGCGACTGGTGTCGTCCGTGGATCCAGTCCCGTTCGGCTGGTTTCTGCGTCGAGGTCGGCACGGAGACGGAGGGGGCGTCTTGCGACGCAGCAAACCCCTGCGAGTTCGGCGCGCTCTGCATCGGCGGTATCTGCGAAGCCGTTTGCGACATCTCGGCGGCATCGTCCTCCTGCTCGGGCGGCCGGGCCTGCGGCCGACTGCTCGACACCGACCCGGCGTCAGGTGAGATGGTGGAACGAGCGTACGGTCTCTGCGTCCCCGGCTGCGACTTCGACGGAGGCACCAGCTGCGCGACCGGAGTCTGCGTTGCGGACGAGGTCGCCATCGGCGTGGGCGACCTTTGCCTCGACTTCACACCGCTGGCAGCGGGCGATGCTTGCGCACCGGATGCGACACCCAACCAGTTCTGCAATGGCCTCGGCGTCTGCCTCGACCGCGGCGCACCGGCCCTGACGTGCACCGACCTCTGCCGTGAGGGCACTGGCACGTCTGCGTTCGGAAGCACCTCGCACCCTGACTGCCCTGGAGGAACCACCTGCACCGGCACCGCGGGTGACGGCATCGGCGTGTGCCTCTGAGCTGAGCAGCATCAACAAGAAACGCCCGGCTCTCACGAGTCGGGCGTTCTCTTTTCCGTCAGCCCACCTCAGCGGCGAATGGTCTCGAGCACGAGCGGGGTCACCGAGGGGCGCTTGCTCCTGATCTCGTAGGCGGCCGCCACGCGGTCGGCCAGCGCCTTGCCCCCCTTGCGCTGCCGGAGGTGCAGCTCGGCGATCGTGTCTCCGGCGGCGACCTTGGCGCCGCGCTTGGCGGTCAGCAGGATGCCCACCGCGGGGTCGACGTCCTGGTCGGCGCGGGTGCGGCCGGCGCCCATCGCGACGCCGGTCAAGCCCACCTCGAGCGCGTCGATGTGGTGCACGAAGCCGGCCTTCGGTGCTTTGACACGCATGCGAACTTCGGCCGAGGGCATGATCTCGCGGGGGCGGTCGACGACGTTGGGGTCGCCTCCCTGGGCGGCGACGATCTTGCGCATGCACTCGGCGGCGGCGCCGGTGTCGATGGCCTCCTGCATCTTCGCGCGGGCCTGGAGCTCGGTCTTGGCCAGGCCGGCCAGGCGGATCATCTCGGCGCCGAGCACGAAGGTGATCTCTTTGACGTCCCCCGGGCCTCGGCCATGCAGGATGTCGATGGCCTCGGCGGTCTCGAGCGCGTTGCCGACGGCTTCGCCGAGGGGCGAATCCATGGTGGTGAGGATCGCGGTGACCTTCTTCTTCGCGAGGCGGCCGACGCGCACGAGCGACTTGGCGAGCACGCGGGCGTCGTCGAGGTTCTTCATGAAGGCCCCCCGGCCGACCTTCACGTCGAGCACGAGTCCGTCGATGCCCTCGGCGAGCTTCTTGCTGAGGATCGACGCCGTGATCAGGGGCACGCTCTCGACGGTGCCGGTGACGTCCCGCAGCGCATACAGCTTCTTGTCCGCAGGGGCGATGTCGGCAGTCTGGCCGATCAGCGCGCACCCGAGCTCGGACGTCTGCCGGATGAACGCGGGCACGTCGGTCTCGACGGAGAAACCGGGAATGGCCTCCAGCTTGTCGAGCGTCCCTCCCGTGTGACCGAGGCCGCGACCGCTGACCATGGGCACGTGCACGCCACACGCGGCGACGATCGGCGCGAGGCAGATGCTGATCTTGTCGCCCACGCCGCCGGTGGAGTGCTTGTCCACGGCGCGGCCCTTCGGGGTGGTGAGCTGCACGACGCGGCCGCTGTCTCGCATGGCGAGGGTGAGGGCGGTCGTCTCCTTAGGACTCATGCCCCTGAGGAACACGGCCATCGCCAGCGCGCTCATCTGGTAGTCGGCGACGTCGCCGCGGGTGAAGCCCTCGATGAGGTGCTGGATCTCGGCCTCGGAGAGGGCTTTGCCGTCGCGCTTGTGGGCGATCAGCTGGGGGACGCTACGCATGGTGCTCATGGCGTCGAAATCTATCAGGGGTCGGGTTAGGGTCCCCCATTCCATGCGTCGCAAGCACCTTCCCTGGTTGGCTCTCGGTGCGGTGATCGTCGCCCTCATGGCGGCGAACATCCTCGCGACCGAGGATCCCGAACCCACGTCTTCCGATGATTCCTCTTCAGGAACGGACGAGCCCACGACCGAGCCGACCGCCGAGCCGACGGCGCGCCGGCACGTCGACGATGCACCCGAGGCGAGGGAGGACCCCCCCAGCGACGATCCTGCGGGCGACGAAACCGAGGCGGACTCCACGGTCGTCGGGTGCGACCACCCCCTGATTGCGGCCGAGTCGCGGCATCACCGGATCTACCGTTGGACGCAGTCGGACATCGCGCGGACGGCCGAGCTGCGTATCCGGCCGCGGCGAACGCGGGAGCGCACGGACGGGGAGCGTGTGGTCACCTGGGCCGTGCGTGTGCAGGCGGAAGACGACGATTCGGAGCTCGGAGAGGCGGTGATGGAGACACGCTGCGTGCCGAGTCACGACGCGGAGGAGCCGTGGTTCGGGATCCTCGAGCGCAGCCTCGGGCTCACCCTGACCGATGCGCCCGGGCGATGGCGATGGCCTGCGGAGCTGGCGGAGGGCCTGCGCTTCGAAGGCACGGCGTCGTTCGACCCCGACGGGTCCGACATGCAGCGTCCACCCGACGCGGTCGGTCCGCTCGTCCTCCGGGTGACGCGTCATCACGTGGTCGAGCGCCGGGAGCGGATCGAGGTGCCGGCCGGCACGTTCGAGACATGGCGCGTCGCCTACGAGGAGAACCACGCGTTCGGGGATCGCAGCGAGACGGGAAACGGCGTGCTCTGGGTCGCGGAAGGGATCGGGCTGGTGAAGAGCGAGGCCGAGAACGCGGCGGGCGTGACGCAGACCATCGAGCTGATCCGCGGGACGCGGTAGCCGCCTGACTTCGCGAGGGTGCACAAAACGCGAGCCGGATGTGATCCGTTCGCTTCGACGCCCTACAGTGAAGAGGTGAAGCGTCTCGCCGCTCCGCTTGTGCTCCTGGTCCTCGCATCCTGTGGGGGACAGGGCGGCCTGCGGCTCGAAGGCGATCGCGCGCGGCAGGTCGTGGTCGGCGGGGCGACCCTCCGCGTCGCGATCCAGCCCGACGAACGAAGGCGGGTGTCCGAGGGCGCGTTGGTCTCGTGGGTCGAGCGCTCGGCCACGATGGTGTCGGGGATCTGCGGTCGGTTCCCGGTTCCGGACCTCGAGGTGACCGTCGGCGCGGGCGGGCGGCTCGGCTGGGGGCAGCACCGGCGCGGTCGAGAGGTGTACGCCGTCGCGGGCGCGGGGGTCGACGCGCGCGATCTCGAGCGCGACTGGGTCCTCGTGCACGAGATGCTGCACACGGCCTTCCCGGATCTCGACCGTCGCCACCTGTGGATGCGCGAGGGGCTCTCGACGTACCTGCAGACGATGGTGCGCGCGCGCGCCGGGGTGTTTGCTCCCGAAGAGATGTGGTCTCGCTACGCGGACCGGATGCCGCTCGGCCGTCCTCGCGCCCGTGATCGCGGGCTCGACCGGACGCGGAGTTGGGGCAGCACCTATTGGGGCGGCGCGCTCTTCTGGATGGCGGTGGACGTCGAGTTGCGGCGCCAGACCAACGGTGCTCGGTCCATCGACGACATCATGTGCGCGATGATGGCCGAGGGCGGGAACGCGCGTTCCCGCTGGCCGATGGCGCGTGTGCTGCGCGTCGCGGACGAGGCGACTGGCACGTCGGTGATGAGCGACACCTACCGCGACATGGCGCTCGAGCGGGGTGACGTGGACCTCGAGGTGCTGTTCGCGCGCCTCGGCGTGGAGTCCAGGCGGGGCGCGATCGTGTTGCACGACGACGCCGTGTGGAGCGGGATTCGGCGGCAAATGGAGTCCCGCGACGACCGCACGGCGGCCGCCATGCCCGTCGTGCCGCGTACACATGCCTTCGCGCGCCGGGTCCCGCGGGTCTCGCCCGCGGAGCGGCGGCGGTTCCGGCGGGCGCGCCATCGGTAGGCGTCCCGCTCAAGCGCCCTTGTTGGGGCGCTCGATGCGGTAGCGCTCGAGCTTTCGGTAGAGCGTTTGGCGCACCATGCCGAGCTCCCGCGCCGCGCGAGAGACGTTCCAGCGGTGGGCCGTCAGCGCCCGGAGGACACGGGTCTTCTCGTCTTGTTCGTACTCGTTCCGGTCGTGCGGCAGAACGGCTGCGATGGCGGGCAGCGCGAGGTCCACGACATCGACGAGCGAGCCGTCCGCCATCAGACACGCGCGCGCGACGACGTTCTCCAGCTCCCGCACGTTCCCGGGCCAGGGGTAGTCGGCCAGCGCGCGATGGGCCCGCGCAGTGAGGCGCTTGTCTCCGTGGGCCGCCACGAAGTGCGTGGCGAGTGCGGTGATGTCGCCCGCACGTTCCCGGAGCGGCGGGAGCGTGATGCCGACGACGCTGACGCGATAGAACAGGTCGGCCCGGAAGCGCCCCGCGCTTACCTCTTCGGCCAGGTCGCGGTTGGTGGCGCAGACGAGGCGGATGTCGATCGGCACGGCGCGATCGGCGCCGACTGGAAGCACGGTGCGCTCCTGCAGCGCGCGGAGGAGCTTGACCTGCACCGACAGCGGCATCTCGCCGAGCTCGTCGAGGAACACCGTCCCGCCCTCCGCGCTCGCCAGCAGACCGGTGCGATCCCGGTCCGCCCCGGTGAAGGCACCACGAACGTGTCCGAACAGCTCCGACTCCAGCAGCGTCTCGGGCAGCGCGCCGCAGTTGAGGCTGACCATCGGGTGTTCGCGGCGCGGCCCGTTGTAGTGGATCGCGCGTGCGACCAGCTCCTTGCCGGTGCCGCTCTCGCCCCCGATGAGCACCGTCAGCGGGCTGTCGATGACCCGCTCCAGCGTGCCCAAGACGCGCCGCATCGCGGGACTGCGGCCGATGATCTGCGTGTAGTCGTAGCGGTACTCGAGCGCTTGCTGCCGGGCCTCCACCTCGCGATGCAGGGTCTCGATTTGCGTGGCCTGGCCTTCGACGGTCCGCTCGAGCGCGGCTTGGGCGCGCTCGAGCTCGGACGTGCGCTCCCGGAGCTGCCGGTGGAGCTCCGCATTCGACAGGGCGATCGCGACTTGGTCCGCGAACGCCTCGAGCAGCGTCACGTCCTGGGCGTGGAACCGGCCGCGCTCGAATCGGTTGTCGAGGTAGAGCGCCCCGATCGCGGCCGCCCCGCGACGGATCGGCACACACGCGACCGAGCTGAGGCGGAGGCTGTGCACGCTGGCCTCGCCCTCGAAGCGCGGGTCGCTCAGCGCGTCGGTCGTGACCAGGGAGGTGTCCTCTTCGATGACGCGGGCCGCGATGCTCGTGCTGAACGCGAGGTGAGACGCCGGGACCGCGGCCCGGTCGAGGCTTCGCGCCGCGACGACCCGAAGCGCCATGTTGTCGGCGCCGAGCACGACGAACCCGCGCTCGGCGCCGGTCAGCTCGATCGCCGCGTCCACCGCTGCCTCGAGGACCGCGTCCACGTCCAGTGCCGCGGTGAGCCGACGGTTCACCGCCAGGAACGTTTGCAGCGAGCGCTCCGCGCTTCGGCTCGTCGAGGTCACGGGCCCTGGACGCGGGACCGCGCGTGCGGGGTGCGCAAGGAAGCTCACGGCGTGCGCGTCCGACAGCGTGCTCGCCATGCGCTCCCAGATGCGCGCGGCCTCCGCGCGGTGGTGCGCCCCGAGGGTCTCGAGACCGCGTCGCTCGGCGGCGCGCGAGAGCGCCGCGTGCGCGTCGGCGGCGATGCGAGAGAGGCCGGCCTCCGAGGCGCGCTCGACCACCCCTTCCAACGTCGCCCGCGCCTCTTGGGGTGCCGAGGGCATCTGGCGCGCCGCGCGGGCGACGTCGAGGCGCAACGAGAGATCGAGCGCGCCCTCGACCTGCCGTGCCAGCGTGTGGAAGAGCGGGCTTCGCTCGTCTTCAGAGACGCAGTCCAAGAGCAACAGGTCGCACTCGGCGGTGTCGCGTGTCGCGCCCTGCGTGTCGAACATCGATGCGGCGGCGCGGAGGTGCGTGGCGGCTTGATCGCGTTCCCCGCGTGCAAGCGCCAGCTCTCCGCGCAGGCGCTCGAGCGGGGCATCGAGGTGATGCAAGCCGTGCCGAACCACCGCCGCAGCGCAGCGCTCCACGAGCCGCTCCGCGTCGGCGAATCGCCCCACCTCTGCGAACAGGTTGGCCAGGTTGTAGCGAGCGAGGGTCTCCGTGCTGCCTTCGCCCCACCACCGTGCGGCGCGAAGCGCGCGCTCGTATGCGTCGATGGCGCCTCCGAAGTCGTTCGACTCCTGGAGTGCCGTGCCGAGGTTCAACCAGCCTGGCGCCAGTTGGTCGTCAAGGCCCTCTCTCCGCGCGAGATCGAGGATGTCGCGGTAGCGGGCAGCGGCGTCGCTGAACCGGCCCTGCCGAAACGCGGCGATGGCTTGGTAGGCCGTGACCCTCAGCCGCCCGGCGGTGTTCCCCGCGCGACGGTGGGCCGACAGCGCGGCCGAAAGAGCGAGCGCCGCGACGTCATGTTCCCCGAGATAGCTCGATGCGAGCCCGCGGGTCTCCGAGAGACGCGTGTCCAAGGCGGGTTCGTTCGATGCAATGACATCCGCCATGGCGCGGGCTTCCGAGTACCGACCGAGGGCGAGCAGCGCCCGGGAGCGGAGGTCGATGGCGTGCATGCGGTCGTCCTCGGCGAGGCGGGTCAGGACCCGACCCGGGTGCCCGAGCTTGAGGTCCGCCTCGGCGCGCAGGAGCGCTTCGGGGCTGCCTGCCGTCGGCGCGTCGAGCAGGTCGCGCACCCGCGCCGGCGCTCCGTGGTCCAGCAGCGCGCGCGCGACGACCGCGTGGTGCGTTTCGGGGATCGTGTCGGGAAGCCGCTCGAGCGTTCGCCGGACCTCGTCGGGTTCCCCAGCGGAGAGCCGCCCGAGCGCGCGGTCCACCTCGCCCGCCCGAAGCAAGATGTCGGCGCGCGGCGGCAGCACGTCGAGCGCGTTCAGGATCGCGGGCCGCGGGAGCGCGGCGAGGATCAGCGGCCCCTCCGCCGTGCGCTCGAGCGTGGCGAGCGCGCCCTCGAGCCGCACCCAGCGCCCCGCCGTGAGTTCCGCCAGCGCATCGGAGTCGAACGCGGCGTGGGGGTGCGGTGAGGCGAGGCTCAGTACCGCCAACACGTGGCGCGCGGCGGCGGACAGGGGCGGCAGCGACAGCGGAGATCGGGATGAAGGGGGCGGCAGCGTGCGTCCCGCTCGAAGTGCGCCGAGCCCGCGCTCGACCTGTCCGGGGACCCCTCCGCTCCAGGCGTGCACGCGCGGTGCGACGTCGTCGACGCCCACTTCGTCGGCCCAACCCTTGATGTCGTCCACGCGCAGCGGGGGCAGCGGGACAGGCGCGCCGATGGCCTCGCCGGGACGCCCCAACACCACGAGGAGCCGGCCTCGCTCGGGGACAGCACGCGCGAGCGCCAACAGCCGCGCGCGATCGGATCGGGCCTCGACGTCGTCGACGAGCAGCACCGAGGGAGGGCCCTCGGCGGCGCGCCGGAGCGTTTCTTCGAGCAGGGAGAGCCCCCGCACGTCGTCTCCGCTCCCGATCCCGAAGGCGCGCTGTATCAACGACGCGAACCGCTCTCGGGGATGAAGCTCGAACACGCGGACCCCGGACAGCTGGGTGGCCTGCCGGAACCGCTCGAGCACGCGTGACACACCGATGCCGCTGGGGCCTGTCAGCTGCAAGACCCGCGCGGCCTCGTCCCCCGCCACGAGCGCCGAGCGGGCCCCCTCGAGCGCCCGCATGCTGGCGTCGCGCCCCCACATGCGGGCGGCGCGCGCACTCACCTCGAGCTGACCGCCGCGTTCGGCACCGAGCCAGTCCAGCACGTCGTCCGCTCGGGCCGGGCGCTCCTCGCGGGGCAGGGTGAGCGTGGCGCCGAGCCGTGCATGTCGCCCACCCAGCCGAGACAGCATCACGCCCATCGCGTACAGATCCGTGGCCGGCGTCGCGGCGCCTCCTTGCCGAAGCTCCGGCGCCAAATGGCTTGGCGTCCCGCGCAGCGGGGAAGGGCGGCGACCCAGGCGCGTGGCGCAGCTCAGATCGATCAGCACACCGCGGCCGTCGGACCGCACGAGGAGGTTGTCGGCCTTCACATCGCCGTGCACGACCCCCAGTCGATGCAACCACGCGAGCGCACGTAGCGCGTCGAGCACCGGCGCATCGGGGTCGTCAGCGCGAAGCGGCCGGCCTTCTTCGACGAGGTCGCTCGTGTAGTACGGGCGCAACCCACTTCGGGCGTGGCTGGAGTCCTCCGATGCGGACCAGCCGAAGTCGCGCACGTGCACCACGTTGGGGTGCCAGCGCCCCAGCAGCCAACGGAACTCCGACGTGAGCGCGTTCGGGGCGGCATCGGCGTGCAGGAGCTTGAGGGCGACCGTGTCCCCGCTGGCCAGATCCCGCGCGCGCCAGGCACGCGCAACACTTCCGCGCCCCAGCTCGGAGAGGAGCTCGTATCGTCCTCCGATCACGTGAGCAGAGCGCATGTGTAACATAGTGTCTCTTATTGGCGGGGGTGTCACGACAGTTTGAGTCATTCTGGGGAGTTCAAGGGTGTCACCTGCGCCCTGGACGCTTCGGCACGCCGGTTGCTCTACACTGAGCCGTGCCTCGAACGCGCCCCACACTCTGTCTGCTCGTGCTCACGCCCCCGGCTCTGCGGGTGCCGCTGGTCATGCGGGCGCTGGTCGTGCCGGTGCTGGTCGCGTTGGCCTCGCTGCTCCCGCTCAGTGCGGGGTGCGTCGGCACCGCCGTGCCGCAGCCGCCGAACCAGGACCCCATTGATCCGGCGGACCTCGAGGGCATGCCCGAAGTGGTCGAGGCGGACTTCGTGGAGTACCGGGGAATGGCGGGCGCGGTGCCCGCGGAGGCGCAGGTCTGGCTGGTCAACCTCGACGACGAAGCGCCGCAGGCGGTCTCCATTGCAGGCCAAGACGGCGCGTTTGTTGTGGCGACCGCGGCCTCCGATGGGGATGTGCTGCGCCTGTCCTACCGGACGGACGAGGGCCACGCTCAGCCGCTCGACCTCACCGCGCCGACCGTCGCCTCCGTCTCCCGACCGGCCTGCGTCGAGCTTGCGCTCGACCTGACACTCGAAGCGTCACGCTCGGCGGTTCTCGCCATCGACAGCCGATGTGCCGAGGACGTGACGCTGACCGGCTTCGCTTTCCGGCGCGCCAGTCCCGCACTTCGGGTCGACGGCCCGTCTTCCGTGGTGCTTCCGCCCGATGCGCGCTTCGAGCTCCCCGTGAGTGCCGCTGGCTCCGATCCCCTGGAGGATCACCTGTTCGTGTTCGCGACCGTCGACGGATCGACGGTTCGTTATCCGGTCAGCATTCACGTGCCCTGACCGCCTCGACTCTTCACTTCGCCCGCGACCGCGGGCCCCACCCGAGGTGCCGACGCGCGTAGCGCGCAGACACCCAGCCGTGCGCGGTTCACCGTGCCGATGGAGACCCTCATGCGCCGTTTGAATGTCACTCCCCTCCTTTCTTTGCTCTGCCTGGCCGCGCTGGTCACCGGCGCCGACGAGTGCACTCCCAGCGCCGACCCGTGTGTGGTCGACGGAGTGGTCTACGAGGACGGCGAATCGGTTCCCGACGACTGCAACACCTGCACCTGCTCCGACGGTGAGGTGACCGGCTGTACGGAGATCGCCTGTCCGCCGGGCGGCGCCTGCTTGGTGGACGGAACCGCCTATCCCGACGGTTCGGTGGGTGTGCCCGCGCCCGACGGCTGCAACACCTGCGAGTGCGACGACGGGGTGCTGAGCTGCACGGAGATCGCGTGCCCCGAGCCGGACTCCTGTGAGGTCGACGGCGGCTTCGTGCCCGACGGCACCGCCATTGACTCGGCTGATGGATGCAACACCTGCTGGTGTAACAAGGGCGTCATCAGCGGCTGCACGGAGCTCGCGTGCCCTGCGCCCGACGCGTGCAGCGTGTTCGGTCAGCTCTTCGACAGCGGCTGGGCGCCCTCGCCCGACGGCTGCAACAGCTGCGGCTGCGAGGACGGAGCGATCGGCGGCGCCTGCAGCGAAGCGGCATGCGGACCCATCCCGATCGTCGCGTGCGACACGTTGGCCAGCTACGAGACGGACGCATACGACCTCAACGCCATCCGCGTCGACGGCGACACGCTCGAGGTCGACGTGGCCTACAGCGGCGGCTGCGCGCCCCACTTCTTCCGACTCTGCTACGACCCGGCCTTCCTCGAGTCCTTCCCGGTGCAGGTGCAGCTCCGGCTCGACCACGACGGACAGGGCGACGCCTGTGAAGCGTACCCGTCCGAGACCCGCGCCTTCGACCTGTCGCCGCTGCGCGACGCCTACCGCGCGGGCTACGGCTCGGACCCGGCGGACGTGATTCTCCGCCTCGGGGACGGCGCGACGTACTCGTTCTGAAAGATTGTCGAAAGATCGGACCGAGTCGGCGCAATCGAGGCGGGTGCCTCCGGGGTCACGACGTGACGAGGCGTGCCGGGGGCACGTCGAGGAGCGGCGGGGGCGCGGAGGGGCCGCCTCG
>JBGCFC010000113.1:0-8610 GCA_045106715.1 Sandaracinaceae bacterium
TCTTCGAAGCGCACCAGGCGGGAGGAGAGGTGCGCTTTTGCTACCGTACGTGGGGCGTGCTGTTCTCCTAGATGGCTGAGGCGCGTCGCGACTTCCGCCGAGGACATCCAGCCGTCAGCTTCGGTACCGCATGCGGTATCGAGCGCACCCCGGAGACGACTCCGCCACGACGTACTCGACGGTGCTGCCCTCGGCGCCCGCTGCGTCGATGGCGGAACGCAGCGTCTCCGCCAGCCCGCTGAGCAGGATGGGCGTGTACAGGCCGTCAGGGTAGGTGAGCGTGCCGATCGTGCTGCGGCGACCCGCTTCCTTGGACCAGCGGTTCACGGCGAGCGAGGTGCCCTTACGGTACGCGCCCCAGCGATCGCTCGCGGCCATGGTCATCAACGTAGGCGACATGACCATCATCAGCGCCCGGTAGAGAGGACGCTGATAGACCTCGCGCTGGCGGTCATAGAGCGCCGTGCCCCAGGCGTCATCGCTCGCATAGCCGAGCCGGGCGTTGAGCGAGAGGGTGTTGATCAGGACCTCGGGGACCCACTCCATCGGCCGTCCGAACGGGCGGGCGCTCCTGAGCGGCTCCTCGAGTCGTGGGTCGAGGTGCGCCCCGGCCTGCTCGATCCACTCGAGCTGCTCGCTGAGCACGTTGCCCTTGCAGAGCGCCCCCGGGTACGAGCGAAACCCGTTTGCCAGCGACGACAGGTACGCGTCAAGCGCGGTCACGGCTCGATTCGGAGCGCACGGGCCGGTTCGAGCATGCCGGTCAGGGTCTCGATCTCCCGGAGCGCGTTCCGCACGTTTCCTTCGCGCGCCTCGTGCGTGATCATCACAACCTGCACCGGCTGTCCGTCGGCGGCCCGCCCGGTCTGCACCATCTGCTCGATGGAGACGTCGAACGCCCCGAGCACACCCGCGATGCGCGCCAGGATGCCGGGGCGGTCGAGCACGCTGAAGCGGAGGTAGAACGGTGCGCGGTGGGCGTCGGGCCCCGCGATGCGACGGGTGACCAGGTGTTCGCCGCGGAACGCCCGCTGCGGCACGCGCCCGCTCGCCCCCGAGACCAGATTGCGCGCCACGTCGACGATGTCGCTGACCACACTCATGGCCGTCGGCAGCGCGCCCGCGCCCTTGCCCGACAACAAACACGGGCCGAGCATCGTGGCCTCCAGCTCCACGACGTTGAGCGCGCCCGAGATGCTCGCGAGCACGCTCTCGATCGGAACGAGCGCCGGGTGCACCCGAAGATCGAGTGAGCCGTCGGCCAGCTCGAGCCCCACGGCGAGCGGCTTCACGACGTAGCCGAAGCGCGCGGCCATCGCGATGTCGACCGCGCCGACCCGCTCGATGCCCTGGACCGACACGCTCTCGGGATCGATCTGCGCGCCGAACGCCAACGTCGCCAGGATGGTCAGCTTGTGCGCCGCGTCCCCGCCGCCGACGTCGAGGGTCGGGTCGGCTTCCGCGTAGCCCTCCGCCTGCGCTTCGGCGAGCGCCTCCTCGAAGCCGAGCCCCGCGTCGCGCATCCGCGACAGGATGTAGTTGCTCGTGCCGTTCACGATGCCGCGGATCCGGGTCACCGTGTCCGAGGCGAGGGCCTCACGAAGGACGCGCAGCACGGGGATGCCGCCCGCGACCGCGGCCTCGAAGTAGAGGTCGACGCCCTTGTCCTCGGCGAGCTCGATCAGCGTGTGCCCCTCCTCGGCGACCAGCGCCTTGTTGGCGGTCACGACGCTCTTGCCCGACTCGAGGGCGCGCCGGACGTACTCGCCCGCCGGATCCACGCCGCCGATCACTTCGACGACGATGTCGATCTCGGCGTCGTCGAGCACGTCGTTGGGGTCGAACGACAGGAGCGCGTCCGGCAGGTGCTCCCCGCGTCCCTTGCTCGCGTCTCGCGCCACGACCCTCCGCACCTCGATGCGTGTGCCGAGCCGCCGCTCGATCGACGGAGCTTGATCGTGGAGCAGCTGGAGGATGCCTTGGCCGACGACGCCGGCGCCCAGGAGCCCGATGCGGATGGGATCGCTCACCGCCGCGGTGATAGCCCGAACTCCCCCCTCGGGGCCAGCGCCCAGCCGGAACCTGCTATGCACTGCGCGTGACGCCGAAGACATGGCTGCTGCTCGCGTGGGTGGTCGTGGGGATGTTCGTCTTGATCGCCCACGCAGGCGTGCTCGCGCGCGCTCTGCGTTCCGGCGAACGGCATCGATGGGTGGCGCTCTTCCCGCCCGCGGCGCCGATCATGGCGTGGCGTGCCGGTGCGCGCGGATGGCCGATCGTCTGGCTGGTGCTTCTGGTGCTCTACGTGACGCTCAGGCTGCTTCAGGGCGCGGTTTGACCCTCGTGCTCGTCCCAGCGTCGGCCTGAGCCGTTGCCCTGGGCCGAGCCGGGATCTGCTATGGTGGCCGCGATGGCAGCGATGACCCGCACCGGGGCGTGGATGGCGCGTGGGCTCACGGCGGCGTTGATGGCGATGCTGGCCCTGGCGGTGTTCGCTCCGCCCGCGTCTGCGCAGAACCCGCTCATCGCGCGTGGGCAGCAGGAGTACGCCGAGCTGCGGTACGAGGAGGCGCTGCAGACGCTTTCCGCGGCGCTCGTGCGAACGGGCAACTCCCAGGCCGAGTCGGCGACCATCTACCGCTTGCTGGCGTTCACCTACCTGGCGCTCCAGCGGCAGGAGGAGGCGAGCGGCGCGTACCGCCAGCTGTTGACGATCGAACCGGAGTTCCAGCCCGGGTCGGATGTCGCGCCGCGCTTCCGGGAGTTCTTCGACAACGTGCGCAGCCAGTGGGAGTCGGAAGGCCGCCCCGGCACCGGACCTCCGCCGCCGGTGTCGATTCAGCACCGCTCGCCCGCCGAGGCCGAGCCCGGGTCCGAGGTCGAGCTGTCCGCCGATGTCGAAGACCCGTCGGGCCGCGTGGACCGCCTCGTCTTGGCCTACCGCCAGGGCACGGAGGCGGTGTTCGAGCGCCTGGACTCGATGCGGAGGGCGAGCGGGTTCAGCGCGACCATCCCGGGCGCCGCCGTTGCGCCGCCGCTGGTCGAGTACTACTTCGAGGCGCTCGACGCGACGGGCCTCCCCATCGCGGCGCGCGGAGACGTGGCCGCGCCGCTCCGCATCGCCGTCGCCGACCCCAACGCCGGCGGCGTCAACGTTCTCGAAGAGTGGTGGTTCTGGACGATCATCGGCGTCGTGGTGGTCGGCGCCGTGGTGACCGGCATCGTCGTGGCCGACCAGCTCTCGAACCAGGTCCAGACCGGCACGCTCGTCATCAACATCGACTGAGAGCGCGAGACCGCCATGAGCGAACCCCGCTACCCGTACGTGCATGTCGCCGTCACCGCGGCCGAGGTCGAGATCGTCAGCCATCTCCTTTGGGAGGCGGGCGCGAGCGGCGTCGAAGAGCGCGACGGGAGCACGATGACGAGCACCGACGGGGTCGAGCTGGTGGCATCGTTCGAGACCGATGCCTCCGCCAACGCCTGCGTGAAGGCGCTCTCCGAGCAGTGGACGGCCCGGGTCGAGCACGTGGTCGGGGACGCGTGGCGCGATGGCTGGAAAGCGTTCTTCAAGCCGACGCGCATCGGCGCGCGCCTGCTGGTGGTGCCGCCCTGGGAGACCGCCGCGGCGAAGCCCGACGATCTGGTGATCGTGCTCGACCCGGGCCAGGCCTTTGGGACAGGGACGCACGAGACGACGCGGCTGGTGCTCGCGGAGATCGAGCAGCGCGTGAAGGGCGGGGAGACCGTGCTCGATGTCGGCTGCGGCAGCGGGATCCTGGGCATCGCGGCCCTCCGCCTCGGCGCCGCGTCTGTGCACGCGGTCGACATCGACCCCATCGCCGTGCGCACGGCTCTCGAGAACGCGGAGGTCAACGGGGTGCGCCTGACGGCGAGCGACGAGCCCATCGAGGAAGTCGAGGGAACCTATCTCTTCGTGCTGGCCAACATCCGCACGCCGGTGCTCATCCCGATGGCGGACGCGCTGGTGGCGCGGGTCGACGGCACGTTGGTGTTGAGCGGGATCCTGGCCAGCGAGGAGGCCGAGGTCCGCGGCGCGTACGACGCGCGCCTGGTGTACGTCGGGCGCCGTGAGGATGGGGACTGGATCGCGCTCACCTACGCCGTGGCCGCGGCATGAGGACGGTTCGGCTCCCGTGCGCGTCGCTCCCCGCGGCGGGCGGAGAGGTCCGGCTCGATGCCGCCGCGGCGCACCACCTGCGGGTGCTTCGCCTCGGGGTCGGAGCGTCGCTCGTCCTGTTCGACGGGGCGGGTGGAGAGGCCGAGGCGACGCTCGTCGCGCTCGCGTCGGAGGGTGCGCGCTGCGAGGCCGGCCCGCGAACGCACGTCGAGGCAGAGCGCCCGCGCCTCACGCTTTGTCCGGGGCTGCCCAAAGGCACCAAACTCGACGCGGTCGTGCGGGCGGCGACCGAGCTCGGGGTGGCAGCGGTGTGTCCGTTTGTTGCGGAGCGCAGCGTCTCTCGTCCCGACGACAAGCGTGCCGCCAAGCGCACGGCGCGGCTGACCGCGGTGGCGCGGGAGGCGGCCCGGCAGAGCGGGCGCGCCGACGTGCCCCTCATCGCTCCGCCCCGACCGCTCGCGACGCAGTTGGCGGAGTCCCGGGAGGCGCGCTGGGTGGCCTTTCATCCCCGGGGCACGTCACACCTCGCGGAGGCGGTTTCGGGGACTCGAGAGGCCTCGCTCGTGGTCGGGCCCGAAGGCGGCTTGAGCGACGCGGAGCTCGCGCTCATCGAGGCCCACGGCGGGGTGCTCGTCTCACTCGGCCCGACCGTGCTGCGGACGGAGACGGCCGGAGCGGTGGTGGTTGCACTGGCCGCGTACGCCTTGGGGGCGATGCAGCCCTGAGAAGCCTCTCTGTGCGTTCCCTCCGCGCCCCGAGATGCTCCGTTGACAGGGGGGCGGGGCCCCGGAGACCATCAGGCCGCGCGTCTTGGGGACTCTCTTCGCGCGGGGGTATACGACGATGTCCGCGCTCACATCGCTTCTTGTTCGAGACGGGGTCGTCCCGGTCCGCAAGATCGAGGCAGCGTTGCAGAAGCAGGTCATCTCCGGCGGTGACGTCGAGACGGTGTTGCTCGAGATGGGCGTGATCCCGGAGAACGCGCTCACCAGCTACCGCGCGGCGCTCTACCAAATGGCGCCCGTCTCTCGAGCGCAGATGATGAGCATCGACGCCGACGCGCTTGCGCTCGTGCCGAAGGAGATCGCGCGGGAGAGGCGCTTGGTCCCGCTGGTGCTCGACGAGCGGGTGCTGCACGTGGCGCTGCACGAGCCGCTGTCCCCAGAGGTCGAGGGGGAGATCGCGTTCCTTCTCGGGTTCGATCTGGTCCCGCACATGGTCTGCGCGCCCCGGCTCGCCTCGGCGCTCGCGCTCTACTACCAGGCGCCGCTCGCTCCCCGCGTGGAGCGCCTGCTGCGCAAGGTCGATGGTCGCGACGCCGGCGACCTCGTCGACGTCGGCCCGGTCCCGGACGAGATGCTCGAGGCGCACCGTGACGAGCGGCCTCGGGCGCCCACCCCCCCTCCTCCGAAGGAAGTCCCTCCGCGCCGTCCGAGCGGCCTCTTCGTCGCGCCGGCCATCGACCCCGCTCCGTCGGCCCCTCAGGTCGATCCCGATGATGGCGGGCCCGCCGACGTGCGCGCGCTGCGTCGGCTTCGCGGGCCGATCACGCTGGCTGCCGGGGAGCGGCTCCTGCAGCGCGCGGCCGATCGCGACGAGATCATCGAGGTCTTCTTCGCGTTCGCCGTGCAGTTCTTCGACTACACCTCGCTCTTTGTCGTGCACGACAACCAGGCCGACGGCCGCGCCGCGCACGGCCCGGGGGCTCCGCTGGACGAGGTGCTGTCGCTCAGCTTCCCGCTCGACGCCCCCAGCCTCTTCGCCGACGCGCGCCGCACCCGTACGCCGCACGTGCGCAAGCTCGACCGCTCGGAGGTGGACCGCGACATCGCCGTGGGGCTTCGCCGGATCCACGCGCCGGTGGCGCTCGTCATGCCGATCGCCATCCGGCAGCGGGTCGTCTTGGTGCTCTACGGCGACCGCAGCGACGAGAGCTTCGATGTCGGCGCGGTGATGGAGCTGGTCCGCTTTGGCCCGCGCGTGGTGGAGGCGCTCGAGCAACTCATCATCCGACGCAAGCGGGCCAAGTCTTCACCGTCCGTGCCGTCCGCCGCCTCTCCGCGCCGCTCCCTTCGGGCGCCTTCCTCGGTGCCGAGCGAGTCGCCGCCCAAGGTGCGTGTGTCGACCCAGCCCGGGCGGCCCGCGGTCGCCGAGCGTGCGTCTTCTGTCGCCGGCCCGCCCGAGCCAGGGGCGGTGGCGCTCGCCTCCGTCGCGATCGGCCCCGCCGGGGATGCGCCGGTCTCCGACGACGCACTCGATCGCGCGGCGGTCGAGGCGGTCGCGGAGTCGATGACGCCGACGGCTCCCGCGGACGACGGGCGCGCCGCGGTGCTTCCGGCGCCACCGTCGATGGAGCTGGACACGGTCCCCGGAACCGAGATGGCGCCGGTGGAACCACAGGCGGAGCCCGCGCCCGTCTCCGAAACCCCGCCGCCGCGGACGGACTGGTCATCCAGCGCGCGCAGCAGCCCGGGCTTTCAGCCTCCGACGAGCATCAGCGGCGACTCGTGGGGGAGCGTCGAGCGTGCTCCCCAGCCTCTCGACGACGTGCACCCCGCCAAGCTCGATCGACGCGCGGACGCGCTCGACCAGCAGGTGGGCCGCCGCATGCCGAGCGACGCGCCCCCGGAGCGTGTTCTTGGCATCCCGCGGGCCGCGCCCCCGCCGCCGGCCGCCCGTGATTCGTTGCTCCCCGGCCTCGAGGAAGAGGACGACGAGCCGGATCTGAGTTTCGACGATGACGATGAGCCGGACCTGAGCTTCGTCGAGGACGACGAGCCCGAGCTCAGCTTCGACGAAGACGGCGACGACGACACGGAGATCCGCATCGAAGTCGACGAGGAGGACGCGGAGGACGAGGACTGGGAGGGCGACTGGGACGAGGAAGACGAGGAAGACGAGGAAGAGGACGACGCGCCGAGTCTCGTCGTGGTCGACGAGGAACCGGAAGACGGTCCGTCGAACTCCGGTCGACCTCGTCTCGACGGCGTGTACAGGATGACCGATGCGGTGGTTGACGTCGTCGAGACGAAGCCGAAGAGCCAGCCGCCCCGCCCGCTGTCCGACCGGCCTCCCGGCGCTTCGCTCCCGGCGCCGGAGGTCGTGCGCGTCCCGAACCAGGCCGCGAAGAAGCCCTCTCGGCCGCCTCCGGGGATGGACGCGGCGAGCCGCTCCGTCATCGTCGACATGGGCGAGCAAGTCACCGCGCAGGTCGAGGACCTCTTGGGTGCGTCGCGGGTGGCCGACCAGGACCGCTACATCGAGGGCCTGCTCGCGCTCGGAGAAGTGACCCTGCCCGTGCTCGCCCAATCGTTCCCCGGCCCGCTCGCGTGGACGCGCGAGACGGGTGGCCCGATGCCACGGGGGCGAGACCTGTCTCCGGTAGCCCGCGCGTTCGTCGCCTTCCAGGTGCGGGCCGTCCCCTACGTCGCTTCGCTGCTCAGCTCGGCGCACCCGGACGTGCGCTTCTACGCCATCCTCGTCGCGGCGGAGCTCGTGCACCCCGACCTGATGGACGTCACCTCGGAGCGCATTCACGACGTCGACGAGGGCGTGCGGGAGATCGCGATTCAGCTCTTGCCGAGCTTCGCGCAGATGGCGGGCTTCGATGAGATCCGCACCGTGATCCGGCGAACGGCTCGGATTCGCGGCCGAGACCTCACGCGCCGCCACCAAGCGGTCGACGCGCTCGGTTCGCTCCGGGACGCCCCCATGGTGCCCAAGCTCATCGAGCTGCTCGACGAAGACGACGAGGTCCTGATCGGCCACCTCCGCACCGCGCTCCGGCGGATCACCGCGCAGGACTTTGGCGGAGCGCAGAAGAAGTGGTCGTCCTGGTACGAGCGGCACCGGCAAGAGCACCGGGTGCAGTGGCTCATCGAAGGCCTGCTGCACACCGACGAGGCGGTCCGTCGCGTCGCTGGTGAAGAGATCAAGCGTGTCACGCAGGCGTACTACGGCTACCACGCCGGCTCGCCGAAGCGCGATCGTGAGCGGGTCGTGGCCAAGTACCGCGAGTGGTGGGCGGAGCGCCGCGGCAACGGGTAGATGTCGTCGGTGGGAGAGATAGGCCTCCTGAGCGGCGTGCGCGCCGACCCCCGTGGCCAAGGCAGGTCGGAGACACTGGCTGACGCGCCTGCGCGCGGCGCATGCCCCCTTGGCTGAACGGCCCGTCGACAGCGGGGGCCTTTTCGCTATACCGCGCGCATGAGTCTCGTCGTCATGGAGCACGTCTCGCTTTCCTTCGGGGGCAAGCGCATCGTTGACGATCTCGGCCTTCGCATCGCGGACGGCGACCGCATCGGCCTCATCGGCCCAAACGGCTCGGGCAAGACCACGCTGCTCCGCATCATGGCGGGCGCACAGCAGGCAGACGGGGGCACCGTGCAGACGGCGCGCGGCGTGCGCATCGGCTGGTTGCCCCAGGACCTCGACGTCGAGGGTGGACGCGGCGTGCTCGAGATGGTGGT
>JBGCFC010000114.1:0-20279 GCA_045106715.1 Sandaracinaceae bacterium
ACGACGGATGTCTCCTGTGGCACTGTGGCGGCATGGCGCGACGCTGGATGGCTTGGTTCGGGTGTGCGCTCATGGCCCTGACGGCCGGCTGTGACGAACCGGACGCGGTGCTGATCGTCAACCTCCGAACCGACCTGCGAGCCGGGGTGGAGTACGACCGCGTCGAGGTCGAGGCCACTTCGGACGGGATGCCCGTGCGCCGCGTGGATGGACCAACGGTCACCATGAGTGACACTGGCGCAGTCGTACGGCTGGCGGAGCTGGCGGACGTCGCTCGCGGGATCTGGCAAATCCGGGTGCGTCTGTTCAACGGGGCGGCGGAGGCGGGCACGGGCCTGGTGCAGCTGGAGCTCCGTGGCGGCTCGGCAGTGGTGACAGTGATCATCACCCGCGACTGCGCCGGCGTCGCCTGTCCCGGAGACGGCAACCCTGGGGACACCGCATGCCTTGCGGGCGGGTGCGTCGACCCACGGTGCAGCCCTGAGACGCCGGATCTCTGCCCCGAGCCGGAGTGCACCTCGGACTCCACATGCCTCGTCGAGACCGAAGCGCCCGCGTGCGCGACGGGCCTCTGCCTCGCCGGGGTCTGCGCGGTCCAGCTCGACGACCGGGAGTGCGGTGCGGGCATGTGCCTGCCGACCGGGTGCACGATGGAGATGGACGCGGGGCCGGCGGACGCGGGGCCAGCGGACGCCGGGCCAGCGGACGCGGGCCCAGCGGACGCAGGCGCGTCCGTCGTGCCCGAGCGGCTGTGGCTGGGCGGATCCCACAGCTGGGTTCGCATGAGCGACGGGGAAGTCCGCTGCTGGGGCGACAACAGCCTCGCGCAACTGAGTTTCGGGGGAGCGGACGTCCTTGAACCCGTGGTGCCCGCGGGCGTGCGCGACGTCGATGTGGCTCCAGGCGGGCTCTTCGGCTGCGGGTTTGAAGACGGTGGCGCGGTCGCGTGCTGGGGATTCGGCTCCCTCGGGCAACTCGGAGACGGGATGGGCGTGGATCACGCGACTCCCAGCCAGATCCCGATGTTCGGACCCCCATCGTCGGGTTGGCCGCGGGCGGGTCGCATGCCTGCGCGCGCAACGCGTTGGGGCGAACCTGGTGTTGGGGCTCCAACGTGTCCGGCCAGATCGGGGACGGAACCAAGGACGACCGCCTCTCGCCGACGCTCGTCGCCGGACTCGACGCTGCGCTCGCGCTCCACCTCGGCAGCGCCCACACCTGCGCGATTCGGGAACCGGGGGTCGTGGCCTGCTGGGGCGAGAACAACTTCGGGCAGCTGGGCGACGGGAGCCTGATGGGCCAGACGAGCCCCAACCCGGTTCCTGGGCTGAGCGACATCGCCGAGATCAGCGCCAACGGCTCCAACACCTGTGCCCGCGAGCTCAGCGGACAAGTGCTCTGCTGGGGACGAAACGGTGATGGTCAGGTCGGCGATGGTACGACGGACGCACGTCGGTCCCCGACCCCCGTCATCGGCCTCACGGATGCCGCAGGCATCGCCGTCGGGGGACTGCACAGCTGCGCGCTCCGAGGCTCCGGCCAAGTGGTGTGCTGGGGCCTGAACGACGACGGGCAGCTCGGGGACGGAACCGTGACGACGCGCCTCGAGCCCGTGCCGGTCGTGGGGGTGAGCGACGCGGTCGAAGTCGCCAGCGGAGGCTCCCACTCGTGCGCCCGGCGAAGCTCCGGCCAGGTGGTCTGCTGGGGACGCAACCGCGACGGTCAGCTGGGGGACGGAACGACGACGAACCGGCGAGAGCCGGTGGTCACGCTCGGCCTGTAGGTCGCAGTCGCGGGGCGTCTAGGTCGCGCGGCGAGGGGCATTCCCTCGACGTGGCAGAAAGCGCCACCAAAATCACAGCGCGCCGCTGACCGACACGCCGGCATAGTCCGGGCCGAGCACGGGCACGACGCGCGCCGAGTCGCTCGAGCCTCCATCGTCGAGCACGAACATCAACACCACCCCCGCAGCGGCGATCACCGCGCCGGTGGGGATGAGGATGTCCGTCACGAGCGCGAGCGTGCGCGCCTCGTCGGCCTCCGGACCTTCGGTCGCCGGGGCGCCATCGGCCGCGGAGAGCGCCAGCCCGCCGGTCACCGCGCCGCCCACGAGGACGGCCGCGCCGCCCAGCGCGATGGCCAGCCCGATCATGGAGATGCCGCCGCCGCCTCCGCCCCCGACGGATGCGGTCCCGCTCTCTCCGGCCTGCATCGAAACGGGGACCTCCGCCGCTTGACCCGCGCTCACCGCCACCACGGACGTGAAGTCCGAGTACCCGTCGAGGCGGATGACGACCTGGTGCGAGCCTGGCTCGAGCCGCAGCGGGTCCGGGTGCGGGAGACGACCGCGGTCCTGACCATCGATGAGAATCGTGGCGCCCTCCGGCCCGCCCGTCAGCTGGATGCCGGTGTTGCCAAGCCGCTCGCGAAGCGACGCGAGGCGAGCACGCGCAGTCACCGAGCGCGCGTCGTCGGGCGGGCTCGCGTCGATGTAGATCTGGTAGGCCGCCGCCGCGCGGTCGAGCTGCCCCAGCCGCTCGTACGCTTGCGCGAGGTTGTGCTGCAGCAGCGGACGCGCGTCCATCTCGTATGCACGCTCCCAGAGCGTGGCCGCCTCGGTGTAGTCGCCCGTCTGATAGGCCGCTTCGCCTTGCTGGAAGAGTTCACGCGCATCCTGCGCCACCGCGGGAACGGTGAGCAGAGTGAGGAACGAGAAGAGAAGAGAGCGGACAGCCCAACGCACGCGCATGCTCCGTTGGTAGCACGACACCCCTGCTGGAAGCACGACGCGAGAGAGGAGCGGGGCATCCTGCGGGAAGCAGAGAGGGGGGCTGCGCGTTGATGCCCTGGCCCCGAGAGCACGGGGGATGTCCTGTCTTTACAAGGTCGGAGCGACGTGAAACGCTTCGTGCTCCCGAGCGCACACGCAAAGAGACGAAAACACATGGGAATTTTCAGCCGCTTCAACCGAGTCTTGAAGTCGAACTTGAACTCGATGCTGGACAACGCCGAGGACCCGGCGAAGCTCATCGATCAGACCATCATCGAGATGGAGTCCGAGCTCAAGAACGCCAAGAAGGAGCTCGTCTCCACGCTCGGTTCCGCCAAGCGCCTCGAGAAGAAGCGCAAAGAGCTCGAAGACGAGGTCACCCGCTGGGAAGACAAGGCCGTGCTCGCGCTCAAATCGGGCGACGAGGAGCTCGCCCGCGAAGCGCTCAAGATGAAGCAGCGCTCGTCGAGGCAGGTCGAAGAGGCCAGTCGGCAAGCGTCCGAGCAGGAGCACGCCGCCTTCCAGATGAAGGACACGCTCGAGGAGATTGAGCAGAAGCTCGAGGATCTCAAGGCGCGCAAGTCCACGCTCGCGGCCAAGGTCCGGCGGGCGCGGCAAGGTCCGGATGAAGATGCGCTCTCGGGCGCCGGCGGGGCCCTCGGCGATCTGGAGCGGCTCACCGGACGGATCGACTCGCTCGAGGCCGAGGTCGAGGCGCACGATGTCTTGGACGACGCCGACACGCGCGACGTGAATGCGCGGTTCCGCGCGCTCGAGAAGGCGGCCGGCACCACCAAAGTCGACGACGAGCTCGAGGCGCTGAAGCGCCGTCTCGAAGACTGAGCGCGTCGATGGGGAGCCGCATCTGCGCCTCCGAGGCGACGAGCGCGCGAACGCGGGAAGACGGCGGACCGCGACGGTGAATCGACTCGTCGTCTGGCACCGGTGGCTCCCGCCTCGAGAGGAGACGGAGACCCCCGTCGAGGGGGTCCGGGAGTGGATCCGCACGCTGTCGGGTCGCCTCCGTGTCATGGGCGGCGACGTGGTCGGCACGCTCGGAGCCGCCACGGCCGCGACGTTCGAGTGCAGCGACGCGGTCGATGTGGTCGAGATGGGCCTCGAGATCCTCACGGAGGCGAGCGTCGAGGGGTTGGCCGTGAGCATCGCGGTGACCGCGGGCCGCTTCCTGGAGGAAGACGGTCTGCTGGTGTCGGAGGCCCTCGAGCGCGCCCAGCTGCTCGCCAACCGCACCCGTCCCGGAGAGCTCGTGCTCGGTCCCGGGGCCAAGGACCTCGTGGGCGACGCGTTCCTGTTTGGACGACGGGTCAATGCGGGGGCCGGTGCGCCGCGCGGGATCACCATCGACCGAGAGCACGCTCACCGCGACGACCAATCGTCCATCGCGATCGCCGAGCTCGACGCGCCATCCCTCCCCCCGACGCTGGAGTTGGTCGCGACCGCTGCCAACACCGCGCTCTCCGAGGGCCACCGCAGCTTGGCGTTCCGAGGTCCCGTCGGCGCCGGCGCGTCCGAGGTGATCGCGTCCCTCGCGGCGAAGCGAGGCGGCGTGCCCTGGCGACTCGCGCCGGCGCTCGGCGGCCTGGTGCCCCTCGCGAGCTTGCGGGCCGCGCTCCTTCGACGCTTCGACGACCCCGCCGGAGTGCGCCGCGCGTTCGAGGTGGCCGACGGAGACGGCGTCTTGGGCAGGGTGGCGGACGGCCTGCTGGTGCCGCGCGCCACGCTGACGGGTGTCTTGCGCGACATTCTTCAGGCCGAGAGCGAGGCGGGGCGCACGCCGTGGCTCGTCATGAGCCCGCTCGGGCAGATCGACGGCGCGACGCTGGAGGCAGTGCTCCCTGTCCACGACGAGGGGCGAAGCGTTCTGGCCGCACGGCTCGGGCTCGATGCCGAGGTCCCGCGACCGCTTCGCGAGGCGGAGGCGGCGCCGCTCGAGCTGACGCTGCCGCCGCTCAAGATGGCGGACGCGCTCAAGGTGGCCGAGGGTGCGCTCGGCGACGCGACGCCGCCGGACGTGGTGCGGCGTGTGGCGGTGCTGGGGGGCGACACGGTTCTCGGCGTGCTCGACGTCGCGCGTGCGCTGATGGCGTCCGGTGATCTGGTCCGCGCCGAGGGCGGGTTCGCGTGGCGCAAGGGCCCGGTCGAAGGGGCCGCAGCGATGGACATGCATGCCATCCTCGACGCACGCGTCGAGCCTCTGAACGACCCGGCGCGGCGCATCCTGGAGGCGCTCTCGGTGTTGCCCGAGGGCTCGAGTCGACCGCTGATCGAGAGGGTCGCGGCCGCGCACGGCGTGCCGGCTTCCGCGTTCGGAGAGGGAATGGCCGCGCTGATGCAGGGCGCGCTCGTCCGGGACGAGACCCACCCGCGGCCGTCTTCTCCGTGGATTCGCTGGCGTGTGCTCGGCCGCATGGACGAGGCCCGCGCCAACGCGCTCTACGATGGCGTTGCGGCGGCCCTCGACGGGGAACCGGGGGGCGTGCCCACGCAGCTTCAGCGGGCCTACTACCTCCACGAGGCCGGACAGGACGACGCGGCGCGCGCCTTGGTCGAGGATGCCATCTCGAACGTCGTGGCGGCGGACTACCATCGGGCCGCTCGGCAGTTGATGGGCTGGCTCGAGAGCTGGGCCGAGCCCCGCCCGGCGAACGCTGACCGTTTCGAGCCGGACGAGGACGGCCCTCCGACCCGAGAGATTCCGCTGGCCCCCATCGCCGGTGAAGGCTTCGAGGGCGACGAAGACGCCACGTCGATCGGCACGGTCGCGGCCCCGCAGGAGGCACAGGACACCGCCCCTCCCCTCTCCGAGCGGCCCGATCCGTCGCTCGAGCTGGACGAGGATCCGACTCGGGTCGCCTCCCTCTCCGACCCCGCGATGCGGGCGGCACTCGCGGCGCCCGGAAGCACGGAGGGCGCCGGCGAGGAGGACGCGCTCGGGGACATCGAGGTCGACCTGGAGATCACAGCCGAGCTGGACGGCCTCTCCCAGGAAGACGACCGCACCTCGGTCGGGGACCGCTGGCTGGACGACACTGACAGCGGGACATCCGAGCCACCGCGGCCGCCGCCGCTCCCGTCTCGACCGCTGGCCGCCCCTCCCGACGACAGCCCGCCTGGCTCGACTCCTCCTCCATTGCCGGCGAGCACGACCACCATCTCGCGGCCGCCGCTGCCGATGCGGGACGCGCCCGAGCCATTCGCGGCCGAGATGACGATGCGGCACGCGCTCGAGGTCGCCGAGCCCGACGACGGCAAGACCCGCGTCGGGCCGCTGCCCACACTGGCGCACGGGGTCCGGCAGGCGCTTCGCGCGCGCGACTTCGAGGCGCTCGAGTCGCTTCTCTGCGGCGCCGAACCCCAAACCACAGCGGTTCAGCGGGTACGCGCCTTGGGCAAGCTCCTGCGCGGGGATCTGACGGGAGCGCGCGCGCAGCTCGCTGAGATGAGAGACGAAGACGTGCCGACGCGGACGAAAGCCACGCGGGCCCTGATCGAGCTCTGCGCGGGCGATCCGGCCCTCGGTGTTCGCACGTCTCTGGAGGCGCTCTCCGCCGCACGTGCTAACCGTGACGACCGCGGGGAGTGGGTCGCACGACACATCCTCGCCGAATGTCTGCACGCTTGGGGCCATCCCGCGGAGGCGGAACGTGCCCGCCCTGGAGATCCTCGTTGAACGACACGCCTGCTCGATTTCGATCCCTCGGCCGCAACCAACTCGCTCGCATTCCTCAGCTCGACCGCCTCGACCCCGACCTGCGGCGCGGCATCGAGGCGGCCGCCAACGTGCTTCCGTTCAAGGTGAACCCGTACGTGCTCGACGCCCTCATCGACTGGGACCGGGTGCCGGACGACCCGATGTTCCAGCTGACCTTTCCGCAGCCCGGCATGCTGTCCGACGGTGCGCTCCGCGAGATGCGAGAGCTGCTGGACACCGGCGCCCCCCGCGCCGAGATCGACGCCCTCGCGAACCGCATTCGCGCCGGGCTCAACCCTCACCCCGCCGGGCAACTCACGCTCAACGTCCCGCAGGACGGCGACGAGACCGTGCCGGGCATGCAGCACAAGTACGCCGAGACGCTCCTGTATTTCCCGCGGGCCGGTCAGACCTGCCACACCTACTGCACGTACTGCTTTCGCTGGCCTCAGTTCGTCGGGCCGGTCGAGCAGCGCCTGCGCGGCGGTCCTCCCGAGCAGCTCGCCGGGTACGTGGCGGCGCACCCCGAGCTGCGCAGCGTGCTGTTCACCGGCGGCGATCCGATGGTCATGCGGACCGACATGCTCCGTCGCTTCATCGAGCCGCTCCTCGCGGTCGACCACCTCACCAGCATTCGCTTCGGGACAAAGGCGATGTCCTATTGGCCGAGCCGCTTCACCGAGGGCGACGACGCGGATGACCTGATGCGGCTGTTCGAGGACATCGTCGCGGCCGGCAAACACGTCGCGGTGATGGCGCACTTCAGTCACCCCCGCGAGCTCGCCCCGCAGGCCGCCAAGGACGCCATCCGGCGGTCCCGCAGCGCCGGGGCGGTGATCCGCGCACAGTGCCCGATGATCCACCGGGTCAACGACGACGCGGCCACGCTTTCGGAGATGTACCGGGAGCAGGTCCGCCTCGGGGTCATCCCGTACTACTTGTTCGTGGAACGCGACACGGGCCCGCGCGGGTACTTCGAGGTGCCGCTCGCGCGTGCGCTTTCCGTGTTTCAGAAAACCTACCGGACGCTGTCGGGCCTCGGGCGCACACTCCGCGGCCCGGTCATGAGCTGCACGCCAGGTAAAGTTGCCGTCCGAGGCACCGCGATCGTGGGAGGGCAGCGCGCCTTCGTGCTCGAGATGCTGCAGGCCCGGGACCCGAGTTGGACCGGTCGGCCGTTCTTCGCGAAGTTCGACCCGAACGCCACGTGGATCGATGAGCTGACGCCGCTCGACGCGCCCTTTCCCTGGCAGGAGCCACCCTCGCAACGATCGCTCTCGGTGGTGTCGTGAGGGGGTTGGTGTGAACCGACTGATGGCGGGATGCGCGCTCGGGATGCTGCTCGTCGGATGTGCCGATCCCTGCGAGGAGTTGGGCGCTCCCTCTCTCGAGATCGGGACCTCCGACGCCAACGGGGTCGCCTTCGAGACGGTTGCCGGGGACGACACGATCGCGCTGCACACCGGGCTTCAGGGCGGCGCGCACGTCTTTCTCCACGCGCGCATCGCCGGCATCTGCCCGACCACCGCGCGCCTCGACCGCCGGGTCGTCGACGCCCGCACCGCGGACCTGGTCTCGCTCAACCGCGGTCCTGTCGACTTCGTGTCCCTCGACGATGGCCGCTTCGAGCTGGCGGGCGCCGCCCCCATGACCCTGTGCCCGGATCTGGCCGGCCGCGCTGTCGAGGAGGCCTCACTGCGCTTCGTGGTCTCGGTGGAAGACGCCGAGGGACGCCAGGCGGACGCGCAGGTCCCGTTCACCGCCTCGTGCGAAGGCGACGCGACGTGCGAAGCGTTCTGCGCCGCCCCGTGAGCTTCACGCCCCGCCTGTGCTGGTCCCTGTCACGAACGCGCCGGCGATGAGGTGCGCCACGCGCAAGGGCTCGGGCAGCCGCCCCTGCACCCGCGTGTCCCGTATCGCTTGCGCCGCTTGAGCGAGTGAGAGCCCGGCGCGCTGCACCCAAACGCCCTCGACCGGCTCCATCGGCCCGGCACGCACGATGCGCTTCCACTTCGCCTCTCCGCCCGGGACGCGCGTGATGAGCGCGCGCCGAATGGCGAGAAGGTCGGGCTCCTTCTTGGACACCACGAGCACCGGACGCGCGATGCGATCGGAGAGCGCCTGTACGTCCAGCACGTTGAACCCCCCAAAGGCGATCCCGTTGGTCATCACCAGCTGCACGTGTTCCGCAAACGGCGACCGCGTCAGGAGCCGCGCGAGCTGAGGCGTCGAGTTCACGCCATCGCGGCGGATCTTCCCACGCAGAACCCCGTCCAGTCGCGTGCGGGTGAACACCGCGCCCACGATCGGCACATCACCCCGGTGGGTACGCTCAAAGGGGGAGTCGTCGACCCCCAGGACGTTGGAGAAGCGGCGGGGCATGCCGAGGAACTGTATCCGCTGCGACCGACGACGCCTCAAGTCCCGCCTCGCGGCGACCGTACGAGTAAGCATGGGTCCTGTTTCCCAACCCCGGCGCGTCACGCTCGTGGACGACGACCCGGTGATCCGCCGCATCATGCGGCTGTGGCTCGAGCACGCCGGCTACCAGGTCGTCGAGCACGGCCGTGGCAAGAGCATCCTCGACGGGGAGAAGACGCGCGGCGTCGTCTGCCTCGACCTTGGTCTCGGCGACATCCCGGGCATGGAGGTCCTGACGCGACTGCTCGCGCGAGACCCGGACCTGCCCGTGGTCGTGGTCACCGCCGAGCGAACCGTGGAGACCGCGGTGTCCGCCATGCGCACCGGCGCCTACGATTTCGTCACCAAGCCACTCGACCAAGAGCGCTTGCTGCTGGCGGTGGATCGCGCAGTCGAGCGGCGCGAGCTCCTGGAGCGCGTATCGAGCCTCGAGACCGAGCTGTCGACGCACAAAGCCAGCCGCAAGCTCGTCGGCGAGAGCGCGCCCATGCAGCGGCTCGCGACCCACATCGACCGGGTCCTGCGCAGCGACGTCGCGGTGGCGATCTTCGGCGAGAGCGGGACTGGCAAGGAACTCGTGGCGCGGGCCATCCACGACAACGGTCACCGAAGGGAGGGCCCGTTCGTGCCGGTCAACTGCGCCGCCATCCCGGAGGCCCTTCAGGAGTCCGAGCTGTTCGGACACGAGCGCGGTTCGTTCACAGGCGCCACCGGCCAGCACCGCGGCCGCTTTGAGCAGGCCGAGGGCGGCACCCTGTTCCTGGATGAGGTCGGCGAGATGACGCCGGCGACCCAGGCGGCACTGCTGCGCACCTTGCAGGAACGAACCATCCGTCGGGTCGGTGGCTCGGGGGATGTGGCCGTCGACGTGCGGATTCTGTGTGCCACGCATCGGGACCTCGAGTCGGAAGTCAGTGCTGGCCGCTTCCGCGCCGACCTCTTCTATCGCCTCGTCGTGTTCCCGCTCACCGTGCCGCCGCTGCGCCAACGCGCCGAGGACATCCCGGCGCTGGTGCGGCACTTCATGGATGAGCTCGGGGTTGATGTGGGCCGGACGCCGAGCCGGGTCGCCCCCGAGGCCTTCGAGGCCTTGATGGCGCACAACTGGCCCGGGAACGTGCGCGAGCTGCGCAACGTGATCCACCGCGCGCTGCTCGCGTGCGAGGAGGACTGCCTGCGCCTCACCCACCTGCCGCGCACCATCCGCGAGACAGCGCTGACCGCCCTGCCCTCCGATCCCGCCCCAGCCGCCGGACCGGTCATCCCGCTGGTGCCGCTTCGCGACCTCGAGCGCATGGCGGTGAGGCGGGCGTTGGAGCACTCGCGTGGCAACGTCTCGGAGGCCGCGCGCCTGCTCGGCATCGGGCGCGCCACCATCTACCGCCGCCTCGCGGAAATGGAAGTGCACGCCGCCGAGTAGGTTCAGGGCTCCTCCTCGCGCGCTTGATCGACGTCGACGAGGGGCGAAAAGAAGTTGTCCTTCTTGATGTACTCGTCGACGCGAAACGCGAACTTGTAGCTCGGCGCCGCGCGCTGATTGCAGTCGGTGCGCTCGCAGAACCGGCACGTCGTTCCGACGGGCACGGACATGCGCGCGGGGTCCACGAACGGCATGTCGTCGGCGTAGGCGAGCTCCTTGGCGGCCTCCGCGCGTGTGCCGAGGCCAATGCCGTAGACGGTGCCCCGCGCGTGCGAGCCGCGCTCGGGCTCGCCGATCACGCGGGCGAAACAGAAAAAGCGCGAGCCGTCTGGGAACTCGACGTACTGCCGGTGCATCTGGTGCGGCGAGAGGAAGGCGACGTGGACCGCCCACTTCGGGCAGGAGCCCGTGCCGCGGGGGAACTTCAGCCCCGTCGCGGAGTATCGCTTGCTGATGTTGCCCGCGACGTCGACCCGGACGAAGTGAAACGGCAGCCCCCTGCGCGCCGGGTCCGACAGGTTGCAGAGGCGGTGCGCCACGGTCTCGTAGCTGACACGGAAGATCACCGCGAGTCGGTCGACGTCGTAGCGCGTGCGCACCACCTGCCGATAGAACGGCCCGTAGGGCAACAGGAGAGCGCCGGCGAAGTAGTTCGCGAGGTGGATCTTCAGCAGCCGGAGTGTCTCGGCGTGGTGTGCGGTGTGGGACGCGGTGATCCGGTCCGCGAGCCCCTCCACGTCGAGCACACGAAGGCCGATGGTGTGCGCGAGCTGGAACTTGCGGCGGGAGTCGGGGATGTCGAGCGACAGCGCGAGCCGGCCCCCCGCGGGGTCGAGCCGTCGGATGACGCTGCTGCCCTCCTCCTCCGAGACGAGCTGGACCTCGACTCCGAGACGGTCGCGCAACCCGGCGGCGAGCTCATCGGCGGTCGGGTTCTCGCTCAACCGTGCGTCTTGCGCGAACGCCTCGGCCCGCTCCTCGAGTTCGGGGAAGTAGTTGCTGTGGGCCTCGAGGAAGTCGGTCACCTCGTCGAACGGGCTGTAGTCGAAGGCGAGCTCGGAGGCGCGGCTCGCGTCATTGCGCTCCCGCCGGGCCAGGTCAGCAAGGAGGTGATCGAGCTGGCCGCGCGTGTTCTTGTAGAGGTTGAACAGCGCGGTGATCGTCGTCGCCACCCGGGGCTCCGCGCCCAGAGAAGAGAGGTCCTCCCGGCTGAGATGAAGGCTCCGGAGCAAGGGCTCATCGAGCAGGCGGGCGAGCCCCTCGTCGACACGCGGCTCACCCAGGCTGGCCATGAACTCCTCCATGCCGACGCCGTAGATCTCGAGCGCCTTGAAGAGCAGCGGCAGCTGAACGGCGCGTTTGCCCTTCTCGATCAGGCTCAGGTACGCCGCTGAGACCTCGAGGCGCTTGGCGACATCGCCTTGCTGGAGCGCCCGCTCGAGTCGCAGCTCACGCAGCCGACGCCCCATCTGCTCGTGACTCTGTTTCATGGCGCTTTCGGATTCGTCCTCGGTGGGGCCGCTGTCAAGGCGGAGGCGGTTCGAAGCAGATCGCGTGAGGGCCCTTTACGCCCGGAGGCTCCAGACCTAAGGTCGGGGCCCTTCGGCGGCCCGCGGGCTGCCAACGACCCACATCCAGGGAGATGGTTCCAATGGCATTCACCCTTCCCGAGCTTCCCTACGCCAAGGACGCGCTCGCTCCGCACATCTCGGAGAACACGCTCAACTTCCATTACGGAAAGCACCACCAGGGCTACGTCAACAAGCTGAACGCGGCCGTGGAGGCCGACCCGAGCCTCGCCGGCAAGAGCCTCGAGGACCTCGTGCAGACCGCCAAGGGCGGCGTGTACAACAACGCGGCGCAGATCTGGAACCACACCTTCTACTGGAACAGCCTCAGCCCCGACGGCGGCGGTGAGCCCACGGGCGCGATCGCCGAGGCCATCAACGCCAACTTCGGCAGCTTTGGTGACTTCAAGACGGCCTTCACCAAGGCCGCCGGCGGTCACTTCGGCAGCGGCTGGGCGTGGCTCGTCAAGGACGGCGACAAGCTCCAGGTCATCGACACGCACGACGCGGGCAACCCGCTGACGATGGGCCTCACGCCCATCCTCACGTGCGACGTCTGGGAGCACGCGTACTACCTCGACTACCAAAACGCCCGCCCCAAGTACATCGAGGGCTGGTGGAACCTGGTGAACTGGAACCACGCGAACGCGCAGCTCGGCTGAACGAACGCAACCCGGGTGAGTTTCGCGCTCATCCTCGCGCCCACGCGCGGTACGGTTGGGCCGCTCCCTCACGGGGGCGGCCTTTTCCGTGGAGAGCGCCATGAGTTCAGAGAGCGGAACGAGTCCAGAGACCCGCGAACGGATCCCGCTCGGTGAAGCCTGGTCACTCGACCAGCTCGCCGCCATCGCGCGCGACGGAGCGTCGCTGTCGTTTGGCGCAGCGGCGAGGGCGCGGGTGGATGCGGCGCGCGCGGTCGTCGCGGGGCTCGCCGAGGCGGGCGACGAGGCACCCAATGTCTACGGGGTGAACACCGGGTTTGGTGCCCTCGCGGAAACACGGATCGCGGCGAACGAGATCCGCAAGCTGCAGCAGAACCTCGTTCGCAGCCACGCCTGCGGCGTGGGGGAGCCGCTTCCGACCGACGCCGTTCGAGCGATGATCGCGCTGCGCGCGCAGACGGTGACGATGGGGTGCTCGGGGGCGCGGGCGGAGGTGGTGGAGCTCCTGATCGGGCTTCTCGACCACGGCGTGCACCCCGTCATCCCCTCCAAGGGCTCCGTAGGGGCGAGCGGCGACCTCGCGCCGTTGGCGCACCTCGCGCTCGTGTTGATCGGCGAAGGGCACGCCGAATACCAGGGCGAGGTGATGCTGGGAGGCGACGCGCTCGCGGCCGCCGGTCTGTCCCCCGTCACGCTCCAAGCCAAGGAGGGACTCGCGCTCATCAACGGCACCCAGCTGATCCTCGGGGTCGGCGCGCTGGCGGTGGTCGATGCCGAACAGCTGTGCCGGCAGGCCGATCTCGTGGGCGCCATGAGCCTCGAGGCCCTCCAGGGGAGCCAGCGCCCGTTCGACCCCCGCATCCAGGCGGTGCGCCCGCACCCCGGGCAGGCGGCGAGCGCCGCTCACCTGCGCGCGCTGCTCGTCGAGAGCGAGATCATGGAAAGCCACCGGGACTGCCACAAGGTGCAGGACCCCTACTCCCTCCGCTGCATGCCTCAGATCCACGGCGCGACGCGGGACGCGCTGACCTGGGTGCGGTCCGTGCTCGAGCGCGAGATCGTCGCCGCGACCGACAACCCGTTGATCTTCGCGGATTCGGGAGAGGTCATCAGTGGTGGCAACTTCCACGGCCAGCCGTTGGCCATCGCCCTCGACACCGCCGCGATCGCCGTCGCGGAACTCGCCAACGTCGCCGAGCGGCGAATCGAGCAGCTCGTGAACCCCGCCATGTCGTCTGGGCTCCCCCCGTTCTTGGCACCGAACAGCGGGCTCGACTCGGGGTTCATGATGGCCCAGGTCACCGCGGCGGCCCTCGTCAGCGAAAACAAGGTGCTCTGCCACCCATCCAGCGTCGACTCCATCCCGTCCTCGGCCGGCAAGGAAGACCACGTGTCCATGGGCAGCATCAGCGCACGCAAGGCCGCGCAGATCGTCGAGCATGTGCGCATCGTGCTGGGCATCGAGGCGATGGTGGCCGCGCAGGGCATCGACCTTCGTGCACCGCTCCGGCCCGGCCGTGGGGTGTCGGCCGCACACGGACGGCTCCGTGACGAGATACTGTCCCTCGATGGGGACCGTCCGCTATACGTGGACATCGAAAGCGCCACTCTGTTGCTCCGGCGCGGCGCCCTGCTCGAGGCTGCCGACCGAGCGACCAGCGCGCCTGCTTGAGCCCCTGGATCATTACCGTTCCCCGAAACCGAGTCGGGTCGGTATAGTACGGCCCCCCGCCCCCTCTGGAAGCTCGCCGCCATCATGGACGCGTCCCAAGAACCGACCGCCGCCGAGGCCCGCATCGAGTTGCTCCGTTCGGAGTTCGACGCGACACCGGACCGCACTCGGCAAGCCGTTCTCCAATACGAGATCGGCAACCTCCTGCAGCATGCGATGCAGAACGAGGGCCAAGCCGTTCGGGAGTACCTGAGCGCCTACAACCTCGACCCCGCGTTCCGGCCCCCGCTGGTGGCGCTGGTTTCGATTTTCGAGCGCCGACGGTCGACCAAGAACCTGCTCCGCCTGTACGACGCCGAGGCCCGAAGCGCGACGACCCCGGAAGAGGCCGCCTCCGCGCTCGCCGATCGCGCAGTGCTGATCGGAGACCATCAGGACCAAGCCGAAGAAGCGCGCAAGCTGCTGGAGACCGCGTTCCTTCGGGCGCCGGCGGCCAACGACATCGCGCTGCTCCTCGAGCACCAGCTGCTCGCCGAGGGGGACATCGACGCCGCGATCACCGTGATCGAGAAGCGCGCCGAGCTCACCGAGGACGCGGTCCTGCGTGCGCTTCTCTATCTGGAGGTGGCGCGCGCGAGAGAAGAGTCCGATGACCTCGACGGAGCGCTCGAGGTGCTCCGGACCGCGGTCAGCACCCCAGCCGCCCGCTGGCGTGTGCTCGAGGCGATGGAGCGGGTCGCCCGCAAGACCGAGCGGTGGGGCGAGCTCGCCGTCGCGCTCGACGGGCAGGCCAAGCTCGCCCTCGCGGAGTCGCGCGGAGAAGATCAGGGCCAGGCGTCGGGCGCGTTCTCGATTCAGCGCTTCGCCAGCCAAGCCCGGGCGCAGGCCCGCGCGGCCGCCTTCCACCGCGAGGCGGCCCGTGTTCGCCTCAACCAGCTCGAGGACCCGGAAGGAGCGACGGCCAGCTTCGAAGCCGCGATGGCCATCCGGCCAGAGGATGCGCTCCTCCGGTACGAGTGCATGATCGCCCGCGAGCTGAGCGGGGACATCGACGGAGCGGCAGCCGAAGCCGAGGCGCTGCTGGGGACCGGCATCGTGGGCCCGGCCGCAGGAGCGCTGCGCTTCCGGATGGCCGAGCGCGCCCAAGGCCAAGGGGACGCGGAGGGCGCGGCATCCGCGCTCCAGGAGGCGCTCGACGCCGACCCGAAGTCCGCCGTCGCCGCCGCGATGCTGGAAGATCTCTTGCTCGCGACGGGCGAGCACGGCGCCTTGGTCGCGCAGCTGACGGCACGCGCCGAGGCTGTGGAGGGCGAGGCCCGCGCGCAGCGGTACTTCGAGGCCGCCACCCTGGCCGCCGACCACCTGCGCGACGCGCCGAAGGCCCGCGAGCTGTTCAGCCAAGCCGCGCAGGCGAGCGGAGCACCCGGCGCGATCCTACGTGAGGCCCTCGCTGCCGCGCTGCGGTTGGCGGACGCGACCGGCGCACAGCAGCACGCCAAGGCGCTCTTCGCCTGTGACATCGACGCCGCCGAGAGGAGCGCGTTGCTGCGGGACGTGCACGAGCTCGAGCGGCTCGTGCTCGAGGACGACCCGGCCGCCGATGCCACCCTGGGGGAAGCGGTCGGACTCGACGCAGCCCAGGTGTGGGCGCCGGACTTGGCGCGCATCACCGCCGCCGAGACCCACAACGCCGAGCTGCTGGCGAGCGCGCACAAGGCGCTCGCGGGACGCGCGGCGGACGAGGAGACCGGAGCCGCACACCTGTGCGCCGCCGCGCGCTCGTATGCGCGGGTCGGCCTGGATGACCAAGCGGTGGAGGTGCTGCGCGCCGCGCTGCGGAAGTCCCCCACCCACGCCTACGCCGTCGCGCTGCTGGAGGAGGTCCTCCGCGCACGTGGCGACGCCGATGAAGTCGTTCGGCTGCTCAAGGAGGCCGCCGAGCAGGCGGACGCGCCGCGCGCTGCGGTGACTCAGCTCCTGCTCGCCGGCGCCGCCGCGGAGGCCGGGGACGACCTCGAGCGCGCCGTCCAGACGTACCAGGAGGCGGCCGAGAAAGACCCCACTTCGCTCGCCCCGCTGCTCGCGATGCGTCGGCTCGCGGAGATGCACGACGACGACGCCACCCTGCTCGCCGCACTCGAAGCGCTGAGCGCGAGGGAGATCGCGGCGGGAGAAGCCGGGCGCCACACGCTCGCGCTGGGGGAGCACTACGACGTTGTCAGCGGGCGACCCGATCTCGCCGAGGCGACGCTCAAGGCGGCACTCGCCTCTGAGTCGACGGCGCTGCACGCGGCCGTGGACCTGGCGCTGCTCCCGGTCTCCGGTGGGGAGGCGCGCTCCCGCATCGAGGGGCTCGACCACATGCTCGAGCAGGCGCCCGAGAGCGGCCGTCGCGGTCTCCTTCGGGAAGCCGCGGGGGACGCACTGCAGGCGGGGGCGCTCGACGTGGCGCGGCAGAAGCTCGACACCTTGCGGGATGTCGCGCCCGAAGACCGCTGGGGTCCCATGGCCCAGCTCCGGCTGGCCGCCCTCGACCCCGAGAACGGCGACCGCGCGGGCGCGTGGCTGGCGCTCGGCCAGGCCACCGACGACCCGGAGGCGGCAGCGGAGATCCTCCTGCAAGGCCTTCGAAGCCACGTGTTCGGCGCGAGCGAAGAAGCCATGGATGACGCTGTCATCCTCGCGGAGGACGTGAAGACCGCGTCTGCCGATTCCCTGGCGGCGGCGGTCGCGTTGGACGAGGCGCTCTCCGCAGGGGACGACCCCGACGGGCGGGCCACCGCGCTCGGCCATTGGCGGGAACAGGCAGGCAGCGCGGGGAGCGTCGCTCTCGAGGCGGCGCACGGACGCGCTCTGGCCGCCGCGGGACGTTCACGCGAGGCGCTCGAGTTGCTGCTCAAGGTGGCGGTCGCACAGCCGGACGACCTGGCGAGCTGGGAGTCGATCCGAGTGTGCGCGCGCGACTGCGACGCGTGGGATGTGGTCGTCGAGGCGTGTGATCGCCTCGCACACATCGTCGAGGACGACGAGCTCACGATGCTGCTCCTGGAGGAGTCCGCGGCAACGCTGATGGACGAACTCGGCCAGGACGACCGGGCCGAGAGGCGGCTGCGCCGGATCCTCGGGCTCGACGCGCGGCGCCCCATCGCCTACGGGCGGCTTCACGATCTGCTCGCGGAACGCGGAGACGACGCGGGCCTCTTGGAGCTGGTCAGCAACCGCATCGAGCTGGTGGACGACGTGGAGGAGCTGGGAAAGCTCTTCTACGAGCAGGCGCGTCTGCTCCGCTCGCTCGGGTTGCGTGAAGATGCGCTGAACGCGCTCGACAACCTCCTGATGCTCGAGCCCAGCCACGTGGGCGGACTCGCCTTGCTGGTCGAGCTGCAGGTCCAACAGGAGAACTGGGGCGGCGCCGTCGACGCACTTCAGAAGCTCGCGAGCGCCGAAGACGTTCCGGACAGTCAGCGGCGCATTGCGCGTCTCGGGGCGGCGGACTTCCTGCAGACCAAACTCGAGGATCTCCCCGCGGCCTTCGCCGAGCTCGCCGCGCTGCACGATGCCGGCTTGGCGGACCTGCAAATCTACGAGCGCATGGCCGCCGTGGCAGAGCAGCTCGAACAGTGGGACGACGCGGTGGGCGCACTTCGTGGCGCCGTCGGGGCCTCGTCGAAGCCCGAGCGGGCAGCGCGGCTCGAGCGTCGCTTGGGGGCCATTCATGCCGAGAAGCGGGACGACCCCGAAGCGGCGATCAGCGCCTTCCGACGTGCGCTGACGGCGCAGCCGACCGACGTCGAGTCCGGCGCCGCGCTCGCTGGATTGGTCGATCCCGCCCAGCGCACCGCGCTGAGCCAGCGCTTCGAGCAGACCCTCCGTGTGTTGCTCTCCGAAGATCCCACAGACCCTCGGAACCTCCGCAAGCTGGCGCGTGCCGCCACTTGGCGTGGCGACGCCGGGGTCGAGCAGCTCGCCCTCTCGGTGCTGGTGGCGTTGGGCGAAGCGAGCGACGACGAAGCGAGCGCCTTCCAGGATCGCGCGGCCGGCTACGCGAACGTCGTTCCACGTGGGCGGCTGGACGATGCGGCGTTCCAAGCGATGCGGGCGACGGGAGACAGCAGCGCCGTGCTCGGCATCGCTCAGGCGATCGCTCCGAGCGTCGCGGAGCGAGACGGGCTCGAGCTCGGAAAGCTCGGCTTCTCGCGCGGCGATCTCGTCCGCGAGGAGTCAGCGCTCGCGCGGGAGCTCAAGGGGATCGCATCGGCGATGAACCTCGGCGAAGTGGACGTCTACGTGGGTGGTGACGCGCCTGCGGCGCTCGAGCTCGTCGAGTACAAGAGCAAACCCACCTGGCTGGTGGGAACGAAGGTCCAGGGGCCCTTGCCGGTCGACGTGCGGTTCCGTGCCGGTATGCTGGCCACGGCCACCCGACTCGGCGTAGCACCGCTGGTGCGGCTCGGCGCGGAGCGGGTCGCGCTGATGCTGTTCGCGGCGGCGCAGGCGGCGGAGAGTCCGCTGCCCGCCGCGCAGGGCCGGGCCGGTCTCGAAGAGGACGCACGCACGCTCTACAAAGTCTTGCCCCGAAAGGTGCGGAAGGCCTTGCCAGCGATGTTCGCGTCGCTCGGTGCCGGAGGACGCGGCGTGGACACGTGGAGCCAGCTCATCTTGCGCACCACTCAACACGGCGGGCTGCTGCTCGCCAACGATCTGCGCGCCGCACTTCAGCGCGCGGTCGGTCAGACCCCCACATCGGAGCTCGTGTTGGCCTCGGATCCGGCGATGGAGCTCCTCACTTTCTGGCTCTCACCCGGGGCGCTGCAGCTCCGGAGGACGCTCGGGCTCTCCGCGTGAGCAACGACGACAACAACACCCCGCCCAACGAGCCGGACGTGCTCGACGCGGACGAAGACATCTCTTGGGACGACGCCCTCGAAGGGTGGGAAGACGAGCTCGTCGAGAACGCGGTGGCGCAAGCCCCGCCGATCGACACGCGCAGCGAGTCACGACCGCTCTATCAGTCGCCCAACGAATTCCCGTCCTTCGACGACGACGATGAGTTCGCCGATGAGTCGACCCGGATCGCGTCCATCCCGCAGGAGCTGATCAACTCCCTGGTCGAACCCGACCGGGACGCGCACGAGCGGCCCACAGGGCGCCCGCCGCCCCCCGAGGACGGCGCGGACGACGACATCGACGACGTGCTCGCGGCGCTCGACGAACCGCCGGACTCGGGCATCTTCGACCCGTTCGACGAGTCGAGCGGCGAGGCTGACGACGGCGCGGTGGCCGCCATCGATGCGGAAGTCGACGCCGCGATCGACGCGGAGGTAGACGACATCGTCGCGAGCTTCGCGCCCCCACCCGGCGAGACGGTCCCCGAGGTCAGCGCGCCTGCACCCGCTCCGGCGGTGCAGGAGGTGCCGACGGACTTCGACGACGACGACGACGACGCCACCATGGTCGCGTCGCCGATCGACGCAGCCGCGCTGCTCGCCAAAGCCGCGGAGGCCGACGAAGGCGAGGCTGGCATCGAGGCCAAAGCCGAAGAAGCGCCCCAGGCCCAAGCGCCGGCTCCCCGTAGTCCGAGCATCCCCAAGCCGGGCGCCATCCCCAAGCCCGGAGCGCGCCCGCGGCCCACGATTCCCAAGCCGCCCGTCCCGCGGCCCGGTGCGCGCGCGGGGAGCATCCCCCGGCCCCCGATCCCCAAGCCCAGTGCGCGCGGGGTGCCCCGACCGCCACGGCCGGGCGCCAAGCCTGCCATTCCACGCCCACCTCGCCCGCCGGTTCCGCGCCCCGGCGGCAAACCCACCATCCCGCGACCCGGTGGGAAGAAGCCCCCGCTTCCGCGTCCGCTCGCGAAAAAGCCGGACCTCTCGCGGCTGCGCGCAAAGTCCGAGGCCCCCCCAGCTCTGCTGGACGAATCCGCATCGCTCGACGAAGCCGCAGTGCTCGACGAAGCCGCAGTGCCCCTGGCAGCCGCTGCGCCCCTCGCAGCCGCTGTGCCCTTCGACGCCTCAGTGCGCGTCGCAGCGCCAGTGCCCGGCGAAGCCGCACAGCCCG
>JBGCFC010000115.1:0-25939 GCA_045106715.1 Sandaracinaceae bacterium
AGCGATTCGGTGTCCACGCCGGAAGGATATCGTGTCTTGCGGCGGTTCAGACGAGTCCTTGCAGCCGTGTGTCGTCGAGCTCCGAGTGTGCGCGAATCGAAGCCGCGAACCCTACTGGATCGAACCCTTGGGCTTCACACCACGCGCGTAGGTTTTCCGGACGGAGATAGCCTGGGCGGGTCCCTCTGAAGTGTGGCGTGTCGATCTCGCGCTCGATGATGACGCGAACTTCCCCCTTGAGGATCTTGTCGCCGGAGTGGACGCACTTGGCCCGGTTGGAGGGGGCGAGGTCGGCGGATGGGAATCCGGGCGACATCCCCCAGGTCGCGGTGGCGGCGCCCTTTTTCTCCTCCTCGGCGGAGCCGGTACCGGGCAGGGGCCGTCCCAGTGCGGCATGAAGGTCCACATACGCCTCGCTCACGAGCGCGGGGTCGTCAGCGTCGAACGGCGTATCCCAGGAGATGTGCCAGACCTCGGAGAAATGCGGCGGCCCGTTGTGGGTGATTTCGATCTGAGCGTCGACCACGCTGAACGCCCGCACGACGGACATGATCGCGTTCGCATCGTCGAGGTACTCGCCGTCGCGATAGCCGCGCTTCGAAAGGCGCGGGTACAGGCCCCGGGCCGGAAGGCCCTTGCTGGGCACGAACTCTCGGACCGTGCGTGCGTCCACCCGCGCGTAGGTGCGGGTCAGCTGAGCGAGCCGAGATGCGTCGTCGCCCTGCAACGCGAGCGCCCGTTCGAGCGCGGCGTCGTCCATCCGCGCGGGGTGCGCCACGCGGACCGCGTGCGCGTCGAAGACGTACCCCTTCCCGTCCTCTCCCGTCAGCTGGTGCGCATCGATCCGAAACAGCCGTGACCCTTGCTGAAAGACGAAGCCGATGAGTCCGGCGCGGACATGCTCGTGCGCGAGCCAGGCCTCGAGGTGCGCGGCGGCGTAGGGACGGCCGAGGCACGCCATGTTTTGCACGTGGGGCCCCAGCTTGGGCTGCGCGCTCGGCCCGCTCCGCGCCAGGGCCTCCTCGTAGAGACGAAAGAGGCCAGCGATCTGCCCCCCCGCGAGGTCCCGGGTGGCGCGCCGGGCGAGCTGCCGCCGCTTGCCGCTCGTGTAGGTCAGCGTGAGGAGCCCGCGGAAGGCGAACCCCGGGCCCTCGCGCTTCACGACGGCGCTCAGGGCTTCGATCACGCGCACCGCGAGCGTGTGGCTCTTGTAGGTGATGGAAGCGACGTCGTGGGCCAGCGGGGCGACCTCGGCGTCGAGGGCGAGCGCGCCCAGCCCATACAGCACCCATGCGTCCTTGGCCTTCCCGCTGTACGGCTGTGTCAGCAACCCGTCACGGACGAGGGCGCGGAGGTCGTCGGGGTCGAGCTCGGCCGCCGCGTCGAGCAGCAGTCCGCTCTCGGGCACCGCGGCCAGGGACGTCAGGGTGAGCAGCAGTCCGCGGCGTTCTTTGTCACTGAGCGCAACCCCGTTCTTCCAGCGCAGCAAAACGCCGATGTCCGGCGTCTTCTTGCGTCCGTCGCCCGCCCGGACGAGACGCGCAGAGAGGGTGTTGTCGTCGTCTCCTTCTCCTCGCGATTCGGCCTCAGGTGCTCCACCGCACTGCGCCCGCGCGTCTTCGAGCGCCGACAGGGTCGAGCGAGAAGGAGAGGCGTCGAGCGCGCGCTCGATGAAGGGGAGCAAGCGGGGATCTCGTGTCTTGGACGCGACCTCCGCGGCGCCGCGCGCGTGGGTGGCGCGCGCGAAGTACGGCGCGAGCTGGTCCGGCGTCACGCTCGCCGCGACGAGCAAGCCCACCGCGCGTCCGCGCTCCACCTTGCGCGTATCGCCGAGCGCTTCGAGCCAGAGCGCGTGGGCCCCCTCGAGGTTGGGCAATGCGACGCAGACGAGGTTGAGCACCCCTTGGAAGCGTTCGTGGTTCGTGCCGTAGAAGCGCGCGCCGTCCGCGATGACCCGCAGCATGAGGCCGTCGCTGTCCTGGAATCGACGGCGCAGCCCGCCCCCGATGCGGCCGGCCGTGTACTGCAGCAGATCGGTTTCGACAGGGAAGTCCACCGAGATTCCCTTCTGCATGTAGACCACGGTCCGGAGCCCGGGCTGCGCCACCTCGCGCGAGAGGCGAAGCGCCAACCCCGCCAGGAACGCGTCGCCGCGCTCCATCAGGGAAGCGAGGTCCAGCCGCCCCGTCTGCGCGCGCCGCACGAGCAGCTCCTGGATGTCGTCGGCGTGAACCGCGAGCGCCGCCTCTGCCTGCGCCTCCAGCGCCACCACCTGCGGATCCCGCGTGTCGAGCAAGGCGAGCAGGGCTTCCGCGACGCGGCGGCGGGCCGCCGTGCCCGACTTCGCCTCGCGGACGACGGCCGCGCGGACGTCCGCGTCCCACAGGCGTTCACGAACCTGGGGCAAGCCCTTCTTGCTGAGATCGAGCTTGGACGGGTGGCTCCTTTTGGCCTTCGTGGCGACGACAGCAGGGGCTTCCGCACTCAGCTCGAGCGTGGCCTCGGGGCGAAGCGCACGCAGCTCCGCCTGACACGCCTGCGCCCAACGCACGCCGTAGCCGGGGTATGCGCCGATGACCGGCGCGTCGGCAGAGGCGAGACGCAGCGGGCCGCCGGGTTGGGGCTCGTCTCCAACAGGGACGCGGCTTGAACCAGGCGATCGCCGCACCGGCGCAGCGCGCCGACGTTCTCGTCGATTGCGCGGAGGAACGCGGGCAACTTCAGCGCCTCGAGGTGCGCCGCGAGATCGACGGGGCTCATCCGGCAGGGGGCCGGAGGCAACGCCTTCGACGACGGCACCTTCAGCTCCATGTGCGGCTGCTCGTTGAGCGCCCGCTGGAGCGGCGCGCTGGGTTGGGACCGATACGCCGCCTCCATGCGCGCGACCTGCGCGCGGGACAGGACGGGCATCTCCGCGGCGGCCTTGAGCGTCGACGCGCGCCCCTTTTTCGAGTCGCTCGAGGAAGACGTCAGCCATCTCGTCGTCCCAGATGCCGAGCGCGACGGCGGCCTCCACCAAGCCGTTCATCGCGACCGGGGAAGCTCGGTCCTTCAGCACCGAGGTCAGCTCGCGCCGCCCGAGCTCGCCGAGCGCCACGAAGATGCCCCCGTGCCCACTGGCGGCGCCGCCGACCTGAATCTCGCCGAGACGACCCGGCTCGCGGAGCCACGCGGCGGCCTTGCTGTGGCCCTGCGCGACCAGCGCCAGCGCAGCGCCCGCCTCGAGGCTCTTCTTCACGCGGGTGAACACCCGGCCCATCAGCTTGTTGGGCAGCGGGCCGCAACCGATCATGGCGCGGTAGGTGGCCGGCCCTTCGGGCGAGAACCGCGACCTCTTGGCGGTCTTCCCCCATTCCGTGAAGGCGGCGGCCATGTGGTCCGCGTGCGCATCGGGGTCGTTCTCGGCCAGCGCACGCACGGCCGCGGTGAGGTGCAGCGGGGGGCGCTGCCCGTTCCTCTCGAGCTGGCCCTGTGCTGCCGCGATCGCTTCGGCGGGCGCGAGTCCCGCCCGGACGGCGGCATCCAGCGTTCGAGATCGTGCGGGTCGGCTTCGAGCTTGGACACGAAGTGCGCGGCCGCGCCCGGCGACCGCTGAAAGACGGGTGCGTGTTGCGCCTTGCGCCAGAGGGCGCGCCGCTCGTCGCGCGCCCACGCGTCGAGGACGGGCAAGAGATCGGGGGTCGACAAGAAAGCGCCGAGGCGGTCGCGGGAGCGGAGCGACACGGAGCAGAGCGGCTCGGCGAGGGCCTCGGCATGAGGGGCAAAGTCGAAGGGGGGCAACGGCGTCATGCTTCAGTCTACGCTTCATCCCCGCTCAGAATTTCGCCATCTTCGGACAAGTTCAGAAACGCTGTCCGGCATCCGAAGCGGTCGTGCTGTCGCCGACCGGAGGCGCAGAGGCACCTTCGGAACATGCTGCTACGTTGCGCTCCATGGTTGCAGCGGGGGACATGGTCGCAGAGCACTACCGCATCGAATCGGTGATCGCCGAGGGCGGGGCGCGAAACAAGTACTTGGCCACGGATGAGCGGCGATGGCGCAAGGTGGTCCTCGAGACGGTGCCCGCGAAGCTGGCCGGCTCCGATGCCACCGTGTTTGCCAACGCGATGGAGGCCGCGGCGGGCGTTCGACACCCCACGCTCGCGGAGGTGTTCGAGTCGGGGCTGGACCCCGCCGTCGGCCCGTGGCTGGCCGCCGCGCCCATGGAAGGCGAGCCGCTGGAGGCGCGCCTCGCTCAGCAGCCTCTGCCCGCGTCGGAGCTCATCCCGCTCGCCAAGGAGATGCTGGCCGCGCTGGGCGCCGTGCACAACGCGGGGCTTCAGCACTTGGGCGTGCGGCCGTCCGAGGTCTTCCTCGAGGCCGGACTCGACGGCACACGCCCGCGGCTGCTCGGCCTCGGTCTCGGGTTGGGTCTCGACGCACAGCACACGCCCGACGCGGCGCTGCCGTGGATCGCTCCGGAACACGCGAGCGGGGAGGCGACGGACGCCCGGACCGATGTCTACGGCGTCGGGGCGTTGATGTACGGGGCCCTGACGGGTTCGGCGCCGTACCAGGCCGGCACGCTCGGAGAGCTCGTCCGCACGATGTACACGTCGGGCCCGACGCCGCTCGCAAGTCGCGCGCCTTCGACCCCGCCGGCGCTCGCGGCTCTCATCGACCGGTGCCTCGCGGTGGACCCCAACGCGCGCCCGGGCAGCGCGGCCGAGCTCGTGAGCCTGCTCGACGGTCTGGACGCGGCCACCTCGGGCACCGCGCGCACCGTGGCGCTCCACGCGTCGCAGTTGCCATCGATGGCCGGCGCAGCGGCCGGCGCGGCACCCGGCTGGCATCCCGCGCCCAACCAAGCCCCATTGATCGGCGGCGCTCCCGCGAGCGCGGCTCCCGCGGCCGCACCGAGCGCGCCCATCCCCGTGGCCGCGGCGCCCAAGAGCAGCTCGGGGTCCAACACCGTGCTTTGGGTGGTGGGGCTGCTCGTCGCGCTCGGCGGCCTCACCGTCCTCGGGGTCTTGGCCCTGTTCATGGTCGGCGGCTTCGCGAGCTACTTCCTCGCGAGCAACGAATACACGGAGCCGGTCGAGGTCTACGAGCCGCCCGTGAACGACGCGCCGAGCGTGTTGGCGCCCCCGGACGACCTCGAGCGGGCGTTCCTCCCGGTGGACAGCACGATGCCGTCACGCGGGCCGGCCGACGCGCCCGTCACGGTCGTGATGTTCAGCGACTTCCAGTGCCCCTTCTGCAGCCGCGTCGAGCCGACGATCACGCGTCTGCTGAACACGTATCCCAACGACGTCCGAGTGGTGTGGCGCGACCACCCGCTACCGTTCCACAACAACGCGATGCCCGCCGCCGAGCTGGCGCGGGAGGCCTTCGCGCAGGGGGGCGACGCGCGCTTCTGGCAGGCGCACGATCTCTTGTTTGCAAACACGCGGCAGCTGGACCGCCTCAACCTCGAGCGCTTTGGTGGGCAGCTCGGACTCGAGCCCAACCGCGTGCGCGCCGCGCTCGACAGCCACACCCACCGCGCGCACGTCGAGGCCGACGCCCGCGCCGCGCAGGCGCTCGGGGCGCGCGGAACCCCCTCGTTCTTCATCAACGGGCGTGTGCTCTCCGGAGCCCAGCCGTACGAGCGGTTCGACGCGATGGTGAACGAGGAGCTGGCCACGGCCCGCACCGCGATGGGCCAGGGCATCACCCGCGGTCAGATGTACAGCTACCTGACGGCCAACGGACGCCGCGGACCGCCGAGCGGAGAGGCCGAGCCTGAGCAACCGGCGCGACGGCAGCCGGACCCCAACGCCATCTACCGCGTGCCGGTGGGAAACTCCCCTGCTGAGGGGCCGAGCGACGCCCTGGTGACGATCGTCGTCTTCAGCGAGTTCCAGTGCCCCTTCTGCAACCGCGTCCGCCCGACGCTGGACCAGGTCCAGGAGCGCTACGGGCGGGACGTGCGCATCGTCTTCAAGCACAACCCGCTGCCGTTCCACAGTGACGCGATGCCGGCCGCGGAGGCCGCCTCCGAGGTCTACGCGCGGCGCGGCTCCGAGGCGTTCTTCCGCTACCACGACCGCCTGTTCGAGAACCAGCGCGAGCTCACCCGCGACAACCTCATCGCCTGGGCGCGCGAGGAGAACGTGGCGGTGGGTCCGGCGCTCGACGATCACCGGCATCGAAGCGCGATCGAGGCCGATCAGACGCTCGCGCGCTCGCTCGGTGCGTCAGGCACGCCCTCGTTCTTCATCAACGGCCGCAACCTCCGGGGCGCGCAGCCGTTCCCGGCGTTCCAGAGCGTCATCGACGAGGAGCTGGTCCGGGCCCGCGCCGAGTTGGCGCGCGGGACCTCGCGCCAGGGGCTCTACGCCGCGTTGATCCGCAACGGAGCGACGACGCCTCAGTTCACAGGTGACGCCCCGACCCCGGCGCCGAGCCCCAGCCGGCCCGAGAACGGACAGCACTACGAGATCGCCGTGCCGCGCAACGCACCGAGCCAGGGTCCCGCAAGCGCGCCGGTGACGATTCAGCTGTTCAGCGACTTCCAGTGCCCCTTCTGCTCTCGGCTCGGGCCGACGATCCGACAGATCCGCGAGCGCTATCCGACACAGGTGCGCATCGTGTGGCGGCACTATCCGCTGCCGTTCCATCAGAACGCGATGCCGGCCGCCGAGGCCGCGACGGAGGTCTACCGACAGGGCGGCGACCGTGCGTTCTGGGCCTACCACGATCTCTTGTTCGAGAACCAACGCGAGCTGACGCGCCCCAACTTGGAGCGCTTCGCGGGCCAGGTCGGCGGCATCAACATGCAGCAGTTCCGCGCTGCCCTCGACAACCACACCCACCGTGCCGCCGTGCAGGCGGACATGTCGGCCGTGACGGACGCCGGCGCGCGGATCGGCACGCCGAGCAGCTTCGTGAACGGCAACCTGCTGCAGGGGGCGCAGCCGTTCCCGGCGTTCCAGTCCGCGATCGACGCTCAGCTGAACCGGTGAGGGCGTTCGCGGAGTGGCCGTCGGCTCTGCCCCACGCGGAGCTCGCGACTGCGCTCGCCGGCGAGGCGGGGCGTGCGCGGGTGGCGGCCTGGCTCGCGTCCCACCTTCACCGCACGCACGACCCGTCCTTCGTCGCGGGGTTCTCGTTCGCGCGTCAGGCGTACCCCTTCGCCCCTGAGGCGTTTCTGCAGCGTATCGTCACGACGCGCGAGGTGATGCTGCTCGGCGGCATCCGGTTCTTCGGTGGCGACGTCACGCGGCCCTTTGTCGACGTCGTCGCGTGGAACACGCCCGAGGTGCCGTGGGAGGCGCTTCGCGCGGGAGTGAAGGAGGTCTGGGCGCGGTTCCGGCCGCGGCACCTTCGGGTGCTCCTCACCGAGCCTCCTTCGTTTCCGGAGGCGCGGGTCGACCAGACCCTGCATGTGGCGCGGTACGCCGACGTCGCAGGCTCCGGAGGGACGGATGGGGTGACGCTCTGGCGCGAAGACGTTGACGCCGCGCTGTCCGCTGTGATGACGCGATATGCGGCGCTTTCGGCGCCGCTCGGCGACGACCTCTTCGCGGCGGACCGCGAAGAGCTGGCCGCATGCGCGGACACCGGCGGGCTCTATCGAATTGAGCACGACGCTGAGCGCGCCGGTGTACTCGCGGTGCTCCCCGGCGCCGTGGAGTGGCTCGAAGGCGATGTGATGATCGAGCAGGTCGTTGAACTCTCGCGCGGCGGACGCGGTGTCGCGACGCGCGCGCAGCGCGCCCTCGCCAAGCGCGCGCCGGACCCATCGCGGCTTCTGCTGGGCACCATCGACGAGAAGAACCACGCGTCCCGCATCAGTGCGGAGCGAGCGGGCCGCGCGGCGAGGCTTCACTACGTGTTCCTGCGGCTCTGACGGATCGAGGCTGACGCTCAAGTCGAGCTGGCCTGCGGCCGTTCCTTTTGGTGTGTCGTCCCCTCTTCCCGCTCCGCAAGAGCACGTCGGACCGAAGTCAGACGCGCATCCGCTCGCGATGATGCGGCTCGCTGAGGAGCTGGCGCACGTGGGCTACTGGTGGGTGAACGCAAACGACAGCGCGCCGACGTAGTCCGACGAGGTGTTTCGGATTCACGGGATGGACCCCCACACGGACGTGACTCCGACCCTCGACGAAGCCTTCTCGCGCTACCACCCGGAGGACCGAGACTACGTGCGAGCGAGCTTCGCGGCCGCTGTGGAGAGACGGGAGGACTGTCGGTTCGAGGCGAGGCTCGTTCGCACCGACGGCACGGTGCGCATCGTGCGGACGGTCGGTCGCGCGCAGCTGAACGCGTCGGGCGAGCTCATGCGTGTCGTCGGGGTCATTCAGGACATCAGCCAAGAGCGAACGCTGGCCGCGAGGCGGGAGCGACTTGAGCGAGACGAACGACTGCTGGCCGTCGGGCAGCTCGCGTCGGGTGTCGGGCGCCGTTGCGTCGGCCACCCTCGCGTCGCGAGGCCCTCCGTCGACCGGGTCCGACCCACCACACCCGAAGAGAGCGGCGCATCCCAACGCCAGGAACAGCTTTATTCGAATCGCTCGCACCATGGCCTCATCGTACCGGACGCGGTGCGATCCGCAGAGGCCGGGCGGCCGACGGCTACTTCGTGCCGAAGAGACGGTCTCCGGCGTCGCCGAGCCCGGGAAGGATGTAGCCCTTCTCGTTCAGGCGCTCGTCGACGGCCGCCGTGTAGATCGGCACGTCCGGGAGCTCCTTGTGGAACGTCTCGATGCCTTCGGGCGCGCAGAGCAAACACACGAACTTGAGCGTCTTGGGGCCCTCCGCGCGCACGCGCTTGACCGCGGCGACGGCGCTGTTGCCGGTGGCCAGCATCGGGTCGACGACGATCACGTCGCGGTCGGCGAGCTCGTTCGGCACCTTGAAGTAGTACTCGACCGCCTGGAGCGTCTTCGGGTCTCGGTAGAGCCCGATGTGTCCGATGCGCGCGCTGGGGAGGAGCTTCAGGATGCCGTTGAGGATCCCGTCGCCGGCACGGAGGATCGAGATGACGACGACCTTCTTGCCCTCGAGCATCGGCGCGTCGGTCTCCATGAGCGGCGTCTCGATGCGCTCCAAGGTCGTCGGCATGTCGCGCGTGACCTCGTATCCCATCAGCATGCTGATCTCCTCAAGCAGCTGGCGGAACTTGCTGGTCGAGGTCTCTTTCATCCGCATCAGCGTCAGCTTGTGCTGAATCAGCGGGTGCGTGATCACGTGTACGTCGCTCATGGCGGCGGACGATAGCAGTCCGCCCGACGCCCGTGTGATGGATCGAGTCAGATCGGCTCAGCGTCGCCGCCGGACGAGGACCAGCACTGCGGCGAGCGACAGCCAGAGGCCGCCCGAAGAGGAGCCCGGCTGGCCAGCCCGACACGAGCAGCCCGCGTCGTCCATGCCCGGTCCTCCGTCGGCCGCGATCGCGGCGTCGGTGCCGGCTCCCGCGTCGACCGAGGTGCTCGCGTCCGTGCCGGCCCCGCCGTCCACGCCGGCGTCCGCGCCGGGGCCTGCGTCGGGCAGCACGTCACAGCTGGCCGAGCCTCCGTCGGCGTCAAGTTCGAGCAACGTCCAACCCTTTGGCTGATGGGGCCGCTCTCCGGTGCTGTCCGCCGCCGCGCGCGCGACCACGAGCAGCGGCTGTCCGTCTCCTACCTCGATCGGGACACACGCGTCCAGCGTGTCGCCCTCCGCGCGCGCCACCTCCACGCCATCGAGGTACGCCGCCACCCAGGCGATCCCGCGGCCCGCCGGATCCGCGCGGGGCCGGCTTCGACCGTCAGCGTGGGGCGCTCCGCGAAGGGCGCGGCCATCGGATCCCCGAGCACGAGGTTGCGCCAGTAGACGAACGGCATCGTGAGGTGGAAGGCCTCGGCCAGGGTGCTTCCGTCGACGTAGCGGACGAGCAGCTCGCGGTCGGGAAAGCAGTTGTTGAGCGGCTCGGCGACGGTCCCATGCACGCCCGCGACGCCCGCGGTTACCCAGCGCGCGATGGAGACCTGGCTCTCCCCCGTCTCGCGGAAGTTGATCGGGCGCGCGCCGAAGCTCGTGAGATTGCCCGCCAAGCTTCCCGCTCGGTACGTGTTGCCTCCACGCTGCCCGGCACGTTCATGTTGCCGACGACCACCACCGAGTCGGGACCGGGCGTGGCGGCCGCGAGGGACGGAGCGAGCAGCACCGAAGCAGAGAGGGCAAGCATGGGAAGGGATCGCATGCCGTCACCCTCGGACAGAGAAGCAACTCTGGGAAAACGGAAGTCTTGCGGCGTGGACCGGCAAGCTCCTGCTCAAGACCCTCGGCGTACTCCGCGCGTCTGAGGGGATATGCTTCGTGTCGTGCGACGAATGATCCCGGGTCTCCTTCTTCTGCTCGCCGCATGCGGTGCACCGCCCGGTCCCCAAGAGCCGGACGATCTTCCCGCGCCGCCGACGGACGAAACGCAGCGTCCGTTCACGCATCGCATCGACGACGAGGGGACATGGGCGACGCTCGCGTCGCGGCCGATGACGCAGACCATCGCGCGCACGGAGGTGGTGAAGTTCCTCATCGACCTCGAGACCGACCGACGGATCTGGTTCATCGACACCACGCGCTGGGATGTGCACTACGAGTTCGCGCGGGACTACCTCAGCACGTCCGAGAACCCGGTGGGCGCGGGGTATGAGGCGCACAACCGCTTCAACGTGGAGCAGTACCGAAGGGAGAACCGGCGCTTCGTGATGGGCTCGCTGGTGCACTACCTCGACGCCGACCTCTGGGCGTTCGAGATGATCGCCGGGGACAACCTGGCGGCCGAGCGGGTGCTGAACGCGTTCGAGCAAGTGCGGGACGCGGTCTACTTCGGGGCGGAGCTTCGTTACCGGCCCATCAGTGCGCTCCACGAGGACCGGCTCGCGGAGGTTGGGGAGCGCCTCCCATCGGTGACGGCGGCCGAGGTGTTCCGAGGCGTCACCTACCAGCCGCTCACGATGGGCGTGGCTTTCGGCACGCTGCGGTTCGTCCGCGGGGAGCTCGACCCGGCGACCGTGCGGCCTGACCAGATCGTCGTGCTCGAGAACCTGCCCGATGGCGTCCCGGTGACCTCGGCGATCATCAGCGCGCAGCTCCAAGCCCCGCTCGGGCACCTCGCGTTGCTCGCGGCGACCCGGGATACGCCGAACATGGGGCTCCGGGGGGCGCTCACCGACCCGCGGCTCACCGCGCTCGAAGGGCAGCTGGTCCGCATCGAGGTGGGTCCACAGGACCTGAGCATCCGTGCCGCCGAGGTGGCCGAAGCGGAGACCGCGTGGGCCGCCCGTCGCCCCGCCGCGCTCTCGACGCCTCCGCTGGACCGGACCGACCGTCAGCTGCCCGACATCTGCTCGTTGAGCATCGCCGACACCTCGACCGTCGGCGCCAAGGCCGCGCAGCTCGGGGAGGCCTGCCAGATCGGGGGCCCGATCCGAACGCCTGGCGGGTTCGCGATCTCGTTTCATCACTACCTCGCGCATCTCGATGGCACTGGCGCCACCCCGGGGATCAGCCAGATGCTCACGGACAACACCTTCCGGACCGACGCGGGCGTTCGCGCCACGCGCCTGGACCAGCTCCGTGCGATCATCGAGCGTGCCCGCGTAAACCCCGCGCTGCTCCGCGCGGTCCGCGCGCGCATCGGGCAGTTCTCGGGCTCGCCGCGGGTGATCCTGCGCTCAAGCACCAACGCCGAAGACCTCGCCGGGTTCACCGGGGCGGGGCTCTATCGCTCGGTTGTGATCAGCGCGGGGGCGGGCGACGCGGAGATCGCCGATGCCCTCCGCGAGGTCTGGTCGAGCACGTGGTTGCTCGGCGCCTACGAGGAGCGCGAGTGGTATCGAATCCAGCACGCCGGGGTCGCGATGGGCGTGCTCGTCCAGCCGTTCGTCGACGGGGCGATGGCCAATGGCGTCGCGCTGACGCGAAACCCCTTCTACGAGCACCGGCCTGGCTTCTACGTCAACGCGCAGGCGCTCGGCGGCAGCGTGACGGGCGCAGCGGGCGAAGAGATCCCCGAGCAGCACCTGATCTACACGTACTCCGAGGACATCGAGGCGGAGCTGCTATCACGATCGAGTCGAAGCGATCAGCTCCTGCTGAGGGATGCCGAGGTGCGGGAGCTCACCGAAGTCCTGACCGCGCTGCACGAGCACTTCATGCCCTTTTGGAGTGATCGGGCCAACGCCGTGGACGTGGAGTTCCTCATCGCCGGGCCGGACCGGGATGTCGTCGTGCTCCAGGCGCGCCCGTTCTTGGTTCGCTACCACGACGCGGGTTGAGTTCTCGCGCGTTCGGCCGCGCTCCTCGCGAGATGATTGCACGAGCGAGAACTCACCTATTGCTGGTGGCGCTTCCGCGCCACGGACGGGGGGCAAGCCCCTCGAGCTCCCCGTCTCCAATTGATCGACAGTCGTTCCTCGCGCGTTCGGCCGCGCTCCTCGCGACTCGAGGGGCATGCCCCTCGCTCCCCATCTCCGATCGATCGACAGTCCTTGACCCTTGTGCGCCCGCCGCGCGTGTGTACGTGGCGCTCGAGGAGAAACGACAATGTCGGAAGAGAACAACGAGACCCCACTCCGCATCGTGGTCGGCATCGACTTCACGGACCTCGGCGACCACGCGTTGCGCGAGGCCGTGCGCTACGCCCGCCGCTTTGAGGGGGCCGAAATCCATCCCGTGCACGTCATCGACGCGCCGGCCTCCAAGGCGGCGATCCCCGAGACCGAGCGCGCGTTGGCCGAGGCTTCCTCCATGCTGCGCGAGCGTGTGGTCGAGGCCGTCAAGACGCGCGGCACGATGTGGGACCAGGTGTTTTCGTTCCACACCCGCATGGGCGACCCGTCCAAGGCGATCGAGCAGGTCGCGATCGACATCGAGGCCGACCTCATCGTGGTGGGCACGCACGGTCGCCGCGGGCTCGCCAAGATGCTCATCGGATCGGTGGCGGAATCCCTGGTGGCGCGCGCGCACTGCCCCGTGCTGATCGCGCGTCCCAAACAGTTCGAAGGCCTCGAAAAGAGCGAGCGCCCCGAGCCGCCCCGTCCGGGCGAGAAGCTCAGCGCCGACGGCCGCGTCTTGATGACGGAGCGCATCCGCATCGGAGGGCGCAGCAGCCACATCGGCGGCCTGCTCTGACGCAGACCTGTGAGCCAACGCGCTTCTCGTGAGCGCGTCTGGCTCCACCCTGTTGGCATGAAGATCGACATCGGGATCAACGACGCGGACCGCGAGCAACTGGCAGGCGAGCTGTCTCGATTGCTCGCCGACAGCTACACGCTCTACCTGAAGACCCACAACTTCCACTGGAACGTGACGGGTCCGATGTTCCAGACGCTGCACCTGATGTTCGAGCAGCACTACCTGGAGTTGGCGACCGCCGTGGACCTCATCGCCGAGCGCATCCGCGCGCTGGGCCACTTCGCTCCAGGCAGTTACGGCGCCTACGCGAAGCTCGGCTCCATCCCGGACGCCGAGGGGGTGCCCGCCGCCACCGACATGGTGCGGGAGCTGGTCGCCGCGCATGAGACGGTCATCCGAACCGCCCGCGCCACCGCGACCGCGGCTGAGAGGGCGAGCGACCAGGCGACGGCCGACCTCGCTACGCAGCGCCTACAGGTTCATGAGAAGACAGCCTGGATGCTGCGCGCCCTGCTAGCGGAGTAAGCAACGTCAGACGGCGTCGTACGCGGCAGCGGCCCAGCGTGGCCAGGTCTCGGCCGCGGACGCCGGCAGCACGACCCACCCCTTCATCGGGCGCCCTTTGCCGGAGGGGTCGAACGCCTGAGCGCCCGGCACGGCCGCCGCCTCGGCCGCTTCGTCGGGCGGCAGCTTGACCACCAGCCCCCCATCGAAGCTTCCCGCGAAGGCCTTCTTCCCACGCTTCAGGCACGGCATGCCGAAGAGCGACCCGCGGGTCACGTCGTCGGCGTCGAACAGAGCAACGAAGTCCTCGAATGCGGCAGAGGTTGCCTTCTTGGGGTTGGCCATGGGCGGAGGATAGGCGAGCAGCGTGGTCACTCCGGCGGGTCGAGCACCCGGAGGGTTTGCGCGGTGATGAAGTCGACACTCGATTCAGTGGAGGGGGCGCGCTCCGGGCGGAGCAGCCTCAACATCACGATGCCGCGGCCGAGCCCCACCACGTAGAACACGCGCTCCCGGAGCACCGCGTCGGGCACGTCGGGGAGGTAGCGCCGGATGCCTTCGACGATGGTGTCGATCGACCCGTCGAGCACGGGGGCGAGCTCGTCCAGGCTCCAGCTGAGCGGCACGTCGGTATTCAGCGCGCGCCGAAGTCGGGCCTCCTCTTCGTCAAACCCCGCGAAGCTCTCGGTGCAGCGCCGCGCGGCGTCCTCGAGGGTCGTGCTCTCGGCGAGGGCGCGCTCGAGTCCGTCGAGTACACGGGCGTGCTGTCGACGAAAGAGCTCGGCGAACAGCGCTCCCTTGTCGGGAAAGTACCGGTGGACAGAGGCCGTTCCCACCCCGGCACGTGTGGCGATCGCAGCCACTGTGACTTCGCCGAGGCCGCGCGCCGCCAGCTCTTCGCCCGCGGTCAGAATGGCCTCGACGATGGCCTTGGAGTCCGAACGGGTCGCGCTCGGAGGCTCCGGCCGAGCGAGCGGCCGCTTTTTCTGTCGCGCCATCCTCCAAGAGTGCGCGCAGGGGCCGGATCAAGGCGAATTTCGTCCGCTGCGACCGCTCGCAGCACCGCACGAGAAGCTAGTGATCTCAGTCTCTTCGGCGTGCTTTCGGAAAGCGCGCTGGACCTTCGTCCGCTGGGCTCACCCGGACGAGCCGAGACCCCGCTGCGTGCACATGATCGAGGTGGAGGATGTCCACGATGCCCAACTCACCTGCTCTTCGTGCCACCGTCACGGCCACCTTGATCGCCGGAATCGCGCTCACCGGATGCGACGCGGCCGCGGGCTCGCTCGACGCATCGTCGGCGGACGCGAGCTACGAAGGGGACGCGCAGCCCGATGCGGCCTTCGAGGACGCGGAGGTTCGAGACGCAGGGGGACTCGAGGTGGACGCGGGCCTCGGGGACGCGGGGCCCCTCGGCGATGCCAGCGTGGCCGATGCCGGCACGTGCGTCGCGGGCGATGTCTGTGACGGCATCGACAACGACTGCGACGGACGGGTCGACGAGCACGCCCTGCCCGAGCCGTGCGGGACCGACCTCGGCGCATGCATGGCAGGCGCGCGTCGGTGCGTCGAGGGTTCGTACGGCCTCTGTGAAGACCAGGTTCTGTCCGAGGACGAGGCGTGTGACGGGGTCGACAACGACTGCGACGGCAACATCGACGAGGACATCGCCCCGCGTTCGTGCGGGAGCGACGTCGGAGAGTGCGTCGCCGGCACGAGGGTGTGCGTGGACGGCGCGTTCGCCGCGTGCATGGGGCGGGTCCGCGCCAGCGACGAAGCCTGCAACGGGCGTGACGACGACTGCGACGGCAACACCGACGAGGACATCGCCCCGCGTTCGTGCGGGAGCGACGTGGGCGCCTGCCGGCCGGGCACCCGCAGCTGCTCCGGAGGCGAGTTCGGCAGCTGTGTCGGGCGCATTCAGCCGACCGACGAGCGGGACGACCTGATCGACAACGACTGCGACGGCAGCATCGATGAGGGCTTCCCGTGCATGACCGGCCTCCCGGCGGAGAACCGCTCCATCCTGAACGCCGAGCGGCGGGGTCGCGGACTCGACCCGATGCGGTGCAACCGACGGCTGCGCGGCGCCGCCGAAGCCCACGCCCGCTTCCTCTGCAACTCCGGCGCGACGGTGCCCACGCACACCGGGCAAGGAGGCAGCACCACCCTCGAGCGCATCACGGCGAGCGGGGTCTCCTTCGTGAACCACGGTGAGAACGTGGGCATGCTCGCGCCCACCGCGCAGGCGATGCACGACGCGTGGATGGGCAGCCCGTCCCACCGCGCGGCGCTCCTGTCCCCCAACCTCGGCCGCGTGGGCATCGCCTACCGACGCTGCGGCGGCCAGCACATCTGGGTGCAGAACTTCGCCGACTGACTACCGAAGCAGCAAGCGCCGCACGTTCTTCGGCAACACCGGCGCCCGACGCACCCGTGGGTCGAGCAGCGCGCCGCTGAGCGTGTGCACATACAAGAGGGTCTTGCCGGCCATTTCGCGCCGCGCGAGCCGGGTCATCGCGGCGACCGTCTTCGCGGTGTAGGTCGTGTCGAGCTCGAGTCCGGCGTGCTCGGCCATCATCCGCTTGGCGACGCGCGCTTGGCTGGTGGGCACGCCGTAGCCATCGCCGAGCTCGCCTTGTTCGATGGTCAGGTGCCGCATCGCGTCCTCGGCGACGTCGGGGAAGCGGTTGTCGATGGAGCGGAGGTGTTTCACCACGCCGCGGATCAACCGCCCCAGCAAAGGCCGGTTCGCGACGGCGCGCGGGACGACGCGGACGCCGATGACCTGGGTCGTGAGCCCGGCGGCGGCGAGGCCGATCGCCAGGCCGGCCGCCGTGCCGCCGGTGCCGAGCGGGACGAAGACGGCGTCGGGCTCGGGGACCTCCCGCGACTCCATCTGGCGGGCGAGCTCGAGGCCCGCCTCCACATGGCCGATGACGCCAGCAGTGTTGGTGCCACCGGGAGGGAGCAACACGGGTCGATGGCCGCCGCGGAGCCGCGCCTTGGCGGCGAGGGTCGCCATCTTGGGCACGACCGCCACCGACGAGCGCACGGGGTGCACCTCGGAGCCGGCGACGAGCAGCGCACGCAGGTTGTCCTCGGCGTGCGGCGTGAAGTGCGCTGGGACCAACACAGCGTGCACGGACAAGCCCAGCTCCGCACCGAACAGCGCGGTCGCCAGCGCGTGGTGGCTCCCGGCCGCCCCCGTCGTGATCACCGCATCGGCGCGCCGCTTCAGCGCCTCGCCGAGCGCGTACTCGAGCTTGCGGACCTTGTTGCCGCCGTACCGCTCGGCGGTCTGGTCGTCGCGCTTGATCCAAATGGACGCCCCGACGTGACGCGACACCGCCTCGAGCGGCTCCACCGGGGTCGGCAGGCGCGCCAAGGAGACATGCGGGATGTGCCGCATGCCCCGCCAACGATCGCTGAGGATGGTCACGGAGTGTCGGGGGAAGCGTCGATCGCGCAGGTCGCGACACGCGGGAAGCGGCGGTAGGTCCGCTCGAGCACGCGATCGTACACCACCCTGCCCCCCGCGGGGCGGGGGTATCGATCCCGGGTGGCGTTCGCGGTGAGCACAGCGGTCTCGCCCGTCTCCGGGTCGATTCGCAGGATCTCCCGATCCGACACCGCGAGGTCCGCCTCCGTCGCCAAGACGCCGACGCCGAAGATCGCTCCGTCCGTGCCGACCGACATCTGCCGGTAGCAGCCGGTGCGCACGGTGCGTATCGGTCCACCGAGTGCGCCGTCTTCGTCCTCGCTCAGCGCGTCCGCGGGGCGCCACCACCCCACGCCGCACTGGTTGCGGTTGCTCCAACGGTAGACGAGCGCGCCTTCGTGGCTGCCCAGGATGGACTCCACGCGGTGCCGGTCGTCGTCCAGCCAGGCCAGCACCCGGCCGTCTTCGTGGCTCAACAGAGCGATGCGCTCCTCCATGAACAGCCGCGCCAGTTGGCCCTCCTCTTCTGTGTCCCGGACCTCGTCCCGCACCGCCTCGCCTGGCGGCAAGACATCGTCGAGCGCGACCCGCTCCACGATCCCCACCGTCGGCTCGGCGTCCGGGACGAGCGTGAGGGCCCCCCACTCGGCCAACTCGGCGCGCCCCAGCCGGCGCGGGGTGACTCCGTCGGAGAGCGGGAAGATCACGGTCTGCGCGTCACCTCGCCGGCGCTCGCGATGCCGGATGAGCACGTGCGTACCATCAGGGGAGATCTTCGGTGCCTGCGGGTAGCCGGTGAAGGTCGTCAGCAGCCGCCGCGCGCCGGAGGCGACGTCGATCGCAACAACACCGAACCCCTCTTGCCAGTCCTCCACAGCGACCACCGTGGAGCCGTCCGCGCTGAGGTTGGGGTAGGTGTAGTAGTTGCTCGCGCTGCCGATCACGCGTGGCTCACTTCCGTCGAGCGGCATGACAACGATGTGCTCGACCGCCTCGACGCGTTCCGGGGTCGCCGACGAATCCCGCGGGGAGATGCGCATGCCCGGCGTCTCCGTGTGCACAACCGCCGCGCTCCCATCCGGCAACGCAGCGAACGCGTAGTGCTCATCGCAGCCCGCGGACACACACGTGGAGCCCTCCAGCGTCGCCTGCCCGGCGGCACAGTGGGCCTCGAAGCGCTCGCGGGCGGTGGCGCCGGTCTCCAGGTTGCCGACGTGTTCGGCGAGCTCGGTCTGCCGCGTCAGCAGCTCCATGCGCGCGCCCGTGTCCTCGACAAACGCCTGCGTCAGCGCCCGCGTGAGCAGCACACGGTGCACCTCGTTGCCGATCGCCTCTCCGCCCCGTCGCACCGCCGCAGCGCGGGCCTCGGGGATGCTCGCGCCGTAGCCCGCCACCTCGATGCTCTCGACCGTGACCGTGTCCTCTTCGCCCGTGCTCGTTGCGACCTCGGCGCCGAGTCGCCCGTATGCGAATGCCGGGTCGAGCCCGGTGTTGTCGCGCTCCTCCACCGCCTCATACGTCAGCCGGACGACATGATAGGCGCGCTGCTCCAGCGCCAGGGCCGAGGCGCTCTCGAGGTCGTCGGGGGTGTCGTCGCTGGCGTACTCTACGGTCTCGAACCCGTCCCCGAGTGCCGACAGGACGCGCTCCTCGAACACCGGACCGCTGGACGGATCCATCCCCGCGGCGACCAGCAAGACGCGGTGCGCAGGGGGCGTGGACGGCACGAGGAACAGCCAGGCGGCGACGCCGAGGCCCGCGAGCACCGACAATCCGATCACGATCGGCAGCGGCGAGCGCCGCGCGTGGACTAGGTGGTCGACGTCCTCGATTTCCATCGCGACAAGCGTAGCAGCGTCCCCATGCCTTGCGCCCGGGGTCGGAGCAACCGTGCGTGGCGCGGGACCCGACGATCCGCGGGTTGGGCGACGGACTTGTGGTGGCACACCTTGGCGCGGCACGATGATTGCTGATTGGAGAGCGGATGCCGCAGCGAAGCCAGACTGATCGAGAGGCCCTGCGCCATCCGCTGTGGTTGGGTGGGCTGCTTCTTCTCCTGGTGAACGACCACGCCCTCAAGGGCGCGGGGCTGATCGATAGCGCCTGGACGGGCAAGCTGAGCGATGTGGCGGGCATGCTCGTCGCGCCGGTCCTCGTCGGGGTGATGCTCCAGTCGCGCGCCCCAGGGCGCGTCAGCAATCTCCAGCGTCGCGCCGTCGCGTTCGTGTTGGTAGGCGGCTGGTTCACGCTGGCGAACCTCGTGCCCGCGTCTTCCGACCTGACTGCGCAGGCCGGTGCGCTGTTCGGGCTCGAGTGGCACTTCGTGTCCGACCCGACCGACCTCGTCGCGCTCGGGGTCCTGCCGCTCGCCTGGCATGTCGCGTCGCACCGGGGTCCTGCGAGGACGGTCTTCTCTCGGGACGCGCTCAAGGCCTGGGCGGAGCGGGGCGCGGTCGGTTTTGGTGTCGCCGCGTGCGTGGCGTCCCCCAACCCCGAGCCTTCCTGGCGCACGGCCGCCTACATGGTCAACGACACGGGGGAGCCCGTGGAGGTGCGGCTGCGGTGGGTCGACGTCGCGATGGACTGTCAGGAGGTCGCGCGCCGGCCGGCTGAGATGCTCCCGCGCAGTGCCTTCGAGCCGGGCGTTCGCTTCATGGTGGGGGTCAACGAGACCCTGCCCATCACGCGGGCGCGGGACGATGGGTTCCCCGGCCCCGGACCGGGCTTCGAGCCCGACTCGGGCGTGCCGGCGACCATCAGCTCCCTCGAGCGCGTCAACGGCAGCTGCGATGCGGTCATCCTCAGCGTGGACGGACTCGAAGAGGACCAGCTCATTTTCTGGGACGGACTCGGGGAGCAGGCGGTCCCGTTTGTCATCGAGGACGCGGCCGAGCGGCGGCGTCAGGATGCGGCACTCATCCTGCTCCGCACCGAGGAGGACGACCCGGAGAGCCTCTCGCTCATCGGTCCGCTCTACCAGCTGGACGTGCCGAACGACCGTTATGAGGGCGGCGCGGCATGCCGCGACTACGGCTCCATCACCGGCTTCGACTGGAGCGGGCTCCCGTTCGAGAGCGCGACGACACCGCAGAGAATCCGACTGACCGAGGTGCGTCCCACCGTCGACGGCTGTGTCTCCATTTCGTTCGAGTACGCCTTCGCGGACCGCTTCGGCGGCGAGCTGACGGAAGAGTCGAGCGGCTTCATTTGCGTGCCCCCCGAGGACTTCCCTTTCCAGGCGAATGCCGTCGTGAGCGTCGCGCAGGACGCGAGGAGCCTGCGAATCACCCAGGCGAACGTGCTGGACGACGGCACGGCGTGGCGGGTTGGGGAGCTGTTCATCGTGCGCGGCGCCGGCAGCCTCTCGGAAGGGCCGTTCAACCTGCAGCTGATGACCGCGGACGACGCGTGTGAGGGCGTCCGCATGGAGTGCGGGGGCTTCCGCCTCCCGACCCCCGGCACGCTGCAGCTGGGCGATGGCACGCGCTTCGTCCATCCCGGTGACGTCGTCGAGCGCACCCAGCCGAGCGGCCGTCAGGCCCGACTTCGCGTCGGCCGCGCGGAGACCATCCACACCACCCGCGCCGCGTGCGGGGCCGGTCGTGATCAACTTGGAGCGCGCCTCGAAGCGCTCGTCGTGTACGGAGAGGATCCCCGATGAAGAAGCACCTTCGACTCACCCTGGCTCTCGGGCTGATGAACCTGGGCCTCGTGGCCGGCTGTTCGTCGGCGGATTCCGCCAGCCTCGACCCCGCCACCTCAGGGCCGACGGGCTCCCGCACGGTGACCCAGGGCGGCGCACAGGACATCGGCTACTTCCGCTCGCTCGTCGCGGATGGGGACGTGCCGACCCCCGACACGCTCGAGCCCGTCGGGTTCTTCGCCGAGCACGCGATCGACCTTCCCGACGCCGACTGCGGCGACCAGGTGTGTGTGCACTCGATGCTCGCTGTCGCGCCCGGCATCGACCAGGTCAGCAACTGGACCATGGCGTTCGTGGCCCTCAACACGCCCGTCGACGCGCAATCGCTCGAGCGGCCGGAGACCCACGTCGTCTTGGCCATCGAGGACACGGCCCGGGCGTCGATCACCGCCGAGCGTTCGAACCACATGATCCGCGCGTTCGCCAACGAGCTTGTGGCGGGCGACCGACTCTCCATCGTCCGAATTGGCGACGAGGCCGAGATCCTCGCGAGCGGGGTGACGCCGACCGACCCGGCGCTCGCTGCGGCGGCGGCGGGCTTCACCGGTGCGAGTTCCCGCGCCGCGCTCTACGACGGGCTTGCCCGCAGCGCCCAGGCCATCGAGGACATCGAAGACTTCACCGGCGCCCACCGCGTCGTGCTCGTCACGAGTGGCGCCGCGGACGCAGGCATCACCGACAGCATGCGGGTTGTCGGGCTCGGCGACGCGCTGGCGCGCGAGGGCGTCGGCGTCTCGGTCGTCGGGGTTGGCGAGAGCTACCGCCCCGAGATCGCGGCGCAGATCAGCGAGGGCGGCGGCGGCTCCTACTACTTCGCCGAGTCCGCCGATGACCTCGTCGACATCTTCACCCTCGAGGCGCGCACCTCGCTCTTCCCGCTCGCCACGGACTTCGAGCTGAGGGTCGAAGCGGCCGCGGGCTACACCATTGGGCGCGTCTATGGCGCTCGCCGCGCACGCTCCGAGCAGGCTGCGGCCACCCTCGAGAGTCCGGTGCTCATGGTCGGCAACCGCACCGGCGCGACCGACGTCGAAGAGGGGCGTCGCGGCGGCGGCGGTGGGCTGTTCGTCGAGCTGCTGGCGGACGCCGCGCTCGGCGAGGAGATCGGCGCCAACGCGCCCGCCTTCGTCGCGACGGCATCCTGGACCGACCCGACCACCGGCGAGCGCGTGACCCAGTCGGCCACCGTCGACAACGGCCTCGCGCCGGGCGAGAACCCCACCGGCATGTTCCCGCACTTCAGCGACCCGGCCCGCGGCAAGGCGTTCATGATGCTCAACATGTACCTGAGCCTGCGGACGACCGCGGAGCTGTACCACGAAGGCAGCTGCGGCCAGGCTCGCGGTGTCCTGCCGGCCATGCAGCTCACCTACGAGGGCTGGCAAGCCGAGTACGCCGACCCCGACATCGACGCGGACTGGGCGCTGCTCAGCGCGCTCGAAGACAACCTCCAACAGAGCTGCGCCGGCACTGAGCCCGTCGCACCCGTCTTCTCGTTCGGCTGCTTCTACGACTGAAGCGAAAGCAAGAGAGAATCGCTGTGGGCCCTCATCATGCCGATGAGGGCTCTCGTCGTTTCAGTGCGAGCTGACGGCTGGGGAGGCGGACGCTCAACGGCTTGATGACGATGTCGCCATCGATGAACGTGAACACGATCTGACCCACCTTCGATGCGTCGAGTTGACGAAGCAGAGCGAGCACCGCCTGCTCGTACCGGTCCACGTTCCAGTCCTTGGGATCCACGTCTTCAGGGAGCGCGCGACCCTCGATGCTGATGTTCCGAAAGTGCAGCATCAATACCCAAAAATCGACCCACACGGGCTCACGACACACGGGCGAGGCAGGAGCCGGAGAGTGCGCTGGCGCGTGCGGCTCGGGGGCTCCTGCGTGGGTTCACGCCGCTGTGCTCGGTAGGGACGTACCCCGCGCCGCTCGGTCCAGTCGCGCCAGTGAGGCGGGACCGTGCGTTCGGCTACGGCTGGCTCTCGATGCTGCTCTGTAGGGCGCACCGGAGGAGCGCCGGCACAGGCCGCTGTAAGGCACACCGACAGCAGGAAGCATGCGATGTAGCCCGGCGTGGGCGGGACGCTCGCTTCATTGAATGGACGCTTCATATCAGGCGTGCCCATCGCGAGCCGAGGGAGGGTGTTGCGCGCGATCTCATTGGCGATCGTGCCACACTCTGGCCGCCTGATTCGTTGTTTCCAAGTCGCTTCGATCGACTACTCTCGCCGCGCGCCGCAACGAGCCTCCCCGGAGGCCGATGACGCGCTAACTGGCCGTTGAAGAACCGACGTCGATGGATCGGGCCCGCGACGTGCCGTCCGCGTCGCATGACGCGACGACGAAATCCTCGAGGATTTTGGAGGAGCGGCAGGCTCGGAGACGCCGCGCCCGACGACACCTTCGAGTACGTCGAGCACCGCCTCCGGCTCGCGGGATCGACCAAGGACCCCTTCGACGGCGACGCACTTGCGCTTCTGCACGAAGCCTCGAGCGGCCGGCTCCGCGACATCGACCGCATCGCCACCGGCGCGCTCAAGCGGGCCTCCCGGAAGAAGCTCAAGCGCGTCGACCGAAAGCTCATCGAGGCCGTTGTCGACCCCGACATGCTCGACTGATTCGAGCGAGCTACGCGATGGCCATCGTGCGGCTGGCGGACTCCCGCCGGGATGCGCGATGGCCGTCGTCCGCCATGCGCGCGATGGCCATCGTAGGGGCGGCTCTCGTGCAGGCTCTGGGATGTCCATCGCTCAGCCTGCGTGGAACGCCATCAGTCAGGCTGCTCGGCAACATCAGCATCGTGCGGTAAGGCATCGCGAGCCGTGTTCCTCGGCGAAACAGGGCTCGCGCAGTTGCACGCCGAAATCGCAGGCAGGCTCTGACACGACGCAGCGAATCCTCGCACGGGCGCGCTAGGCGGATTCGCGAACCTGGCGTAGAACAGGGCATGACGAGGCGACCACGCAAGGAACCGAGACGGGAGACCAGCCAGGCCATCTTCGACGCAATCCTGGACGCAGGAGAGGAGTTCCTCGAAACCGGTGGAATGGATGCACTGTCGATGAGCGCGCTGGCCCAGCGCGCCGGGGTGAGTGTCGGGTCGCTGTATCAGTACTTCCCCAACAAGGATGCGGTTGTCGCCTCAATCGGCCGCCGGTTCAACCGAAGTCTGACCACGAAGTTGTCTGAAGCCCTCGAGGGAGACGGCAGTGTGGAACAGCGGGTCGCTCGTATGGTGCAAGAGTTCTGTCTCCACGGCTCTCCTCGGGTGCGACATGCGCTGCTTCAGGTCGTATCGCGAGAATGGGAGTACGTGGGTCTCCTCGAGGCCGAGGGTCGGCTGTTGCAGATTCTTGAAGGGCTGATGCGCGAGTACTGGCACTTCCGCGATGAAGCGGAGATAGGAGATCGCACTCGCATGCTCTTCTTTGCGACGCGCGGCGCCGTACAGGGCATCTTGGTCCACGATCCCGATGCCATTCCGCGGCTCGCGGTTCTGCTCTCCGACCTGATCGTTCAGGCGATTCGAGCACCCGCTCTACACCACGAAGGCGCGGGTACGACCGAGGCGTCGGAGACGCCGGAGCAGCGCGCCAATCCGAGGTCGTTGGCTTCCGACTAAGAGCGCCTGCGGTCTTCCCGCGGATCGACGGACGAACCCCTCGTCGGAAGCCTGGGTCAGGCGCATCCGCGTCGGCCAGGCCGGCGGCTATGCCCTGCGTGCCTTCAGCTTGGAGTGAGCGCTGGCTCCGAAGATCAGGCCGGCGACCCCGCCGCAGAGCGGGGCGAGAACGAGCGCCGCGCGAACGATGAACCCGAGCAAGTTATAGGCGTCGTTCCGGCCGACAGGTTCCCACCCCGTGCCGTAGCTCAGCTCCCAGCCGGAGCAGAAGCCGGTCAGCCCCTGGCTCAGGCCCGTTCCTTCGCAGGGCAACACGGGTGCCCCGAGGTAGGTGAACGTGCAAAGGAGGGCGGTCAAGAAGAAGAAAGCGACGCCGCCGCCCAACACCGATAAGAACTTCATGATTGATCTCCTTCAGCTCTGCAGGGGATCGCCAAAGAACATGCCCAGCGTGGTGCCCAGCCCCTGGTGAGCGATGGTCGGATCGGTGAGAACCACGGTCACGACGACAAGCGCGATGCCCATGAGGCTCAGCCCGAAGAGGAACGCGCCTTGAAGCCAGGCTCGCCGTACGAAACTGACCAACGCGTTCAGCGAGGCCAAAGCGGCCATCAGAACCGCCCCTACGGCCAACACCATGGCCGCCTCGCCGGCGCGGCGGCCAACAAAGCCCACATGCAGGAAAAGCAGGCCTCCACTCGCAACGCCTGCGAGACCCGCAAGCGTGCCGAGCGCACCGGCGATGGGAGCGCCCTTGTTTTGAGAGGGGCTGCCGAGCGGACGGGCGACGGAACGATCTGAATGTGCAATCACGACTTCAACCTCCAGCATGCCGATGCGCACTGTCGCAACGACTTCACGCCTCCGTTTTACGATGCGCCCTCCTTGACCTCCATTCGCGAGATCTGCAGCCATTTATGAAGTGATTTCAGCGTATTACGCGACACCATCCCCTGCCTATTCGCGGGTCCGCCCTCCTGCATCGCCTCGGAGAAGCAGCCGGTACCCCAAGAGGGGTACTTCCGGTACCCCGAGAGAAGCCCCTTCCGACGCGCTCGAAAGAGAGGCGATCGATCGGTCCGCGATCGATCGGTCCGATGTGCTCGAAAGTCTCCGTCCGCGATCGATCGGTCCGATGTGCTCGAAAGTCTGCCTAGCAAGCCACTGCCCCAAGAAAGTCTCCGCGATCGATCGGTCCGATGTGCTCGAAAGTCTGCCTAGCAAGCCACTGCCCCAACCGGCGGCCGACGTCCCCAACCGGCGGCCGACGTGCGATCGATCGGTCCGATCGATCGGTCCGATGTGCTCGAAACTGCTGCCCAGCAAGCCACCGCCCCAACCGGCGGCCGCCGGCGGCTCCGCCGCCACTTTCGCCGATCGGCCGCCGTAACCCATTGAAATGACTCACCCGCAAGTCCGGCACGCCGTGTGTACTTCGTGCGCGCATGAGCCATCCGGACATCTACGTCCGGGGCGCGACGACCGCGCTCACGCGACGCACCACGATGAGGAAGGCGTTCCT
>JBGCFC010000116.1:0-36949 GCA_045106715.1 Sandaracinaceae bacterium
CCGTCTTGACGCGGCCGATGGCCGACGCCTCCGTGCCCAACACGAACCGATAGAAGTAGCGCGTTCCCGGGCGCAGTCCGTCCACCGTGGTGTGCACGGTGTGGTCCTCAGATGCCCGCGCCTCGCACGGCTGCCGGATCACTTCGGATGCAAATTCCGGATCGCCGGCCACCCAAACCTCGAGTGCGGCGTCGTCCACCGCGTCGGCCAGCCGCGTCATGAGGTGCACGCGGTCGGGTCCGGGGTCCCCGCTCGCTACCCCGTGGCGGAACCGGGGGCTCAGGGAGAGGCCCGAGCAGCCTCCGAGCGACGCGCTGAGCGACCCCAACGCCAGCGTCTCCAACCACGTGCGGCGCCCAACCCGGAGCGGGGCTTTGGGCGTCGCGCTGACGCTCTCGAGATCCGAATCGATGTCGCCGCCCTCGTCCATGGGAGTTCACGATACGCCCTCGCCGTTCTGGCGCGCACCCTGACTCCCTCCGGCGAACGATTTCCCTGAGTCGAATGGCCCTGTCGGTTCGAGAGTCGTGGCTCGACGTTCAGCAGGTCGAGCCACCTGCCATCTGTCCGGCGACGATCTGGTCGACGGTGGCGGTCAGCACGTCCTCTGCGACGTTGCCGTAGAGCATGGCGCGACCGCCGTCGAAGACGAAGGTCGGGGAGCCCTGGATGCCGATCTCGAGGCGTCGTTTGTGATCCTCGTAGAGCTCGGCGAGCGCGGTCCCGTCGTCGAGGCGACGCTCGATCGGCGCGCGGGGGATATGGAGCGACTCCGCGACGGCCAGCTGGTGATGACGGCGCGCGATGTTGAGGTTGTCCACGAAGCACGCTTGGCGCAGGGCGATCACGTAGTCGGCGCCCCAGTCGGAGTCGCCTTCGCCAGACTCCGACATCCCGATCACAGCGCGCGCCGCAGCGCCGCTCGCCCAGCTGCTTGCCGGCGGATCGTCCAGCAGGAACTGACCCGTGACCTCGGGACGACCGTGCGCGTGAGCCACACGTCGCGTGGCTTCCGCCCTTCCTTTCGGGCCCACCTTGGTCCACGCGCCGTCGCGAAAGCGCGCGGGCAGAGAACCGAAAACCGGCACGATTCGGTAGCGGGGTGCAACATGCCCCGAGTGGGCGGACAACACGTGCTCCAGCTTCGGCTGGCTCACGAACGCCCACACACACAGCGGGTCGCTCCAATATTCGAACTCGATTTCCACCATGGACGTCACGTAACCCCGGCTCCAGGAAGGGCGACCCTGACCGGATCCGCGACATGGATGGAGCCAATTCGATGACCACCGACCTCTGGATGCTCGTGGGCGCTGCCGCCCTCCACTTCGCGCTCGTGATCGTCGCCGCGGGCCCCGGCGTACTGACTCGAGGGGTCGCGTGGGGCATGGGCAACCGTGAGGACAGCGTCGGGGCTGAGGGCTGGGTGGGCCGCGCCAAACGGGCGAGCGCCAACCTCATGGAGAACCTGCCGCTGTTCATCATCGTCGTGCTCGTCGCGCACGTCTCGGGCCACCACAACAGCACCACCGCGCTGGGCGCCATGATCTTCCTCGGGGCGCGCGCCGCGCACGCGGCCATCTACATCGCGGGGGTTCCGTGGGTGCGCACCGCGTCCTATGTGGCGTCGCTCGCCGGCATCGGTCTCATCGCGTCACAGCTCGTCGGCTGACGCGGGTGATCGCGACCGCGCGATCCCACTGCGCCTTCCGTCTCGGGCGGGGACCGGTGATACTCCCCTGACGTGGCGGACGAACAGCAGTGACGCACGGTCTCGCGGACGATCCCCTGATCGGCGAGGTGGTCGACGGCCGCTACCGCGTCGAGTCGCTGATCGCGCAGGGCGGGATGGGGCGCGTCTACGAAGCCAGCGACGTGCGGTTTCGGCGCCGGCTCGTGCTCAAGACGCTGATTCCCGAGGTCGCCGCGCTGGAGGCCTCGTTCGAGCGTTTTCTCCGTGAAGCCCGGGCGGCGGCGCAGCTCGGCAGCGCCCAGATCGTGGGGGTGCAGGAGTTTGGGCGACTGCCGGACGGCCGCGCCTACCTGGTGATGGAGCACGTCGACGGCCGCACGCTCGACCAGGTGCTCAACTCGCTCGAAAGGCCGATGCCCGTTCGCCGAGCGCTCGCGATCGCCCGCGGACTGACGCTCGCGATGGAAGCCCCGCACCGCGCCGGAATCGTGCACCGTGACCTCAAACCCGCGAACGTGATGCTCAGCGGCCGCATGATGGGGGGGCAGCGGCAGGCCGACTTTGTCCAAGTGCTGGATTTCGGCCTGGCCTACGTGCACAGCGACAACACCCGGCTGACCGCGGACGGCGAGATCATCGGCACCCCGGACTACATGGCGCCGGAGCAGTGCCAGGAGAAGCCGGTCGACCACCGCGCGGACCTCTACGCGATCGGCGTGATGCTGTACGAGATGCTCACGCTGGAACTCCCCATCGCCTCGACCTCGTACATCTCCACCATCCGCCGGAAGCTCGTCGAAGACCCAGGTCCCCCGTCCCAGCGGGAGGGCTGCGGCCACCTCTCAGCGGCGGTCGACGGTCTGGTGCTGCACGCGGTGGCGCGTGATCCTGAGGCCCGGTTCGCATCCGTGGCGCAGCTGCGCGAGGCGCTCGACCGAGAGCTCGCGTCGCAGCCGCAGGCCGAGCCCTCCGGTGCCGCCATGGTGCCCTCCTTCACGCCAGCGGGCACCGACTCCGGCGCGCTCCCGACCTCGGCCTTCACCCCACCGCCGGACGCAGAGGGGCGGAGAGCCACGGTCAACACGGTGGGCATCGACGACACGCTCCCCGCCCAGCCGGTGTTCGAAGATCTGCCGCCTCCCGATCGGCCAGCGGTCCCGACCCCGCTCGCGACCTCGCCGGCGTACGCGGTGCACACCTTCAGCGCACCGACGGCCGCGCCGGCACCGACTGCCGCGCCGACACTGCCGACACTGCCCGCCGCATCATCCAAGCGCGGTCTCTGGGTGCTCGCGCTGCTCGCCGCTCTCCTGTTCGTCTGCCTGGCGAGCGCCGCGACCGTTTGGTTCCTTGGCACCCGGGCACCCGACCCACCCCCGGTGGGGCAGGTTTCGTCCCGGACCGCGCAGAACGCGTAGCCGGCGCCTTCGGCCTACCCGTCCGCTCCGTCGGCCGGCTCCCCGATGGCGAACACCGCGCGCGCGTTCCGGAACGTCGTGTCAGGCGCGGGGTTGAGCACCACCTCCCCGTCTTCGAGTTCGAGCCCCAACGCCACCATCTGCCGCTGTGCGAGGTGGTGCCGAACCGACCGCATCTGCACGCTGCCCTTGCCGGCGAGTGGGAGGCGCACGAGGTCCTGGCCGTGGCCACCGAGGATCTGTGCGTAGACCTCGTTGATGCCAGGCACAAACGCGCTGTGCACCATGAAGTAGTTCCGAACCTGCTCCGTGCTGACGAGCGTGATGTGCGGCGCTTCGCGGCCCGCCCGCCGGAAGGCCGCTTCGACTTCACGGCGCACCCGCTCGCCCTTCGGCAACGAAGTCAGCTCCGCGAGCACCTGCGGAACGCGGCGCTCATTCGACAGCAGGTGCTCGGCCAACCGCATCAGGCGAAGCGCGGTGCGCGCGTCGGGATCCGGTGCATCGCCCTCGGCGAGGAAGACCACCGCCTCGACGGGCGCGTCCGCGCGCAGCACGGCGAGCGCCGCCTCCATCGCGTCGTGCGGGTGAGAGATCACCTCGATGCGACCGTCGCGAACCAGCCCCGCCCGGTGCCCTGTGCCCTCCGGTTCGAGGGTGATCCCCGCCTGCGAGAGCGCCGTCATCAACAAGTGCACGTGGCGCGGCTCGGAGTCGACGGCCACTGTCACCCGGCTGCGTTCGACCAGCTGCGCCAGCCGTTCGGTGAGGCTGGCGATGGGCTCGGCTTGCCCGACCACGAGGACATGCCGGGGCGCGGGTCGAGGGTCCTCGACGGTGACCTCCAGCGCAGCTGGCGCCTCCTCTCCGTCCCCGCGGTGCTGCGTCAGCGCGCGTGCGTAGTTGCGGAGCGGCTGGTAGGTGTCGCCAACCCCGATGAGCCCGCGGATCCGGTCCGCCGGCACACGCCCTCCGCTACCCTCGTGCGCGGAGACGCGCGGGTCGTACGGGTCGGCGTGTGGGTTGAGCCACGGGACGAGCCCCTCGATCGGCACCAGATCATGCTCTCCCGGCTCGGGAACGCCCTCCCCGAGAAACACACCGACCAGGATCACCCCATGGCGCTCGGCCAGCCCCGCGAGCAGATGCGAGGACACGAAGCCGTCCTCATCGGCCAGCTGGGCGAGCCCCTCCAGCTCGGACTCGGAGAGGTACACATGGCTGTAGAGTTCGGACCCCTCCGCGGTGAGCAACAGCCGGTAGAGCCGCTCCACGCCCGGGATGGCCAAGTGGTGGAGGATGAACAGGCCGAGGAACCAGCTCACGTCCAGGTGGAAGGTGCGCGTTCCCTCCCCGAGCGCGTCCAGCGTCGAGGCGTTGCGGCTGCTGAACAGCTCGAGGAACACGTGCGCGTGCGGGTTAATCTCCCGGAGCGCCGCGAGGGTCGACACCGTGATCGCGTCCGCGTCCTGGCCCGCGCTCCGGTCCCCGAGCAAGATGGCCCGCTTGGCGTGGGCCCCTCCGATTCGCGCCAGCGCGACGCCATCGCCGCCCAGCCCCTGCCGGTACAGCACCCACCGCATGCCCGGCTCGAGCAGGAACCCCGGCGGCTCGGCGTCGGGTCCCAGCAGCGCCATGCGCGGCAGCCTCCAGGCGCGTGGCGCCTCGGCCCCGGAGATCAGCCAGCGCCAGAGCTTGCGCAGCTGGTCGCGAAAGTCGCGGCGGTTCTTGGAGTAGATGGCCACGAACTCGCGGACGAGGATCTCGCTCTCCGCCACCGGGCCGATGACGACGGTGTGGCCCCGGTAGCCCACCAAACGGCGTCGCTCGGCGCGGACCACCTGCTCCACGACGTTTGTGCCGATGCCGATGATGAACGAGATGATGAAGACGCCGATGACCGTCAGGACCAACGACAACACCCCGACGACCGGGTGCACGTGCAGGTTCGCGACCAGGTTGTCCGCGCTCTCCAGCTGGCGGAACGACCACCACATTCGTTCCCAGAAGTCCTCGCCCACGCGCGAAGTACCGTCGTAGTCGTGCGGGATGGCGAGCTGGCTGAGCACCACCGCGCTCACAAACGCGAGCGCCGCGACCGCGACCGTGACGAGCCCGAACTGCTGCAGCTGCTCACGCCGCGTGAGGATGCTGTAGAGGTCCGCGGCCAGCTCCTTGGCGAAGCGCAGGAGCACCGCAAGCCGGGCCAGGCGCATGAAGACCAGCCAAGAGAAGTGCTGATGAAACCACTCCTCGAGGGGCAGAAAGCTCAGGAACGCGGCGATGTCGATGAAGAGGAACGCCAGCTCCCCCGCCCCGGCCCGCTTTTTTCGGCGGCGCTGCATCAAGAGCGGGATCCGGAGCGCGAGCTCGATCCCGAACGCGGCGAGGAACACCCACCGAAACGCCTCCTCGATCTCCGTGTACGGGAGGACCGAGAGGATGATCAGGACCACCAGCCCGGTGCGCACCACCCGAGATTCCGCGAGAACCCCGAGCCGCTCGATCAGGCTGTCCGCGTGCGCGCCCCGGCTGCTGGGTGCGCGCTCCGTCACGACCCCTCGCGACCCAAGAGGACCCGAGCGAGCGCGCGCGCGTCGACCCGGCCTTCCTGCACCAGCGCCGTCAACAGACGAAGACCCAGCTTGGCCAGATCGAGCAGCTGCCGGATGCGCTGTCGCTGGACCTCAGCCCGATCCGACTCCCCGGGCCCGACCGTGCGCTTGTCCAGCGCGTCGAGCGCGCGCTCGAGATCCCGGATGGCCTCCTCGACCTCCACGAGCTCCCGCTCCCGGAAGACACGCGACACCATCTTCCAGAGATCCCCCTCGGCGGTGAAGAAGTCTCGGCGCGCGCCCTGAATCCAGACCTTGCGCACGGTGCCCCAGCGGGACAGGTCCTTCAGGGTCATCGACACCGCACCGCTCGAGAGCTTCAGCCGCGCCTGGAGGTCCTGCGCGGAGAGCGGGTCGTCGGAGAGGTAGAGAACCGTCCAGACCCGCCCCATGTTGCGCTTGAAGCCCCAGAACTCAATGAGTCGGCCGATCGCATCACTCGCGATCAGCTCGCTCTCCCACATCGAAGCTCCGTCAGAGGACGTCGTCATGACCCGGCCTTGTGTCGCCCAGCCTCCCCCCTCGGTCAAGCGCACGGCCGCGCTCTTCCTGGTCGCGTTGTGCCTCAGCGCCTGCGACGAGCCTCCGCCCCCGAGCGCCGGGCTCGCCGGTGAGCGGCCTCGTTTTCAGGACCCGATCTGGAACGACGGCAACGCCGAAGTGGCTCAGTACCAGGTGATGGAGCGGCGCTACGGCACGATGCGTGAGGGTCATGCCACGCTGATTGCGGTCACCGAAACCTTCGACGCTCTTCGGCTGGTCAAGGCCGACCTCGGCACGGCGCACCCGCTGGACGTCATCAAGCTCAACCATGTGCTCACCACGCCCACCGGGGTCTACACGTATCGGCAGATGGCCAGCGTGTTCCTCGACCGGACCACCGCGCGGCCACTCAAGCTGGCGACGAGCAGCCAGGAGTGGTGCGGGATCACATCGAAACAGATGGTGCTCCGGGGGCCGGCAGCGACACTCCACACCTTCAGCTACTTCGGGAACGAAGGCGACCGCGCGCACCCTGTTCTCGTCGACGCGCGCACCGTGTTGTACGACGCGCTGCCGCTCTGGCTCCGCACGCTCGATCTGACGCGTCCTGGAGCCCGGCGCGTTCAGTTGGTCCCACAGCAGATGTCGAGCCACGCCCCCGCGCCGCGTGTGGCGCAGGCCACCATCACCGTTGGACCGAGTGACGACGCGCTGCGAGTCCCCGCCGGCGCCTTCGAGGCGGTTCCCGTTACCGTCCAGCACGACGGCGGCACGGACATCTTTCACTTCGACGCCGAACCACCCCACACGCTCGTTCGGTGGGATCGCGCGGACGGCGGCCACTACGCGCTCGAGTGGGTCCGACGGGCTCCCTACTGGCGTATGAGCGACGATGGTGAGGTCCTCGGCCCGGAGGATGCTTCAGGAGGGGCCCACGGCACCGAGGGTGACCGCACCGAGGGTGACGGTGCAGACGGCAGGCTGCGGGAAGGGGACGGCGAAGCGACTCGGCGCTCTCCCACGGAGCCCGGTGTCAGCCCCGATCCGGGCGCTTCTGGCGCGGACTGAGTACGCTTGGGCATGCTCCGCCGCCTCCTCGGGTGCCTGCCGGCCGCCATTCTCCTCGTGAGCGCCGCCGCTGCGGGACAGGGCTCGTTCCCCACGCTTCCGGTACACGTGACCGTCGCGACGCATGAGGACGCGCCGGCCGTCAGCGAAGCGTGGATCCGACGGCAGCTGCGAAACGCGAACCGCCTGTTCAACCAACACGGCGTGCGGTTTCAGCTCACCGACGTCGCCGCGATGCCCGAGCGGCACGCCCGCCTCGAGAACCGTCGGGATCGGCACGCGCTCGGCGCCATGCTCGAAGACGGGCGCATCGACTGGTTCATCGTGCATTCGCTTCGGGATGTCGACGAGCCTGAGCGCTTTCGCCAGGGTGTGCACTGGCGCCCGCGCGGCGAGGGATACGCCCCGCGCGCCCACTTGGTCATCACCAGCTCCATCGCCGGCGAACACGTGCTCGCCCATGAGCTGGGCCACTACTTCGGCAACGGCCACTCGGACGTGCCTGGCAACATCATGAGCTACGAGCGAGGCGAGGGGCCGCCCTTCTTCGACGAAACCCAGGTTCAGCGCGTGCGCTTCAGCCTGCGACGGTTCCTGCGCCGCGGAGAGATCGTGGGGCTTCCCGAGGTGACGGAGTGACGGTCCTGGAGCGGCTGGTCCGCCTCACGGGCGCAGCGGGTGGCGCTGGCGGCACGGCGTTCGGCCTCTTCCATCTGGTGCGAGTTTGGACCGTGGAGACGTGACGTCGACCCAACTTGTGGCTCGGACACGGCTTCCCTCGACCGCGAGCGCCACCAGAAAAGAAAACGAACTCAGCGTTCGCCGTAGCTTGTGGCTCCGGGGGAACTCGAGGGGCTCACCCCTCGACGTGGCGCGCGAGCGCCACCCGGAAGGAAAACGAACTCATCGTTCGCCGTAACTTGTGGCTCCGGGGGAGCTCGAGGGGCTCACCCCTCGACGTGGCGCGCGCGCCACCAGAAAGGAAACGAACTCATCGTTCGCCATGCGAACGATGAGTTAGTTCGACATCGGCTCGAAGAACACGCCGTCGAACGCCTCGTCGTAGTCCTCGTCGCCAGCAGCGAAGGCCACGACGCGCAGGTTGCGATGCCGGAACGAAAGCAGTCCGATGGGCAGCACAAGCGTCTCGAAGTCCCCCTCGCCGGCGACGGGGACCTCAGCGGGTGTCTCGGCAGGGGTCTCGGTCGGCGCGGGCTCGTCCGTGCCGGACGCTTGGGCCAGCAGGTCATCGATGACGCTGCCCTCTTCGCCTGGGGTCTCGTCCCCGGAGGTCTCGGTGTCGGCCGGCGTCTCGGCCGGAGTCTCAGTGGGGGTCTCAGCCGGAGTCTCCGTTGGGGTCTCGACCGGAGTAGGCGTCTCGACCGGAGGCGGCGCATCGGCCTGCGCTGGAGGCTCCTGACCGGGCGCCAAGGGTGCGGCTTCCGTGTCCGCGCCTTCGCCGCGGATCTGGAGCGGGTCGATCGGCTCCGGAACGAAGTCGATCTGCTGCGCACCCGGCGCAGCCTGCTGGATGATGGGCTGAAGTCGGTCGAGGGCCCAGTTGATGGCCATCATCCGCTGCTCCGGATCCTCATCGGTGATGACCGTGTGATTCTCCATCTCATACCAGCGGCTGAAGCCCTTGTTGGGCATGAGCAGCTCGGCGCGGCGAAGCCGCCCGTTCTCGAGCACGAGGCGAAGGTAGACGTCGATCGTGCGATCGATGCGCGTCGCTCCGGGAACGGGGATGTGATAGGTCTGGCCGTAGTGCTTGATGCAGTAGTCGGGCGTGCACTGCGGCTCCGGCGCGTTGCCGAATGCGTCTGAAAACTCCTGGTTGGAGCGCGCGACGCGGCCGAGCGACGAGCCGTACTGCCGAATGCCGAGCAGGTTGCCGACCCAGAACTGCATCGCTTGGGTGACCCAAGTCCGGCGGGCCTCGATGGCCGCTTGTCGCTGCTGTTCTTCGAGCTCGCGCTGGCGCTCCACCTCTTCGTCACGCCGGGTCGAGACCGTCTGAAGCGCCGCGAGACGCGGGCGCGCCTGCGTGACGTACTGGCCATCGGGGTACACGCGCAGGTACCACTCGAGCCCTTCGCGGGTATCCGCGCTGGTCGACCAGACAACGTCCTCACGCTCGGCGCGCATCTGCGCGACTTCGCTGGACCAGATCCCGTTCGGGTGGTTCGACGCGTACTGCTGAAGCGCGACGAGTCGATCGTTGTCGTCGTCGGCCATGCGGATCGTGCGGTACGAGGCGTACTCCTCGTGGGTCGCGAGCGTCGAGCAGGCGGTCAACAACCCCGCGCCGAGCAGCGCGGCGGCGATGACCAAGCGCGCACGGGAACGGGAGCCAGATACGTGAGAGGGCGCTACGGGCATAGGTCACACTCCGAGAACATCGCGTCGATCTCCTCGTTGGTAAGGTTGGCAATATCCCCGCGCTGCAGCAACGTGATGCAGGCTTCGGACTGGGCTTCGGTCGGCATGCAGCCCGGCGGCCACGCCCTCGAATCGCAGATCATGTTGACCGGCGCCAAGCACTGGTTGAACTGCGCGTCGTCGATGCGTCCCGCGAACTGGTCGCGACGGCACCGCCAGAACGACACCTCGCGGCAGTGCGTCACGGCGTTCGCACCACCTGCGCCGCCTCCGCACCCACCGACGTTGCCCGGTGCCGGCCCCGTCAGGCCCAGCATCATCAAGGACGCCGCGCCCAACCGAAGCAGCCAGCGAGTGATTGCGGTTCGGGTCACGGCAGCACCTCGTAGTCGATCATCAGTCCCGCATCGACCGAGATGGTCGGGTGTACGGTCTCGTTGCTCCCGTAGTACACGTCGGCCTGCGCTTCGAGGTACACACCGAGGCCGGCGAGGAACTTGAACTGAAGGCCGAGCCCCAATTCGAGTCCGGTCGTGAAGTTCACCCCATCGCCGCCGCCCAGCGAAGCGCCGAACACCAGCGGGATGGCCACGCGACCGTGCAGTTGCAGCATGTCGTGTTCCATGTCGAGCAGGCGCTGGAACGGAATCAGGAAGCTGTAGCCGGGCGCGATGGACCACTGCTGGCCCGCCGGGACGCCGCTGTTCACGCCGTCGATGAGGTTCGTGCTCGCGAACAGGCTCACGCCGTGTCGAAAATCGCCGCCGGGCAGAAACACCGCCGCGCCGAAGTCGAAGTACGCCGGGGTGTTGAACTCCTGGCTGAACGGCGTGTCGAGGTTCCGCACGAGTCGGAACCCGATGCCGGCGCCCGCGAAGCCCTGGATCCGGAGCGGGTCCTCACCGCGCTGGACGCCGGTGCTGCCGCCCCCGCCGGACTCGCCCCAGGCGTAGCCATCACCCCGGGCATCGCCCGGCCTCTCTTCGTCCTGTGCCTGCGCGCAGACGGGCGCAGCGAGCACGAGGAGGAGCACTCCCAGTAGGGAAAAACGTCGTTGCACGGCGTCGCGACGCTAGTCGAGCGCCCACGGAGGGTCAAGGCGGCCTCACGGCATCGCGCACGCCCTTCCCCGTGGTATGAAGCCGCCGTGTCTCGCTTCTGGGGAGGATTCTTCGTCGCATCGGTCCTGTGGGCCGCTGCCGGCGCCTACCTCTTCTTCGTGGCCGGGTTCGCGCCGCCCGAGGAGGAGCCCCTCGAAGTGGCCGACGCTCCCATCGCCGACGCCGGCCCGCCCGAAGAAGAGGCCACACCGCGCCGACGCCGGCGTCGACGTCGGCGCCCCCGACGCGGAGCCCGGGCGGACGATCCGAGCACCCCGGCTGGCAACGCGACGGTCGGTGACGACCTCCGCGAGGACGAGATGCGCACCCTGGACATGGGCGGCTCGGGCGGCGAGGCCAGGCTGAGCAACGCTCAGGTGGAGGCCGGTTTCGACAGCGTGATGGGCCGGATCCGCCGCTGCCTCGTGCTGATGGAGGGGAACGATCCCGTGCGGGGGCGGCTGACCTTTGGCATGCGAATCACGTCGAGCGGCCGCGTCGAGGCCGTCCGGCTCAGCGGCCCGCGCGCTGCGACAACGGGCGAGGCCGGCAGCTGCATGCAGTCCACCGCCCGGGGCATTCGTTTCGACTCGTTTGACGGGCCCACGATGGTGGTCCGCTATCCGTTGACGCTGGAGTAGAGGACCATGGCGGCGACATCGCATGAGTGGCTCGCGGTCGGCGCGATCTCCGGTTTGTTGCTGCTCCCGAGCTGCGGCCCGCAGAGCCGCGCGACGGAGACAGCAGCGGGCAGCGCGGAGGTCCGGACGCTGAGCGAGGGCCGCGCGCTGACGTTGATCAATGAGGTGTTCGCCGAGGAAGGTGTGCCGGTGACGGCCGGCTGGACGCTCACCGTCGGGCAGGACACGGCGTTGCCCGTCGATCTGCGCGTCGCCGACTCGCACTACGGCCTCGAGTGGATGAGTGCGCAAGACCGCGTCGACCTGGGAGATGCCATTCCCGGCCCGACCGACAACGGACAACTCCGCTTGGTCCCCGGGCGAGATGGGGAAATGGACGCCCAGGTGTGGATCCTGGAGCACACGCGTTACGAGTACGCCAACGAGCGGGAGCACGTGCAGTCCGGGGTGAGCGGCGCCGGCGACGCGGAGGCGCGACTCCGCCAGGACGCGCGCGACTTCCTGCACTACGTGCGCGGCCAGGGCGCCCTCTAGCCTCTCCATGGCCCGCTCCGCGAAGTCCAAGAAGAGCACACGCCGCCGCAAGGCCAAGCGCAAGGAGGTGGTGAGCGCCGCACCCGAGCCGGCGGAGCTGCAGCCCTCGCCCGACGCCCCCGCGACGACCGCGCCGGGTACGGCAAGGGAGCGCTGGGCCGCGCGCTTGTTGGTCGCCGTCGGAGCCGCGCTGGCTTTTGGCCGCGCCGTGCCTTTTGGCCTCGTGACCGACTGGGACGACGACCGCTTCCTTCAGGACAACCCCCTGGTGACCGAACCCAGCTGGGGGCACTTCCTGGAGATCTTTAGTGCGCCTCACTTTCAGGCCTATCAGCCGCTGCATCTGCTCTCCTACTGGCTCGACGCGCCCTGGTTCGGCGTGGAAGGACCTGCGCTGCACGCGGTCTCCCTTCTTCTGTGGATGGGCGCGCTCGTGGCGCTGCTCGAGGCGAGCTGGGCCCTCCGCCTGTCGCTCGTCGGCGGGGTGGCGGCGACGCTCATCGTCGGCATGCACCCTGTGCAGGTCGAGGCGGTCGTGTGGGCAAGCGGGCGAAAGGACATCCTCGCACTCGGCTTCGCCGCGCTGTCGGTGCTCGCGCACGTCAAGAGCGAGCGCGCCTTCGACCGCGGCTCGCTGCTCTCGCTGATGGCCTATGGCGCAGCGTGCCTGTCGAAGACCACGGCCGTGCCGCTCCCGTTCGTGCTGCTCGCGGCGGACCTCCTGCTCTTGGACCGCCCGCTCCGGACCTCCCTGCTGCGGCTGCTCCCGAGCGCATTTGTCGCCTGCGCGCTCGGGCTCGTGACCTACCTCATCTGGGACGACGCCCAGATGGTCCGCGCCTCGAGCCATCCGGTGGCGCTGGTCGGCGCCTCGCTAGGCCACCACCTGGCGACCGCCGTCTGGCCGAGCGCGCTGTCTCCGGTCTACCCCATCGAGCGTGGCCAAGGCTTCGCAGCGTGGTCGGCGCTCCTGGGACCGGCGCTGCTGATCGCCTCGGGGGCGCTCGCGTGGCGCACGAAGAGCCGCCGGTTCGGGTTCGCGGTGGTCTCATTCGTGATCTTGATCGCCCCCGCCTCGAACGTCATCCCGCTCTACTTCCAGTGGCAGGATCGTTATCTTTCGCTCCCGCTCTGGCCGCTCGCGTTTTGGGTCGGCGCGGTGCTGGACACCGTACCGAAGCGCGGGATCGCCATCGGCGCGACGGCTGCGCTGGCCGCCGTGCTCGGATTGCGATCGGCTCAGTACACAGGGGCCTGGCGCGACGGGCTCCGGCTGTTCGAGCACGCGTCCGCCACCCAGCCCGACGCATTCTATGCGTGGCTCAATCTCGGCCACGCACGTCGCGCGCGAGGGCACCTCGACGGCGCCGTCCGGGCCTATGGCCAGGCCACCGAGGTGGCCAACCTGCAGGTCGCGCATCAGGCGCGGTTCAGCGCCGTCATGGAGCTCGACGAGTCCCGTCAGAACCTCTCGCCGCCCCGTGCACAGAGCGTGCTGCCGCTCTATACGCGCGCCATGACGGATGCCGATGGGCTCCGTGCCCTCGGCGGCATGCTCGCCGAAGCCGGCTACCGCAGCGCCGTGATGCTGGTGCTCGATCAGTCGCTGGTGCTCGAACCCATCCCACAGGACCGACTCGAGCAAGCCGCCATCGTTCAACTCCGTCGCGGCAATCCGTGGCTCGCCGACTACTACGTGTCCCGGCTCCCAGAGCCGCCGATCACTCCGATGCTGCGTGCACGGCACGGCCTCGGGCCGGACGACCCCTGAGCGAGGCCTACTTCCCCTCGAACCGGGGGGGACGCTTCTCGGCGAACGCCGCGAGCGCCTCGAGCCGGTCGGTCGACGCCAGCGTGCGTGCGTAGCAGCGTGCCTCGAGGCTCAACCCGGCCTCGAGCGGCAGCTCGCTCGCCCCGTCGATCGCCTCCAGGGCCGCACAGATGGCGATGGGCGCCGCGTTCTCCAGCGGCGCGGCCAGCTCGAGGGCGCAGTCGAGCGCCGACTGCCCGGGCACGGTCAGCCGCGTGACGATCCCCAAGGACAACGCCTTCTCCGCGTCGAGCCGCTCTGCAAACACGATCAGCTCCTTCGCCTTGGCCTCACCCACGATCCGCGTCATGCGCTGCGTGCCGCCCGCGCCCGGGATGATCCCGAGCGACGTCTCCGTCAGCCCGATCTTGGTACCGGACGCCATCACCCGGAAGTCGCACGCGAGCGCCAGCTCGAGCCCGCCGCCGAACGCGACCCCGTTGATCGCCGCGATCACGGGCATCGGCAGCCGGTCGATGGCGCCGAAGGAGGCGCGGTAGAGCGGCAGGAAGTCGCGCACGTCCTCCTCGTCCATCGAGCGCCGCTCCTTGAGGTCCGCCCCGGCGCAGAACGCCCGGTCGCCGGCACCGGTGAGGATCACGGCGCGGAGCGAGCCGTCTCCCGCCGCCTCCCGCGCCAACCGACCCAGCTCCCGGACGGCGGCGCGCGACAACGCGTTCATTCGCTCCGGGCGCGACAAGGTCCAGATGGCGATGGCGCCCCGCCGCTCGACCGTGACGCCGGTTCCGCCCGCGACTTCGATTTCCCGTTGCTGCTGTTCACCCATGGCGGACGACCTAGCAGCTCTCGTGTCCTGAGTCCGGTTGGCGGAGCTCACTCGGGTAAATCGAAGGTCCAGCCGACGTCCTCACGCGGGATGAACGCCAGACACTGGTCGCGCCCGGGGCCGGGACCGCAGTGGGAGTCGAGCGCGTTCTCGCCGAGCACCACCGCGAGGATCACCGCCACGGCCGCGATGGCGAGCACCGCGCTGCCGACCAGAACCCACGTCACCGGCTCCTCGTACCATTCGAGCGCGCGCGGCTGGAGTTCTTCCTCTGGGATGGCTTCGAGGGTCACCTCGAGCGCGTCGGTGCTGCCCGGTACGGCCGTGATGCTGCGTGTCGTCTCGCGATAGAGCGGCGCCGCGATGCGCAGCTCATGGTCCCCGTCGACGAGTTCCAGCTCCACCGGCGTCGTGCCGCGGAACGTGCCGTCGACGAACACGTTGGCTTCATCCGGTGTGGATCGCACGGTCAACACCATGCTGAGCGCGATCATGTCGACCATCAGCTCGGTCGCCTGACCGCCTTCGATGGTCACCACGTCGTCGAAGGTCGTGAACCCAGCGCGCTGCACGCGCACGGTGTGGGTCCCGGCCGGGAGCGTGAGCGGGTCGAGCGGCGCAAAACCCACCGACTCCTCGTTGATGAACACCTCGGCGCCCTCGAGCGGGGCGGGAATCATCAGACTCAGTTCACCATCGCGGGGCGCACGGCGACGACGGCGGCGACGCTGCGCCTCGACGTCCACCGTCGCCGCCAAGACGATCACGGAGACGAGGAGGGAGGTGAGAACGCGAAGCGTGGTCGGGCGCACACACAAAGGGTACGGACGCGGCCCCCGCCGGGTCAATCCTGACCCGCGCGAAGGGCACGATAGGCGCGAAGCCGCTCTCGGTACTCGGCCGGATCACGGGCGACGCGCACCGCCTCCACAAAGGCGGCCTCCGCCTCGTCTTGCCGGTCCAGCTCATGCAGCAGGATTCCGCGTCCAACGTGCGCAGGCGCGAAGCGCGGCCGGGACGCGAGGACCTCGTCGTAAAGCGCGAGCGCCGCCTGATGCTGACCTCGGTTGATCAGGAGCGCCGCGAGGCCCAGCTTGAGGCCGCGATGCCGGGGATGAAGCGCGATCCCTTCACGAAACGCCTGCTCCGCCCCGTCGAGGTCCTCGTCGTGATAGCGCGCCAGCGCCAGCGCGTTCCAGGTCTCCGCGTGCGTCCGGTCCAGCTCCACGGCGCGCTCCAGCACTGGGCGCGCCAGCTCCGTCCGGCCCCAACGGAGCAACCGTGTGCCCATCACGCGGTGCGCGTAGGCCGAGCGGGGCGCCACCTGGGTCGCGTGCCGGTACGCCAGCAGCGCCTCGTCGTAGCGCCGAGACAGCTCCCACGTGTTGCCGATGAGCACGCGCGGCAGCGCGGCGCGCGGACGCAGTCGAGCGACCCGTTCGAACGCGTCACGCGCACGGGGGTAGCGCTCCGCCGCCATCTCGGCGCGCCCGAGCGCCAGCCAGGTCTGCGGATCGTCCGGTTGCGCCTCGGTGGCCCTTCCGTAGGCGCGCGCCGCGCCCTCGAAGTCGCCGCGCACCATGGCCAGACGCCCGTCTCGCATCGGCCCCCCGCAGGCCGCGAGCAGCACGGCCGACGCCACCATCACCGTGGCCCGCCCACCGCGCGGACGCCGAGACCCTTGACCCCGCCGCCCGAGGCCCACAGGATGCGCGCGATGGACCGAACCACCGTGCAGGAGATCCTCGACGGCGCGGCCGGCATGAAGCCGGGCGACGACGGATACACTGTCGAAGACGAGCATCTCGCTTCGATCTACCTCGCCAACCGCGGCTCCGCGACCGTGCTCTCTGAGCTGGTGCGCATCAAGCTCGCCGATACCTGGATCGAAGCCGAGGCCAAGGACCGCACGCTGCACTACGCGACGTACGAGCCCGTTACGGCCATCTCGATCAGACGGCCGCGTGATCCCGACAAGCAGCGCACCGGTTTCTGAGGGGCCGTTGGCGCCGCCTCGCCGAAGCGGGGTCTTGCGAATGCGGGGCGCCGACCGATGAAGAAGCCGTCGATCCTGGTCTGCGACGACGAGCCGGCGCTGCGCGAGATGCTGCAGGTTCTTCTCCGCCGCTCTGGGTATGCGGTGACGCCCGCTCGCGACCGCGCGGAAGCGATCGCGCTGCTGGAGGACCCGGCGCGGTTCGACGCCGTGATCACCGACCTCGCGCTCCCGGACGGATCTGGGATGGACGTCCTGAGCAAGGCCCGCGAGAGCGAGGAAGCGCTTCAGGTCTTGATGATCACCGCCTATGGCGGGACGGACGACGCCCTCGAGGCCATGCGCCGCGGGGCCTACGACTTCGTCCAGAAGCCGTTCCGCAATCATGAGCTGCTCGCGCTTCTCGAGAAGATGCTCGAGAAGCGCAAGATCGTGCTCGAGAACCGGACGCTGCGCGCCACGCTCGATGGCACGTTCCGGAACAGCGGCGTCATCGCCCGGTCCACCGCGATGCGCGGCGTGATGGAGATGGTCGACCGCGTGGCCAGCGCCCGGACGAGCGTGCTCGTCACCGGCGAGAGCGGCACTGGCAAAGAGATGGTCGCGCGCGCGCTGCACACCCTATCCAGTCGCGCGGAGGGCCCCTTCGTGGTCGTCAACTGTGGCGCGCTGCCTGAAGCGCTGATGGAGAGCGAGCTGTTCGGCCACGAGAAGGGAGCCTTCACGGGCGCAGCAGAGCGTCGCGAGGGCCTCGTCCGGGCCGCCCACGGGGGGACGCTGTTCCTCGACGAAGTCGGCGAGCTGCCGCCCGAGCTGCAGGTCAAGCTGCTCCGCGTTCTTCAGGACCGCCGCGTCCGGCCGGTCGGCGGCGCGAGCGAGACGGATGTCGACGTCCGCGTGGTCTCCGCGACCAACCGCGACCTCGAAGCGGACATCGAGACGGGGCGGTTCCGCAGCGACCTCTTCTACCGGCTGAACGTGATCCGACTCCATCTCGCCCCGCTCCGTGAACGCCCTGAGGACGTCGCGCTGCTCGCGGAGCACTTCGTCGAGAAACACAGCGTGCTGAACGGACGCTCGCTCACGCTCTCCGACGATGCCCGCGCCTGGATCGTGCGCCAGCCCTACCCCGGCAACGTTCGGGAGCTCGAGAACGTGATCGAGCGCGCCGTGACTCTGGCCCGCGGCCGCAGCATCACGCTGGAGGACCTGCCTGCAGGCCAGAGTTTGACGCCGCCACCGGGCGCCGAAGTCGTGATCGGCGACGGGTTTGACCTCGACGCGTATCTGGCGGACATCGAGCACCGCATCCTGCTTCGTGCGCTGGAGGAGACCGACGGCGTGCGCACCGAGGCCGCGAAACGCTTGGGCATGACCTTCCGCTCATTCCGCTACCGCCTCCGCAAGTTCGAGCGCGACAGCGCGCTCCCCGACGAGCCGTCAGACGGGTGACGCGTTTGGTCGGCGCACCTCGCCCGACTCGGCTCGACTTGCGCGCCTACGGAGACGGCCCGTTCGTTGCTTGTTAGGATGGGATCATGCGCACGCGGAAACGGGCTTCCGGATACACCCTCATCGAGCTGATGATCGTCGTCGCGATCATCGGCGTGCTGGCCACCGTCGCCATCCCGTCTTTCCAGTCGTATCTCATGCGCGCCCGCACCACCGAGGCGGTGACGTTCCTGGGTGAGGTGCGGCAGCGCCAGGAGGCCTACCGCGCCGAGTTCGGCAGCTACTGCGCCGCGTCGGCGACGCCGGGCGCGGTGATCGCCACAGGCACGTGGAACCCGCGCGCCCTGCCCGCGGGCAACCGGATCATGTTCGACAGCTCCTTGGACGACTGGGATCAGCTTGGGGCGGTGCCGGACGGCCCCTCCTATTTCCAGTACCGCACGGTCGCGGGGGCTCCCTCGCAAGACCCGGGCATCACCGGGTACGACGGATCGCAGTTCTGGTTCGTCGCCCAAGCCCAAGGCGATCTCGACTCCGATGGCGACACGGTGATCTTCGAGGCGTACTCCGCGGGCAGCCACATCTTCGTCGCGGACGGCTCGATGAACGCGCTCCCGGCCGGCTGGGAGTAACCCCGCTTCGCGGGCTCGCGCGCACGTCATCGCACTCGTGCACGTTTGTGCGCATTCAGCACGTGCGCTCGAACTAAGATGACACCAGCCGGCTCCGTCTGGTGACAATTTTCGTCACTCCGGGGGTTTCTGAGCGCCGCTGGGCGTCACATCGACCCGCGCGGATGGCCTGAGCCCCTCAAGAATCGGTCGGCACGACGTTTGTAGGGGCTTCGAGGTACGCGGCTCGGGACCCCTCCCCGCCTGCCCCCAAGATTCCCCTCTGAGAGGACCTCCCCCATGTCCAAACTGTTGACCAAGATTCGGAAGCGCGAAGGCTTCACCCTCATCGAGCTCATGATCGTCATCGCGATCATCGGCATCCTGGCCGCCATCGCCATCCCGGCCTTCGTCGGGTACCTGACACGGGCGAAGACCTCCGAGGCCGGCTCGAACATCAAGAACATGTTCCAGCTCGCGGCGGGCTACTACTCCAACGAGAACTGGGGTGACCGCGGTGTTGTCGTGACCGGCGGCTCCGTGGCAGCGTCCGCGTGTCTGGCTGGCTCGGCGACCAGCACCAACGTGGCCGGCTCGGGCAAGACGGTCGTCCGCTGGGGCAGTGAGGCCGCGCAGTTCCAGGCCATCGGCTTCGCCGTCGCCGACCCGATCTACTACCAGTACCAGATGACGGCGGCGGACGCAGCGTGCAGCCACACCGCCGACAGCACGTCACTCTACAGCTTCCGTGCGTACGGCGACCTCGATGGCGACGGCACGTCCAGCATGTTCGAGATCGCGGCCGGATCCAGCGACCAAAACGTGTTGATGCGCGCACCCGGCATCTACCGCGTGAACGAGCTCGAGTAGTCTCACCCGCCAACGGCAGGCGCCCCCCGACCCATGGTGGTCGCGGGGGCGTTGGTCGTTTCTGGATGGCTCGGCTCCCGGTGAGTTGGGTACCCTGAGACGTTCGTGCACCGACACCTCACCACCCTCGGCACCGTGCTCGCGATCGGCGTGGTCGCAGTGGGCACGCACACGCTCCGTACCTCGTCACACGAGGCACGGCAGGCCGCGCAGCGGTATGAAGCCGTCTACTATCTGCCGCCCGCCGACGCGCTTCGCTGGTTCAGTCTCGGCTACGACGAAGCGCTGGCCGACCTCATCTGGATGCGGGCGCTCGTGTACTTCGGCCAGGAGTTCGAGCATCACGGCAACGTGGAGCATGTGTTCGGTTATGCCGAAGCCATGGTCGCCCTCGACCCACGCTTCCTCGCGGTCTACCGATGGGTGGGAGTCGCCGGTCTCTACCGCCCGGAGGAGGTCACGCCACGCGACATCCGTCGCTCGATCGACTTCATGAAACGAGGTCAGCGGCTCTTCCCCGAGGATGGCGAGCTCGCGTGGGACCTGGGCGCGGCGCTCGTGTACGAGCTGGTCCCGTACCTCGACGAAGAAGCGGCCCGCCTCGCCCGCGCTGAGGGCTCGCCCTACCTGATGACAGCGGTGCGACTCGGAGCGGCGCCGGAGTGGGCGGCTCTGTCGAACGCGGCCAACCTGGTGCGCGTGGGGCAGAACGAGCAGGCCGCTCGCCACCTCGAGGAGATGTACGCCAGCACACGGGACCCAACCGTACGTGCGCAGATCGCAAGCCGCATCCGTGAGCTGCGTACACAGGCCGAGGCCGACGCATTCATGGCCGCTATGGAAGAGCTCGAGACGCTTCGCCGACGAGACTTCCCCTACCTGCCCGCGGGGCTCTATCTGCTCGTGGGCGAGCGCCCACCCGAGGATCTCGAAACGCCCATCTCCGTTGGGCTGCCGACATCGCTTGCCGCGGAGGGTTCCCCCTGAGGTCGAACTGGGGCTGGGCCGCGCTCCTGGGCTTGCTCGTCTGTGCGACGGGCGCGGCGCGGTTTCAGAACGGCTTCGTTTACGACGACGTCCCCGTCATCGTCGAAGGCTCGCTCATCCACGAGCCATCACGCCTCGTGGACGCGTGGACGGCACACACGATGGTGGCGAGTGCCTCGGACCCGGGTGCCGTGCAGAGCGTCGACACCTACCGGCCGATGCCCATCACGACCTTCGCGCTGGACGCGACCATCTCCGGACGGCAGCCCTGGGCGTTTCACTCCAGCAACCTCTTGCTGCACCTCGTCTGCAGCTTGCTGGTGATGTTCCTCGGGATCACCTGGCTCGGCACCGAGCACCGGCCCGAGGCCTTCTACGGAGCCGCGGTCTTCGCCGTGCATCCCTGGCTCGTCGAAGCACACGGGTGGATCAACGGCCGGTCCGATCCGCTCGCGCTGATGTTTGGGTTGCTCGCTGTCTGCGCGCTGGTGGGCCGCGAGCGTCGGCCCCGGCGCGGCATGAGCGCCCTGGCCGCGGCGCTGTTCCTGCTCGGGCTGCTGTCGAAAGAGACGCTGATCACGCTCGTCCCAGCCGTGCTCCTCATGCCAGTGGCTCACGGGCAACAGGTCGGGTGGCGAGAGCGACTCTCCGGGCGACTCCCTCCACTGCTCCTGGCCTCGGGCATCTACCTCGCGGCGCGGGCGGCGGTGCTCGGCGGTGCCCAAACCCATCGGGACGCCGCGATGCTGCACGAGGCGTCACTGCGTCTCCCCTGGCTCCTGCTCGACGGCCTGCGCCAGATGCTCGTTCCCACGCAGCCGTACCTACGGAGCCTCCGTGACGAGTACGCCCTGGTGCCGGTGTGGCAGAGCGCCCTGGCTCTCGGCGTGTTGGTGGTGCTCGGGCTCCTTGCCTTGCGTCATCGACGAGAGGCCCCCCTGGCGGCGCCATCCTTGGCGTGGATGCTGCTCCCGCTCGTTCCGATCGCCATCCTGACCACGGTGCTGTGGCCCGGTTTTGGCCGCTACCTCTACCTTCCGGCGGCGGGCTTGGCGTGGGCGCTGGCCGATGGCGCGAGCCGGCTTCGCGGGCGTGTACGTCCAGCCGTTCGTGCAGCGCTGGCGGTGGTCCATATCGCGGTCCTGTCGGCGCTCGCGGTCGGTTTCCTCCAGGACTTCCGCGACGACGAGACCCTGTATCGGGCCGCCATCCTTGCACGGCCAGAGATCGCCGTCGGTCACGGCTGGCTTGGGATGAGTCGCAGCGAAGCGCGCCCACGGGATGCCGTTCTCCCGCTGCGGATGGCCGTCTCGCTCGACCCAGACACAGCTCGCTACCGGTTGTTCCTCGCGCGCTCCCAGCTCGCGAGCGGCGACCGCGAAGGGTCACACCAGACCGCCCTCGACGGAATCTCCCGTCACGCGGGCTCCCGGGAGGCCGCGGCGTTCCACCTCGCAGCTGTGAATGCGCTGCCACGGCACGACCCGCGGCGCGCCGTCGGCCATCTGCTTGGATGCCTCGAGGCGTGGCCGGACCGCCCCGACTGCGTGGCGGCGCTCGACAGCCTGCTCGAGCGAGACATCGCAGGCGAGCACTGCGCTCACGCTCTGGCCCTGGGCCGGCTCCCCGAGTTCGTGCGGCCGCGCTGCGAATGACTCACAGGTCGAGCACGACACCGCGCTCTTCGGCCAGCCTCTCGACCTGCCGCCGGGCCTCCAGAAACGCGCCCTCGTTGCCGAGCCGTGCCTCGACCACCATGGACAGATAGTGGATCGCCAGTGACTCCGGCGATCGGCGGAGCGCCTCGCGCACCTCGTCGACGAACCGAGCGTCGGCCTCCCCAGGGGAGAGGCGCGACGCCCTGATGAAGGCGTCTTGCAGCGAAAGCTCCGCGTAGCCGTGGTGCTCAAGGTAGGCGGCCGAGGCCGAGGTGCGGCGGACGAGCACGCAGCCCGCGTCGTCCCAATGCACCAGCACCCAGTCCGGGTCGGCGTGGAGGAAACGATAGCTCGCGTCGCTCGGGCCGCTCCAGCGGACCACCGCGAAGCCGATGTCTCGGTCCTCCGTGACACGCTGAAAGTGAGCCGCCGAGCGCCCCGCCTCAAACACCTGCGTGACAAACGCAGGGTCGTAGAGCGTGTCGTTCCGGCCATCGATGAACACGGGTACCTCAGGCCCGAGCGCAAAGATGAGGTAGCCGCCAAAATCGAGCGCGTTGAACATGCGCCCGGGGGGCGGGGACTGACCGAGAAACTCCGCGATGCCGACAGGCACGCGGCTCTCCATCACCCCGAGGCCACGGAAGCCAGGCGGGACCGCGCCGAGGTAGCGCGCCGCAATCAGAGCCAGAGCGAGCACCAGCCCCCCGACATCGAGAAGGCGGGGGCGGGCCCATGGCGTCACCCGTTTCGCCAGCCCGTCCAGCGCCCTCGCGGCCAGCGGCGCGGCTGCGATGGCGACGAACGGGAGGAGGCGAGCGCTCCGGGCGGCGAGCAAGGCCGTCCCGAGGAACACCAACGTGGGCGTCCCCACCCGAATCTTGGCCTCCGGCGCGTCGCCCTGGAATGCGCCCACCAACGCCAACACGCCCAGTGGCGCGAGCGGCCAGTGATGCGCGAGGAAGCCGTCGACCGTGAGCGGGGCCCACTCCGCGATGTGACTCGCGAAGCTCACGCGGCTGACGACGTCGAAGGCCGAGGTTAGATAGAACGTGCCGGCCGGGTTCAGGCACAGCGCAGCGGCGGACAGCACGAGCACGAGCAGCAGCAATGGCACCCGCTCACGCCGATGGAGCGCGGCCGAAGTCAAGGCCGCCAGCAGCACCGCCACCCCGATGATGCCGCCTCGATGAAGGTTGGCCCACAACCCAAACAGCAGGGGCAGGGGCAGCAGCCACTTCACGGCGTGTTGGCGTCGCTCCGATTCCCGCAGCCAAAGCAGCAGAAGCGCAAACAGCAGGTAGCTGAACATCTGCGGCTTGGGGGCCATGGCGGCGTGGGAACCCGCCGCGAAGGCGCCGACCACGACCGCGTTGACGCCGGGCCGTCTCGCTGCTGAAAGGAGCCACACCAGCCCGGCCAAGACCGCCCCGAGCAGCGCGTGAAACAAGATGAGGCCCGTGAAGCCGCCCGCCCTGTGCACGACAGCGAGCGTTACGGCCGCCAGCGCTTCGGTGTAGCGCCACGGCCCGTCTGCCGTGTGGGAGAACGGGTCCGACGAAGAGACACCGTGTTCGAGAATCCACTGCCCGGCGCGCACGTGCCAGAAGAGGTCGGCGCCCCCGAGCTTCATCACGAGCGTGGTGCCCGCACCCAGCGCTGCGATCCCTCCGATGACGTGTTCCCACAAGGGTCGGGGGTCGGAAACCTGGGGCGATGCCGACACCCGCGCACGCTAGCAGGGAGGTGGCGGCCGCGTCGCCTGATACTCTCTCGCCGTGAGCACGCCTCCGGATGAGCGGTCCCGCTGGCTCCTGGTCGCACCGCTCCTGGCCACGGCGGTGGTCTTCGTGCCCGGCTTGGGCGGGGCGTTCCTCTGGGACGACATCCCGCTCATTGGGCAGAACACGAACGTCACCGATCCGGCGCAGCTCCCGGCTCTGCTCACGCGTCCATTCTGGGACGTCAGCTCGGTCGACGGGATCGGCCGTGCGGCGTATCTGAACCTCTACCGCCCGCTGGTCTCGCTCGCATACGCCACGCAATGGCGGCTCTTCGGGGACGAACCGCTCGGGTTCCACCTGGTCAGCCTCGCGTTGCACCTCGCGTGCGTCGCTCTCGCTGCGGGCTGGATCCGACGGCGACTGGAAGGGACGGACCGCGCTCGCTGGGTTGCGGCCTGCCTCGGAGTCCTCCCGTTTGCCCTGCACCCCTCCCGCCCGGAGGTCGTCTCTTGGGTGAGCGGGAGCACCGACCTCTACTGGAGCCTGTTCGGCCTGTTTGGACTGCAGCTCTTCGAACGGGATCACCGGAGCGGCACTCGGTGGCTCGCGGCCGCGTGCTTTATGCTGGCCGTCCTCAGCAAGGAGACGGCGGTGGTCCTGCCGCTCGTGTTGCTCGTCGACGGTTGGAGCCGTGGGCGACGCCCGACCTGGGCCCGGGAGGGGCTGGGTTCGCTCGGCACGCTCGCCGGGATCGCGCTGCACCTCGCCGTCGTCCCGCCCGTGTCTGTTGCGTCGGTCGCGCCTCGCAGCTCCCCCATGCTTCGCGTGTTGGCGACGCTGGGGCACTTCGTCCTGCGCACCGTGTGGCCGTTCGATCCGAGCGTCGGACCGGCGGCTCGTACGCTCGACGCGGCGGGCAGCTACCTCTTCGCGCCCCACGCGGTGGCCCTCGGTGCAGCCCTGGTTACGGGTCTGGCGCTCCTCGTTGCTGCCGCGGTGCGGCGGCGCGGTCGATTGCCCCAATGGGCCGGCGACGCCGCGCTCTATGTCTTGCCACTCCTCCCCGTGAGCAACCTGATCGCACTCGACGGCCCAACGCTGGTCAGCGACCGGTTTCTCTACTTCAGCCTGATTGGGCTCGGTGCGGCGCTGGCCCGCGCTGCGCTGCCGGCCATCGAGCGCGGACCGCCCCGGCGGACGGCGGCCCTCGTCGTGCTCGGCGGGCTCGGACTGACGCTCGGCGGTGTTTGCGCCCAGCACGTACGACACTTCGAGAGCGCAGAGGTGCTCTGGGCCTCCGAGCGCGACCGCGATCCTGATTCGCTGCAGGCGCTCCAGAACAGCACCGAACTCGCCCTCGCCGCGGGTGACCGCGACGCAGCCGTCCAGTGGATGCAGCGGACCGTGGAGGTGGCGAGCACGCGTCATGAGCATGACCTCTCCGCCGACGCAGGCTTGAGGCTCGCCGCGGTCTTGCTCCAGCGGACCCCGGACGCGGAGCAGGGGCGACTCGCGGCGTTCCGCGAGTTGTTCGATGGCTTCGCCAGCTCGCCGCGGCTCGCCCTCGCCCAGCCGGACCTTCGTCTCGACCTCCGCGTGAGTGCCGAAGCCGCAGAAGCGCTCCGACGCGACCCGGGGCGTTTCGGGGTTCCGCGTGCGCTCGCCCACCTCCGGACGGGACAGCTCGAGGAAGCGGGGCGACAGCTCGACAGGCTAGCCACCGAGGCTCCCAACACGCGTGGGTTGTGGACGGCCCTGGCCACCACGCACGCGCGCCGCGGCGACTGGGAGAGGGCCGGTCTGGCCGCCGCGGAAGGTGCGCGGCGCCAGCTCACGGCACCCGGCTTCGCCGCCCAGCTCGACGCGACCCGACAGATGGCCCAGTCCCCCGTGCTCGGTGTGGAGCGTGTTGTCCGGGACGCGGAGGTCCAGAACCGCTTGGGCGCGCCCGAGGCCGCCCGCCGTCTGCTCGACGCCGCGCTTCAGGAGACCTCCGGCGACCCGGCCCTGGTTCGGGCGCGGGTACGCGCGGATCTCGCGGACGGGCAGCTCGACCTCGCCCGCGCCGTGCTCGAGCGCACCCGCGCCCAGCACCCCAGCCAGAACGCCGTGTGGGACGCAATGCAGGAGGAGCTCGAACAGGCCGCTGGCCCCACGCCCCACGGTCCGCCCTGAAACGAGGCCCTACTCTACGCGGTCACGTATGTACATCACGCCAAACGGGACCAGCTCCCCGCGCTCGGTCGCCGTGATGCGGCGCTCGAACACGGACCGCTCGCCGTCCGCGTCGAGGTCTCCCTCCGCGCGCAGCGTCAGCAGATAGGTGCCTTCGGGGCTTCGGAGGCCGCATCCTGACGCCGTGGGCTCGAACGTGTAGCTGTAGCGAATCTCGATGGGAGGCTGAAAACGAAGCGCCTGCCAGGTGGCGTGACCGGGGACCGCCTCGTCCATGAAAGCCACCAGCTCAGGTTCCACCGTCGGAATGCGCGGTGTTGGGCCGGCCGTCGGAGGCAGGCAGCGCGTCCCGGCGACGTCGTCTTCGCGATCGTGGGACATCGAGAAATACGCCGCCGAGCGCTGGTAGAGCAGCTCGAGGTGTTCAGCCGCCTCACTCGTCTTGCTGGTCCGCAGCTCACGCGCGAAGGTGGGGATGAACACCGCGAGCACGACGCCCGCGATGCACACCACCGCCGCGGCCTCCACCATCGTGAGGCCCTCCTCGCGTCGCCGTGCCGTGCGGAACATCCACGCAACATGCGAGGTGAGACGGCGACGTTCAACCCAGACCAGTCAACCCAGACCAGTCAACCCAGACCGGTCAAACCAGACGGGCGGACCCGTCGAGATTCGCTCAGCCGCCCGGGGTGAGCCGGCGGATGAGCGTCTCGGTCTGTCCGGCCCGGATCGTGACGCTCTCGCGCTGGCGGATGTCGAATTCCGAGTTGATGAGGGTCACGGTGTGCCGCCCCGCCGGGAGCGAGATGTTCATCTGGGGGGTGTTGCCGATGCGCCGACCGTCCACGTACACCTCGGACCACGGCGTTGTGTTCACACGAAGGACGCCCGGACCGCCGCCCGATGCGACCGGGGGCCGCGGCGTGGGTGTGGGAGTGGGAGTGGGCGTAGGCGTGGGGTTCGGGCGCGGTCGGACCCGCGGCCCGGTGGGACGGGGACGAACGGCGCCGCCGCCCTCCCGCTCCAGCTCCGCCTCGACCGTGTGCTCGGTCTGGCCGGCCGGAGGGGCCAGCGGAGCCGACCAGTCGGTGTGACCACGCGCGGTCATCTCGACGGTCCAAGGGCCCCCGGAGGTGTCGACGCGCTCGGTCAACGGCGTCTCGCCGATCGCCCGTCGCTCGCTTCCGCGAACCAGCGCAACCCGCGCGCCGCTCGGCTCCGACGTGAACCGAACGGAGACATGCCGAAGCGTCAAGCGCGCCGGCTGAAGCGTCTGGACCTCGCCGGCAGTGACGTTGACCTGGCCGCTCCACGGCGAGTAGTCCTCGAGCTCCGCGCGCACCGTGTGGGTTCCGGGCTCAGCGTCGGTGACGGTCACCGGGGTGGTGCCCTCCACGCGCTGCTCGTCGATGAACACGGTCGCGCCCGCCGGCACGGTCTCGAGTCGGAATCCGGTCCCCTCCGCAGCGGGCGCGTCCGTACCGCTGCCCTCGACCACCGCGGGTGGCTCAGCCCCAGCCTCAGGCTGGAGCGCGACCGACGGGAGCTCCAACACCTGGCCCGAGCCAAGCGTGATGCGCGTAGCCCACGTCTGGAAGCCGTGTTTGCGCACCTCGACCAGGTGCTCGCCGGGTTCGACGCCCGCGAGCACAAACGGGCTCGAGGTCGAGGACGTGATGGGGGCGTCGTCGAGGTACACGACGGCATCGCCGGGCTGGGTCGTCAGGTGAACGGTCGCCGGCTCGGTTCGAATCCCGAACCAGTACACACCTCCGGCGACCACCGCGAGCAGCAGAACGGCAACCAAGGCCATCAAGCCCATGGTGGCGCCGCCGCCCTTCTTCTCCTCTGCTGCCGGCGCCACGCTGACCGCAGGCGCCGTCGGGTCGGGGCGCACGATCGGTCGCGGCGCGGGGGCGCTGTCCGGCGGCTCGGTGGCGCCGGGCAAGTCGTCGAACGGGCTCGGCGCGCCGGGTACGCTGGGGGTAGGCGAAGCCGAGATTCCTGGGCTGCTCGGAGAGCTCGCGTAGGGGGTGGGCGCGGACTGGCGCTCGATCTCCGCCTCGAGATCCGGCAGGGCGGGCACCGCGCCATCCTCGGGCTTGTCGTAGATCTGAGTCGACAGCTCTTCGTCGTCCCAATCCATGTCCAGTGACGCGCCGCCGGAGTTCGGCGCGGGCGGCTTCGACGCCATGGGCGCGGGAGGACCGGACTTCCCGGGGAGCGGCGGTGGAGCGCCACTCGAGCGGCGGGGAGGCGGAGGGGGACCGCTGGTGCGCGGCGGCAATGGCGGAGCGCTGCCCATGCCCATGACCGTGCGCTTGGGGCCACGACGACCCGGCGGCGGTACCGGCGGGCGCGGCGGCTTGGCCGCGGAGACGTTGGCCGCCTTCTTGGGGGCCGGCTCCAGATCGGCAAACGCGTCCAGGCCGGACCCCGTCGCCACTTCAGCCTCCATGCGGCGGTACTCTTCTTCCCGGGCGCTCTCCTTGGCGATCTCCTCGGCGAATCCCTTGCGCATGTAGGCGCTCAGGTCCTTGCGGGAGAAGAAGTTGCCGCTCGTGTACATGAACGACTGAAGGTCGTCATGCAGATCCATCGCCGTCTGGTAGCGGTCGTCGACATCCTTCGCGAGCGCCTTGAGCACGATCTGCTCGAGCTCCTCGGGGATGCGCCGGTTGTAGGTCGAGGGCGGCATGATCTCGACGTTGCGCACCTTCTCGAGCGTCGAGAAGTCGCTCTCGCCCACGAACAGACGCTCCCCGGTCAGCAGCTCGTACAGCACGATGCCGACCGCGAAGATGTCGCTCCGGCGGTCGAGCGGCAGCCCGCGCACCTGCTCCGGCGACATGTAGCCGAACTTGCCCTTGAGGATGCCCGCCTGGGTCTTGCCCGCCTTGCCGGCCGCCTTGGCGATGCCGAAGTCGATGATCTTCGTTTCGCCGTCGTAGCTGATCAGGATGTTCTGCGGGCTGACGTCGCGGTGCACGAGGTTCAACTCGCGGCCTGCGGCGTCCTTCTTGTTGTGCGCGTAGTCGAGGCCCTCACAGACCTTCATCACGTTGTAACAAGCCATCGGCACGGGGACGGTCTCGCCCCGCTTGCGCGCCCGATCGAAGATCGCCCGTAGATCCTTGCCGGCGACGAACTCCATCGCGATGAAGAACGAGTCTCCGACCTTCCCGAGGTCGAAGATCTGGGCGATGTTCGCGTGCGTCAGCTGCACGGCGATCTTCGCCTCGTCGATGAACATCGTGATGAACTCTTGGTCCTCCGCGATGGACGGCAGGATGCGCTTGACGGCCACGAGACGCTCGAAGCCTTCGACGCCGAACGCCTTGGCCTTGAACACCTCGGCCATTCCGCCGACGTTCACCCGCTCGAGAAGGACGTATTTCCCGAATGGAATCGGCTTCTTCACGCCTGAACTCCGCGGCACGAGGGCCGGTCGGCGGGTGTGTGAATGCGGGTGCTCACCGTTCCAAGGGTTCCAGAATGCATCGGGATATGGGAGCCGCACGAGTCCGCAGCGCCGCGGTCGAGGGCGGCCGGAATGTAGCGGAGGGGCACGGAATCGGTCAACTGCGACCTCGGTCCAGGTGGGCAAGCGCCCAGTAGACAGACCCCGAGCGTCGTCGGGGATTGGGTCTCACGGCTGATGATGAACGAAGCGCCCGACGCGCGCCAATCCCCGGCACATCGGGTACCTTCCCGAGATCATGCGTCCGTTGCCGCTGGTTTTCCTCCTCCTGGTAGGTTGCACCGCCTCCCATCGACTCACCGTCGACCTCGTCACGCCCCGAGAGGGCGGGGTGGCCTTCGACCGGGTGCGCGTCACGCTCGATCCGAGCGAGGAAGCGGCTGAGCACGCAGCGCTCGCGATGACCTACGCGAGCCCCGTCCGCGTGGCGGAGTTCGACGCGATTCCGGAGGATGTCTACGCGGTGACGGTCTCGCTCCTGCTCGGCGAAGCGGTGGTGGCCGAGCAGCGGGTGATGGTCTGGGTGCGAAACGACGCCAGCGTGGTCGTGACCGTCGGCGCCGAGGTGTGTGTGCCGGCGACCGAGGTCTGCAACGGAATGGACGACGACTGCGACGAGGCCATCGACGAGGAAGCGTCCGACGAGGTGTGCAACGGCCGGGACGACGACTGCGACGGAGAGGTCGACGAAGGCTCAGGCGCGTCTCTGTGTCCTGCCGCCGACGCCGTGCAGGAGGTCACCTGCGTGGAGGGCGCCTGTGGGGTTGGTGCGTGCGTTGGCACCCGCGCCGACTGCGACAGCGACTACGCCAACGGCTGCGAAGCGGACACCGCGCGGGACGGTTCGCACTGCGGCGGCTGCGGGGTCGTGTGTGAAGCCGAGGCCTTCTGCGACGCGTCGACATGCCGTCTTCGGGGCCGACCTGCGGCGTTCGCACGCCTCGGGGACTTGCTCACAGACCGGGTGCTCGGCATGGCGCCCCGCGGCGACGGCGTGTACGCGGGAGGAGTCGAGAGCCGCTTCCTCGAGACCATCGACGGGTCTGAGTTCATACCGCTGAGTCGCGGATGGGTGGAGAGTCGCGACGACGACGGGTCACTGGCCTGGCGGACGCAGCGACTTGGGCCCGTCATGGCGGTGGCCAGCGGCCCCGGACCGAGTGTCGTCGGGGTGAGCCGCCCGGGGCTGGAGGGCACATTCACGGAACTCGACTGCAGCGATGGGCGGGACGATGACTGCGACCGCCTCGTTGATTGTTTCGACCCGGACTGCCGCGGGTCGGCCGCTTCGTCGTGTGATTGCGAAGGGCCCGAGCGCTGCGCGAACGGAGGCGACGACGATTGCGACGGGCATGTGGACTGCCAGGACCCCGACTGCGCGGGCGCGTCCGCCTGCGATTGCACGGACATGCCCGAGGTTTGCGATGACGGCATCGACAACGACTGCGACGGGGACGTCGACTGCGCCGACGAGGACTGCGAGGCCCTGGGCTGTGAGTGCGGCTCCCTCGAGATTGGCGAATTCCGCTGCGACGACGGTCTCGACAACGACTGCGACGGCCTGACCGACGGAAACGACCCCAACTGCGCCGGAGTCGCTCCGGTCGGTTGCACGGACCGAACCCCCAACGTGGCCTTCGCGCTCGATGACGAAGGGGCCCAGCTCTGGGAGTCGAGCCTCGCTGGCACCGCCTCCGACATCGCGGTGGCCGGCGACACCCTGCACGTGATCGCCAGCGACCAGTGGCTCGTCGGCAGCCCCACCACGGGGGTGCTCGGACCGGGCCTCAACGACCCCGAAGCCGCGCTCCGGTTCCTCGCGGTGGACGCCTACGATGGCCGCGTCGGCCTGGTCTTCTCATCGAGCCAGCGGGTCACGGTCGAGATCGGCGGCCAGCTCCGCGGCTATCCCGCGAACGCATACGCGGTCGCCATGCTGGACGAGGAGGGCCAGTTCCTCTGGGACCGCGTGTTCACGCAACAGGTCGAACTTCGCAACGTCGGTGTGAGCCGCGCTGGCTTGGCGGTCCGCGGTCGCATTAGCATCAGCTCCGCACCGGTCGACCTCGGCGCCGGGCCGGTGGAGCCCGACCCCCAGCGCACCGATTTCATCGTCGTCCTTTCCGAGTCCGGCGAATTCCTCTTCGAGCGGCGTGTGCCAGACGTAACCGACGGCGACGCCTTCCCTCGGCGCGTGCGGCCGATCGCGATGAGCGCGACCGGCGATGTCTGGACCGGCGGCACGGTGGACGAGGAGACTGACTTCGGCGGTGGGCGACGGCCGACGTACCTGCCCGCGGGATGGGTCGCGGTGTACGACGCGTCCGGCTCCCACCGCTGGGACCAGGTGTACGTGAACCCGGGGGCCGCGTACGTGGAAGCGCTCGTCACCACCCCCGAGGGCGGCTGGGTCGGGGGCTCCTTCGACTCCCGCGTGGAATTCGGCCTGGGCCCGGCGATGTCCGCAGGCGAAGAAGACGGGTTCCTGCTTCGTGTGGACGATTGACGCAGGCGAGTCAGAGGCCCAGCCTTCGCAGCGCGGGTTCGACGGTGTCCGGGTCGTCGGCGAGTGCGCGTGCCCGCTCGGCGTGCTCGCGTGCTTCGGTGATCTGCCACCCCTGCGCGTAGCTCTCGGCCAGCGTGAGTTCCCACGCCTCCGGATGCCGTAGCTCGTACGTCCAGCCGCGCATCGCGCCGAACGTCACGACCACCAACGAGACGGCCGCGGCACCACGGGCGAGCCGGGTGCCCCGTGCGTCCCACATCCACCGGACCGCGAGCCCGCCCAACCACAGCAGAGGCACGATCATCGCCAGGCGGTAGCGGCTGCTGGGGTGCGCCAGGGTCGTGGCCGCAACGGCGCCGAGCACCAGCGGGAGGTAAGGCGCGAGCGACCGAGCGCCCTCCGTTCGGGTCAACACCGCAGCCCCGATCAGACCCAGGCAGAAGAGCGCGGGGAAGGTCACCGGCAGCAGTTCGAGCGTCGTGGTCTCCGCACGCTCACCGTAGTACCCGTACTGAAAGGTCCTTTCGTGATCCGAGAGCGTCAAGAACAACCGGTGCGGGAGCTGGGCAAACCAGCCAGCGAGGTCCACTGCGCCCAGCGCGCCGCCGAGGTCGTCCGGCGCCCGCTCCGCGAGGGCCGCCTCGACGCGATGAACTCGGTCCCAGGGACCCGGCGGTGAATCCGTGAGGGCCACCGCGCGGAGATCTCCCTCCCAAGCGGTTCGACTCGAGCGCGCCACCACGTTGACGTCCGATGACGCGTAGATGATCGGGACGGCCACCCCCGCGTGCATGCGCGTCCAGCCCGCGTTGGCCCCCACCACAAGCGCGATCCCGATCGCGACCGCACCGGCCCGCTGCGCAGCCTGCCTCAGCGACTCGCCCCTCGGCGGGACGAGTGCCGCCAAGACGAGAAGCGGCAAGGAAAAGACAAAGCTCGAGCGCGCCAGCACCGCGAGCCCGAACAGCAGGCCCGAGAAGAGCGCCGGTGCGCGCCCTCGCCGCAGATAGAGCACGAACCCGGCGACCAACAGATCGAGCCCGATGGCGTCGCTCAGCAGCTTGGTCTCCAAGAAGAGCAGAAACCCGTAGCCGAGGTGAAGCAGGCCGGCCGCGATCCCAGCACGCGCCCCGAACCGGCGTCGAACCTCGACCGCGATGAGCCCCGTCACCGCGACCCCGAGCACGAGCTGGACCGCCACCACGAGCAACGCCTCCCGCCCAAGCGCAGCCAGCACGTATCCGTAGAGAGGACTCAGCGCGAGAAGCGTCGCGTGTCCGAAGTCCCCGGCGACCACCCGCTCTGCCTGCGCGAGGTACACATCGCTGTCACCGAGGGGTCCCCGAAGGAACGGCAGGCGAAGCGATTCGGCCAAGTACGCCACCCGGACCGCCGTCGCCACGACCAGCAACCACATCAGCGGTCGCCGGAACGGTTCGTCTCGGGCTTGTTCGGTCACGCCCCTCGATGATGCCCGGGCGGACGTCGCGTTGGGGGCTATTCCGCGTCTCCGGGCCGCAAGAAACGCGGCCGCTCTTCGGGGTCGCGGTTCGGGAAGTAGCGCACCCGCCGGTCCTGCATGAACGCCCACACGCGGTACGGGCGGGGCTCGTTGTCGGGGAACATCACCTCGGTGCGGGGCCGCTCTTCGGCGAAGAACGCGAGCGCGCGGTCCCGGTCGAGCCCGCCGCGCGCGTACCCGTCGACGCTCGCGAGGGACTCTTCGACCTGGAACGCGAGACGCGAGTCTTCGCCGAGCACGATCGCTTCGGTCACCCCTGCGGCGCGCAGACGGCTCGCCAGGGGCACGGCGTCGCCCATGTTCTCGGCGTAGAGGAGGAAGCCATCGGCGTCGAGACCCAGGGCCGCGCCCGCGTCCGGCATGCCGGAGAGCGGCAGCCCCGACACGATCACCCGGTCCCCTTCGACGGGCTCCCGCAGGACGAACCGGAACCCGACGTCGCGGGGCTCGGCCACCACCGCGAGCTCGCCACGGGGAGCCGCACGCACCGCGCTCAGCAGGGCGAGTGGACGCCGGTGGCTCTCATGGCGGAGAGGCTCGGGCACGGCCCGCCGAGGGTCGATGCGCACGATCCACGTTCGGGAATCCTCCTCCACACCGAGATGCGCCCGCGCCAGCGCGTGCGGCCAGCCCGCATGGGGGAGCCCCTCGGTCGAGAAGACGCCTTCCCCTTCGGACAGCTCCCCGCTCAGATCCGGCCCCGGCAGCACCGGCCGCAGCGTGAGATAGAAGAAGTCCCGCGCGTCGGCATCGGAGTACCGCGGGAACGGCATGCGCATGGAGCGGTTGGCCTTTCGTGCGCGCAGGCGCCACCCCTCGGTGCGCGGGAACGGGCCTTCGTACTCGAGGTCCCGCGTGGGCCGCTCGGCGAGCGCCGCCACCTCCTCGTCGGGCGCAATGGGCCGGAAGAACTCGAAGCCCGCGTGCGGGTTGTTCATGTCCAAATGCACCGAACGCACGCAGCCCGTCTCGATCATGGCCGCGCCCAGCGCCTCGGGGCGGGAGCCCTGGGCGTAGAAGTACGCGAGGAACCCGGCGTCGGTCAGGCAGATGGCGCTCCGCGTGGTGAGCGTCTGCTCCGCCGCCCCGCGCGGCGCCGCGCCCCAATACCAACGGCCCCATGGGTTGAACTGCCCGTCCTCGACCACGCTGGTGAGGTTCTGGCGCATGTCCACCATCTCTTCGGGGATCTGCTGGTTGGCGCGCTCCTCGTCGAACGAGCGCCCCGTCCAACTCGGCTCGGGCCACGAACCCATGCCGACGCGACCGTCGTCGAACACCGCCACCGTCGCTGCCCAGGGCTTCGGCGGGATGTAGACGCGGTCCTCCGCCATGCAGCCGAACTCACCGTGGAGGGCCTGGAAGCCGCCATTGAACGCACCGACGAGGTGACGGAGCGTATCGGGCTCGCGAGGCACCATGCCGCTTCCCAGCTGGCCGGTGGCGCTCTCCGGCTCGCGCACGCCCGACTGGATGCGCATCTGGACCTGACGGGGGTCCCAGATGGTGATGTACGTCTTGAGAAACGCGCGATCGTCGTCCGCGCGGAGGAACGTCTGAAAGAACGCCGGCGGGGCGTTCGGATAGGCGTTCACAAACGGATCGTCGACCACCGGGATCCAGCGTCCCTCGCCCTCGACGGACGTGGACGTGAGGATCGGCTCGAGCGGCGGCGGAGGCCAGCCCAGCTCGGGATCGGTCACCGTCAGCATGGCGATGCGCTCCTCCGTGACCGAGTCCGGGATGGCCAGGTCTTCGGCGACCTCCGCGGCCGTGTCGGGGGGACCGGCGACCGCGTGGTAGGCGCGCTGGAAGACATCGCGCACCGCGAAGACGCGGTTCTCCAGCCACTCGATGGGCTCCGGGCCCACGAAGCTGAGGTCACGCACCGAGTTGACGATCCAGGGGACCGTGTCCGGACGACCGTGGGTCTGCGGCTGGAGCTCCGCGAGTTCTTCGCCTTCCGCGAGGGGCCCCGAGACGGGATCGAACGTGAGCCGGACGTCGTCGAGGGTGACGGTCAGCGCGCCGGCCTCGGATTCGAAGCCGACCCGCGCGCTCGGTGCGGTGAGCTGGTAGCGACGAACTCCGAAGCCGGCCGCCCTCCCCGTCCGCTGCACATTGCTGATCGCGGTCAGCTGCCGTTCGCGGAAACTGAACCCTTCGGTGAGAGACGCGGGCTCGCCCAAGAGATCCAACACGACGATCGCGTCGTAGCGCTCGCCGACCCTCGCGGCGTAGACCGCGGTGTGGTCGTCGACCCGAGTGAGGCGCGTCTCCTCCGCGCTGCCGGTGCGAGACAGGTTGGAGAGCCAGGCCATGTCCAACACCTGGCCTTCGGAGCCGGGGCGAATCTCGGCGTAGTGCAGATCGTCCAGCTCGCCCGCGCGTCTGCCGAGGAACAACGCCCCCTGCATGCGCAGCGGGCCCTCGTCCTCATCCACCCACAGCACCGTGTCCGGATCGACCCGCAGACCTTCCCGCGCGCACACCTGGGAGAGCGCCTCCTCCCGTGTCGCCGCGCGCGCGCTCGACCAGGTCGCCCGCCACCCGACCAGGCCCAGCAGACACACGCCCAGCGCGGCGAGCAGGCGTCGCCGGCGCAGCACGGCGGTCCGCAGCCGTTCCTTGAGCGGGGTCGCAGGGGAGTCAGAGGGTGCGTCTGGCAGAGTCGAGCTTCGATCCACGGGGGCCTCGGCTGGCGGAGATAGCACACCGTGTTCCACCCGAGCAGCGTCCTGTGCCTCGGGCTGGGGTGTCCAGAATTTGCGCACCACCAGGAGGGTGCGAAGCGACCGGCCCGGCTTGCCGCCATCGCCTTTGTTGCCCAGACTCCGGCGGTTCTCGGGGGGCTGGGCAGGAGGCTGCTCGCCCGCCGCGGTGGTCAGCGGGGTCCCCGCTGTGCCGGCCGGCGGAGTCCCCGCTGTGCCGGACGGGTCGGTGTCTCGACCTCGATCCGCGCGCCCGTTGTTCTGCTCCTGCCTGTCGGACTTCCCATGACGCGATTTGTCCTCCTCTCCTCTCCCCTCCGGTCGACGCTGCTGAGCGCGACGCTGACCGGTGCGACGCTGGCCGGTGTGACGCTGTGCTCCGTGTGCTCCACGGCCGCGCCCGCGATGGCACAAGAGTCGGAGGCGCCGGCCCCGACCGTGCGCGACGTCGACGAAATCGCGGCCCGGCTCGACTCCGACGACGCGGACGTCGTACGGGAGGCGATCGACCTGCTGAGCGTCATCGATCATCCCTCGGTGGTGCCGCCGATCACCGCGCTGCTTCGCAGTGGCCGCTCCGACGAGGTCACCGATCGCGCGCTCCAGGCGCTGCGCGGACTCGCGCACCCGTCGTCCATCGACGTTCTGGTCGAGTTCACACGTCATCGCCGCGCCCGCGCCCGGCGCCTCGCCTATCAGGGTTTGGCCGCCATCGAAGACCGACG
>JBGCFC010000117.1:0-14323 GCA_045106715.1 Sandaracinaceae bacterium
CGAGGTGCGGTTCGACGCGGCGGCGACGAACGTGGACGGCTTCGAGATCTTCCCGATCACCGACGCCGTGCTCGACGCGAGTCGCACCCTGGCCTCCGGGCCCCTGATGGTGAACGTCCCGGTGGCGGACATCACCCCGAGCGTGACCCTCAACAGCTCCACCTTGACCACGATTCGGGGGGAGAACTCGACGAGCAGCTATCCCTCCATCCGTTTCGTGAACGAGCTGGGCTCCTTCGGATTCCCGCTCTACCAGTCGGAGGGCTACATCAGCGGGGCGTACCAGTTCGCGCCGAACGCCCGCACCCTACGGGTCGTGCCGGGGACGTATGAGGTGCGGTTCGATTCGGCGGCGACGAACGTGGATGGCTTCGAGATCTTCCCCATCACCGACGCGGTGCTCGACGCGAGTCGCACCGTGGCGTCCGGGCCCTTGGCGGTCGATGTCCCCTTCGTCGACGTGTCACCGAGCGTGACGCTGGCAGGGTCCATCCTGTCCACGATCCGTGGGGAGAACTCGACCAGCAGCTACCCCTCGATCCGGTTCGTGAACGAGCTGGGCTCGTTCGGGTTCCCGCTGTACCAGTCGGAGGGCTACATCAGCGGGGCGTATCAGTTCGCGCCGAACGCCCGCACTCTGCGCGTGGTGCCAGGCACGTACGAAGTGCGGTTTGACGCGGCGGCCACGAACGTCGATGGGTTCGAGATCTTTCCCATCACCGACGCCGTGCTCGACGCGAGCCGCGCGCTCACGTCGGGCACGCTCTCGTTGAACGTGCCCGTGGCGGACATCCGTCCGAACGTGACGCTCGGCGGGGCGGCGCTTTCCATGATCCGGGGCGAGAACTCGACGAGCAGCTACCCGTCGATCCGGTTCGTGAACGACCTGGGCTCGTTTGGGTTTCCGCTCTACCAGTCGGAGGGCTACATCAGCGGGGCGTACCAGTTCGTGCCCAACGCCCGCACGTTGCGGGTGGTGCCGGGGGCCTACGAGGTCCGTTTCGACGCGGCGGCCACCAACGTGGATGGGTTTGAGATTTTCCCCATCACCGATGCGGTGCTCGACGCGAGCCGCGCGCTGTCATCAGGCCCACTCGCGGTCGACGTCCCCTTTGTCGACGTCTCGCCCACGGTGACGCTGGGAGGGGCAACGCTCTCCACCATCCGAGGTGAGAACTCGACCAGCAGCTATCCGTCTGTCCGGTTCGTCAACGAGCTCGGGTCCTTCGGATTCCCGCTCTACCAGTCCGAGGGCTACATCAGCGGGGCGTATCAGTTTGCGCCGAACGCGAGCACGCTGCGCGTGGTGCCCGGAACGTACGAGGTTCGGTTCGACGCGGCGGCGACGAACGTGGACGGCTTCGAGATCTTCCCCATCACCGACGCCGTCCTGTTCTGTCAGCAGATCGCCACCCCCTGAGGATCGCGCGCCCGGTGCGGCTGTGGTACGCGTCCGACGTGCCGCCGCGCGCCAGATTCTCGAGGGACACCGTGCTCGAAGCGGCGATCGAGGTCGCACGCATCGACGGTCTGCTCGCGGTGAGCGCACGGTCCGTGGCCAAGCGGCTGGGCTCTTCGACCGCTCCGGTGACGTCCTACTTCGACTCCATGCAGGCACTCAACGACGCGGTGGTCGAGCGCACCGTCGAGCTTCTTCTCGAGACGGTGGCGGGCGAGCAGGGACCGGACCCGCTGCTCGCGGCGTCGCTCGGGTTCCTTCGTTTCGTGACCCACGAGCCGCGCCTCTACGCCGGCCTGTTCCTGGTTCCCCACGAGACTCCGCCCGATTGGGTGGCGCTCCGCCGCGCCTTCGCGCACGGGCTCAAGGACAGCGAACGCTACCGTGGTCTCTCCACCAAAGCGCGTGATGCGGTGGCCTGGCGGGCTTCGGTCGTGACGCACGGCATCTGCATCGAGATCTGGTCCGGCCGCTGGACCAAGACGGGTCCCGATGCGCTCGCGCGCCTGGTGGACGAGCTGGTCGCGCCGGTGGTCGCGGGATTCTTCGAGCGGCGCTAGCAGGTCATCGGGCCAGCGCGTACTCCAAGCCCGCAACGACGGCGGTCACCTGCGCGAGGCTGCACTGTTCGGGGGTGGCGCGCGGGCTGTCGGGGTAGACCTCGGTGGTGGTGCGAAAGGGCGCTTCGGTCATCGCCATGCAGAGGCCCAGCGCACCCGCGTCGTAGTGGATGACGCCCGGTTGCGTGACCTCGGCCCCGATGATGCGTCCCTGCGCGTCGGGAGGCGCGATGTGGGTGACCTCCGAGACGGCGTGCACGATTGCGCGCTGAAAGCCGGGCTCGGGGCGCGCGCTGTCGGCGACGGTGTAGAAGCCGTCTGGAACGTGGCCCGGCTCATGGCCTTTGCCGTCGCGGGCGGCGAGCGCGGGACGAAACTCGGTCTCGTCGCTGTCCGTGGTCTCGTGGAGGTCAACGTGCATCGACCAGGACACCTCGAGTCCGGCGACGTGCGCCATGAGCGCAGCTGCCTCGACAGCCGGGGACACGGGGAGAAACGAACGGTTCGGGTCATGGGCATCGGGGTTCCAGCGATGGATGACCTCGTAGCCCCACGGGCTCACGCAGGGCGCGACCACGAGGTTCACACGCGACGCGTACGTCGGCGCCGGGCCCTCGAGGAACGACAGCGCCCCGTGCACACCGCTCGTCTCGTAGCCATGGACGCCGCCGGTGACCAGCGCCCACGGAAGCGACGCGACCGGCTCGCGCGGGTGCACACACAAGAGGGGGTAGCGGTCCTCCTCGATCGGAAGCGCGCCGTATCGTTGGACGGTCCAGTTCTGCTCTGGGAGCGCCGCGAGGCGCGCGCGGACGTCGTCCGCGTAGCTGCGCCGCACGCGACGGCCCTCGCGCCATTCTTGTCGCTCGTCTTGGGTCCAGGGGACGCCGGGAGTGCCGATCGGATGAGAACGCAACATGCTCACGCCGTGTCCGATGCGATGCGCGTTGGTGTTGGTCAAACGCTCGGAACATTCGAGCCGCGCCGGACTCCACCTCGCTGGAGTGTGTCTTGAAGCCGGCCTATCTACGTTTCCTGTTGTCAGCGCTGGTGTGGCTGGGCACCGCGGGGACCGCGTTCGCTTTCGGAGCGCCGGACCCGCAATGGGGGACGAACAGCCCGACGGTGCTGCTCGGGGTGGATCCTGGAGGGCGTTGGCTGGCGATGTGCCAGGCGCGCACCGACACGAACGGCGATGGGCAGGTTTCGGTATCCGCGGGCATTCACGGCAGCCTTTCCGGGGACCGGCTCGTGCCGTACTTGATGATGGGACCGGGCGAGGGTCAGCCCATCCAGCGCTTCGTCGGGGCGGACGCATCGGGCGACCGTCTCGTCATCGTGTCGGGCGAGACCCAATGGCTCGTGCAGGCGGACGGGACCCGGACGTCGCTCGGGCCGGCGCCGCCGACCTTGCCTCGCACCGCGTTTCGGGACGGAGCGGTGCTGTTCGTGCGTGGGCCGGGGCGCGTCCCGATCCTCCGGACGGCGGAAGGGGCGGAGCGAGAGCTGCGCGTCCCGGGCCCGGTCATGGCGCTCGGCTTTCATCCACACGCGGGCTACGTGGAGCTGCTCGTTCTGGACCGCGACACGGACGGAGATGGCCAGCGCACCGCTCCAGTGCTCCGCACGACGGCCGCCCCCGAGAACGCCTGCTCACCCGGCACGCTCTCGTCTTCGAGCTACGGCTACGAAGGAGACCGTCCGCGCGTCTACCTCTTCCGGACGGAGGACGGGTGGTCGCATCCGGTGGAGGAGGCACTCCCAGAGGGGGCACCGATCGCGCCGCTCGGCGATCGTCTCCTGCTGCGCCGTTCCGATGGTGCACTCGTGTTGGCCGGCCGAGGAACGCCCGAGGTCTGGATGGAGGCGGCGTGCCAACCAGTCGTGTTGGCGGTGCATCCCGAGGGCCGGCGCGCGCTGGTGCGCTGCGTCCGCGACGAAGAGGCGAGCGTCTGGCTCGTCACCGACGGTCATCCGCGCCGGCTCCCGGTAGAGGAGGGATCCGTCTCATCGCGCGAGCGCCCCTCGTACGGCCCCCTGTTCTTCGCGCGCGATCACATCGTCGACATCGAGCGTGGACGGGTGCTGCCCTTGCCGGAGCACGACCGCATCGTCGCGCTCGAGGGGCGCCACCTGCTCTACCTGCACCGTCGCCGTGTCTTCTTCCGGGACCTCGAGCGCGCTCGGCCTGCGGTGATCGGGCGCTCCCGCCCTGGCTGGTGGCCCACCACGCGCGCGGGGTACTCCCACATGGGTCCGCTGACGTTCGACCTCCGTCGCGGTCGCCGCGTCGGACGAGGCGAGCCCGACGCGGTGGGCTTCGGTGTGCGTGGTCGTCGGTTGTTGGCGGCGGAAGGCGGGCGGATTTCCACGGGTCCCTTCCGTTGGGTCGACCCGGTCGATCGACCGCTGCCACCCCGTCGGCCTCGGCCCTCCACGCGCGCCGCCGCGCCGCCCGGACCCGTGCTGCAAGGCACCTCGTGCGTGCTGTCGGCCCGCGACGACGTGGAGCTCGAGGTCATCCCCGCGGACCGCACGCGCATGCGTCCAGGACAGCGGCTCTCCGTGAACGCGTACGTGCGAAACGAGGGACGGCGGCCCGTGCAGATCAGCCTCGACGAGGAGCCTCGTTGGGACCAGCTGCGCACGTCTCCCATGACGGTCGAGGGCGGCGATGGCGAGGCCGCGCCGCTCGGATGGGCTCCTGACCAGGCCCGCTTCCGCGATCGTGAGCTCAGAACCATCCTGGTCCCCCCGGGGAGCCGGACGAGCCTCGGTCTCTTCACGATCCCTGTCCGTCACTCCGCCCGCAACGGACGCGTCGAACTGCGGCTTCGGGTGCGGCCGGTGGCCCCCTGTGACCACCCGTACGAGCTCGTGTCCAACACGATCGTGGCCACGGTGAGCGGCGCGCGAGCGGGGGCCACGGAGTGCCGAGACCGCCAGCGCGCCGAGCTGCTCGCGCTGCCCGCGATCCGGAGCGAGCCCATCGCGATGTTCATGCGTGACCGCGCCGACGCCAACCGGGGTGCGTGGGCCGTGGTCGAGCGGCACATGCTCGGCCCGGGGACGGACCTGGCCGCCGAGCTGTGGTTGCTCCGACTTGACGGGACGTGGCAGCCGGACGCGCCTGCTCTCCGCTTGCTCGCGATGCAGCAGGACATGACCGGTGTCCGCGCGGTGGCGACGCCCGGCGGAATGCTGCTCGCATCGGTACCCAACCACGATGGCGATGTGGTCGTGCAGTCCGTGTCGCTCGGCCCCGATGAGGCCACGGTGCAGCGGGTCACCCGACTCCCCGGGAGCCGGCGCGGCGTGACGGACATCGCGGACTTTCGTGTCCGTGGCGACCGCGCCGTCCTGCTGCACACCGGGGGGATCGACGCCGTCGCGCGGTTGTGGCGCCTCGACGTGGCGGGGCGCGCGACGGGTCCCGCGATCGACTTGAGAGGGCGCGGTCGCCGCTGGGGGGACGCCTCGGTTGGCCTCGACGCCGCCGGCACCGCCTGGGTGCTGCACGAGGACTTCTCCTCCGCGCTCGCGTTGCTCCGCGTCGACTCGAACGGGACGCTGGCGCCTCGCGTCCGTGTTCCCATCGCGGGCCAGCCGACGCGCATCGACGTGCACGACGGTGTTGTGTCGGTTCTCTACGTCGACAACCAGAGCGGGCATCGCGGGCCGCTCGACCGGATGGGGCTCGCGATCGTGTCGTACGACATCGGCGCGGGCGCGCTCGGCGCGCCGCATCAGCTCGTCGATCCCGGGGACGACCCCGCGGTCGGTGGGGTGCTCGAGGTGCGTCGTCACCGCTTCGCGGCCGTCATGCCGTACCGCGGAGGCGCCAACCCCGTCACGGCGATCGCCGGCGAGGAGCGCACCGAGGTCGGAACGAGCCTCACCGCGCCCCGGGTGTTCCCCTTCGGCGACGGGGTGGCGGTGCTCTTCTCCGATCCCCGCCACGACACCTCACCTGGCTGTACGGGCCGGTCGCAGTGCGTCGGGGAGGCCTACGCGGCGTGGGCGCGTCCGGGTCGCGGGGCGGAATCGATTCGGCTGACCGAGGACGCCACCCGGATGCCGGTTACGGGCGACGATTGGGAGCCGCAGGTCGTCTGCCCCGGCCGGCCTTGAGCCCCCTGCTAGCACGCGCGCCCCAGACGACGGCGCGGCACACTCCGCATCCGCAACAGGTCGAAGTCGGGCTGAAGCGCCAGGCCAGCGACATGCAGGCACCTGCTGTGCGCGTTCCGCGTCCCGTCGCCGGTGAAACGCGCTCGAGTGGCGGGCCTTGCGGGTCCGCAGCGTCCGAGCCCGCCTGGGTTTGGGACCTGGATCTCCAGCCCGTCGGAATGACGAACTTCCCCTTCGCAAGAGGAGACGTGCTGGCCGCCAGCCAGAGTCCGTGTAGGCTCCGGCCGTGCGACTCGAACACCTCGTTTGCTTCGCGCTGACCCTCGCGGGATGCGCAGACTCCACCCAGTTCTCCGAGGGCGTCGTGGGCGTCTGGCGACTCGAAGATTCAGCGCTGGTGTTCGGGAGCTTCCGGACCGATCCGGGAGACTGCGAGTCCGTCCGCGTCGGCTCCTGCGAGCGCATCGGCGCGTGTCGATCCCGCCTGGCGGTCGTGTCGGCGGGCACGATGAGCGTCGAGCGCGCCGGGGCGGAGGTCGACGTCTCCGAGCCCAACGCCGACGGGCTCTACCTCGCCCCCATCGACGACGGCGGGAGCGCGGGGGACGCCTGGCGTGTGCGGTTCGCCGGTGCCGAGGTCGAGCCGCTCGATCTGTCGGCGACCATGCCCGCGCCGGTCACGGCGCTCGCCGCCGAACGACCGGGCGACATTCGACTGCAGTGGGACCCTCCCGCCGGGGTCGACTCCGTCGTGGTGGACATCAGCTCGCCGTCCGACGCCAGCATCGAGCTGCAGTGCCAGCTCGGCGGCGGCGCGACGGGGGTGGTCGTGGACGCGACGCTTCTCGAAGGCGCCTCGAACCTGTCGGCTTCGGTCACCGCATACGCCGAGGACCGGGAAGGCGCCGTGGTCCTCCGGGTCGGCGAGCCTGCGCGCGTCGCGATCCCGTGAGCAGCCCGGATGCGGAACTGCCCGCTCGCGCACCCTTCTGGGTGTACGTGCTCCTCTCTCGGGACGATGCGCGCACCTATGTGGGCATCACGACCGACGTCGACCGGCGGCTTCGACAGCACAACGGCGAACTGGTCGGAGGTGCCAAGTCGACCCGGGCGCGTCGTCCGTGGCGTGTCGCACGCCGATTCGGTCCATACGAAGGGCGCGGCGAAGCGAGCCGGGCCGAGGCCGCGCTCAAGCGGCTCCGCGGACGAGCGCGGCTCGCGTGGTCAGGACTGAAGTCGTAGTTCGAGCGGTTCAGTCGACGTCGGGGAGCGGCTGCCCGTCGGTCAGCGCGACGACGGCCTCGAATACGTCGGTGAGGTACGTCTCGTTGTCCTCGTGGTTCGACATTGCGGTGCGGCCGTACTGGATCATCTCCAACGACGTGACGTCCTCGGTGACCGCCCGCGCGATGATGCTCCCGCGGAGCTCCGCGATGATCGTCGAGCCCTCCGTCTTCTGCCAGGCGATGGCCACGGCCGATGGCGCTTCCAGGGTGCCCTCGATGACGCCGTGCCGGAAGTTGGTCGAGTACTCGACCGTGATGATGTTGTTGATCGTCGCGTCGATCCGGTAGCTGTAGTCGTACTCCGGCTCGACGTCGGCCTCGACCTCGTACGAATCGAACGCGCGCCGGTCCGCGCTGACGTCCGGGTTTCGTAGAGCCTCCCACACCACGGACAACGGAGCCTGCACGTAGGCGCTTCCATGCACCGAGGGCGGGTTCTGCCGCGCGTTCTCCGCAGTGGTGCGGATGAGCTCCAAGCGCTCGGGGAAGGGGTCCGCGGAGTCGCCCTCGGGGAAGGGGGCTTCGTGTACTTCCGCCGCCGGTTCTAACCCGGGCGGGAACGCGAGCGTCTCGTTGCCGAAGCAGCCGAACACGCCTGCGCTCACGAGCAGGGTGAGGAGGAGCGAACGAGGATGTCGCGGCGCAACCAAGCTGAGCATGCAGAGGACCTAACTCGGTCCACGTCGAATGCCACCGGCGTCGAATGCGGTCGCTCACTCTTCGGGGGTGGCTTCGCAGCGCACAGCGGCCGTCGCGTCGCAGGAGGTCGGCGCGACAAAGGGGGTGTCCGCCATGCGTGCGTCGATGAACCGCAGAATCTCCGGCAGCGCGTAGAACGTGGCCGGCACGTGGCCCGCGCCCTCGCATTCCAAGTAGGTCGTAGGCAGGCCGGCGCCACAGAGGTCGGCGAAGGCGTTTCGCTCGATAGGTGTGTGCACGAGGTCGTCGTCCGAGCCCGTTACGTACAGAACACCGTAACCCGGGACATCTTCGTCGAGACGCGCGACTGACGTGTCTGGCAGGGAGTTCTCACGCAGGATGCAGCCCCAGGGATCCAGGTCGCCGAGGGTTCCGCCCGAGGCGGCGTCGAGCAGCGAGGCCTGGAACACCTCATCGAGTGAGGAGGCCGCGTCGAGTGAGTCGGGCGAGCAATCCACCCGAAGATCCATCGGGACTTGGGTATCGAGCGGTGCGGCAAACAGCTCATCGAGCCGCCCCTCGTACCCGTACCAGGCCGGCGCTGTCGCATAGAAGGCGGCGCTGTTGCTGGTGACGGGGACCAGCTCGGTAAGCCCACGCTCGACCTGCGCGAAGAGGTCGGCGGGTGGCACCGTGGCGACCGCCCCCAAGTGGGTCAGCTCGCGCGCGTAGTAGCCGGCCAATCGGTCTACCCACAAGGTCGCGTGGCCACCCTGCGATGCCCCGAAGGTGACGAAGCGCGGCCGTGCGCAGGTGTTGCTCCGGTCGCTCGAGTCCATGCGCAGCGCGGCGCGGACGGCATCGAGGGAGGCGATGGCCGTGGCCTGGCCAACCAGGTAGGGGTGAAGCTCGGTGAACGCCTCGGCGCCGCTCTCGAGGCCGAGGTAGTCGGGCGCTACGACGAGGTATCCGAACGACGCAAAGAGCGCGACGAGGAGCTGGCCCTCGGCGCTGGCGCTCGGCGAGCACGGCTGCGAGAACCCCGTGGTGCCGTGCAGCAGGAGCATCACGTCCTGCGATGCGCCGGCCGTAGCGCCGAGTGGCACGCCGACGAGCGCTGTCGACTCCACCAGGGCGCCGCGGTCCTGGGTGGTGTAGCGAATGGTGCGGAGCTGAACAGACTGATCCGGCGGCCGCGGAAGCACGAGGTCCTGCGCCGCGGCCAGGCTTCCCAACGACGCGGCGGTGAAGCGCATCCCGTTGTCTACGCTGGTCAAGCTCCCCAGTTCTTCGCTCCGAAGCCAGGTGTGGGCGGCCTGTCCGCATCGGGCCGGTGCGTTGGCGAGGGCGTCGGTCTCCGGGGTGCCCGCCACCACCGGAGCCGGCACCTCGCAGCTCAACGGCGTGGCCGCGTCGGAGCCGCTGTCCTCGAGGCCGCCGTCCATGGGCTCGGGGTCGCTGTCGCATCCCCCCGCAGCACCGAGCGCCGAGCAAAGGGCCGTGATCAAGAGCAGACGCGTTCGGTACCCAGACATCCGGCGACAGTACCCGGTGCAGCGCGCGATCTCACGCGCCCTCGGGCTCCGGACTCAGGCGGTCCACGTAGCCCTCGAACGCGATGGGGGCTGCCAGCGCGGTCTCCGGAATCGCGAAGGCATCGACGTACGCGACCGCATCGTTGCGGACCTCCTGGCAAAGCGTGCCGACCTCCCGACGGATCGCGCGCGCCTTGGCCCCGGCCACGAAGTTGTTCTCCTGAAACCAGGCCATGTCGGCGTCGAGACGCGAGAGCGCATACAGCGAGCAGAGCGCGGCCAGCGCGGCGCGCTCGGGGCCTTCGGGAAGAGCGTCGACCTTGTGGGCGAAGCAGGCGTGAACGTGCGCTTCGGCGTGCGCCTTGGCGAGGTCGACCAAGTGCGTTTGCACGTCCATGACCGCGTCGAACGGCGACATGCCTCGGTCGGTGCGCTTCTTGACGCGACGGGCCGCGGACACGAGCAGGGACTCGGTGCGGAAGGCGAACACGCCCTCGTGAAATGCGGGGTCGCGGAGGTGGTCACTGTCCGTCCGGCGGTTGGAGAGCGGGTTCTGGTGTCGTGCCGCGGCCGCCGCCTGCCGCCCGATCTGCTTGAGCAGCGTGCCCACGAGATGGTTGGACAAGGAGCGTGCGTAGTCGGTGAGCAGGCCCTTGGCCACGAGGTTCAGCAACACGGTGTTGTCGCCCTCGAAGGTCGCGAACACATCCACGTCCTTTCGGATCTCCCCGATGCGGTTCTCCGAAAGGAACCCCATCCCGCCGCAGCACTCACGCGCCGCTTGAACGCTGTCGATCGCGTGCCACGTCATGAGCACCTTCATCGCCGCGGCGAGCGTCTCGATGGCGCGTGTGTCTTCACCCTCGTGTTCGTGAAAGCGCCGCTGGAGGTCGGCGGAGGCAAAGTGCAGCGCGTAGGTCTCGGCCAGCTTCGGGATCAGCCGCCTCTGGTGGCTCGGATAGTCGAGGATCGCGCGCTCGGTCGGCGCGCCCCCGTCGGTGGGCTCCGCCCCGAACTGACGTCGCAGCGCGCCGTACCGAATCGCGATGGTGAGCGCGCTCTTCGAGGCGGTCACCGCGGCCGCGCCGACGCTGATCCGGCCCCCGACGAGCGTGCCCAGCATGGTGAAGAAGCGCCGGCTCGCGCTCGCGATGGGACTGTCGTATTCGCCGGCGTCGGTCACCCGGCCGTAGCGGTCGAGCAAGTTGTCGCGGGGGACCTCCACGTGGTCGAACCAGATGCGGCCGTTGTCGACGCCGTCGAGGCCCATCTTGTCGCCGCAGTCGGCGATGCGAACGCCCGGCAGGGTCCTGCCTTCGTCGTCGCGTACGGGAACGACGAACGCGTGCACCCCGTGACCGACGCCCTGCACCTCGAGCTGAGCGAACACGACCATGGTGCGGCCGTGCAGCGCCGCGTTCCCGATCCACTCCTTGCGCGCCGATCGGCTTGGCGTGTGAAGGACGAACGCGTCGCGTTCCGGATCCCAACGCGCGACCGTCTCCAGCTCGCGGACGTTCGAACCGTGGCCCAGCTCCGTCATTGCGAAGCCGCCGAGCAGCCGCGCGCTCCCCACGTCGGCCAGGTACGCCCGGTGATGCTTCTCCGTCCCGAGGTTGAGGATGGCGCCCCCGAAGAGCCCGAACTGGACGCCGAACTTCACGACCAGGCTGAGGTCGAACATGCCGAGCGCCTCGAACGCCTTGATGAAGCGATCGGTCCGGCCGCCGCCGCCGACGGACTCGGGGAAGCTGAGCGCCCCGTAGCCTTCGTCCGCCAGCCGCTTCGTCCACGCCAACACGCGCTCGCGCGTCGCGGACTTGGGCTCGTCGTAGGCGTAGCGGAACGTCTCGTCCGCCAGCAGCGTGCGCACCTGCTCCCAGTCCTCCCGGTAGTCGCCGTCCAGCAGCCGGGTCATCGCTTCGTGATCGAAGGAGGGCGGCGCCTCCTTGAAAGTCTGCGCGACCGGGGGGCGCTCCGGGAACAGCTCGCGAGCGACCTCGGAGCCATGCACACCGAGGGCGGCCTCGACCTCGGCGAGCGCCCGTCGTGTGGAGTCCCGCGCGGCCTCGTCGTGCAGGCGGTTGGCGAGCGTCAGCCCGGCGTCCACGAGGTTCTGGCGCGACGCGGCGCCGAGCTGCCCGAGTTCGGTGCGGATGGTGCGAAACAGCCTGAGAAGCTCGGTGGAGGTCGGCGGCGTGTCCGGGTTGGTCCACCGCGCCAGCGCGTCTCGCTGCTCGGCATCGAGGTGGTCCGCTTGCGTGGCCCGCACGGCGGCGAGCTCCTCGGGGTCGAGCTCGCCGTCGGCCCAAGCCACGTAGAGCAGGGGGGCGAGGGCAGTCAGCTCGGGGGAGTGCGTGAGGTCCGTTAGGGTGGGGGCCGTCATGCGCACACGGTCTCCGCTTCGCCGACGTCGAGTCAATGGGCGGCGACCCGATCAGCGGCCAAGCCAGGCCGCGACTGCCTCTTCGGACGCGTACGCGAGGTCCGCCACGAAGTCGCCCTCTTCCCCGTCCAGGGTGACGGTCGACGGGCACGCCGGGCGAGGGGCCGTGATGATGGTCCTCCTCACGACGCGCCCCCGGCGCCGGTCGTACACGGCGATCTGCGCGTCGTGCTGCTCCACGTACACGGTGCGCGTGTGCCCTTCGCTCCCGTACCGTCCGCATGCACGCCGCCGGACCCGCTCGGTGACCAGCGCCACTCGGTAGATGGCGCTCACCGTGGGGGCGTCTCCCACGAGCGCGACGGTGCTCGCGCTGCGGTCGCGCCCGACGCCTCCGATCCACAGCGTCGCGCGGCCGGATGGACCCTCAGGCACCGTGATGGCGCCGTCGTCGATCGGGTCGAAGTGCTCGAACAGGACCTTCCGCAGCGTGAAGACCCCCACCGGGTACACGCCCTCGAACGTGCGGCCGTCCTCCAGCGCGAAGCGCAGCGGCAGCTCGACATGGGCCGACTCGTCGGCGAAGACGAGCGACGGGTTCATCCTCGCGAGCAAGATCGCGCTGACGTCGGGCACGGCTGCGGTTTCGGAGACACCACCGAGCTCGACCTGCGTGGACGGCTCGAGTCCGCTTGCCGTCAGGGTGCCGTCGGCTTCGACGCCCAGCGCGCAAGGGTGCGTGCTGCATTCGGCCACCTGGCGCCGCACCCGGATCCGATCGGGGCGCGTCAACTCCAGCTCGGCGCGCCCCTCTCGCAGGCGGTCTCCGTCCTCGAGCTCCGCCCGCACGTGCACCTCGACGCTCGGCTCTCGCGTGCGTCCAAAGGGATAGAGCACGGTCGCGCGGCCGCTCTCGTCCGCCACCACCTCAGGCCCGGACGACGCCCGCACCCGCGCGCCAGCTTCGGTCTGCACCACGAGCCGCACCTGCTCCTCGATGAGTTCCCCAACAGCGCGGTGTTCGACGTCCTCGATCGCGGCATCTTCGATCTGAACCTCGAGCGGGGGCAGCTCGCGCAGTGCCACCGCCCAGTACGCCGCGCCACCGATGGCCCCCAGCACCACCACGAGGAGGAGCGCGCCGAGCACGGGCCAGGGTGAGCGGCGCCTGCGCTCGCCGGGGATCGGCACGGCCAGGAACTCGGGCGCGTCGCCTCCGGTCAAACTGTGTTCGACGCGCGCCGAGGGAGGCGGCACCGGCACACGCGCGCCCACCAAGGTCGGCGCCGCGCGCTTGCCCGAAGCGAGGGCGGCGGCGAACACCGGGTGGTCCGAGAGCGGCTTCCACGTCGCTCCGCCGGCCGGGGCCGCGTAGCAGGTCGCATCGACGCGTCCCGACCGGATCCGCGACGCGACTTCGCGTTCAGGGAAGGGGCCTTCGGCGCCCCCGCCCCGGTTCAGGTACCAGTCCGCCATCGCAGGAGCTACGGCACGGCGGGCTCGGCGGCGGCTTCGTCTTGGCAGCCAACCTGCTCGAGGATCTGGAACTCGACGCGGCGGTTGTTCGCGCGTCCAGCGCGGGTGCGGTTGGAGTCGATGGGGCGGGTTTCCCCGAAGCCCTCGGAGGTCAGGCGGGAGGCGACGACGCCGTGGCCGGTCATGTAGGTGACGACGGCCGCCGCCCGGCGGGTGGAGAGATCCATGTTGTGGCTGTCCGACCCCTGGGAGTCGGTGTGACCCTCGACGCTGACGCGAAGGATGTCCGGCCGCGCCACGAGCACGGCCGCGAGCTGGTCCAGCAGCGTGAACGAGCGCTCTTGGATCACGTCCCGGTTCGTCTCGAAGTAGATGCGGTCGTGGATGACGATCGCGTCGCAGGTCACCTCGATGACGCTTTCGTCGGGGCAGCCGTCTTCGTCGTCGACCCCGTTGACGACCTCCGCCTCGTTCGGGCAGGCATCGTCGACGTCCAGGATCCGATCCTGGTCGTTGTCGTTGTCCGGGCAGCCGTCCTCGTCTTCGAACCGGTCGATGTCCTCGGGTTGGTTCGGGCAGGTGTCGACCGGGTCGAGAAGGCCATCGCCGTCCGAGTCGATCTCGGGGCAGCCGTCCTCGTCGTCGACGCCGTTGACGTCCTCGGGCTCGTTGGGGCACGCGTCGGGGGCGTCGAGGATTCCGTCGCCGTCGTTGTCCGGGTCGGGGCAGCCGTCTTGGTCCTCGAAGCCGTCCTGATCTTCTGGCTCTTCGGGGCAGCCGTCGGGCTCGTCGAGGACTCCGTCGCCGTCGTTGTCCGGGTCGGGGCAGCCGTCGTCGTCTTCGAACCCGTC
>JBGCFC010000118.1:0-9735 GCA_045106715.1 Sandaracinaceae bacterium
CGGCGGGCGGGGTGGGCACCGACAGGCTCGGCGGTTGTTCTGAGAAACAGGCCGCCACGGAACGAAACCGCCCGCCGCGGAGAGAACCGGGCGGGCGCTTCGGGCGCTCCCTAGGGAGCGGGAACCAAACGGGCTTCAGCCCGCCGCGTCCACCACGGCCTTGAACCCACCCGGGTCGCGCAGGGCGAGGTCCGCGAGGATCTTCCGGTCGAGCTCGATGCCGCTCTCCTTGAGCTTGTGCATCAGGGCGCTGTACTTGGTGTCGTGCTGGCGGGCGGTCGCATTGATGCGGACGATCCACAGGCGACGGAAGTCACGCTTCTTGCGGCGGCGACCGATGTAGGCCTCACGCCAGGCGCGACGGACCTGCTCGACGGCATCCCCGTAGATGCGGCTGCGCGCCCCGTAGAAACCACGGGCGTGCTTGAGAACTCGGTTGCGGCGACGACGCGCCTTGAAACCACGCTTTGCTCTGGGCATCCGTGTCTCCTCAGTATCCAGGAAGCATCGTCTTGATGCGCTTCTCGTCCGCGGAGTCGACCAGACCACGCTTGCGCAGCTTGCGCAGGCGGTCCTTCGCCTTGCCGATCATCATGTGGCTCTTGCCAGCCTTCGCGCGGCGGACCTTGCCGGATCCGGTGATCTTGAAGCGCTTCTTCGCGCCACTGCGCGTCTTCATCTTGGGCATCTGGAACTCCCTTGAGTCGCCGGAACATCCGGCTGCACTGAGGCCTGCGCGTACGCGGCCCAGCGCGGGGGACGCGGGTTGTAAATGGCGGGAGCCCCCTCGTCAAGCGTCCGTTTGGCCCAAGCCCACGTACCCGCTCCCGGAAGAGGATAGAGCCCCAGTGCACGTATTCGTGAACGTCCTCGTACCCGCTCCCGGGAAATGGAAGAGCCCCCCCTGCAGACCCCGTCGGGGAAACAGAGGAGGCTCGTCTGTCAGCCTGGCGTCGTCCGACGCTTCAGCCGTCGGTGGCTTCCGCCTCGGCCGTCGCCTCGGCCTCGGACTCGGCTTCCGCGGCTTCCGCCGTGTCCCCCTCGTCGGAGTCCGGCTTCTTGGACTTCGCCGCCTCAGCCGCCTTCTTGGCCTCCGCGCGCGCGGCCGCCTGCTTTGCCGCATGGGCTGCCTGAGCCGCGATCTTCGCGCGGATCTCCTGCTTCGGGGCGATGATGCACGTCATCGTGCGCCCCTCCATGCGAGCCGGCTGCTCCATGACGCCGATGTCGCCGCACTCGTCCATGACGTAGTCCAGCTGGCGCTTGGCCGTCTCTGGGTGCGTGATCTCCCGGCCGCGGAAACGGCAGGTGATCTTCACCTTGTTGCCCTCTTCGAGGAAGCGGCGGGCATGCTTGACCTTGAACTCGAGGTCGTGATCGTCCGTCTTGGGACGGAGCTTCACTTCCTTGAGCTCGACCTGGACCTGAGCCCGGCGTGCCTGCTGTTTCTTCTTCGACTCCTCGTACTTGTACTTCCCGAAGTCCATCACCTTGCAAACAGGCGGGTGGGCTTTCGGGTTTACTTCAACGAGGTCGAGGTTCTTCTCACGCGCGAGGCGTTTGGCCTCGTGCGTTTGCATGATCCCCAGCATCTCGCCCTCGGCGCCGATCACTCGGACTTCGGGGACACGGATGCGATCGTTGGTCCGCGGACCGGAGAACTGCTGACGACGCGGATCGAATCGACGCCTGCCGATGGCTACCTACCTCCTGCTCGAAGGGGCCTGCCCTTCATGAACGATGGATTCGCCGGGGAGACACCACCTGTGCGGCGTCCTCTCGACTGCGCTCCGAACTCTCGCGAGCGATGATCATATGCCTTGGGCCGGACCACAAGGGCTTGTCGCATCTCAGGATGCGAAGGGGTTCCACTCCGGGTCTCATCGAGACGCCGCGGACGGGAGAGAGAAGTAGGCACGGGCGGGATCGAACCGCCGACCACTACCGTGTCAAGGTAGCGCTCTACCACTGAGCTACGTGCCTGAGTTTTCGTCGCACTGGTGTTTCTGCTTACGTGGAGGCGACTCGCCCCGAGCAAATCCGCGGAGCTGGGCCGCCCCGACAGCCGGGCTGCCTGAAGCGAGGACGGTTCCTACCGCCGCCTCGAAGCGCTGTCAAGCATCGCGGGGGCCTCCGGTCTCAGCCTGTTTTGGCGCGCGGGCTTTTGTGGGAGCGGCGGGGCGGTTCCGTCACGGGATGCGGGCAGGCGCCTGCTATCCTCCCGGTCCTCATGTCGGTGAGTTTCCAAGACATCCTCAAAGCCTGGCCGGTGGTGCATCGCTACCTCCCACGCACCCCACTCTATCGCTACAGCCTCCTGAGCGCGCGCTTGGGCTTCGACGCCTACGTGAAGCACGAGAACCATCTGCCGATCGGCGCGTTCAAGGTGCGAGGCGGCGCCAACCTGTTCGCCAACCTGAGCGACCAGCAGCGCGCGCGCGGCGTCATCACCGCGACCCGCGGCAACCACGGACTCAGCCTGGCGTGGAGCGCCAAGACCTTCGGGTCGCGCGCGGTGATCTATGTTCCCAAGGGCAACAACCCGGAGAAGAACGCCCTCATGGAGTCCCTCGGCGGCGAGGTCGTCGTGCATGGGCGTGACTTCGACGAGGCGCGACAGGAGGCCGAGGCGCACGCGCGCAACGAGAGCCTGCGGTATGTGCATCCCGCCAACGAGCCCCTGCTCATCGCGGGGGTGGGCACGTACGCGATGGAGATCGCCGAGGACCTGCCCGATGCAGACGCCATCATCGTTCCGATCGGCGGCGGAAGCCTGATGAGCGGCACGGTGCTCGCACTTCGCACGCTCAGGCCCGACATCCAGATCATCGGCGTGCAGGCGGAGCGGTGCTGCGCGATGACCAAGAGCATCGAGGCAGGGCGGATCGTCGAGGTCGACAGCGCCGACACCTTCGCCGATGGCCTCGCCACTCGTTTCGCATTCGATCTTCCGTTCGAGATCATGGCCAACAAGCTCGACCGCGTGGTCCTGGTGACCGAAGACGAGATGAAGGAAGCCGTGCGGTGGGCGCTCGAGACGACCCACAACGTGGCCGAGGGGGCCGCGGCGGCCGCGTACGCGGCGGCCTACAAGATCCGCGGCGACCTCGCTCGCAAGAAGGTCGTCGTCGTGCACTCCGGTCACAACATCGACCGAGACACCCTGCGCTGGACCATCGGGCTGTTCGACGCCTGACCGGCTGCTCGCGCGGTGCTGTTCGCGCGGTGCTGCTCGCGCGGTGCTGTTCGCGCGGTGCTGTTCGCGCGATGACTTGACGCCGGCGCGCACCTGAACGCATGTGCGGGTCTGCCCGATTGCGTCCCCCGCGGGCCGCTGTCAGGCTCGCCCGCATGCCGGAGCCCGACGATGGCGTCCAGCACCGCCCGCTTCCTTCAGTGGGGATCCCTATCTTGCGCGACGACGTGCGCGCGAGCCGGGTCCGCCGGGGGGTCGCAGGGGGAACGCTGGGGGCGCTGCTGCTTGCAGGGATCGTGGCGGCGCTGCTCTGGCCGGGCGGCGACGACGCCTCGGATGCGCCCGACCCCGTCGCCGAGGGCATCGACACCATTCCGGAAGAGGATGAGCTGCCGCTCGATGAGGCCGGCGTCGCAATGCTCGGCGATCCACTCCCAGAGCCGGCGCCCACGGCCGAGGAAGCGCTCGTCGTGGTCGAAGAGACCACCGCGGACGAGGGCAACCGTGTCGTCCGGCGTTTCGGCACTGCGCCAGGGTTCCGCCCTGCGCTGACCAACGGAGGCATGACGGGCGCCGAGGCCGACGCGCTGATCGCCGCGCTCGACGACGTGATGGACTTTCGGCGCTGCCGCCCGGAGCACGAGATGGTGATCACGCGGGATGCGTCCGGCTTGCTCACGTCGTTCGAGTACCGGGCGAGCACCACGAGCATCTACCGCGCCGAGCGGGACGACGAAGGCGCACTGCAGGGGCGTCAGGTCGAGGTGCCGATCGAGCGCGTGCGCGTGCGGCGGGGCGGCACGGTTCGGAACTCGCTGGGCGCCGCGCTCGAGGCAGCGGGCCTCGGCCGCACGCTCGTCGGGACCTTCGTCGAGGTGTTCGAGCGCCAGGTGAACTTCAACACCGACACCCGCGCCGGGGACACCTTTCGGATCATCGTGGACGAGGAGCGCATCGCCGGCGAGCTGCTCCGCTACGGCACGGTGCACGCGATCGAGGTGCGAGGCGCGCGCCTCGGCGAGCAGCGCGCGTTCTACTTCGCCCCGCGGGAGAACCTTACCGACTTCTACGACCCCAGCGGCCGCGCCGTTCACGGGGGATGGCTGCGAACGCCGCTGCGCTACGACCACATCAGTTCGCCGTTCGACCCCCATCGCCGTCACCCCATCCTCAACCGCATCCAGCCTCACAACGGCATCGACTACGCGGCTGGCACGGGCACACCGGTGTGGGCAGCCGCCGATGGTGTGATCACGTGGATCGGCGACCGCGGGCCCAACGGGAACCTCATCTCGCTGCGTCACGACAACAACTACGAGTCGCACTACGCTCATCTCCACCGCTTCGCCCGTGGGCTCTCACGGGGCGATCGGGTCGAGCAGCGGCAGGTCATCGGATACGTGGGCACGACCGGGCGATCCACGGGGCCCCACCTTCACTTTGGGCTCAAGCGCAACGGTCGCTTTCTGGACCCCGCCGAAGAGCTGAACGGGCCCGGCCGCATGCTGCCCGGAGGACTCGGAGCCCGGTTCCAGCGACACCGGCGTGAGCTCGAAGCCGAGCTGGCTCGCATCCCGGTGACCGGCAGCCCGACGCACACTGAAGACGAAGCTGAGCCGGAGGCCGAGGACTCGGACGGAGCCGAGACCGAGGGCTGAAGGTTCGGCGGCATCTTCGCCGGATGCTGCTAGTGTCCCGGCAACCTTCCGGAGCGCCGATTCGCGCCCCGCTTCGCCTCGCTTGACCCCGCATGGAGTGGACACCTCGACAGGGCCGGATCTTCGCCGGCATCGCTGGCGCGCTCGTCGCCGCGCTCACGCTGCCGCAGCTCTCGGGCTTCGGGATCTGGGACCCATGGGAGCTGAGCGCCGCCGACCTCGCGCGGCAGCTCGCGGTGGGAGAAGCCGGCGCGCTCGAGCGGCCACCGCTCTCCCTGTGGCTCGTCGCCGACGGCTTCTCGCTGTTCGGGATCCACGAGTGGGCGGGCCGGTTGCCCATGGCGCTCACCGGGCTGATGGCGGTCCTGTTCGCGTACGTGGTGGTGAGCCGTTTCGCGGGCCGTCGCGCCGGCGCCTGGGCGGCGCTGGTCACGGGCACGTCACCCCTGTTCTTGCTCAACGCGCGGCAGATGCTCGGCGCCGCGCCGGCGTTCGCGGCTTCGGCGGCCGTGTTCATGTGCGCGCTCAGCGCCGTGTTTCAGCCGACGCGTCTGGGGAGCGCCCCGGTGCGCCGCCAGAAGGCACGGATCGGCTGGCTCGTGGGCCTCGCGGTTGCCATCGCGTTGTCCGTGCTGGCGTCCGGGGCCCTGCTCGGTGTGCTGCCGCCGCTGCTCGCCGTCGCGGCCGTGGTGGTGGCGCGCGGTGAGCTGCGCGGGCCTCGAGCGGATCGCGGCCGGTTCTACGCAGCCGTCGCGGTGATGGTCGTGGCGGCGGTCGCGCTCATCGGCACCGCGCAGGCGATCTGGCCCCCCTACGCCGGCTTTGGCTGGTGGCCCGGCCGCGCCGCGCGCGGCGGCGCCCCCCCGCCTTGGGAAGTCGGAATCGAGCTCGTGTTCCACAGCTTCGCGCCCTGGAGCGGGCTGCTCCCCCTGGCGCTCGCGCACATGTTGCTCGGTGGCCCCCGCGCCCCCTCCATGGAAGGCGGCGACCGCCGGCTCGCGCCCCCCAAGCCGGTCCACGTCGGGCACGCCGAAGAGGACGCCCTTCGTCTCGGCGTTGTGGTGTGGGTTGCCTTCGCGTTCCTCGCGCAGACGCTCTTCGCCGCTCGGTTCGGTCCCGCGACGTTCCTCGGGGTCGTCGGCGCAGCCGCCGCCGTGGCGCTGCTCCTCCGTGACGCCGAGCGCTCGGGGCGCGGATGGTGGGGCACCGCCGTCGTCGGTTTCCTGTTCGTTGCGTTGATCGTGCGCGACTACCGCGGCTACCCCTCAGCGCCGATCGCCGGTCTCGCCGTCGACGGCATCGAAGTCCCCGACGGGTTCTATAATCCGGAGTTGCTCGCTGGAACGGCACGGAGCCTCTCCCCGAAGTACGTCTGGATGGCGGTTCTCGGGCTCTTCGGGATGCTCGCCGCGCTCGGCTTCGCGGCCGACCCGAGCTCCGAGCGGCGGGGGCTGCGGGCGATCGGCGACGACCTCAAAAACGGCGCGGCCAAGGCCAAGCTGCTCGCTGTGCTCCGGCTCGGCCTGCCGTACGACCTGCTCACGGCCCAGTGGAAGCGTGGGGTCGGGTTCAAGGTCTGGCTCGTCCTCCTCGGGCTGCTCGTCGCGACGTTGCTGGGGCTCGGGCTCACGTGCTGGTTCGCGGGCGACGCGCTCGCTGAATCGGGCGTGACGACCCTCGCCGTGCGCGTGGGGCGCGTTCTCGCCTTGGTCCCGCCCGGCGTCGTCTTGGGCATCGCGGCCGTCCGGCTGACCTGGGCGGCGTTCTCGGCGTTGGGCGAGAACCGGTTCCTCCCTCTCGCGATCGCCGCGCTCATCGTGGGCGGGCACACCGCGCACAAGTTCCTCCCCGAGCTCAGCTCTCACTTCTCGCCCCGTGAGGTGTACGACACCTACAACGAGCTCGCGGACGGCGAAGAGCCGCTCGGCGAGTTCCGCGTCGGGGGACGGGCCGCCGCGTACTACACCTCCGGCGACCGGGTGGTGGAGCTCGACTCGCAGGGCGAGCTGGTGACGTTCCTTCAGAACGAGGACCGCGTCTGGGCGGCGTTCCGCGCCGACGACCTAGCGGCGATCAACCGGGAGTACCGGCGGGCAGCCGGCCGCCACCTGTTCATCGCCGACGCGCGCAGCGCGCGCATGATCTTGGCCACGAACCAGGCGGTGGCTCACCGCGACAACCAGAACTACCTGGCCGAGGCGGTGCTGGACGAGGCGCCGACGCCGCAGCACCGCACCGAGATCAACTTCGACAACCGCATCGAGCTGTTCGGGTACGACCTCACGCTGCCCCAGGGCAGCTCGGTGGGTCCCGGCCAGTCGTTCACGATCACCTGGTACTTCCGCGTGCTCGCCCCTGTGCCGGGCGGCTACCAACCCTTCGTCCACATCGACGGGCCTGGACAGCGGATCAACGGTGACCACGAGCCGGTCAACGGGCGCTACCCGCTGCGACTCTGGGAGACCGACGATATCATCGCCGATACGCAAGAAATCCAAGTGCCTGCCAACTACCGGCGAGGGGATCTCACGCTCTACCTCGGCTTCTACTCTGGCGAGAACCGACTCGAGGTCGTCTCAGGGCCGGCTGACGACGTGAATCGCGCCCGGGCGGGCACCCTCCGCGTCCGGTAGGTCGGATTTCAACAAGTGCGGAGCCTTCGCACCTCGGCACGGCCTCTTCCCCGTCGCCGGCGGCGGTGGTACGGATGAGGCATGGCGGGAGAGAAGACGGGGGCGGAGCGCCGGGTACACGAGCGTTTCGAGGCGGAGCTCACCGTGGACTGGGCGAGCGGGGAGAATTTCCTGTTCTCCTACATCACCAACATCAGCGAGATGGGGATCTTCGTTCGCTCGGACGACCCGCCCGAGGTGGGCACCGCGATCCGACTTCGATTTGGGCTGCCTGACGACCTCCCCCTCGAGCTGGTCGGTGTGGTCACCTGGATCAACCCGGTGCGGAGCGATGGCACCGACCTCAACCCCGGCATGGGGGTGCAGTTTCAAGATCTGTCCGCGTCGCAGCGCGAGGCGGTCGTGCAGCTCGTCAAGACGATCGCGTACCTGCAGACCGCGTGATCGGCCGCCTCCTCAGGCGGCCCAGACGTAGGGGCGCCGGCCCCCGGTGAGCAGTCCGCCGAGCGGCTGAACCTCCAGCTCACCCTCGTCCACGGCCTTCATCACCTCGGACATCTCGACCGTGTTGACGCGGTCGCCCAAGTCCTCGGTGTAGGTCACGAGCATGTCGACCCAGACGAGTTCCTTCTTGTGACGCGTCCGACGTGCCGGCAAGGGCGGCGGCACACCGCGGAGGGACCGCTGGAGGTGGGCCTCGACGCCGACGGGCAAGTCGAGAAACTCGAGTCCCATCCATGCGGAACGACCGTCGTGGCGCGGCGCCGAGCTCGCGACGCGGGAGAAGACCGTGACCTCGCCGTGCAACCACCATCCGGGCGGCACGAACGACAGCGCCACGACCTCGTCCACCGGCAGGCGCGTGCCCGCCGCGACGCGGAGTCCGAGCGGCGAGACGTCCGTCACGCGGTGTTGACGCGGCCGATCCCATCGTGACGCGATGAGCTCGGCGTCCAGCGAGACACCGCGGCGCAGAGAGCGGCGACAGCCAGGGAGAATTTCGACGGGCTCGAGCATGGGCAGGTCCTCCTGCACCTACATTGCCACCCATCGACGTACACTGACAGAAAGCCGCAAGGTCAGATGGGGATCGCCTCGTCGTCGAGCACGTAGCGGTCGTCACTCCACCGCCCCTGCCGCGCGGAGGCTGTCTCGCCGTCGATGTCGAAGACCCAAAGCCCCTCCCGATGCTCCTGGGTCGTGCTGCCGGCGCCGAACAGCGTGGGGCCTACACCCGGAACCCGGACACAGAAGCAACGATGCACGTGCCCGTGCAGAATCGCGCCCCGTGGAACGGCGGCACATGTCCTGAGCAGATCGTCGGCGTTGACCAGGCCATGCAGGAAGCGATCGGGCCGCCCGTCGGCCAAGCGCGGGGCGAAGTGGGTGAGCACGAAGACGAAGCGCCCTTCCAGCCGGGGGTCCCGGAGCACCTCGCGAAGCGCGTCGATCTGGGCGTCGGGGATGCGTCCGTTGGAACGCCACGGCTGCGGGTTGGGGCGTGCCGAGTTCACGCACACGACGGCCACCGTGTCTTCAATCAGGCGGACGAGGGGCCAGACGCCGTCCACCTGACTCTCGGGCCAGTCGGTCTTCAGGAGGTCGCCGAAGTGAGCCTCGAACCGCCCTAGCCCGGATGGGACGTAGACATCGTGGTTCCCCGGCACGGTGACAAAGCCGAGCGGCGCCCTGGTCAGCGGCTCGATCACCTCGCGCGCGGCGGCGAGCTCCGGATCCGTCCCGAGGACCGTGTAGTCCCCGGTGCAGAGCACCAGGTCCACGTCCTGTTCCTGCCGGAAGCGGTCCAGCGCTTGGACCTTCTCTCGCACGCGGCGGAAGTGCTTGCCGCGCCGGAGCACCAGGTTCGCCGCCCCGATGAACCGCTTGCCCCAGAGGGCCTGCCCGCCGACCTGGGCCAGAGGCACATCGACGTGCACGTCGCTGAGATGGAGAACCCGCACTGCTCCGCCTCCGTCCGACCCCTACGGCCACATCGCGGGCACACGAAGGCCGAAGCCCTCGTCGAGCCCGAAGCGGAGGTTCATGCCCTGAATGGCTTGGCCCGATGCCCCCTTCACCAGGTTGTCGATGGCGCACTGGGCGACGACCCAGCCGCTCCGCGGATCGTCGGTGTAGGAGACCATCGCCCGGTTGGAGCCACGCACCCATGCGGTGTCAGGGCAGCCCCCCGGCTCGAGCACAGCGACCGAGGGAGAGTCGGCGTAGCGGGCGCGCGCGGCCTCGGTGA
>JBGCFC010000119.1:0-5479 GCA_045106715.1 Sandaracinaceae bacterium
GCTCGTCCGGATCGATGACCTACGTTCGCCTCAGACGGAACGACGACGGCCGGTAAGGGCGAACCCCAACCGGCCGGAATCATTAAGTTATCGGACTAGAGCGGGAGACGAGATTCGAACTCGCGACGTCAACCTTGGCAAGGTTGCACTCTACCACTGAGTTACTCCCGCAAGTACTTGCGAGGCGGGTTCGTACCCCTCGGCTAGGAGGCTGTCAAGGAAGTTTCAAAAAAGTAGGTGCAGGGACGAAACCACCCACACCTGGCTCCGATGTGGGTCCCGGAGGTACGAAGATGTCTGTGTTTGATTCCGATCCCCGTTTGGTTCCTGCTCCCCTGCGCGTCGCGGCCCCTCTGTTCGAGCGCTTCGGGCGTTCGTCGCACGCGGTGGAGGCGCATCCTTGGCATGCGCAGACCACGCTTCCGGTGCTGGCGCTGTTCGTCGCGATGCAGGATGGCTTCGTCGACGGCTGGATGGACTGGGGGTCGCTCGACCCCGATGCACTGCTGGCGGCGTCGCGCGAGGTGGACCCGGAGGATGTGGGGTTTCTCTTGGAGCTGCTCGAGATCAGCAGCGCGTTCTACGCGTTCCTCGGGGACGTCGGGGAGGTGCCGCTGGCGACGGCGGACCGGATTCACGCGCGGCTGGCGGAGCTCGCCGCGGGTCTGGGGCCGCGGTACGCGGAGGCGGCCTGAGAGCGGAGGTGCACGGCGGGGCATGAAGCTGCTCGATGTTCATGTCCTCGTCGTGACCCGCGAGGATGTTAGAGGGCCCGTCAATCCCCGACGGCGATGCCCCTCGGTAAATGCCCCTCGGCAGGGCCACCCCTCTTCGCTACGCTGTTCGCATGTGGCGTGAAACCTCCTGGGCGCGGCTGAGCGGCGTGCTTCTCCTCGGTGCGGTGCTGGTCGGATACGGGTGCGACTGCGAGGGCGAGGTCGAGGAGCCCGCCTGCACGTCGGACTCGGAGTGCGAGGCCGACGAGCGCTGCGTCGACAGCGTCTGTGAGCCGCGCGCGGCCCTCGACTCGGGCACGCCGACGATGGACGCCGGCGGAAGAGACTCCGGGCCGCTGGCCCCGACGCTGGCTTCGGTGCGGCTCGACCCGGACACCGTGGATCTCGTCTCGACCGACGGATCGATGCCGACCCAGACGTTCGCCGCCACCGCCGTGCTGTCCGACGGCTCTGAGATCCCCGCGATGGCACCAACGTTCTCGCTCGACACGGTGGCCATCGGCGTGATCGATCCGGCCAACGGGCTCTTCGAGGCGAACGGGTTCATCGGGGGCTCGGCGACGGTGAGCGTCTCCGTTCCGAACGGCGCCGGGGAGCCGCTGACCGCGACCGCGATGCTCACGGTGCGCCTCGAGCGCGTGGTGCGAGGTGAAGGCGTGACCGATGAATCCGTCGCCGCGTTCGATGGCACGCCCGTCACCGACGAGGCGCGCCGCGCCGGGGTGGTCTATCCGCTCGACGGCGTCGTGATGCCGCAGAACGTCTACCCCGCGGACGTGCAGTGGACGCGCGCCGCGGCCGGGGACGTCTTCCGCGTCACCCTCGAGAAGCCCGGCGCGCTGATCACGGCCTACCTCGCCTACGACCCGATGATGCACTGGCTGGTCGACGAGACGGCGTGGCGCGCGCTCGCGCAGACGGAGCCGGGGGAGGCCACGTCGCTGACGGTGGACCGGCTCGAGGCCGCGACCGGGGAAGTCGTCGCCGGTACGCCCATCGCGATGACGTTCGCCGAGGCCGCGCTCGCGGGGAGCGTCTACTACTGGGACATCGTGCGTGGTCGCATCGTGCGCATCGACGACGGGACAGCTGTCCGGAACGAGTTCATGCCGACGCCGCCGCCTGCCCCGACCGACGGCAACCGCTGCATCGGGTGCCACTCGGTGTCGAACAGCGGCCGGTACATGTCGGGTCGCTTGGGTGGCGGAGACAACCAGGGCGCCATCTTCGACCTGACGTCGGACCTCACGGCGGCGGACCCGCCGACCACGTGGCCCGTGAACAACGGCACGCTGCGCTGGTGGTTCTCGTCATGGAGCCCGGACGACTCGCGCATGGTCGTGGCCTACCAGGGCAACCCGCCGAACCTCGGCTTCGTCGACCCGGCCACCGGCGCCGAGATTCTCCCGGTCGCCGGCACCATGCCCGCCGGGACGTTCCCTGCCTGGGCGCCGGACAACTCGGCCATCGCCTACGTCGCGGATCAGAACGGATGGGGCAGCGCGCCGACGACCGGCAATGTCTACGTCCTGCCCATCACGGGCGATGACGCGGTGGGCGCCCCGACGCAGATCCATCTCGCGACCTCCATCGAGGGGAACACCGTCGACAGCTACCCGACGTGGTCGCCCGACTCCGCCGAGATCGCCTTCGGCGGGGGCCTTGCGGCCCGGAGCGAAGCCGCAGGCGCAAACGCGAACCTGTTCATGATGGAGCCGGACGGCGGGAACGTGGTCGCGCTCGCCCGCGGTGCCGGCACGGGCGTCGATTTCCAGCCTCGGTTCTCGCCGTTCCAGCAGGGTGGCTACTACTGGCTGAGCTTCCTCTCGCGCCGCATCTATGGGAACCCCGCCATCGGCAACACGGCCAGTGCGGACAACCGACGCCAGCAGATCTGGGTCACCGCGGTGCGCGTGGGCGCAGCGCCAGGCGAGGACCCGAGCGAGGTCGCGTACTGGCTGCCTGGGCAGGATCCGCGTTCGGCCAACATCAGCGCGTTCTGGGCACCGCGTCCGTGTCGCGACGACGGCGAGGGCTGCTCGGTGGGCTCGGAGTGCTGTGGCGGCGATTGCCGTCCGCCCGCGGGCGGCGGCGAACCCGTCTGCTCGCCGCCTCCCCCGGAGCGCTGCCGCAACGCGGGCGAGACCTGCGCGAGCGACGGCGACTGCTGCCCGGACATGGGGCTGTCGTGCGTGGCCAATGTGTGCATCGCCGGCCCGAGCTGACGCAGAGCCCGGTCAGAAATCGATCTCGGCCGCGTGGATCACATCCCCGCTGCCGTCATGCCAGGTGACTCGGATCTGCGGGCCAGTGGGGTCGAGCTCCATCGTCGTGTAGTTGTTGGTGATCGATGCCCAGCTGAACTGGGGCTCGCGCAGCAGGAACGATCCCGGATTGCCGATCTGCGCACCGGGCCCGGCGAGGATCTCCGTCTGGCTCGCCCCCGGGCCGGAGCGCGCAACGGCGCCGATGCACGCGAGGTGGAAGTCACCGGAGACCCAGAGCACGCCGTCGATGGGCGTGTCGTCGATGAACGTGAGGATCTCGGTGCGCTGCGCCGCGTAGCCCTCCCACCGGTCTCCGCCGCTCGGGAACGGGAAGTCCGCGATGGGCACCGAGTTCATGATGAGCTTGAAGGTGCAGGGGCTCGCCGCGAGGCCGGTCTTCAGCCAATCCATCTGCGCGCGAGAGAGGTACTCGTCCACCGAGGGGCGCCGCTCGCCGCGTGAGTCGAGCACAAACACTTCGACCGTCCGCCCCCAACGCGCGCTTCGCCAGATGCGGTCCGGGTCGGTGGTATCGCGCGATAGTGGGAGGTTCTCGAAGAACGCCCGCTTGGGGTTCGCGAGGTCGGCCGTCTCCGGGTCGAAGTTGTTGTCGACCTCGTGATCGTCCCAGGTGGCCAGCACGCTCGTCGCCGCGCGCGTGCCCCGCCAGCCCGCGGTGCTCATGTTCTCGGCCCAGCTGCCGCGGTACTCGGCGAGGGTCCGGTCGCCGTCGTTGTAGGTGCTGTCACCGAGCAGAAGAAAGAGGTCGAGGTCGTCCCGCTCGCCGGCGCGCTCGAGCGTCGCGTGGTCGCGACCGTTCCGCACGCAGCTCACCGCGCCGATGCGCAGCACTTCGGAGGCGTCCGCAGCCAGCGCCGCGCGAAAGCGGCCGACGGCGGAGCGGCCGGAGCGCATGTCGCCGTCCATCTCGAAGAAGGCGTACCGGTAGCGCGCGCCCGCGGTGAGCCCGGTGACCGCGTGGTGAACAAACCCTCCGTCGGCCGGCGACACGACCACGTCGACGCGCTCGGCCACGTAGCTCGCGCCGTCCATCTCCCAGACGGCGAGACGCAGCGACGCCGTTCCGTCGTACCGCGTCCAGAGGACGGCCCCGTCCACCCGTGCGTCCCCACTCGCGACGCCGAGGCCAAACGTGGTCGCCTCCGGCGTGTCTTCCGGCGGCGCAAGGGGCCCCGGCGTTCCGGCGTCTTCATCCCCCGCGTCGGCCGCGCGTCCGGCGTCCTCGGTGGTGCCGGCGTCTCCCGGAAGTGCGGCGTCGCGGGCGCCGGCGTCCGCACCCGACTCCGGATCGCAGCCGACGAGCAAACCGGCCGTCGCCACCGCGGTGGTGGAAAGGAAGGTGCGCCGCGAGGGCAGCTTCGGGGACTCGGCGTCGTCATCGTGGGCCACGCACCGAGGGTCGGGGTCGGGTCCCCCCCCGTCAAGGGAGCGGCGGACTCAATCTAGCCGTCCTCGGCGGAAGTCGCGACGCGCCTCGCCGATGCACCGCATCGACTCGTCACGCCTCACCCCAAGGGGACCCATTCGCGCTCGTCGATCCGCATCGCAACTTCCGCCTCAGCCATCCGGGCAGCACAAGACGCCGCCCGCCTCCGGGCCGAGCTTGACCACGAAGTCGCTTTCGCGGAGGCCACGTGGGTCGTCGTCGCACCGCCAGGGTGGGGTGAGGCCACGGCAGAGGTTGTTGCTGAACCGGTCGAGCACCCCGCACGAGCTCGCCACCGGGACGTCGCCGAGCGTGCCGCAGCCGAAGATGTCGTTGGTGGTGTTCTCGGTCTGCGCACACCCGGAGCGACACGAGCTGTTGTCGCAGCCATCGTCGTCGCCCGTCGCGCAGTGCGCGCAGCCCGGTCCGGTTTGGCGGGTGGCGAAGAACGATCCGGGGTCGGCGTCGTCCGCTCCGTCGCACCCGTCCACGGACCGCGCGGCGACCTCGCCGGCGGTGCGGCACACGTGCCATCCGGGCGCGCAGAGGTCGGCGGCCGTGCAGCCGGCGCCCCTCGGGTTCGAGCCGTCGTCGCCGGCGCCGCGCGCGCAGGCAGGGTCGAGCTCCCGTGACAGCCCCGCGATGGCGAAGCCACCCGCGCAGGCCGCGATGTCGGGGTAGCGCGCGGTGTCGCGGAAGGCGTCGCGGCTCCCGTCGGCGCACCCCCGGCAGTCGGTCGGGTCGAAGACGCAACCGGCACGCGGGTCGCACCGGTCGGAGGTGCAGGGGTCGGCGTCATCACACACCACACGCTCGCGAACGCAGCCGCGCACGGGGTCGCACGCGTCGACCGTGCAGACGTTGGCGTCGTCGCAATCACGTGGCCGCGCGACGCAGCCGAGCGCCGTGTCGCAGGTGTCCACGGTGCACGCGTCGCCGTCGTCACAGACAAGCGCCGTGTTGGCGCACCGCCCGTCCGGCAGGCAGTCGTCGACAGTACAGACGTCACCGTCATCACAGCGGTCGCG
>JBGCFC010000012.1:0-4361 GCA_045106715.1 Sandaracinaceae bacterium
GGCCGACGTGGTCATCGCCGCGGTGGGCCGGCCCAAGATGGTTGAGGGGAGCTGGCTGAAGGAGGGTGCGGTCGTCATCGACGTCGGCATCAACCGCCTCGACGACGGCAGCCTGTGCGGCGACGTCGACTACGACTCTGCGCTCGAACGGGCGGCGTGGGTCACGCCCGTGCCCGGCGGCGTTGGGCCGATGACCATCGCGATGCTGCTGCAGAACACGGTGGACGCGGCCTTCGCGCGCGAGGCGTAGCGCGCTGTCTCGAGCGCGGCGCCGCCCTGGAACTCCATCCCGGGACCGTGGATCGAGCCGGTTCGATGTCTACTCGAGGATCTGGCCGAGGATCCGGTCGAGTTCGTCGTAGCTCGAATAGCTGACGACGAGCTTGCCCTTGCCCTTCTTGTCCTCGACGGCGACGGGCGCCCCCAAGTGACGCCGCAGGCGGGACTCCAGGTCTCGAACGTTGGCGCTCTTGGTCTTCGAGCTCGACGCCTTCTCGACGGGGCGGTTCTCGGCGCGCACACGACGCTCGGTCTCCCGCACGCTCCAACCGTCCTTGATGGCGGCGTGCGCGAGACGGCGCATGGCGGCGGCGCTGGGTGCGCCCAGCAGAGTGCGGCCGTGGCCTTCGCTCAGCTGACCGTCCTCGAGCAGTCCGAGGACGGCCTCGGGCAGCTTGAGCAGGCGGAGTGCGTTTGCGACGGTGGAGCGGTCTTTGCCCACACGCGTCGCCACGCTCTCCTGGGTGTGGCCGTGTTCGTCGACCAGCCGGTGGAATGCGCGCGCCGTCTCGATGGGGTTCAGATCCTCGCGCTGCAGGTTCTCGACCAGGGCCGCCTCGAAGGCCTCCACGGTGCCGAGCTCCCGGACGAACACGGGGACCTGGCGAAGGCCGGCGCGCTGCGCCGCACGCCAACGGCGCTCGCCTGCGATGATCTCGTACCCGCCGCCCTGGCCGCGCTGGCGAACCAGGATGGGTTCCAGCACGCCGAGCTCGGTGATGCTGGCCGCGAGCTCGTTCAAGGCGACGTCGTCAAAGTGGGTGCGCGGCTGGTCCCGGTTGGGATGCACATCCTCGATGGCGATCGAGAAACCCTCCGCCTTCGGGGCGCTGGCGGGGGCGGGCGGCTTGGCAGCCGGTCGCGTCGGCAGCATCCCGTCGAGTCCCCGCCCGAGTCGTCGCTTGGCCATCTACAGGTCCTCGCCGGTCTTCGTCCAACGGGCTGAGGACGTCGTACCCACCCCAGCCATCTAGGCGGCCTCGGCTTCGTCGAGCATCTCGCGCGCCAGGTTGAGGTAGCCGTGGCTGCCCATCGAGTTGGCGTCGTAGAGAATGACGGGCTTGCCGTGCGAAGGCGCCTCCGCGAGCCGAACGTTGCGCGGGATGGTGGTCTCGAAGACCTTGAAGTGCTTGCGCACCTCCGCCGCGACCTCTTTGGCGAGGTTGCTGCGTCGGTCGTACATCGTCAGCAGGACCCGGTACAGCTCCAGCTTCGAGTTCAGGCCGCCCCGAATGCGCTCGATGGTCGAGGTCAGGTCTCCGAGTCCCTCGAGCGCGTAATATTCGCACTGCATCGGCACGATCACGGCGTCCGCGGCGGTCAGGGCGTTGATGGTCAACAGGCCCAACGACGGCGGGCAGTCGATCAACACGTAGTCGTAGTCCGCCCGAAGCGGCTCGAGAGCACCGCGAAGCCGGGTGAAGCGGTCCTCCGCGTCCACGAGCTCGAGATTGGCCGCGGCGAGGTCCGGCGACGTGGGCGCGAGGCTCAGTCGAGCCAGATCCGTCCCGACGAGGACGTCGGGGAGGGCCGCTTCGCCCACCAACACCTCGTAGGTGCCGCGTTCCACTTCGCGATGTGGGTGGCCGAGGCCGCTGGTGGCGTTCCCCTGGGGGTCGAGGTCCACGAGCAACACCCGCTGCTCCGCGATGGCCAGGCTCGCAGCCAGGTTCACGGCCGTGGTGGTCTTGCCGACCCCACCTTTCTGGTTCGCGATTGCGAGGATACGTCCCATCAGATTGATCCCCCAGACGGCTCCGCCGCCGGGCGAGCCGGTGTACCAGTCACCGGCCGTCCGAGCAACGTGCCTCGAAGAACCCGACGCCGCGTGGGGGAGGCGACTGACGGAAAGGGCGAGGGGGGCCACGGACACACAGCTCGAAGAGGGCCGCAACCCTTTTTTTGGTGGTCCGGATCTGTGGTGGTAGAAGGTATTCAGATGTAGGACAAGGTAGTCGAACATGCGACGCGGAACGACAGTAGCTCAAACGGCCTTCTCAGAGGCCCTCTCGGACACGGCGGACCTCCCTCGCCGTGATGAACGGGAGCAGGAGCGGGTGTTCTGGGCCGCTGATTCGTCGACTGAGCCCCTGGCTGTCGTGTTGCCGCTTCGCCCGCGGTTGTCCGGCTGTCCCTCCCTTCACCGAGACTGACCCCCGACCTAGGAGAATCATGCGCGGACCCAGGCAATACCGTTCCCTCGAGGAGTTCGAGCGTGAGGAGATTCGCTCCCATATCAAGCTCGGCTGGTCGCTCGACGACCTCTACAACGAGGCCAACATCCACAAGCGCCACTCCGGCGAAGAAGAAGAAGAGCGCGACCCGCGCGAGCTGAACTTCGACTTCTGACTCCCATGTTCGGAGCGCCGGTGGACGTCCTCCCTCGTCCGCGGGCCTCCTCTCGTGGAGTTCGCGTCGCCCCGCGAGCCCACTCCCGAAGCCCCGTGCGGTCGCCCCCGCGCGGGGCTTCACCCTTTCCGATGCCTGCGCAGAAACTCAATGTGACAGCGCGGTGCAGGCCGGGATCATGGGATCCCCCGGGTTGCGCTGCATGATCTCGCCGCAGACGTCCCGAATCTCCTGCTGATTGCGGGCTGAGCTGGCACAGGCGAAGCGGGCATGGAGGATGCGCGTCGTCGTCGGCCGGGCCGCGCGAAGCTCACGCACGCACCCCATGTAGTCACCTCGCTGTGAGTACTCCGTCGCGCGGACCACGGGGTCGCTCCGGTTCGCCGTGGGCGGCGTTCCGGCCAGCGGAGACGCGGGCGAAGGAGGCGAGACCGCGGCCAGAGGCGTTCGCGGACGGCGGGCTGCCCTGCGCCGTCGACGCGTGGGTGCAGGGGCCTCTTCTGCCTCCTCCTCGTTTTCCTCCGCGCGGGTTTCGTCGGTGGCGTCATCGGTCTGGTCCGCAGGGAGTGCGTCAGGCACGGCCTCCTCCTCCACGAAGGGAACGCCCGGCACCGGGACCTCAGCGGCAGCGGGCGGCTCCAGGGAAGCGACGTGCGTCCGATCCGCGAGGGGCGAAGGACGGCCGTCGGCCCAGAGATAGAGCCCAAGGCCGGCGAACGCGCCGATGACGCAGAACGCAGAGAGGCCGAGCACAGCCAAAATGACCGCCCGCGCACCGGTCGATGTCTTGGCCGGGGTGAACGCGGCAGGGGCGGCCTGCGTGACCTCCATCGGCGTCGCGCCGGCTTGAACGATGGCGCGGGGCGCCGGCGGGGAGACGGCGTACGGCGGTGGAACAGATCGCGTGGCGGGACCCGGAGGCTGCGATGCGGCGCCCTCGAACGCCGCGAGGAACGCGTTCGCGCTCGGGAATCGGTCTTCGGCACGCTTCGACAGCCCACGCACGAACAGCGCGTCGAACGCAGCGAGGGAAGGGCGGTGGGCGGAGAGCGGCGGTGGGGTGTCCGTGAGCAGTTTTGCGAACAGCGCGGGCATGGTCGGCGCGCTCAGCGGGGGGCGCTCGGTGAGCATCTCGTACACGATGCTCGCGAGGCTGTAGAGGTCGCTCCGGCGGTCCAGCGGCTGCCCGGCGGCTTGCTCGGGGGACATGTGGGCGGGGGTGCCCATCACGACTCCGCTGAGGGTGAGGTCGCGGCCGACGTCCCCGTCGCTGAAGCTCTTGACGAGGCCGAAGTCCAACAGCACCGCGCGCTCTTCCGCCCCCGGTTGGGACGCCAGAAACACGTTTGCGGGTTTCAGGTCGCGGTGCAGCAGCCCCGCGGTGTGGGCTGCATGTAGACCGGCGCAGATTCCCCGCACCAGGGGAACGCAGGCCTCCACCGACATGGCGCCGCGGCCGATGCGGCACGCGAGGTCTTCACCCTCGAGCCGGTCCATCACCAAGGAGGCCAGGCCGTCCGACTCCGCGAAGTCATGGACGGCCACGATGTTTGCGTGCCCGAGCGCGCTGACGGCCATGGCCTCGCGTCGAAACCGCACCAGGCTGTCCGTGCGGAGGGCCATCTCGGGGAGCAGCACTTTCACGGCCAAGCTCCTGCCGGTGCGGAGGTGATCAGCGGCGAAGACGGCGCCCATGCCGCCGCGGCCGAGCGTGCTCGTCAGGCGGTACGTTC
>JBGCFC010000120.1:0-31896 GCA_045106715.1 Sandaracinaceae bacterium
GCAGGCGCTCGTCGGCGCCGGCTGCGACGTGCGCCTCCGCCGCCCCCAAACATCTGGTCGAAGATGGAGTTCAGGTCACCCTGGCCCCCGCCCCCGAAGTTGCTGAAGTCGAAGCCGCCCGGTCCGCCCGGTGCCGCGCGCCCGTCCTTGACGGCCTCCCAGTTGTGGCCCCACTGATCGTACAGCGTGCGTTTCTCGGGGTCTTTCAGGACCTCATAGGCCTCGCCGACCTCCTTGAAGCGTGCCTCGGCGTTCGGCTCCTTCGAGACGTCAGGGTGGTACTTCTTGGCCAGCTTGCGGTAGGCGCGCTGGATCTCATCCGCGTCCGCCCCGCGGGCCACACCGAGAACCGAATAGTAGTCGCGCCCACTCACCGTCGCCGGCTCCCTTCTCTACGACACGCGTGCGCGGGCCGCTCGGCTTTCTATAAGTCCGAGATCGGCCCGCGTCATCTCGGGGCGGCGTGGGTCGATGTGCGGCGCGCGATCACGGCATGCGAGACGCGACGGCCAGGCTACCGCAGGTGTCGGCCAAAGCTCCGGTTGCGGGCTGTTCCGCGCAGCGTCTGGGAGCCGCCTGAGGTCGCGCTGATCCCGGTCGGGAGGCCCGAGAACAGCCGCACGCTCTCCCAGGTGGCGGGCATCGGGGCATCGGGCGCGGCCACGAGCACGTCGTCCCGCCCATCGGCCTCGACGTCGCCCACGATGGCCAACACCTCACCAAAGTCGTGGTCCCCTGCTCGGCTGACCGTGCTCGCGAGCGAGAGCGCGGGCCCCCAATAGAGCCAGACCGTCTCGGAGTCCGGATCCCCGACCACGAGGTCGTCGAATCCGTCGCCGTTCAGATCTCCAGCCAACACCAGGTCGTCGCCGAACGAAACGGCGCTCGACGGAGCCGAGAGGGTGCGGTTGGCCGTGGGGCTGGGCCCGCTGGGGCCGCCGAGGAACACCTGGACCGCCGACAGGTCGCTGACCACCACATCCGAGTAGCCGTCGCCGTCGAGGTCACCGCCGCCGTGCGCTCGGATGGTGCCGCCGGTCTCGAGCGCCCACGCGGGGGCCGACGAGAGACCACCGGGCCCGCCGAGGTAGACGTACGCGTCCCCCCCGCATCCGGGCCGGTCAGGTGCGCAGTTGGTCACCAAGACGTCGGCGTAGCCGTCCGCGTTGACGTCGCCGACGGAACCGACCGTGGCCGAGCTGGCGCTGGACACCGGGCGTACCTCGCTCGGGGCGGTCGGGAGGCTCACGCCGCCAAAGAAGAGCGCCAACTGGCTGCCCGAAGAGGCGGTGATGGCGCCGAAGTCGGCGTAGCCATCTCCGTTGATGTCGCCGAGGCCCGCCACGTCGCGTATGGACGACGCCCGGCCGCGCCCGGAGCGTGTCTCTGGCAAGCCGGCGGGACCGCCGAGATAGACGCGGACACCGGCCGAGTCGGCGATGAGGGCGTCGCCGTAGCCGTCGCCATCGATGTCGCCTCCCGCGTCCACCGGCCCGACCCCGAAAATGCCGTCGAAGTCACGCTGGTGGAGAAGCCCGGAGCCGTTGCCGGTGTAGTAGCGCACGCGTCGGTCCGGAGCCTGGGTGATCAGCGCATCGGCGTGGAAGTCCCCGTTGATGTCGAACGGCTGGTTCCACGAGGAGAACGCGCCGCGTGCCCCGTGCGCCACAGAGAATTGCCACACGGGGCTCGACTCGGTGCTCTCGCTTCCGTCGCAGCGTCCATAGGCGCGCCAGTAGTAGTTGCCGGCAGGCAGCGCCGCGGCGGGCGAGCCGGCTTCCCCGGTGGCGTCGAACGTGGTCACCACGCTGGTGCACGCCCGGTCCGTGCAGACCTCGACCCGGGCGCCGTCGTGCCCGGGCGGCAGGGCCCACCGGAAGGGCACGCCGCCACGTGTCACACGGCTGGTGGACAGCGGTGCGACCAGGCGCGGCGCCGTGGGGCTCGTGCAGGCCTCGTCGGCGCCGGGGGATGGCGTCGCCAAGGCGAAGTCCTCCAGGTTGCGATCGGTGTCCGTGTGGAGCACGTCGCGCGTGAGGGACATGCCTTCCGGACTGGCCACCGCCGCCGGGGCTTCGCCTGCGAAGGTCGCGCCGGCAAAGTCGCCGTAGCCGAGGGCGTCCACCACGATGCCCGCATATCTCACCTGGACCGAGTCCGGGCCGTTCTGCAGATCCGCGCCCGCGTCCAGCTGGTCGGCGAGCGAGGCGAGGGGATCTCCGGCACTTGGGTGGGCGATGACGAAGAGACCGTCTGCGCCCACGGAGCCGGCCAGGGGGATGGAGACGTAGTCCCCCGCTCCGCTACCGTTGACCCCGACGACCGAGTAGCCGGAGAGGTCCGTGCCAGGGGGCGCATGGAGCTCGATGAACGCGAGCGGTGCGTCCGCCCCGGTGGCGTCGTACAGCACCTCGTTGACCAAGACGGTCTCCGGGACCACCGGATCGCAGTCGCGGTCGGATGTGAAGTCGCAGCCGCTTGGACAGCACCCATCGTCGTCAACGCAGGCGTCGATCGCCGTGAAGCTGCAGGTGGCTGAGCAGCCGACCGAGGAGCCGACCAGGGTGTCCGTTGTGCAAGCGAGGCCGTCATCGCAGCCTGAGGGACAATCGGCGTCGCATTCCTCGGGAGGCTCCGTTACGCCGTTGCCGCAGCTCGGTGAGCAGTCGGAGTCGAGGGTGGCATCGCACCCCGGCGCGCAGCACCCGTCTCCATCGACGCACGCGGTGATCGGCGCGAACGAACAGCTCACAGAGCAGCTCGAGGCGGCCCCAACGAGGGTGTCGGTCGTGCAGGTCAGCCCGTCATCGCACGCCGTGGGGCAGTCGCCGTCGCATAGCTCGGTGCCTTCGGTGACGCCGTTGCCGCAGCTCGGCGAACAGTCGGCGTCGAGGGTCGCGTCGCATCCCGGCGCGCAACACCCGTCGCCGTCGTTGCACTCGACAATCGGGGCGAAGGCGCAGCTCGCGGAACAGCTCGCCGCGTCTCCCACCAAGCTGTCCGTCGTGCACGCCAGCCCATCATCGCAGGCCGTCGGGCAGTCGCCGTCGCAGATCTCGGGCGCCTCGATGGTGCCGTTGCCGCACGTCGCAGAGCAGTCGTTGTCCGAGGAGACGTCGCATCCTGCAGGGCAGCATCCATCGTCGTCGGCGCACGTGCCGATCGGCGAGAACGCGCACGCGGCCGAGCACGCCTGGGCGCTTCCCGTCAGGGCGTCCGCGGTACACGCCACGCCATCGTTGCAGGCCTCTGGGCAATCCCCGTCGCAGCGCTCCGGAGGCTCCAGCGTGCCGTTCCCGCAGCTCGCGCTGCAGTCGCTGTCGCTGGTGGCGTCGCAGCCCGGCGCGCAGCACCCGTCGTCGTCGACGCAGACGACGATGGCCTCGAAGCGGCACTGCGCGTCGCAGCGATCGGCGGCACCGGACAGCTCGTCCGATGTGCACGCGACACCATCGTTGCAGGCATCCGGGCAATCTCCGTCGCAGGCTTCGCCAGGATCCGCGACCCCGTTGCCGCAAAGCAACGGCGGTGGTGATGAAGCGTCAACTTCGTCGCCGGCGTCGTCCCGCATCCGTCGGCCGTCCCCAGCGCAGGCGACCAATAGAACGGCGAGCAGAGGGGACCAACAGGCGAGTCGGGGCATTTCAGGTTCCACGTCCGGAGGGAAGAAAAGGGGGCAAACGCAACGAGAGGTTCGCGCGCCGAAACGCGACGCGCCGTCAGGGACGACGGCTCACCGAGCCCGCGGGATCGACAGTCGCGAACCCTCTTGGGAGCCGATCGACCGCGCCCACGCGTCAACAGGGCGAGACCGTTTCACAAACCTGAGGCGCCGAAGCTTCCGCGGCATAGGCGTAGCGGCACGATCACGCGATGACATGACAGAACCACAAGCACAGCCCGCGGGCTCACGACGCCGGATGGCGGAAAGTGATCCAAATCTGGCACACTTCGTCGCATTCCTTCTTCACGACGCAGGTGCGTGCGTGCCTGCTCGACGGTGCACGGCATCGCCTCGTCGTCCCGGACCCCTCAGGAGCCACGCCGCGCTCCGAGCACAGGCTCATCAGACCGCCAGGCCGGAGGCCGCAACGCGCCTCGGCGGCGGGAGCGGGCCGCGCCGCGCCGATGCACCGCTAGTCCGCTTCTGGCTCGCCGCGGATCGCGCGCTTGAGTTCCTCGAGCTCGCGCCGAAGGTCCGCCACGTCGCTGCGCGCCTCCTCGTCGGCGGAGGGCTCCGGCTCGGGAGAAGGGGGCTCCATCGCGGCCGCGTAGCCTTCGGCGGGGGGATAGCCCGGCGGTGGAGCAGCCGCGGCGCCCGGGACCCCGGGCCACCCCATCATCGAGCCGCCCATGAGGCGCGCAAACGGGTTCATCTGCGCGTAGGGCATCTGCCCGAACGGGTTGTACGGCATCATCGCGGCCGCGCCACGGCGGGCGCTCAGGTACATCTCGAGCGCGCCCGAGAGGTACATGCCGAAGAACTCCGCCAAGGGCTGCTCCCCCATGCGGATGAGCTGCTCGAGCAGTGGCACCGGGAGGAGCTTCGACGCGCCTCGGCTTTCGAGGATGATGTGGGCCAGCGTGCCCTGCGTCAGGTCGCGGTTGCTCTTGGCGTCCACGACCTTGACGGACTCGCCCGCCCGGATGCTGATCGCGAGCTCATCGAGGGTGATGTACCGGCTCTCCTTTGTGTCGTAGAGCCGGCGGTTGCCGTACTTCTTGACGATCCTCGGCGCGCTCATCTGCGCCTCACGACATGACCAGGCCGCCGTCGACGTCGACGCAGCGCCCATTGAAGTAGTCGCACTCGAAGATGAACTGCACGGCCTTCCAGAGGTCCTCTGGCACGCCGATCCGGCCGACCGGGATTGCCTTCACCAGCGCATCGCGCGCCTTTTGGTTCATGCCCTTGGTCATCGGCGTTTCGACCATGCCCGGGGCCACGCAGCCGACGCGCACGCCGAAGCGGGCGAACTCACGCGCCCAGGTGACGGTGTTGGCGGCGAGCGCGGCCTTGGCGGCGACGTAGTTGGACTGGCCGCGGTTGCCGTTGCGGCTGATGCTCGAGATGTTGACGATGACACCCGGACCCTGCTCGGTCTCGAGCATCTTGGCGACCAACTCGCGGACCATCAGCGTGGCGCCCGTCAGGTTCACGCCGATGACCTGATCCCACTTCTCGGTGGACAGCCGCTTGATCTCGCCGGTGTTCCGGTCCTTCTTGACCAGCAGACCGTCGCGGATGATGCCCGCGTTGTTGATCAGCGCGTTCACCCCGCCCATCTCGCCGTGTGCCCAGTCGATGAAGGCCTTCACATCGGCCTCGTCGGCGACGTCGAGCCGGCGTGCGGCGATCCCATCGGGCAGCTCCTCGAGTCGCTCCTCTTGGATGTCTCCGACCGCGACCTTGGCGCCTGCCTCGTGCAGTCGAATCGCAAAGTGCGCGCCCATGCCGCCGGCCGCACCGGTCACCACCACTCTCAGGTCCTTCAGCTCCATCGTCTGTCTCCTTCGGCTCTCATTGGGTCTCGCTCAGGAACGGCAGAAGACCGGCGTGAGAGACAATCTCAGGCCGGCTTTCCATGTTGTGCACTGCCGCGAAGGGTGCATCAAGTGCACGACGGCGGACGGGTCGAACGATGATCCAAGATCCGGAGAACGACCGGGCCCTGGACACGATGCCCGACGGTTATGCCCACCTGCATCGCATTGGTTCGAGTCGGTCGAGGCGCGCGCACGTTCGAGCCGCCAGCGGAACGCCGTGGCCCGCCTCGACTCTGTTTGCGAGTGCGCGGGGTGCTGCGCGCGCCCCACGGCCGCTCGAACACGAAGGCCTCGCCTCGCCGTAGCGCGACCCCTACGTTCTTCGGACGATCACGCCTCGGGCGTGGCCATGTGCATGACCTTGCGCGCCGTGTCGAGGCTCATCTTGCGCCACTCGTCCGACAGTTGCTGCTGGTACGCCATGCTCGTCTTGACGAGGTTGCTCATGTCCTCAAAGGCGTGAAGCGCACGGGTGTGCCGCTCGGTCTCGATCTTCTCCATCTCCGTGAGCAGCTTCTCGAAGCGCGCGTTTTGCGCTTCCATCATCGACTTCCAAAGCTCTGCGCCGGGGACGGTGGCGAAGGGGTTGGCGGCGGTTGCTTGCTGCGCCTGCGAAGTCTTGCGGGTGGCCATCTGAGTTTCTCCTGCGGTTGGTTCTCGGGACGAGTTCTTCCGTCCCGCCAATAAAGGCTGTGCTCCCGAGGCGAGCGCGTCAAGCGAAACTTTGTGCGCCGCACAATTCCGGCGAGGTCGCGCCCTGATTCCGTCACTTACTGGGCCACGATGGCGAGGAGAAGGGCCGCATTCGGAGCATCTATGTTGCTCCGCCGCATTCTCGGCTTGACCCTTCCCGATGCTCACGGTAGGTACAGCCCGTCACCGCGCTTGTGCGGCTGCTTCGACAACCTCCTCGGATGCCACTCTCCCTTCGACGACACGGTTCCATTTCGCTGCTTGCCGCGGCGAGTGTGCTGCTGTTGGGCTGCGATCCTGGTCCCGGGACGCTCCCGTGCAGCAGCGGCGCCGACTGCGCCTCCGGCGAGTGCATGGCCAACGGGGTTTGTGCGCCGCAGCAGGATGCTGGTTCCGGCGATGGCGGCACTCCGCTCAGAGACGCCTCGCGTCCCGACAGCGGGCCGCCGGTGGCGGACGCTGGGTCCGGCCTCTGCCGGCCGGACGGAGACGACGCGATCTCCCGTGCAGAGGCGCCCTTCGGCCCGGGTCTCGAGGTCCGCTACCGCGCCGCGCTGGACGTCGGCATCAACACCGCCGGCGCCGACCTCGGAGACGGCCGGCGTCGCTGGGACTTCGGAGCCGCGCTGCCCGGGGAGCGCGACCTCGACCTCGCCACCGAGGCGCTCGACGGCCGTTGGTACGCGGACCGCTTTGTGGGCGCGGACTACGCCGCGCGGCTCAGCTCCAACAACGACCTGCTGGGCGTGTTTCGCGTGACCGAGAGCGCGCTCGAGCTACTCGGTGTCGTGTCCCCCGAAGAGGGCATCACGCGCACGGAGCTGACCTACGCGCCGGCCGTCCGTGTCCTGGTGTTCCCGCTCGAAGAAGGCACGAGCTGGACGAGCGACACCCGCGTGACCGGCGTCGCCCAGGGCCTCGCGGCCAACTACGGCGAGCGCTACGAGAGCCGGGTGGACGCGCGCGGCGAGGTCGTGACGCCTTTCGCTCCGTTCGAGGCGCTCCGGGTCGCGACCACGCTCACCCGCGACCTGACGTTCAGCCAGACTACCGTGCACACGCTCACGTGGGTGGCGCCGTGTTTTGGTTCCGTGGTCACCGCGACCTCGGAAGAGGATGAGTCGGACCCCGAGTTCGACCGTGCGCAAGAGATCCGTCGGCTGGGGTTCTGAGCCAGCGACACACGCCCGACCCACGAGGGACGGCGACAGGGTGCGGGCGCTCATGCGTGCCCGCGTTGGATGGAGGCGACGTCGGGGATGGCGTCGCCGGGATGAGAGGTTCTCCGTGGATCGAAACACGCTGGCTTGGTGCGCCTTCGGTGCCTACGTACTGCTCACCACCGCACTTGCGATCCGCGGGATGCGCAAGACCAGCTCGTTTGAGGGGTTCGCGCTCGGCAACAAGGACCTCGGGCCCGGCATGGTCGGAATCACGCTCGCCGCGGCCATCGCCTCGACTGCCACCTTCGTGATCAACCCGGGGTTCGTCTACGGGCATGGCATCGGTGCGCTCATGCATTTCGGCGTGGCGGCCAGCGCGGGCGTGATCACCGCGCTCATCGTGCTGAGCCGGGGCTTCCGCAAGCTCGGTGAGAAGACCTCGGCGCTGACGCTCCCGCACTGGATCGGGGCGCGCTACGACCACGCAGGCATGCGCACGTACTTCGCCCTGCTCAACCTCCTGCTCGCCATCGCGTTCGTCGTGCTGATCGTGAAGGGCTCGGCGCTCGTCATGCAGCACACGCTGGGGCTCGGGTACGTCGCCTCGGTGCTCGTGATCGTAGGCTTCGTGTTCAGCTACGTGTTGCTCGGCGGGACCTACGCGCACGTCTACACCAACGCGTTCCAGGGCGGCCTCATGGTCGTCGTGGCGCTCGCCATCGTGGGCAGCGGCGCCTACCTCTTCGCCGACGGCCTCGGCCCTTTCTTCGACCGCATCGCCGAGCAGGACGCCAACCTGGTTGGCCTCGTGAACCCCGAGAGCCCGCTCTTCGGGTCCGTGTGGGATGTGTTCGTGTGTGGCTTCGTCGTCGGCGCCGGCCTGATGTGCCAGCCGCACATCCTGATGAAGAGCCTCTATCTAAAGAGCGAGCGCGACCTGAACCGGTACCTCGCGGTCGCCGTGGTCGTTGGGATCATCTTCGCTGGCGTGCTGATGGCGGGCCTCTACGCGCGCGTCCGGTTCCCGGGCATCGAGGCGCAGGACGAGGTGATGCCCATCTACCTGACGCGTGCGTTCTCGCCGACCGTGGGTGTGCTCATCAGCGTGGCGCTGCTCGCGGCCGGCATGAGCACGCTCGACGGCATGCTCATCGGCGCGTCGACCATCGCCGCCAACGACATCTTCCTCGGCCGCATCGGCGACCGCTGGCTCGGGGACAAGTCCGAGACCGATCGCCAACAGGTCGCGCTCAAGGCGAGCCGTTGGATCTTGGTGGCGCTCGGCGTGGTGAGCGGGGGGCTCGCGCTCGACCCGCCGCAGCTGGTTGGCATCTTCGCGCAGGTCGGCATCTATGGGCTCGTCGCAGCGTCGCTCGTGCCGGTCACCCTGGGCATCCTCAAGGACCAGGTCGACTCGCGCTTGGTGTTCCTGGCGGCCCTCGTGGGCCCGGCCGTGCACTTCGTCCACTACCTCACGGCGGTCTACGGCTTCGGCCAGTTCGTGAACCCGGCGTCCACGGCGACGGAGGGCGTGATCGCGTCGTTTGCCGTCTACGGGATTGGCGCGCTCGTGCTGCGGATGCGCCGCCCGGGTACGCTCGTCGCGAGCCCGCGCTGAGGCTTGAACGATGGCACGGAGAACCACCGCGATGACGCACTTCAAGCACCGGCTACCGATCGCAGGCTTGCTCGTGGCCCTCGCCGCGCAGCTGCTCTCGGCGTGCGCTCAGGGCGACATTCCGTGCCGCGTTGGGGCGGACTGCCCGTCCGGCGTGTGCCTCATCGACGGGGTCTGTCAGCCGCTCGACGATGCCGGCGCCGAGCCGGACGCGGGCGGCGCTGACGCAGGGACGGACGCAGGCTCCGCGGACGCCGGCACGCCCGATGGCGCCGTCGACGCGGGCACGGACGCCGGCCCTGAGGACGGGGGCGTGGGCTGCGGCGACGCAGACGGCACGCTCACGCGCGCGGAGTTGCCGTTGCCTCTCTCGGTGGCGGTCGTCCGACGGGTTGCGCTGAGCACCTCGGTCGACACGGTCGGCGCGACGCGGGGGGACGGCACCCGGCTGTGGGACTTCGAGGGGCCCTTCTCGGGTGACGCGGATCGAACGGATCAGCGGATGCCGCTCGACGGTCAGTGGTTCGCGGACGACTTCGCCGGCGGGACCTACACGCTGCCGTTGAGCGCCGACGACGATCTGCTCGGGGTGTTTCAGCTGAACGACAACGCGCTCTTGCTGCTCGGCGTCGTGTCGCCGGACGACGGCGCGTTCCGCACGGAGCTCGAGTACGACCCGCCCGCGCCGGTCTGGCGTTTCCCGTTGCGAGTCGGCGAGACCTGGGAAGAGACGAGCTCCGTCAGCGGCGTGCTGAACGGGGTGCTGAGCGCCTACAGCGAGACGTGGAGCGTGGCGGTCGACGCGTCGGGTGATGTCGGCACCCCGGCCGGGGTGCGATCGGTGTTGCGCGTCAACACCGAGCTGACGCGTACGGTCGGCGTGGTCGTGACCCGGAGCCGGCGCCACGCGTATGTCGAGGAGTGCGTGGGCACGGTCGCGCAGGTGTTTGGGGTCGACGGCGACACGAGCGCCGAACCCGCGATGGCGTCGGAGCTCTGGCGGGTGGCGCCCTAGATGGCTGAGGCGGAAGTCGTGATGCGGATCGCGGCGAGGCGCGTTGCGACCTCCGTCGAGGACATCGAGTCCCAGAATCAAGGCCGCTGCGGCGGCGCACGAGGTGAGTGATGCAGGTGTGGGATCAGTGGAAGAAGGGCTTCTTCGCGTGGGAGACGACCACCGCGGAGTACTTCGAGTCGGCGCTCAAGAACCCGGCGGTGCTCGGCCCGAGCGGGCAGCTGCTGCAAGGCGCGATGAAGGCGCGGGCGGCGGGCACGGAGGCGCTCGCCCAGTTCTGGGGGAACTGGGGCTTGCCGACCAAGCGGGACCAGGAGCGGTCGCTGCACGCGCTCAACCAGATCCAGAGCAAGCTGCTCGACCTCGAGGAGCAGCTGGCGGACGTGCAGGCGGAGCTCGCGCGCGCTCGAGGGGAGGGCTGAACCATGGTCGATGTCACTCCGTACCTCGACCTGCGGGTCGCGCCGCGCGCGCTGTTCGACACGCTCGATGAGCGCGGCACCCGGGTTCGCTACATGGTCCCGACCGACGACGGGGACTACCGGTCTGTCACGTTCCGTGCGCACGCCGAGGAGGTTGAGCGCGTCGCGTTGTACCTCGCGAGCGAGCTGTCGACGGGCGACCGCGCGGCCATCTTCGCGCCCAACCGCGTGGAGTGGATGAGCGCGGCCCTCGGCATCCAGGCCGCGGGTGGGGTCATGGTCCCGATCTACGGTTCCAGCACCGCCGACCAGGCGGCGTACGTCGTCGAGCACGCCGACGCGCGGGTGGTCTTCGTCGACACGGCGCCGCTGTTCGCCAAGCTGCTCGCCGCGTGGCCGCAGCTCAGCGGCGTGAAGCGGGTCGTGCTGTTCGACGACGCGCTCGACGTGGCGGGGGTGCTCGCCGAACAGCGCGATGCGGGCCTCGACGTGCCCGCGTTCGATGAGGTGTCGCGCAAGGTCATCACGTGGTCGCAGGCGATGGCGGCGGGGGCCGCGCGGAAGCGAGAGGAGCCCGAGGCGTTCCTCAGAACGCTGCACGCCGTGTCGCTCGATCAGGCGGCGGTGATGCTCTACACGAGCGGAACCAGCGGCCGGCCCAAGGGGGTCCCGCTCACCCATCGAAACGTCGGCGTGAACGGCGCGGACTGGCTGCGTCTGAACGCGCCGCTCGTCGAAGAGGGCGACGTCGACCTGCTTTGGCTCCCGTTCAGCCACATCTTCGGGTTCGGCGAGGCCTGTTTGGGCAACACGCTCGGTTGGACGAGCTACCTGTCGGATCCGCGCGCGGTCGTTGCGGATCTGCCGAAGGTCCGTCCGCACGTGTTCATGAGCGTGCCGAGCGTGTGGGAGAAGCTCTCGACCATGGCCGCGGCCTCGGATGAACCCGCCGCGGCGCTGGGCGAGGTGACCGGCGGCAACCTGCGCTTCTGCCTGTCCGGGGGCGCAGGTCTCAAGCGCGCGGTGAAAGAGCGTTTTCACGAGGCCGGCATGCTCGTCATCGAGGGCTACGGCCTGACCGAGGCGAGCCCGACGCTCACGCTGAACCGCGCGGATGCCTTCCGGTTCGATTCGGTCGGCAAGCCGCTTCCGAGCGTGGAGCTGAAGCTGGCGGAGGACGGCGAGATCCTGGCACGCGGAGAGAGCATCTTCGGCGGCTACCACAAGAACCCCGAGGCCACCCAAGACGCGTTCACCCCGGATGGTTGGCTCAAGACGGGCGATGTGGGGCGCTGGACCGACGACGGGTTCCTGCAGATCGTCGACCGCAAGAAGGACATCTTCGTGACCGCGGGCGGCAAGAACATCGCGCCGGCGAACATCGAGATCCGGTTCCGCGACGACCCGTTCATCGCACATCTGATCGTGTTCGGTGACGGCCAGAAGTACCTGACCGCTGCCGTCTGGCTCGACGCGGCCGTGGTGGACGGACATCTCGCGGAGGTCGGGACCGAAGCACGTGACGCAGCGAAGCGTTCGCTCGTTCAGACGCGCATCGACCGCATCAACACGGAGCTCGCGCGCTACGAGACGATCAAGAAGTTCGTCTTCATCGACGAGCCGCTGACCGTCGAGGGCGGGCTCCTGACGCCGACGTTGAAGCCGAAGCGAAAGAGGATCATCGAGAAGCACCGCGCCGTCTTGGAGGCGCTCTACTCGTGAACCGCTTTCTCAAGCTCGCGCAGCGGGTGCGGGAGGGGCGCCCCCCTGTGGGGAGCACGCCGGCCGATGTCGTGCACCGAGAGAACAAGTGGCGGCTGCTGCGCTACCGGAGCCGTCACGTCCGTCACGCCACGCCGATTCTACTCGTGCCGAGTCTCATCAACCGGCACTACGTGCTGGATCTCTTGCCGGGAAAGAGCTTCGCGGAGTTCTTCGTCGAGCAGGGGTTCGACGTGTTCTGCATCGACTGGGGCACGCCGAGCGCCGAGGACCGCTACCTCACGTTCGACACCATCGTGGACGGCTACATCGGGCGCGCGATGCGGGTGGCCGGCTCGTTCGGTGAGCGGGACGGCAAAGTGCACGTGCTCGGCTACTGCATGGGCGGCACGCTCGCGGCCATTCACGCGGCGCGTCACCCGGATCGTTTCGCGTCGTTCCTGGCGCTGGCGGCCCCGATCGATTTCTCTGACGACGGTCTGTTGCGCCGCTGGGTGACGAGCCCGACCTTCGATATCGACGCGCTCGTGGAGGGGACGGGGGTGGTTCCTTGGCCGCTCCTCCAGGCGAGCTTCCACATGCTCCGCCCGACGCTGAGCGTCTGGAAGGCGGTCAAGCTCGTCGACCGGGCGTGGGACGACCGCTTCCTCGATGGGTTCTTCGCCACCGAAACGTGGGGCAACGACAACGTTGGGCTTCCGGGCGCGGCGTACCGCACGTACATCCGCGCGCTGTACCAGGAGAACCGCCTCGTCCGCGGGGAGTTCGCGCTCGGCGGACGTGTCGTGTCGCTCTCCAGCATCGACTGCCCGGTGCTCGCGGTGACGTTCGAGCACGACAACATCGTCCCCCACGAGAGCGCGGCTCCGCTCGTCGACCAGGTCTCGTCGAGTGATGTGGAGCATCTCCACCTGCCGGGTGGACACGTCGGTGCGGTGGTGTCGAGCTCGGCCAGAAAGCACCTCTGGCCACGGCTCAGTGACTGGTGGGCGGCCCGGGACGGAAAGCCGACCGAACGGGGCGACGACACCGAGGCGCGGCAGCCGAACTGACGTCAATCCCGTGCCTCGACGGGGTGGAGTGACCGCCGCACACGAGGGCATGTCGTGGGGCGCCCGTGTCGGCGCGAACGCTCGGTGTGTGGCTCCGGCCACCGGCGTCAGCGCTTGAAGATCATCTGCGACCGCTCGCCGATCGGAACCGTCCCGCACAGCTCCCAGCCGTCGGTGCCCATCCGGCGGAGGTACGCGTGAAGGTGCGGACAGCTTTCGATGGAGCCCGGCGTCGCGGCGGGGACTTTGCCGACCCACACGCCATCCACGTGCGTGATGCGGCCCTCCTGGTGGATCACCGTGTGGTACTGGATGGTCTTGGTCACGTGCCCCCCTCAGCTAGTTCCCTGGCGGGATGAGTTCGATGTCCGTGCGACGCGCCCTCGACGCACGACTCGGCGTCACTCCTCCTCAACGATGCCGGGCATCGCATCGTCGTCGTTCCTTGATTCGTTCGCCGACGGCACGCCGCCCGAGCGTCAGAATCAACCGGCCAGGGAACTCGTAGTGAGCGACTCATCGGCAGCGGAGTCGTGCCGAAACGGACTCCCCCGAGCAGCGCCCTCCGGAGGGTGACCCGCCGTCCTCAGTGCAGCTACATACCGTATGGGGGACGAAGGAACGGCACGCGCTGCTTGGTTGCGGGCTGGTTGGCCCGCTGCCGATACACCTCGGCTCGGCCCCGTCCGGAAGGCAAAGGGGACCGCCGGCTGTATTGATGCACTCGACATGGGCTGGTGACGGATCGAGCGCGCCACTGCAGTCGTAGTCGAAGCTGGGCACGGCAAGATCACCCGCGCATACGCAACCACGGCCATCGATGCAAAATACGTTTCCGCCGTCGACCGAGCGGGGGCAGTATGGGCGCTCAAAATACTCTGTCTGGCCCAGGAGCACGAGTTCGTGATCGTCCATGCAGTCGTCCCGCGGGAACCCACCGGCGCACGGCGCGTCAATCGGTGCATGCCCATCTCCGTCAGCATCCTCTTCCTCCGCGTTCGACAGAGAGTCACTCTCTGAGCAATCCGTGTCAATTCGGTCACAGAGTTCCGGTGCGCCCGGAAAGACGTTTGCACCGCCAGCGTCTGCATCATCCAAACAATCCGCCGCTCCCGACGCTGGCTCGCGGGCGGTCCAACCGGCGGGACAGCTGCAGTCGCTCAGAGTCGCGGCTTCCAGAGCAGCGTAGCCATCACCATCTGCGTCCATCCAGCAGGTACGAGCCACCCCTTCGTCCACGGCGTCGTCGCAGTCGTTGTCGACGCTGTCTCCGCACACCTCGGGTGACGAAGGGCCAACTCCGGCGGCCGCGTCATTGCAGTCGGTTCCGCAGTTGCTTCCATTGCAGCATGTGGCGTCGGGATGCCCATCTCCGTCGAGGTCACGGACGCCGTACGTCCGATCATCGCAATCTTCATCGTGGCCATCGACGTCACAGACTTCCGTGTTTCCCGGAAATCGGTTGGGGTCATCGTCATCGCAGTCGTCTCCTCCGCACTGCTCGGTCCTTCGCCCATCGCCGTCGCTGTCACCTTGGTCCGGACCGTCGCAGTCTACTGCGACACAGTCGGTCTGCGCCTCCATGCATCGCTCCGAGTCTGAGCATGGGTCGTCGCCTGCTACGCAGACGGTACTTTCGCATCGCTCTTGGCCGTTGCAAAAGGTGCCGTCATCGCAATCCGAGTTCCTTTCGCAGGTTCCAGGCGAGCCCGCATCGACTTCTGAGGGTGAGCGCGCGTCACGCGGTCCGGCGTCGGTGGGGGACTCCGAATCGCATGCGCACAGGGCCAGGATGCGCACACTCGCCATCACAACTCGTTGCATAGGCTTCTGATATCACGGTCCCGCGGCGTGCTCTACACCGGCCGCCGCACGCGATTCCAGAGGCCAGAGCACCCATCGTTCGTCCTGGTGGGGTGCCGGCGGCTCCGTGTTCGGGTCCAGAGGCGGCTGCCCTAAGCAGGCGGTGACGCTCCCCGGGGAGGAGACACAACAGTGGCGTGCGCCGCACCGCACGGCGCCGCTCGCAGGTACCGGTCCCACGGTGACCGGCGCTTCGGGGCCCCAGCAGATCAGCGCACTTCCGGTGAGCGCGCACCCCCCGTCGTTCATCAGGCCGAGCACGCGTACGTCGCGCACCTCGCTCGCGTAGACCCATTCGCGCGTCGAGCCCGCGGCACCCCGCTCTGCCGCGTCGGCCGACCCGAACGCTGCGGACCGCCAGCACGTCAGGCGGGACGCCTCGCCGCGCGACACGCACACCCGCTCTCCGCGGGCCGCAACGACGCGAGCGTCCGTGATGGCCGGCACGAACGCACGCACCTCGCCCGCCCCGGACCCGCCGGCCGACCACCACGCGAGGTGCCCGTCCCGCGTCCGTGCGAAGAACGCGGCGGCAGAGGCGACCAGGTGCGTGACGCCCTCCACTCCCGTGACCCTTGCCGCTCTCTCGCCGAACGCGCCGCATCGGACCCTGCGATCGTGTCCGAGGAAACAGGCCCGGCCCGCCGCCACCGCGACCTGGCTCACGCCCACGGCGCCCTCGACGCGCTGCATGCGGACGTCGGCAGTGGTCTCGGCGCCGTCGAGCCCGAGCTGCGCGCAGTGGGCTGAGCCGTCGGTAGCGCGGGCGCAAAGCAGGTGCCCGTCGGTCGCCATCCCGAGCGCGCTCTCCAGCCGGGGCAGGCCGCGCTCCGAGCCATCGCGGGAACACGCCATCCCGCCGCGTGGGCGGAGCTCGCAACGCGCTGTTCCCAAGGCAACCACCTCGGACGGGACCCAGCCCGGTGCCGGTGCGGCGCGGCCCGGCTCCGGCGGCCGAACCGGGTTGTCGGGCAGCTCCGTCGGACCGTCCAAAACGGGCTGAGCCGCGCTCGGCTCCGGTGCTGCTGTTGCAGTCGGCTCTTCACCGCACGCACCCACAAGGCTCACGCCAAGGCATGCCCAGAACAGAGCGGCCTGCGATGGCGCGCATGCCCGCTTGGATCGCTCGCGCTCTCGCGGCGCTCGCGAGCTGCCCTCGGGTCCTCTCCGATGTCTCCGCACGCCTCGGATCTATCACCTCACCGAAGGGCGGGTCTCATCCGGTGGCCGCGTGGCTGGCAGCGGAGGAGCGGCACGTGCGCCGCCCGGTCTCGGTGGCGCGCGCGCTGAGGCGAGCTTCGCCGTGTGCGTCGCGGACGAGAACATCGGCGAACCCAGCACGGCTCAGTTCGGCCAGTGCATGCACCGGCAGGCCCGCTGCGTGGGGGTCCACCCAGTCGTGGGTGTGGCTCAGAATGCGGAGGGTGTGAAGGGCGGTCTCGCTGACGTTCGGCATGCAAGGAGGACGCGAGCCGATGTGCCCGACTGACGGAAGCAGCGCGGCTTTTGAGGCGCCGCTGTCTGCAGCGCAGGCTCGCTCGCGAGGGCTCACGCCGGCGAGCAACCGCGCGCGGCCTCGCGGCAGGTCGAGGCGCGGAACGGTGCACGGATGAGTCCGCCACGCTTCAGGCTGACAGGACGTTCGCTCCGCGGCAGACAGAACACCCATGCCCGGGCTCCGCGGAGGTTCCGCTCAGACCCCGACCTCGCGGTCCGCCTCGTCCGCCGGGACCTCTTCTGCGTCCAGCAGCGCGAGGTGCTCCGCGGCGAAGAAGCGCCCCATCATCATGCGGACGGGGACCAGCAGCGCGAGGAAGAACGGGAACAGGATGCCGATGATGCTCGCCTTCACGAGCCAAAGCACCGTCAGGCAGCCCGCCTGGACCGCCGTGAACAGGTGGACCCGCTTGGACGGCACCGCGCGCAGATAGTGCGTCGGCGAGTACTGCTCGGGATCGAGGATCCACAGCTCCATCCGCTTGACGAACTGGTTTCCGCCCAGCGTGCCCACGCCCATGAAGATGAACATGCCAAACAACACCGGCATCGGGACTACGCCGAGCAGCGGCAGGAACAGCAGCAGCGCGATGCCGAGCAGGATGTGGACGACGAAGTTCGAGAGCCGCTGCTCCACCACGCCGACGACCTTGCCGTCCTTTTCGACCACCAGCGACTTCACGTGGTTGAGCGAACGGACGACCGCGCCCACGACCCACGGAAGCCCAAACAGCCCCATGAGCGCCACCAAGAAGCCCATCACGACGATGTCGTAGTGAAACGCGGGCCCCTTCTTCATCTTGTAGTCCGGGCTGTTCGCCAGGCGTGCCGTGATGTTCTGGTTCGTCCAGATGAGGATGGTGAGCAACACCGCGGGAATCGGCGTGGCCGCGATGACCCAGGTCGGAGCGTCCATCGGGTTGACGAACCACTCGCGCTCGATCGTGGGCGCGAACGTCTCGGGAACCGCCAGCGTCTCGAGCTCCACGGCGTGCATCGACCAGCCGATCAGGCTGAACGTGACCAAGGCGATGGCGGGGCCAAAGTCGCTCAAGAACTCCCGCACGCGGGGTCGCAAGTAGGGGGACCGACGGAAGCGCGACATCGAAATCGCGAGGCCGAACGTGCCGAGCGCCAACAACAGCGACAGGAGCGCGGTGTCGTGGGGGGTGTGTCCGTCCGTGAACAAACGCACCAGATCCTTCGCCGCCTCACTGATGAAGATCATCGCGATCAGCGCGGCGAAGATCTCATCGCTGAACCGCGTGAAGAAGCGGATCAGCGCGCTCGCGTCCAGCGCCGCGAGGATGATCATGAACAGCCCGGCCCACAGCCCGGTCCAGGCGAGCGTGGGGAGGAACGGCGCGTTGAACCGTTCGCACATGCCAAACAGGATGCCGATGAAGATGACGTTGGGCCCGGTGGCGCCCACGATGGCGAGCGGCTGCCCCGCGAACACCGACCACAAGAGCCCGCAGACCACCGAGGCGAGCACCGTCTCGATCGCGCCGATTTGGCCGCCCGTCAGCGTCGACAGGAGACCGCCGAACGCGACCGCCGGGGCGAGGCACGCGAAGAACATGAACAGGGTCGAGGCGACCACCTTCGTGTTGAAGCCGTCGGTCCAGTCCCCCATCCATAGGGGAAGGCGCCGCCCGAGGTCCCGCGCGACCCCGCCGAACAAGCGACCGGTGCGCTGCAGCTCCTCCGGGATATGCTCGAACCGAAGGGCCTCCTCGAGGGCCTTCTCGTACTCCGCGATGAGCTCGTCCCGGTTCGCCGCGGACTCCGCCGCCGTCTGGAACGTGGCGCGACGCATCAGGTGCGTGAACTCGGCCGCGATGCTCGTCAGCGGGTGCGTCGGCTTGTTCGAGAGGAGCACCACGACGAACCGCGCGGGGGCCTTGTCTTCCTCCTCATCGCTCAGTTCGAGCGGCGTGGTGGTGCGGACGATGGCGGCCATGTCCGGGATGTCGATGCCCCGGAGCCGCTCGTGCACCAGAGCCACGCCGTGTTTGAGCGCGTCGACGCCGATGTCCCCATGGCGGCGCAGGGTCTTGTCCACCTTCTGCCGCTGCTTGTCGGACAGCTCGAACCCCGTCTCGAACTCTTCTCCCACGGCGTCCATCACGTCGTCGAGGCTTTCGCATTCGACATCGAGCAAGACGCGCGTGCGTTCGTCGAACGGCTGTCCGCCCCGAAGGCGTTCGTCGGCCCTCATGGCGTCGTCCGCCTTTCATCAGCCGAGAGGGGATGGACCCGAGATGCGGTTCTGACCGGCCGACGGAGCAAAGCCGCGCCTTCGACACGTGGGTGTCGGGCGTGGGGTGCGACGCGGGGAGGGCGTGAGTTCATGCTGTTCTCGGGGCGCGGAGGGGCGCTGGGGGGCGTTTCCGGAGGCTCGCGCGCGGAGGGTAGCGCGGAAGTCTTCGTTTGTCGGTGTCACCCTCAAAACGAGAGCGCCCCGGCTGTCACCGTGCGAGGACAACCGGTGGCTCGGCACCTGGGCTCGCTGCTCCTGGACTGCGTGGTACGCCCGCGGCATGAGACACACCCAGGTCTGCCCCAAGTGCAACGGGCGCCGCTTCGCCGTGCAGCCCAAGTTCTCGATCCCCTCCTACGCGTACAGCAACGGGACCCATGTCTTGCCGGCCGTGAGTGTCTGCACCGGATGGAAGCGCTCCGAGCTCGGACACCTCGAGGTGTGGAGTTGCCTGAAGTGCGGCTTTACGGAGTTGTACGCCGCGATCGGGGCTATGGAGCAAGTGGCGCGGCAGTTTCCCGAAGAGGTGCGCATCGTGGACCGCACGCCACCGACAAACGGTCCACACCGGTAGAGACGCTACTCGAGGAAGCCGGCGAGCTCGCACACGACCGGCACATGGTCGAAGTAGATGGTTTCGCTGACTGCGGGGCGGGCTTCGGTCACGCCCGGCGCCCAGCACGGACCGTCCAGCGCATCGGAGACCTGGTGGTCGATGTTGAACAACGCGTAGGTGGGAGTGGCGCGTCGACCGACCTCGGTGACGAAGTGGTACCCGCCGGCTTCGACCAGCTCGCTGAACCGCGCGGCGCTCGCGTCGCTGCTCTCGAAGCGTGCGGGGTCGGTGTTCAGGTCGCCCAGGATGAGGTTGGCTGCGCCGTTCGCACCCGGCTCGGTGCCTGGTCCGTCGAGGTCGAGATCGACGAAGACCTGATTGAACTGGGCGACGCGGCAGGCCTGGTCCTCGGCCGACACGCCGGAGCTGCCGTGCACGTTGACCACCGTGAGGCTGCGACCGTCCGTGAGGTCGAGGACAGCGCGTCCGACGCGGGAGCCGCCCCCGCAGTCGGGGACGCGGGCTCCGTCGAGGTGGTCGAGGCAGAGGTTGTCCTCGCAGCCGCGGATCGTGCCGAACGCGCGGCGAACGGCGATGCACTTGTCGGGTTTGTCCTGGTGACACGCGACCTGATAGCCGGCGCCGAGCACGACCTCGGCCACGGTGGCGTCTCCGTCGGCCCAGGCCTCGCAAGCGAAACCGGGGTGGGCGTCCGAGGGGATGCTCGCGCACTCGCCCGAGTAGAAGACCTCCTGAAACGCGACGACGTCGGGTTGCAGCGCCGTCAGGAAGGTGAGCGTGTCGTCGATGACCGAACGCCACGCCAGACCGTCGCCGTAGTGCGTGTCGGAGATCACTGCGTCCTCGCGGCTGTACCCGTCGTCGGGCTCGCGGCCGTGGTCGAGTCCGAGGGTGGTGCCGGTGTTGAAGGTCACCGCGGTCAGGCGAACGTTCGACGGCGGTCCCGCATCCCCCGGGCCCGCATCCCCCAGCCCTGCATCTACCCGCCCGGCATCGCGTGGCACAGGCTCGCCGCACGCCAAGCAAAGCAGCGCGCCGGTCAGCCCAACCCGAACGAGATGCCCCACGCGCCCAGAATGCGCGCAGCCGCACAGCGAGACAAGCGCCGGTGTCTCTCGTCGAACGGTCAGGGCCGAACGGTGCCGCTCGGGGGCCCGTACACGTACTCTCGCCCTGACCAGCTCGAGCAGGCGTCGCTCGCCCAAGTCGCCCCGAAGTCGCTCCGGGAGCCGAACCAATAGAAGCCGAGGTAGGGGGAGCCGTCGGCGTTGTTGACGTGGATCACGGGCTCGACGGTGCCGCGGCTGGCGGACTCGACGCTGCAGCGCACGTCGGCGTCGCTGTCCACCAGGTCCACATCGACGTCGTGGCAGGAATAGCTCGTGAGGTCGCCGAGCGCGGTGTCTTCCACGCAGCGCTGATGCGCCCCCACGCTGTAGAGGCCCGTGTCCCCCATGTAGCTCGCCGATTGCAGCGCGCCGGGCCAGTCGCGCTGCTGGACCTGACCGAGGAACTGTTCTGCGTGGTCCTGGGCCGCCGACGCCAGGCTGGAGCGCTGTATTAGGAGGAGGCCGCCCCCGGACGCGCAGCACAAGAGCACAAGACCGAGACAGCCCACACCGACCCCGATCAGCACCTTCTTCGTCGTGTTCGACTCCGCCATGGCGCGGACTCTAGCAACTCGCGGCGTCCACATGGCCGAGGCGGAAGTCGTGATGCGTGCCGACGAGCGCGACATGGCGCGTCGATCAGTGAGCCCTAGCGTCCCGTCCAGAGGGGTGCTCGAGGGGCACGCCCCTCGACGTGGCGCGCAAGCGCCACCAGAAAACGGTGAGTTCTCGAATGTGCAAAATTGCGCGAAGCGCGCACATTCGAGAACTCAGTGACCGATCTTCTCGCCGAGCAGGCAGAAGCCCAGGGTCACGAGCGGGATGATGACGGCGAGACCGACGTAGACGACCGTGAAGGACATGGGGCGTAGTCAACTCGGCTTTGCGCCTCGGGGCAAGTGGGATTTGTCACGGCGCGTCTCCACCGTGCTGGGAGCCAGTCCGGCGAGCTCCACGAGTGCCAGCATCACGAGCGGGATGGCCTGCGCGGCCAGCACCCACGGGGCTTCGTGGCCGAGCGGATCGTACCGGAGGTAGCTGAGCGCCGTCAGAGACCCGAGCACGAGCAGCGCGGGACGACCCGACGCCGCCGCCAAGGCGATGACAGGGAGCAAGTACCAGGGGTGCATTACCCGGGAGAGCAGGAGATGGGCGGCGAACGTCCACGCCAGGCCCGCGACGAGCCCGCCTCGGCTTCGCCCCGCCGCGGCGAAGAGGCCCACGAAGACGCAGGTCAGGCCCGTGAGCCAGGGGACCAGGGCGGCGTCGACGGGCGGCGTGATCCCCTCGCGGTAGCCGAGCATCCAGCGGGCGCCGTAGTAGAGCGGCGCGTTGAAGGAGAACGTCTCGGAGTAGAGCCGGAGCGACTCGCTCACATGCGGGACCAGGTGTGCGCTGGCGAAGGGCATGACGGACAGACCGAAGACGACCGCCGCGGCGCCCACGAAGCGCGCGGCCTCCCGCCAGCCGCGAGCCGACAGAAGCGCCACGCAGAGGATCGGCCCGGCCAGGGCCGCCGTCAGCTTCGCGGCGACGGCCAGGCCCAGCATCGCGCCCGCCCGCGCGCCCCGCCCGTCCAACGCGAAGACGAGGCCAAAGAGCAAGAGCGGCAGCATCAGCGCCTCGGTGTGGCCTCCGCCGGCGACCTCCCAAGCGACGAGCGGGTGCCACGCGTAGAGCAGCGCCCAGCCCTGCGGCCGATCCAGCCGACGAAGCAACAGGAGCAGCGCCCAGACACCGAACATCTCCGCCGTGACGAGCAGCGCGCGCAGCACCCAAGTCCCGTCGAGCGACAGCGCGCGCGCCAGCCCGCCCAGGCCGAACACCGCCTGGGCGAGCGGCGGGTACACCGAGTAGTACGCGGGGCTGTTCAGCTGCGACAGGTCCGCTTGCTCGAGACCGAACTGCCCGACGACTTCCTCGGGCCGGCTCGCGTAGGGGTCTTGCCCGTGCACGAGCAGCGTGCCGTCCCATGCGTAGCGATGCACGTCGTCCGAAAGCGAAACGGGCGCCGCCAGCGCGGCGAGACGGAGGGCGAGCGCCACGCCGAGGATGGCGCGACGGTCCAACCGCGCGCGATAGAGCCAGGCCCCGGCCGCCAGGCTCGCCCCAGACAGAACGAGGCTGCCGAGCCAGAGGGGGACCGCCTCCCGGGGGGCGGCTTGCAAGGCGAAGGCGAGGACCGTCAGGCACCCCACGCCGATGAGCGCGGCCCCCCAACGTGCCTTCCTCTCCGCTTCCATCGAGAGCCGTACGGCGGCGCTGCGAGGGCGTTTCATTTCAGGCGGGCTCGATACTTCGATGGGGTCACTTCAAGGGCCGAACGGCGTCGCTCTTTCCAGCATGCGCCCATGCGAAGGAGCAGGCCACATCGCGCCCGTGCGCGCCCCCGCGGGTGAGCTATGTTCGCCGCCCATGACGAAGCACGCCCGCATTTTGGTCACCGCCGCGTTGCCCTACGCGAACGGCCCGCTTCACCTCGGACACCTCGCCGGGGCGTACCTGCCTTCGGACGTCTTCTGTCGCTACCAGCGGATGAAGGGCGAGGACGTGCTCTTCATCTGCGGCTCGGACGAGCACGGCGCGGCCATCGTGATTCAGGCGTTCAAGGCCGGCATCACGCCCCAGGAGGTCGTGGACCGCTTCCACACGCAGAACGAGGCGGACTTCGCGCGCTTCGGGATGAGCTTCGACCACTACGGGCGCACCAGCTCGGAGGCGCACCGCAAGACGAGCCGCGAGTGGTTCCGGAAGATCCAGTCGTCGTTCGTCACCAAGACCGAAGAGCAGCCCTACGACCCGGAGGCGAAACTCTTCTTGGCCGACCGCTTCATCAGCGGTACGTGCCCGCACTGCAAGAACCCGCGCGCCAACGGCGACCAGTGCGAGAAGTGCGGCAACACGCTGAGCGCGACCGAGCTGATCGACCCGCAGTCGACCCTGAGCGAGGCGACGCCCGAGTGGAAAGAGACCACGCACTGGTACCTGCCGCTCGGCGAGCACCAGGCGGACATCGAGGCCTGGATCGCGACCAAGCCAGACTGGAAGCCCAACGTCCTCGGGCAGATCAAGTCGTGGTTCACGCTGGGGCTTCAGGACCGCGCCATGACGCGGGACCTCCCGTGGGGCGTGTCGGTGCCCGAGGACGTCGCCGAGGCGCAGGGGGTCTCCGCCGACGGCAAGGTGCTCTACGTCTGGTTCGACGCGCCCATCGGCTATGTGTCCGCGACCCGCGAGTGGGCGGAGCAGAGCGGCGCGCCCGATGCGTGGAAGACGTGGTGGCAGTCCGAGGACACGCGTCTCGTTCACTTCATCGGCAAGGACAACATCGTCTTCCACACCATCAGCTTCCCGCTGATGATGAAGCTGCACGGCGGCTACGTGCTGCCCGAGAACGTGCCCGCCAACGAGTTCCTGAACCTCGAGGGCGACAAGCTTTCCACCAGCCGCGGCTGGGCGGTGTGGCTGGGCGAGGCGCTCGAGGATTTCCCGCCGGACTACCTGCGCTATTCCCTCTTGCGCATCCTGCCCGAGACCCGCGACAGCGACTTCTCCTGGGCGGACTTCCAGGCGCACATCAACAACGAGCTGGCGGACAACGTCGGCAACTTCTTCAACCGGACGGTCCAGTTCGCGATCAAGTACCTCGACGGCACCGTGCCCGTGGCGGGCGAGCTGAGCGCCGACGATCAGGCGATGTTGGACGCGATGGCGGAGTTCCCGGCGCGCGTCGGCGAGATGGTCGACGGCTACAAGCTGCGCGACGCGGTGCAGGAAGTGATGGCGCTCGGCCGGCTGGGCAACAAGTACTTCAACGACCAGGCGCCTTGGGCGAGCCGCAAGGACGACCTCGCGCGCTGCCAGACGACCATCCACGTGGCCCTCCAGGTGTGCGCGTCGCTGTCGGTGCTCGCCGAGCCGTTCCTGCCGTTCACCGCTGCCAAGATGCGGGACGCGCTGGGGCTGACCGGCGTGCGCGCGAGCACCCCCGGCGGACAGGACGGCCTTGGCTGGGACGACGCGGCGCAGCCGTTGTTGACGGCGGGGGGCGCGCTCCAGACCCCGGAGATCCTGGTCGCCAAGGTGGAAGACAAGACCATCCAGGCGCAGCGGGACCTGCTCGCCGAGCGCGCGGCGGCGGCGGCTCCGAAGGAAGCGGCGCCCTACACGCCGGTCAAGGACACCATCGTCTACGACGACTTTGCGAAGCTCGACCTCCGGATCGGCAAGGTCGTCGTCGCGGAGCGCGTGAAGAAGTCGAAGAAGCTCATCCGCTGCGAGGTGGACCTCGGCTTCGAGACCCGGCAGATCCTCGCCGGCGTCGCCGAGCACATGACGGCCGAGGAGCTGCAGGGAAGAAACGTCGTCGTCGTGGCGAACCTCGCGCCGCGCAAGATGGTCGGCCTCGAGAGCCAGGGCATGCTTCTGATGGCGGAGAACCGCGACGGGGAGCTGGTGCCGGTGGCCGCGGACAGCGAGCCAGGCTCGACCGTCAGTTGACGACGGTCCCGATCGCGTCGGGCGGCGCGAAGTAGGGGCGCTCGGAGACGAACAGCAGCGCGCGGGCCAGCCGTCGCCACGCGGGCGGCGTGCGCGGCCCGAGGGCGACGCACGCCATCGCCATCGCCTTGCCGCGCAGCTCGGGCGTCGCGCCGCGGAGCGTGTCGTCGAGCGCGTGTGGGTCGACGGGGGCCTCGAGGTCGAACGCCAGGACACGATCGAGCACGTTGAGCATGGTCTCGAGCGCCTCGGGGGTCAGCGCCTCGGCGGCATGGGCCATGAGCGCCTCGGTCGAGCGGCCTTGTTCACGCGCGCGCACCAGCGAGGGCCACACCGTGACGTTGTCGATGCCCGCGTCGGGAGGCAGCGCGCTCTCGCGTCGAAGGGCCTCGACCGAGGCCCCGTCGCTGGCCGCCAGCAAGCGAACCAGGCGAGGGCGCTCTTCGGCGAGAACGCCTTGGGCGTCGATGTCGGCGAGCGTGAGCTGCCCGCGCGCGAGCTCCCAGTAGGGTGCTAGCTCCGGTCGCCGCTCCCCCCAGAGCTCTCCTGCGCCGAACAGCGAAAGGATGTCGCTCGCTTCGAGTAGATCTGCCATCCGCGCGTGGGCCGGGTTGTCCTGCCGCGCCCTCCGGACGCGGGCCAGGGTCACGGCCGTGGTCGAAAAGACCGCGGCGGTGGGACCCTCTCGCGTCGACGAGAGCAGCGCCTCGGCGTCGTCCCACGCCGCGCCCCGGGCGAGCGCGTTTCCGCCGAGCAGGCGCAGCCACGGGTGATCCGGGAAGCGTTCGTGCGCTTCGATGGCGCTGTCGGTCCGCTCTGCGAGGTCGGCGCAGTGCAGCGCCAGGTACAGGAGGTCAGGGTCTGCCGGAGACGCATGACGGGCGTCGATCCGCTGCTCGCAGAGCACGGTGCGCTCGTCCTCGGACGCGAGCGTCGTCTGCGCGGTCAAGAGGGGGATGCTCCCTGGCGACTCCAGCAGACGTTCTTCGATCACGTCGCTTGCCCCGGGGGCGAACTGGCTCGCCAAGCCCACCCACTGCCACAATGCGGGCCCCTCTTCGGGGGTCCACCGCACGTGACTGAGGATCATTTGACGACGTGGCGACTCGCTCAGCACCGCCTGCGCCTGCTGCCATGGGGCCAACTGCGTCAGGGTGCTGAGCACGCGCCGCGCGCCGCCCCCCCGCCGCGAGGAGGTCGAGATCTGCTCCGGCGGCTCGACGAAGATGTCGTCGGCGTAGGTCGTGCGCCAGCGCGCCGTATTCGGGTTCTCGGCGGGCACTTCTCGGTTGCTGCCGTACGTCGCGGTCCACGCGACGAGCGGGGCCGCCGCGGCCACGTTGTAGATGTAGGTGCCCGCGCTCCCGTCGAGTGCCTCGACGAACCGCTCGATCGGCTCGCCCGCTTCGGTGTACGCCGCGATGGGCACGCTGCGGCCGCTCTCCACGTCGGCGATGACGTGACGGTGCGGCTGGACGTCGCCTCGCCAGTCGCCCACTTCGACCGAGATGGGGATGTCGAGGCCGTTGTGCACATAGACGGTGGGGCTCGCGTCGAGCCCGCCGCCGAGCAGCAACAGGCTCGGCGCGAGAAGAGTGGCGGCGGCGGCGAAGCGGGCCGCGCCCGGCCAAAACCCGTCCGCGATCTGGAAGCGATCCCAGAGGTCGAGCTTGCGCTGACGCTCCCTCTCGCCGCCCGGCACGAGCACGGTGCAGTCCTCCGGCACCTCGCCGGGCTCGGGCGCTTCCGCCTCGGGTGGGGTGCCGTCGCGGAGGTGCCCCTCGAGCATCCGCTCCATGTTGAGCAGCGCCTCGAGCGTCGCATCGGCGAGCAGCGCGAGCACGTTCCGGGTGGGGTTGCACCAGCTGTCGGCCGCGGAGAGCCAGTCGCCGAGGTTGCCCTCGTTCGGGTGAACCAGCCCGAGCGACTGACCGAGGAGCCCTTCGAGCGTCTCGACCGAGGGCGGCTCGGTGTCTTCCTCTGTATCGCGCCGGAGCTCCTCGAGTTCATCGAGGATGAGCGCCTGCACGTCCTCCGGGATGAACACCTCCGCGCGGTAGATGTCCCGCAGCGAATCGACAACCTCACGTCCCGCTTGGATGAGGCGCCGCCGCTCCGAGCCGGAGACCTGGCCGTCGGCCAGCACGATGTCGAGCACGTGGCCGCAGTGGCTCTGCGCGTCGATGAGGTCCGCGAGCCCGTGCGCGGTGAAGTGCAGCAGCTCGACCAGGCCTTCGTACGCCTCTTCCCAGTCGTCGCCGAAGTGCCGGGCGGCGAGACGGTAGGCCGTGCGGACCGAACGGTCGTGGGCCTCGAGCTCGCGGCTCAGCGCCGTCTCCTCGGCCTTCAGGGCGTCGATGACCCCGGGCAGTTTGGTCTTGCCGATCACGGCGCCGCGGTGCCGAATCACCCCGCCGGGCGCATCGAGCACCCCGTCGCGGAGCGCCTCCAACGTGCGGCGCTCGGTGGCCCGCTCGCGGTGCGTCTCCAGGAGGTCGGCGAGGCTCTCCGGGAACAGCGCGTCGATGCGCGTGAGGATGACGTCCGCCGCCGGCACCCGTGAATCGTCGTCCTCGTAGAGCGCATCCACATCGGCCGCCGCGCGCACGACGGAGCGGTTGAGGTAGGCCCCTCGGTAGGCGGGGTCGAGCCATGGCTTGTCGAAGCTCGCGTCGAGGCGAGCCAGCGTCTCGTCGAGCGGCACGGCGTCCGGCAGCGGAGGCGCGTCGTCGTTCAGGGGCGTGAACAGCAGCGCCGTGATCTCCCGACGCACGGCCGGCTCGTTCTCGAGGAGCGCGGTTGCGGGGCGCGGGTCGAGCGTGCTTTTTAGGTAGCGCCGCTTCACGTTGTCTTCGCGCTCCCGGTTCGGCGGGTGTGTGGACCACATGCGGGGAGGCTGGGCGAGCTGGGTGTCGAACACGCGGTGGGTTTCGCGTTCGATCTTCGGCCGGCTCGGGGTCATGCCGAGCGTCGGGTCGCCCAGGACGGCCCGGGAGTGCTCGAGATACGATGCTTGGAGCGCGAACACGTCCTCGACGCCGCGTCCCGCGTTCACCTCGCCCGACGCGAAGTCGACCGCGCTGCCCCAGGCCGCGTCCGCCTCGTTGAGCTTGGACAGGGCGTGCACGAGGCTGTCGGACCCGCTGAGCGAAGCCGCGACGAGGTCGGCCTGGAGCTCCATCTCCCGGCTGAGCGCACGGTGGGTGAGCACGATGAGTCGGAACGCGGTGTCGAGGACCGCGCGCAGCGCCCAGACGAACACCCGCATGATCCATCCGATCCACGCGACCCGGATGTCGATGGTGCTGATGAAGTGCAGCGCGTCGTCGAAGAACCCGCGCGCCGCGACGACCCGCCCCGCGATCTCCTGCGCCAGATACACCCACCGGCCGACGGCCATGCTGCGCTGGGCGAAGTGGCCAAACTCATGCGCGACCACCGCTTTGGCCTCGTCCAGCGTGAGCGCCGTGATGAGCCCGAGGCCAATCTCCAGGTTCTTCTTGGTGGGGAACACCAGGTTCCAGAAGTGGAGGTCGTAGAAGACGGCGGCGTTGACCTCCGCCGACAGAAACACGCGGTGCGGCCGGGGCGCTCCGGCTTCGTCGGCGATCCGGTGGATGAAGCGGAACAGCTTGGGTTGTTCGTCCTCGGTGACCTCGATTCGCGCCCGGTTGTCGGCCCGCCGCGCGCCGAACAAACCGCGAAGGAGGAACAGCGCGAAGAACGCGGCGGGCAGTCCGAGGGCCACCCGGAGGATGACGTTCTCGTCCGGGGCCGAGAGCAGCCGGAACTGCCGGTATGCCCCCCATCCGAAGAAGCACGTCAGGCCCAGATACAGCGCGACGAAGGCGACGATGCCGCCCGCCGCCATCCACGCGCGGCGGCGGTACGCCGGACCGGCCTGGGTCAGATCCGGGGGGACGCCCGCGGGAGACGGCGGGTAGAGCGAGGCATCTTCAGACGTCATGGCGGCGCGTGTTTTCCGTTCAGCGGGCGCGGCTGCGACGTGCGACCACCCCCCCGTGACGGCGGGTCTATCGTCTCACACGGCTCGCCGTTGTGTGCGGGTGTCGAATCCGGGTCAGGAACCTGACCGCTTGCTGCGGGGCGAAGGGCGACGCACACCGCGGGAGATGATCCGCCCGGACAAACCCGCCCCGCCCGGATGGGGCCCACCGCCCGCATCGGGCTCTCCCCGTCCACCGGCGCAGGCCCGCGTCGAGCCTGCGGCCCCGCCGACGCCGTGGCTCACCTACATCCTGATCGCCGTCAACGTGCTGGTCTTCGCCGCGATGGGGACGTCCGGCGTCTCGCTCACGGACCCCGAGGGGTGGGATCTGATCCGCTGCGGGTCGAACTTCGGCCCCTACACGCTCAACGGCCAGCCCTGGCGTCTTCTGACCGCCGCGTTCCTGCATGGCGGGATCCTGCACATCGCGATGAACATGTACGTGCTGCATCAAGCGGGGCGCGGCGCCGAGCTTCGATTCGGCCGGCTCGCCTACGCGGAGATCTACCTGCTCGCCGCGATCGGCGGCAGCGCCGCGAGCGTGCTCTACAACCCGGACGTCAACTCTGTCGGCGCATCCGGCGCCGTCTTTGGCGTGGTGGGGGCGCATCTCGCGCACGTGCTCCGGAACTACAAGTTCATCCGCAAAGACGCGCGCCCCGGGGTGCTCCGAAGCCTGGGCATCTTTTTCGCCATCAACGCCGCGATCGGCTTCATGGTCCCGCAGATCGATTCGGCGGCCCACGTAGGAGGGCTCATCGCGGGCTTCGTCGGCGCGCTGCCCTTGGTTCGCTCCATCGGGCCAGGATCCACGCGGTTGGCGGGCTGGCGTTATGCGGTGGCCCCCGTTCTGACGGTGGTGCTCGTCCTGCTCGTGGTCGTGGTGGGCATGACGCTGGGCTGAGGCGGCCGTTCTCTCGGCGGCGGGTGCGGTCGGAAGGGCAGATGTCGGCGGACTGCGCTACAACGCGCCGATGGCCAAGAGCCGCCGACGACCGAAGACCCCCGGCAAGCGCCCGCAACGTGACGACGAGCGGGTCGCAGAGCCCGCGACGGAGGACACGGGGGAGCAGAACGAATCCCCCGAAGTCACCCCTTCGACGCCCGCCGCGCAGAAGACCTCGCCTCCTTGGTGGCTGTTCGCCGCCATCGCCGGCATCGTCTGTCTGGTCGCATACACGCAGTACAGCGCGAGCAGCGGCGAGCAGATCGAGGACATCGGGCTCACCGGCGTCGCACCGCCGCCCGAGGCGCTCGGCGTTCGAATCATCAACCGCTTCCCGCACGACCGGGAGGCGTTCACGCAGGGCCTGCTTTGGCACGAGGGGCACCTCTACGAGTCCACCGGGCTACGGCGGCACTCCACCCTGCGTCGCGTCGAGCTCGAGACGGGCGCGGTGCTCGAGTCGCGCGCGCTCGAAGACCGCCTGTTCGCGGAGGGCCTCGCCCGCGTAGGCGACCTGCTCTACCAGCTCACCTGGGAGCGGGGTGAGGCGCACGTCTGGACGCTGGACGGCTTCGAGCATCGCCGGACGCTCAACTACGACGGCGAGGGGTGGGGCCTGTGCCACGACGGCGAGCACCTGGTCATGAGCGACGGAAGCGCGCGGCTCACGTTCCGCGACCCGACGAGCTTCCGTGTGCGGCGCGTCGTTCGGGTCAGGGAGTCCGGCCGGCCCGTCGATCAGCTCAACGAGCTGGAGTGCGTGGACGGAGTCGTCTGGGCCAACGTGTGGCACGAGGACCGCATCCTTCGGATCGACCCGACCGACGGCCGGGTGACCGGGGTGGTCGAGGTGCCGGACCTGCTCGAGGGCGAGGAGGATTGGGACACCGACGTGCTCAACGGCATCGCGTGGATCCCTGACCGAGGGCACTTCGTCATCACGGGCAAGCGCTGGCCGCGGCTGTTCGAGGTCGACTTCGTGCCGCTCGACGAACTCGAGGGCGAATGAGCGCGGAGCTGCGGGTCCTGGACGGCGATGGCGACCCCTACGTCATCGACGGGTTCGACACGCGCGCGCACGCGCCGGGCCTCTCCAAAGGCGCCCTCCGCTCCGCCCGGGTTCTGGCCGAGGGCTTGTTCTCGACGGACGAGGGGCCGCCTCCTCTGGCGCGCCTCGACTGGATGGAGCAGGACCTCGCGGACTTCTTCGGGCACACGAGCCGGCGGGCTGGCTGGCTCTTCAGAGCGTGCCTTGTTGCGGTCACCGTGTTTGCACCGCTGCTCATCGGTCGCATGCCCGGGCTGTCCCGTCTCTCCGTCGAGGAGCGGGTCGAAGCGCTCGAGCGGATGGAGCAGACGCCGCTCTCGCTCGCGCTGCTGGCCGCCAAGGCGATCCTGTCGCTCGTGTACTACGAGCACCCCGACGCGTCCCGTGCGATCGGCTGGGACGCCTCGTGCCTCGGGCCGCCGACGTGAGCCGCGCGGTCGAGTCCGGCGAGGCGCATCGAGGAGACCTGAGCCGGAGCGCTGACGTCGTGGTGGTGGGGTCGGGCGCGGGCGGCATGGTGCTCGCGACCAAGCTTCAGGAGTCGGGCCTCTCGGTGATCGTCGTCGAGGAGGGCAAACACGTCCCACCCCAAGTTCATGGCCGGATGCGGCAAAGCCAATCGCTGCGTCACCTGTGGCGCGACGGCGGGATGAGCGTCGCGCTCGGGGTCTACGGCGCGCCGACGGTCAACGTGACCGCGGGCGTGGGCATCGGCGGCAGCAGCTTGCTGACCGGCGGGGTCTGTCTGCGCGTTCCGGAGGCCAACCTGGGCACGTGGGCCGAGGGGGTGGGCATGCCCGAGCTGTGGGCTGGCGGCGTGGGCCGCTGATACTGCGAGGTGGAGGAGACCGG
>JBGCFC010000121.1:0-84531 GCA_045106715.1 Sandaracinaceae bacterium
CCACAACGCCGACGCGGACGCGCAGGCGCTCGCGGACGGCGAGGTCGACGGGAACACGCGCTTCAACTTGGAGTCGTGGCGCATCCGTCGCTTCGGCGGCTCCAGCCATCACTGGGCCGGCCTCTGTCAGCCGCTCCGCGCGTGCGACTTCGAGGTCCGAGACTGGTTCCCGGAGAGCGGCTGGCCGTTCGGCCTGACCGACCTGATGCCCTACTACCGGCTCGCACAGACGCGCCTCGAGCTGCCGCGCTTCGCGTACGATTCGCTCGCGCTCGAGAGCGCCGACCGCGCCTTCTCCGCTCCTGGATTCCAGACCGACTTCTACCAGTTCAGCCCGCCGACGCGGTACTCGACGCGCTACCGCGACGCGCTCGCGGCGTCCGCGGACGCGACCGTGATGCTCGACGCGACGGCGACCGAACTGGTGCTCGAGAGCGGACATGATCGCATCTCGCACGTGGAGGTGCGCTCCCTTTCGGGGGCCTCGTTCCGGGTCGAAGCGGAGCGCACGGTGCTCGCGACGGGCGGCATCGACAACGCGCGACTCCTGTTGGCGAGCCGTGCTCAGCGGCCCGACGGGGTGGCCAACGGCGCCGGGTTGGTGGGTCGCTACTTCATGGAGCACCCGCACCTCTACGAGGGGCCGGTGTGGCTGTGGCCGGAGTCACTCGACCGCAGCGTCTATTCGCTCACCGAAGGGTTGTTCGAGACCGAGGCGGGCGAGCCGATCCGCAGCCGCGTGATCGGGCTGTTTGGGTTGACGGATGCGGTTCGGAACGAAGAAGCGCTGTTCGACTTCAGCGCGGACCCGAGCCGCCTGATGGACGGGCGAGGCACCGGAGGGCTCGAGCGGGACGCCGTCGCAGCGCTCCTCCGTGGGGCCGGGGACGCGCAGCAGCTCACCCTCCGTGCGGAGCAGCCGCCACGGGCGGAGAACCGGGTGACGCTGAGTGACGATCGGGATGCCCTGGGCGTGCCGCGCGCGCGGCTGACGTGGAACGTGTCGGACGACGACCGGCGCAACCTGCTGCGGTCCGTCCAGCGCTTGGGCGCGGCGCTCGGCGCAGCCGGAGCCGGCCGTCTGTTCATCGAGCAGGAGGGAGAGGGGATCGCCGGGCGGGTTCGTCCGGCGGGCCACCACATGGGCACGACCCGCTACGGCCGCGACGCCACCGACGGCGTGGTGGATGAAGACGGGCGCTGCTTCGAAGTCCCGAACCTCTACATCGCTGGGTCCAGCGTGTTCCGCACCGGAGGACGGGCGAACCCCACGCTCACCTTGGTCGCGCTCGCAGAGCGCCTCGCCGACCACCTTCGCGGCCGGGCCTACCTCACGGAGGCGCCGTGAAGAGAAGGGAGTTCGTGGCGTTCGTGGGGGCCTCGCTCGGCAGCCTCACGGTGGGCTGCGGGCCGGCTCCATCGCCTACGTGGGACGCGCTCGCTGTCCGGGCGGCGACCTGCTTCGACCCGGCGAGCTGGGCCCAGGTCCGTCGCGTGGGGCAAGCCTCGCTCGGCGCGCTCGACGTCGGCGATGAAATGGCGCTCGAGCGCGAGCTGTCCCCCACGCTGGCCTGGCTCGAGTCGGCGGAGACCCTCGACTGTGAGGCGCGCGCCGTGCGCGACTTCGAGGCGCTCGCGGTGCGCGACATCGAGGGCTGGGTCTTGAGCGCGAGCGAAGTCCACCTCGCCATGCTGTTGGAGCTCTTCGACGTCAGAGCAGAAACGGGATGAGCGCCTTCCGTGTTTTCGGGTAGTCCTCGAATTTCTCCCGGTACCAGGCGTGGTTCGAGAACGCGCGCGGCGCGAGGTTGGCCACGGAGTAGATGGCGAACGCGAGTCCGGGGAGAGACCACGTCATGAGCGCCCAGCCGCACCACTCGAGGATCTCGCCCAGGTAGTTCGGGCTCGTGACAAAGCGGTACATCCCGCCGCGGGGGATTCTGTAGCCGGTCTCGCCTGGCTTTCGGAGGTGAATGAGCACCGTGTCCGCGTGCAGGTTGATGCCCATGCCGACGCCGAACACGAGCACACCGAGGACGAACCGCGGGTCGCTCAGCCAGCTGGTGTCGTAGCGTCCGAAGTGACTGATCCAGCGCGCGTTGATGTAGACGTTGAGCAGCTGGAAGGAGGCGCCGAGGATCGGAATGGAGAGCGGCATGCGCTTGCCGCTGTTGCGCATGCGGAACGGGAAGATGAACGTCCGGTGCACGTAGTGCAGCTGCCACACCCCGAGGAACACGAGGGGCACCAGCTCGGCCCGGTGCTCGCCAAGGCAGAACAGCGCGATGAACAGAATCACCGTCGGGCTCTCCATCAGGATCCACCCGAGTCGGTTCCCGACGGTCGGCCCCCAGCCCTCCCTCACGTGCCGGCCGTAGGGGGCGGTGGTCCACACGAGGGCCGCCAGTGTCGGGACGGCGAGCGCCAGCTCGAGCCAAGAAAGCCAGCGGTGCAGTGACAACTCGACCATCGTGGGCGCATCATACCCGCTTGCTCCGGTGCGTGAATCGCCGCAGCCTCCCCCACGTCGAGTCCCCCGTATGCCCCGCCTTCTCCTGCCGCTTCGATCGTCTCCCGTGTCCGGTCCGTTCGCGGCCCGGGTCGCTGCGCCGGCGTTCGTCGTGATCGCGCTGGTTGTGATGGCGGGCTGGCCCTCGGACGCATCCACGCAGGACGCCCCGCCTCCGTCGCCCGTGACGCCGTTCGATGAGCACCAAGCGAGATTCGAAGGGGTCTGGGAGCTGGCGACCCCGGCGCCGCGTGCCCGCCGTGTCGTCGACCAGAGCATCGAGCGCACGGTCGCGGCCATGAACTTCTTCGTGCGCGGCGTGGCCCGTGGGCAGCTTCGAGACAACACCCCGATCAACCGTCGCATCACGCTGCGGTTCGAGTCCGGTCAGCGGGTGGGCGTGCACTTCTCCGAGACGAACCTGCGGGTGACGAGCCGCATCGGTCGAACCCGTCGCACGCAGCATGACGGGACGGAAATCCGGGTCACGCAGCGTTTCCGAGGTGATGTGCTCGAGCAGGTCTTCGAGACCGACGAGGGCACCCGCTGGAACACGTACCACTCGACGGGCGACGGCACGCTCCGACTCGACGCGGTGACCCAGGGAATGATGATGCCGGAGGCGCTCCGGTTCTCCCTCGACTACCGACGCGCGACGCGATGACATGAGGGGAGTGTGACAGTGGGCGACAGGCGTCCAGATGTGGCGCTCGTGGCCCTCGTCGCTGAGCCGGTTCGGCGTGCGCGCCTTCGGCCATGGCTGCGGGTGGTGGGCGAGCCCGTCTCGTATCGACGGATCGACGTCACGCCTGCGAGTTTCGAACAGGACGACCCGCGCCGGTCCCCCGAGGCGCTCGTGTTGGGTGGCCCGCTGGCTCAGCTCGCGGCCGCCGACGTGATCGTGCTCGATGGGCGGTCGTTGCCGTCGGCCACGGCTCGCACGTCGCTTCTGCGAGCGGCCCAGTCCCCTCGGTTTCGATACGCGACGGTGTTGTACCTCGAAGCGTCAGCGGACGATGCGTCCGTCGGTGCGCTCAGCGCAGATGACGTGGTGCCGGTTGGGCCGGAGCAGGACGCGCGATTGGGGCGGCTCGTTCAGGCGGTCGCGCTTGCGCCTTGGAAGCACGCAGAGCGAATCAAAACCCGAGCCAAGGCGCTCGGGGACCAACGGCTGCGCGAGCTTCCTGGCGGCCGGCGTCCAGCGCTGCTCGAGCCGGGAGAGATGCTCGCGGAGGCGCCCGGGATGGGTCCTCACCTCGCACGCTGGCTGATGGAGTCCGTGCGTGTGGGTCGCGCTGCGGGTGCGGAGGCCGCGTTCAAGCAGGTCGCCGCGCTCTGTGCCGAGTACGCCGAGGAGATCGAGTTCGTGCAGTCCGGGTTCGGGGAGTCTCACACGCCGTTCGACGGGCCGGCCTCCCCCGAGGCGCTCGAAGCGAGCCACCGACTTCAGGGAGCTGGAGACGCCGTCGTCACTCTTCAGGAGGCCATCCGCGGCACTGCCCGCTCGATGCGAGAGGCGCTCGAACCGAACCCCTCGTCCCTCGTGATCGGCAGGACCGACGGAATGGTCACGGGGCCGTCCGACGAGCCCGGCTGACGTTCTGCTCAGCCGGTCGCGAAGTCCTCGCGGATGATCGTGTCCATGCAGCGCTCCGCGATGGCCGCGATCGTCCAGAACGGGTTGCCCGCGGGGGTCGAGCCGGGGATGAGCGAGCTGTCCACCACGTAGAGGTTCTCCTGCCCTCGGACCCGGCCAAAGCTGTCGGTCGCCATGCCGAGCGTTACGCCGCCGAGCGGGTGGAACGTGATGTTCGGGTCGCCGAGGCCCGGGATGGTCCCGACCTCACCTTCGGTGGCGTCGACGACCGTCTGCACGGTGGTGCGGGCGGCGCGTCCGGCTGCCTCGTCATAGCTCCTGTCCCACTCCGCGAAGACCTCGCCGTCCGCGTCGAGGCGGAGCTGGCCGAGCTGATCGGGGATGCCCTGGGTTGCGCAGACCAGCGAGTTCGACTCGAACCCGATTGGCGCCGGCCCGAACTCCATGCCGATGGGGCTGTCCGGGTTGTCGTGGTGGTGGAGGAAGATGCAGGCCGGCCCGCCCTGCTCAGCGCCGGTGTCTTCGCTGAGGTTCGTGCGCGCGAGAATCCGCTGGCCGTTGTTGCCCCAGTGGTTGCCGATCTCGTCGTTGAGCCCGGTGATGGTCATGTCGCGCTGGGCCCGGAGCAGCAGCTTGGTCGTGTTCATCGAGCCCGCGCCCATGAACAAGCAGTCGGCCTCGATCCGGGTCGTCTCGAGCACCTCGAGCGACTCGCTGATGATCTCCACGTCCGCGTACCAGCGGCCCTCGTCGGTCTTGCCGATCGACGTCACCTGATGCAGCGGGCGCACGTCCACGAGGCCCGTCGCCTCGGCCGCGGGGAGCCAGCCCATGCGGTCGATGCTCTTCTTGGCGCCGCTGTTGAGGCCGTACAGGTAGTCGCCGGTGATGCACTGCGCGGTGATGTCGCCGGCCAGCTCGGCCCGGATCCGGTCCCAGTCGAACGCGACGATCCGGCGCTCGACCTCGAGGCCGGCCAACTCGGCGTCGCGAATGAAGATGCGGCTCGAGGCATAGGGCTCGGCGGCCAGCACGTCGTCCGGCATCGAGTCGGGTTGCATGATGTCCAAGACGCGCTGGTACCAGACCTCGTCCATCTCGGTGTACGAGATGTCCGACGGCATGACCTGCTCGAACAGGTCGCGCGGGGGCTTGAGCATGAGCCCGCTGTAGACGAGCGAGCCGCCGCCGACGGCCGCGGCGGACACCACGTCGATGCCGCCACCGCCGAAGCGCTGCAGCAAGCCCGCGTAGGGTGAGCGTCGAAGCCGCGTCGGAGGAAGGCCCGGCAGCACCGGCTCGCGGTGGCCCCAAGCGCATCGCCCGTCGGGCGCCTGCGTGGTGCAGAACGTGTCGCCTTCTTCGCTGATCTCCCAGCGCCGGCCCCGCTCCAGCACGGTGACGCCAACGCCCGCCTCGGCGAGCCGTTGGGCCGCGATCGAGCCTCCGAAGCCGCTGCCGATCACCAGCGCCTGAACGCGCTCGACGGGGTCTCCGCCGCATCCCGTGAGGTAGAGGCCCGTGGCGCCGGCGGCGCCCAGCTTGACGAAATTTCGTCGCCCGATGCGCCCGAAGCGCTTCGTACTGCTCATGACGCGAAAGCTATCAGGGCGGCCCCGCCCGCCCAATTGACGAATGTCAGTGGCGGGGCGGCGCGCCCACTTCCACTCACCGTGCGGCGCGCCGTGGCGGTATCGTCCGCGCATGAGCCACGGGTCGAAGAAGGTCGTGTTGATGGCGCTGGGCGCCAACTTCGGAATCGCGGTCGCGAAGTTCGTCGCGTTCTTCATGACCGCGTCGTCGTCGCTGCTCGCCGAGGCGATTCACTCGCTCGCCGATACGGGCAACCAGCTGCTTCTGCTCCTGGGCATGAGCCGCGCGGCCAAGGCCCCGGACGACCGCCATCCCTTCGGCTACAAGATGGAGTCCTATTTCTGGAGCTTCATCGTCGCGATTCTTCTCTTCAGCCTCGGCGGGTTGTTCGCGGTCTACGAGGGCTACCACAAGCTGCACGAGGTGACGGCCGCCATGGCCGCGGGGGAGACCCCCGAGATGAACTACCCCGAGATCGCGATTGGGGTGCTCGTCGTCAGCATCCTGCTCGAGGGGGCGTCCTGGTGGGCGGCGACCAAGCTGGTCAACGAGCTGCGTGGCGAGCAGGGCCTGATCAGCTTCATCGAAGACTCCAAGTCGACCGAGATCATCGTCGTTTGGATGGAGGACACCGGCGCGCTCGCCGGTCTGATGATCGCTCTCGGTGGCGTCGTGCTCTACCTGACGACGGGCAACCCGCTCTGGGATGTGTACGCCACGTTCGCGATCGGCGCGCTGCTGATCGTAATCGCCTTCTTCGTGGCGCGAGAGACCAAGTCGCTCCTGATCGGCGAGTCCGCCTCGGCCGAAGACCAGCGGGAGATCCGCGAGATCGTCGAGAAGCACGACGGCGTCACCCAGCTGGTGAACATGCGCACGATGCAGCTCGGCGAAGACGAGTTCCTCGTCACCCTCAAGATCCAGTGGAAGAGCGGCATGTCGGTCGACGAAGTCGCGCGCCTCACCAACGGGCTCGAGGCCCTCATCCGCGAGGCGAATCCCAAGGCGCGTTACCTGTTCCTGGAACCCGACGTCTACGACGCCGACAAAGTATGAGCACCACGAGAGACGCCAAGACGAGGTCTCCAACGGAGGAGGTTCAAGGCGTGGCCGAAATGGCCGTTTCGGGAGGGCATGGCAACCGCCCCTGCACCCATTTCCCTCTTTGCGCCCACCACCCGCGCGCTGCGCATCTCGCGTGCGCAGACGATCGAACCGGATTCGGCGCGCGCCGCAGCGGAGATCGCCTCCCAGCTGGGTGCGGATCCGGACGTGGTGTTCTGCTTCGTCTCCCCGGCCTATGACCTGGCGGTCCTGGGCGCGGCCCTCGCCAGCGCGTTTCCCGAGGTGTTGGTGGTGGGGTGCACGACCTCCGGCCAGGTCGGATCGTCCGGCTATCAGTCGGGAGGGATCACGGCGGCGGCGCTCGGTGGCGTGGTCGTCAAGTCGCTGCTGCTCGAGCCGCTGGACCAATGTGTTGAGGACCTGGATGAGTTCATCGCGCGGAGCTCCGCCCGGCTCGCGGCACTGCACGGGGTGCCCAACACGTTCGGGTTCTTGCTCGCCGATGGGCTGAGCATGATGGAGGAGCGCCTGATCGCGGGTCTGCACGCGGCCGCCGGTGAGGTGCCCATCGTCGGCGGCTCGGCGGGAGACGACCTCGCGTTCAACGCGACACATGTGCTCCACGAGGGCCGCTTTCGCTCCAACGCCGCCGTGCTCACGCTGGTGAGCTGCCCCACTCCGTTTTCGGTGATGAACTTCGCCCACCACGAACCGAGCGACTTCCGGATGGCCATCACCAAGGCCATTCCGGATGAGCGCCTGGTGCTCGAGATCGACGGCATCCCTGCGGCGGAGGCCTACGCCTCGCTTGTCGGTGTACCCGTTGCAGAGCTGGGGCCCGAGGTGTTCTCCAAGCACCCCGTGACGCTTCGAGTCAATGACGCGCACTACATTCGGAGCATCCAGAAGGTCGAGCCGGATGGCAGCATCCGGTTCTACTGCGCGATCGAGGAGGGCCTCGTGTTGCGGCTCGCTCGACCCTCGCGCGTGATCGAAACCCTCAACGAATCGTTTGATGCCGCCCATCGCGAGCTCGGCGGGCGTCCCGACGTGGTCCTCGGCTGCGACTGCATCCTGCGACGGCTCGAGCTGGAGTCGATGGGCATGGACGATGAGGTGGGGGCGTTGCTCGCCCGGCGGCGCGTCACGGGCTTCTCCACCTACGGAGAGCAACTCAACGGAGTCCACGTCAACCAGACGTTCGTGGGCGTGGCCCTTAGGTCGAACCATGGATGAGGAGACGAAGAAGTCCCTGACGCGCGAGAACGCGGCGCTCCGCCGCACGGTCGACGCGCTGATGGATGCCACCGAGGCGAGGCAAGCGGGCACGAGCCTCGGCACCTCGTACCGTCTGTTCGGAGAGAACCTGTCCCTTCAGCACTTGGTCGATACAAAGACCGTGGCGCTCCGGCAGACCCTGGAGGAACTCGGACAGGCGCAGGCCCAGCTCCTTCACGCGCAGAAGCTCGAGGCCGTCGGACAACTCGCGGCAGGCGTGGCGCACGAGATCAACACGCCGATGCAGTACATCGGTGACAATCTGCAGTTCCTGCGAAAGGCCTTTGGCCGTGTGGTGGGCCTCTCGGACGCCCTCGAAGAGATCGTGGCGAATGCCGAGGCTGGGGACCCCGTCGCCGACCTCGTGCGCGCGGCCGTGAAACGCTCGAAGGTCGCGGTGATCAAGGAGCGCGCTCCGCGTTCGATCGAGCAGGCACTCGACGGGGTCAAGACGGTCAGCCGCATCGTATCGGCGATGAAGGAGTTCTCGCACCCGGGCACGGAGGAGATGGTCCCTGTCCAGCTCAACCAGGTGGTGGAGACCACCACGACGGTGTGCCGCAACGAGTGGAAGTACGTGGCGGAGCTCGAGCTGGACCTTGCGGCGGACCTCCCGCAGGTCATTGCGCACGGCAATGAGCTCAATCAGGTGCTTCTCAACCTGGTGGTCAACGCCGCGCACGCGATCGGCGGCTTCCGGGATGTGGCGGCAGACGGGAAGGGCAGCATTCGGGTATCGACCCGTTGTCGAGGCCAAAGCATCTATCTGACGGTCGTGGACACCGGAGGTGGGATGCCCCCGCAGGTCGTGGAGCGGATCTTCGAGCCGTTCTTCACGACCAAGGAGGTCGGTCGCGGCACCGGACAGGGGCTGGCCATCTGCCATCAGATCGTCAGAAACCACAACGGGACGATCACCGTCGAGACCGAGCCTGGAGTGGGCACGACGTTCGAGGTGTGCATCCCGGCTATCGCCGCGGCGGAGGTGGCATGAGTGAGGCGGAATACCGTTTTCTGTTTGTCGACGATGACCCGCGGGTCCTCGAGGGGATCGAGAACCTGCTCTTCGACGCGCCGGATGAGTGGGAGATCGACTACGCCGAGGGCGGAGCGGCCGCGCTCGAGGCCCTGAACACGGAGCCATACGACGTGCTCGTCACGGACATGCGAATGCCTGGGATCGATGGACTGGACGTGTTGCGGTACGCCGTTCAGTCCCGGCCGACGATGACGCGGGTCGTTCTGTCGGGGCATGTCGACCAAGAGGTCGCCCAAGAGGCGATGGGCTACGTTCATGAGTTCCTGAGTAAGCCCTGTGAGGAGGACATGCTGCTCGCGACGCTCCGCCGCTGCGCCGCACTTGCCTGCGTCCCCATGCAGCGGGTGTTCAAAGAGGCGGTCGGTGCGGTGGGAACCCTGCCCAGCCGTCCCGAGACGCACGCCCGCGCCCTCCAGCTGCTCGACGAGGGAGGGAGCCTCGACGACCTGGCGATGCTCATCTCAGGGGAGATGGCCATCTGCACCAAGGTCCTGCACGTCGCGAACACCGCGTTCTACTCCCGCGGGCGCTCCGTCGCGAGCGTCACCGATGCGGTCCGGCGGCTCGGGGCCAGCATCACGACCACGCTGATCCTCAGCGTCGAGACCTACGAGACGATCGATGCCCCGGGGTGGCTGGACGTCGACGGGCTCCATCATCACTCGACCGAGGTGGGCTTGCTGGCGGCTGCGCTGAGCGAGCCTGCGCACCAGCCGCTCGCTCTGCTGGCGGGGCTGCTGCACGACGTGGGCGAGCTACTCATCGCGTCTTCGTTTCCACACCAAGGGCAGCGCGCTGTGAACTTGATTGCCAACGGGATCGACCCTGGCGTGGCGGAGCAGCGGGTGCTCGGATTCGACCACGCCAAGCTGGGAGCGCACCTATTTCGCCTCTGGAATCTGGGCGAGCAGGCCGCGGCCGCGATCGAGCAGCATCACGTCTACTCCGGAATCGAGCGGGACCCCGTCTCTCTGTCGGTCTTCGCGGCCGACTACGCCTGTCATCACCAGGAAACATGCGAGTTGGATGCGCGGCTGACAGAAGCCGAGCGGGAGGCCGTGGACCGCGCTCGCGCGCTCCGCTCCTCGCGCGCTCTGGAGCGTGCGGCGTGAGCGCGCGGATCCTCTGCGTAGACGACGAGCCGCGCGTGCTGGACGGCCTGCGACTCAACCTCGAGATGGACTACGAGGTCGAGACGGCGGAGCGCGGTGTCGACGCCCTCGAACTCATGGCGGCGGCGGAGTTCGACGTTGTCGTCTCGGACATGCGGATGCCCGGGATGGACGGGGCGCAGCTGCTCAAAGAGGTGTTCGCGCGCTCTCCGGACACGGTGCGGTTGCTCCTTACAGGACAGTCGGACGCGGACGCCGCGGCGAGGGCCGTCAACGAAGGCCGCATCTTCCGATACCTGAGCAAGCCATGCAGCGCCGATCATCTGATCGACGTCATCGAGGAGGGCTTGGAGGTGCGCCGCGCGCGCCGCCTCGAGCAGGAGCTGCTCAGCACCACGCTCAAGGCGAGCATCGAGGTCATGACCGAAGTGCTGGCGATCGCCGCGCCCACCTCCGCGGAGCGCTCGCGTCAGACGGCGATGCTGGCCGCTCGCTTGGGGCCGGCCATGGGCGTACCGGCCAGCGCGCAATGGGAGTTGGAGGTGGCCGCCCACCTCGCCGGTCTCGGCGCGATCGCGGTTCCCGCGGAGCTCCTCCAGCGCGCGGCCGCCGGCCAGACGTTGAGCCCTCAGGAACGGTCGCTCCTCGATCAGATCCCCGAGACGAGCGCCGACATGGTCGACCGGGTTCCCCGTCTGGACGGGGCGGCTGCTTTGATCCGGCAGGCGTCCGCCTCTCTGCCGAGGAGCGAGCAAGCGCCCGCCGCGGCCGCGCTCGATCTGGCCATGTGGGTGGGAGCCGAGTCGGGGTGCGGAAGGCCGTGGCCGGAGATCACGAACGTGGTGAGGCTGGCGTTGAACACCGAGGTGGCGCGCGCGCTCGGTGCGCCAGTCGGGCGGGGGGAGCGTCCCGTTCGGGCGATCCATGCGAAGGACCTCGAAGTCGGCATGGTCACCTGTGAAGACGTGCACTCCAGCAAGGGGCAGCTGATCGTCAAGGCGGAGACCGAGCTCAGTCGCCCGTTCGTCGTTCGGCTTCAGAATTTCGCCAAGAACGTCGGCCTGGTCGAGCCGTTCCGAGTCGCGCTGCCCTGAGCGAGACGCGGGGGCCGAGCGCGGCTGAGGGCCGGCGCAACCCCGGAACGGAGTTGGGGTTGGGGGAACCCGCTATGCCCGGAAGCCGAGCGCCGGGTCGACGGGGAAGGCGATCTGGACGTCCTGACCCTGAACCCGGATGGTCTCGTCGCTGGCCATGCCCTGAAGCTGCGGGCCGGCCATCTGGTCAACTTCACTCTCCAGGCGGAACGTCACCGGGGTGCGCCGGTACTGCAGGTACGCGTCGAGTTGCGCCTGGAAGGAGCCCTGCATGCCCTGGGCCCTGGACCGATCGCTCTCCTGGCGGCTGACCCACTGCTGGCGTGCCCAATCGAGCAACGACTTGGCGCGCGCGGTCGCCTTGCGGCTCTTCTCTGCGGCCGCATCCCGGCGTTGCTGGAGCTGCGAGTCGGCGCGCTGCGCGTCCGCCATGGCGCCGCTCGCCCGCTGTTCGGAGTCCCGCGCCCGCTGCTCCGCCTGTTGGGCGCGGCGTTCGGCGTCTTGTGCGCGGGCCTCCGCCTCGGCGATGCGTTGCTCTGCGGCCTGTGCTCGCTGCTGAGCGGCGCTGATCTGTCCCTCCGCGTTGCCGGCGCGCGCTTCCATCTCCGCGAGCGCGGCACGCAGACGCGCGGCGTCGGAGACGGCCTTCCGCGCCTTGCCTGAGTACTTCCACGCCAGGATGGCGAAGATGGCCCCGAAGGTGGCCATCAACGCAAACAGGGCCCAGGGAATGAGCGCGAGAACAGACAAGCAGACTCCCGAAAACGAGCGCCTTTTGTATCACGAGGGACCCGATGCGGGCACGGAAGAGGCGCATGCTGGGCTGACGGGCGTGCGCGCGACGTTACTCCAGCGTGGGCGTCGCGCGCTCGACGAGTTCAAAAAGCCGCTCCTGGGCGGAGCCATCGCGCGCGGCCGCGGAGGTTGCACGCTCGGCGCAGTGCCGAAAGAAGCGGCCGGTCAGCCCTTCGACGTCCGGACTCTGCACCAGCCAGAGCGGTGTGCGCGCGCCCTGCTCCGGAGTTTGCGCGAAGAGATGGCCCAACCGGATGAACGGCTGGAGGAAGCCAGGGTAGCCACGCGTGAGACCGCTCTTGACGAACGCCGGGCAGAACGTGTTCGCCGTGACGCCGGTCCCTTCCATTCGCCGGGAGAGGGCGTTGGTGAGCATGATCTTGGCGAGCACGCTCTGGGTCCCCGCGCGCATGGGGCTGTAGTTGTCCTGGAGTTCGGGGTCGTCCCAGTGGATGCGCCCTTTGCGGTGGGCGTCCCCTGCGATGATGACGACCCGAGAAGGCGCGCCCCGCTCCAGCTGCGGGAGGAGGGCGCGTTCGAGACGGTGGGTGCCCAGCACGTTCGTGGCCCACGTCACCTCGGTCCCCGCCGGGGTCGTGGTGCGGTTCCAGGGCGCGACTCCAGCGCAGCTCACGAGTCCGTCGAGCGAGGGTGCGCGCTCGGAAATCGCCGCGGCTGCGGCCTCGACGGACGCGGGTGAAGACAAGTCGCAAGCGACGACCTCGACGGTCCCCGGCAGCCCCTCCGCGGCGGCTCGGCCGCGTTCCTCGTTTCGGCAGAGGGAGAACAGCCGAACGTCGGGTGCCGCGAGCCCGCGCAGGACGCCGAGGCCGACGCCGCTCGTGCCTCCGGTGAGCACGTACGTTCTCGAGTCCGTTGGATGTTCCATGGTGATCCCCTCCCGCGCGGAGGGTAGGGCACCGTCTCACGCACATCACGGGTCCGTCCGTTACACTCGCCGGATGTCGATGGAAACGGTCTCGTACAGCGAAGGGGAGGACCTCTTCGACATGGTGCTCGCCCTCCCCGAGGCGGAAGGCCCCCGTCCCAGCGTCCTGGTGTTCCATGCGTGGGGAGGCCGCGACGCGTTCGCCGAGGACAAGGCGCGCCTTCTGGCGGAGCTCGGGTACGTGGGCGCCGCGGTCGATCTCTATGGGGTTGGTCGCCGCGGGGGTGACAAGGCAGAGAGCGCCGCGCTCATGAACGAGGCGCTCTCGGACCCGGCGCGGCTACGGCGTCGATTGGCTGCAGCGTTCCAGGCGGTCCGAATCCATGCGGCCGTCGACCCGGAGCGTGTGGCGGGCATCGGGTACTGCTTTGGCGGTCTTTGTGCCCTGCTCGCGGCGCGCATGGGCCTGCCGCTGCGCGCCGTCGTCAGCTTCCACGGTCTGCTGAAGATCGGCGAGTCGCTCGACGGACCCGTGCACGCTCGGTTGCTCGTCCAGCACGGACAGGACGACCCCATGGTGCCCCCCGCGGACGTGGGCGCCTTCGCCGAAGAGATGAAGCGAGCGAACGCCGACTGGCAGTTGCACGCCTACCCCGGCGTCATGCACGCGTTCACCAACCCGGCGGCGAACGACCCCGACTTCGGGACCGTCTACGATGCCGACGCGGACGCCCGGTCGTGGAGTGAGATGGCCCGCTTCCTTGCCGAGAACCTCGCGTAGCGAGGGACTCCGAGGTGTCCCAGGACGGTGACGCGGAGAGGCGGCCGCACCGTGACGGCTCGCGGCGGCGCACGTTTCATGTGCACACTGGAGTCGTGGAAGATCCCACGCGGCGTGCGGCTCCTGACGGTGTCGGGGTGTCCCGCGACCAGGAGACGGTCGCGCAGCAGGCACCCGGTCGCGTGTTGGCGCGACACCGGCGGGAGACCGATCGCACTCGTCCGGACCCGACCAGCCGAGTGCGTGCGGCGCCCAAGACCGAGGCGGTCGAGCTGGCCGACGTCGACGTCGGGCCCACTGTCGGTGCGGGTGGGATGGCGCTGGTGCACCTCGGTCATCAGCGCAAGCTCGACCGCGCGGTCGCGGTCAAGACGCTGCGCTCGGAGCGACGCGGAGACGAGGACGTCGATCGGCTGACGCGGGAAGCGCGCATCACCGGGCGGCTCGAACATCCCAACATCGTGCCCGTGCACGATCTCGTGTTCGACAAGGAGGGCACCCCGCGTGTCGTCCTCAAGCTGATCGAGGGCCAAACGTGGAAGGCCCTCATGCACGACGCAGAGGGCGTGCAAGACCGGTTCGGGGCCGAGGACCTGCTCGAGTGGAACCTGACGGTGCTCATGTCCGTGTGCCGCGCGCTTTCGTTCGCACACAGCCGGGGGATCCTGCATCGGGACGTCAAGCCTTCGAACATCATGGTCGGCCCGTTTGGCGAGGTGTACCTGCTCGACTGGGGGATCGCCTACGATCTGGATGACCCGGACGGCCGGGTGGTTGAGACGAGCCTCTCGGGCACGACGTCGTACATGGCGCCCGAGCAGCTCGACCTCGACGCCGAGGCCCTCGGGCCCTGGACCGACACGTACCTGCTCGGGGCCACGCTGCATCACTTGCTCTCGGAGGCTCCTCCCTTCGCCGACCAGACGTTGGAGCAGCGCGTCGCGCGCATGTTCGACGGCGAGCCGGTCGCGATGCCGCCGCTTCCGCCCGAGACCGCACCGGAGCTCCGCGGCATCATCGAGCGCGCCATGCACCCGGACCCGGCGATGCGTTGGCCCGACGCCGAGCCGATGCGTCTGGCGTTGGCGCGCTTCCTCGAGCACCGGACGGCCGCCCGTCTCGTGGTTCGTGGAGACCGCGCGCGAGACGAGGCGGAGGAGGCGATGGACGATGCGGCCGAGGAGCGCGCCGCCCAGCGGGCGGAGGTCGCCTACCGGACCGCGCTCGAGGAGTGGCCGAGCTGCGAAGAGGCGCGTGATGGGTTGCGCGGGTTGGCGGTGGCGCGCATCGGCCGAGCGCTCGCGCGCGGCGAACCTCATGCGGCGGCGCGGTTGTTTGAGGCACACAACGGGCTTCCGTCCGGGCTCGGGGAGCAGGTCCAGGCGGCGCTCGATTCGCAGGCGAACGACGAGAAGGCGCTCCGGCAGCTGGTCACGGACGCGGACCGGGGTCTGGGCCACGGGGCGCGTGGGGCATTCGGGGCGATCGCGGGTGTGGTCTGGCTCGGGTTCTGGACCGTGGGTGCCTTCTACCCGCCGCCGCACGTCGGCTGGCTCATCGGGTTCACCCTGGGGTTCCTCGTCATCGGCTTCGGGCTGGCGGCGTGGCGCGCGCCACAGCTGTTCTCGAACCGCATTAACCGCACCAGCGTTTCGATCGTGGTCGTCGGCCTCCTGGCGACCGCGGTGTGGTGTGCCGGCGGGCACGGGCTCGGGCTGTCGATGGTCGGGATTCAGGCGGGGCTGTTGCTCGTCTGGGCGGTGTTCGCCAGTTGCATGGCGATCTTGATCGACCGCTGGGGCACGATCAGCGCGGTGGGCTTCGCGGCCTGCTTCCTGACGGCTGCGTACATCGAGGGCAGTACCGCCATCGCGATCGTGGTCGGCAACCTGGTCCTCATCGCCAACCAGGTCGTGCTCAACCTGGTCCTGAGCAAACAAGGCTTCGTGCGCGGGCCCGCCGTCGGAAGCGGGAACCGTCGGGTGAAGCCGCACCCCGACGACATCGAGACCCTCCCCCCCGAACGCTGAGGCGGTACCGTTTGCAGCCCGGATCGGCGACAGTACCGGGGTGAAGAGACTGTTCTTGTTCGCCTGGGGGCCGCTGCCTTCCGAGAGCCGCGCGCGGCCCTGCCCGCTGGGTCGCCGCGCTTGGCAGCTTGCGCAAAGCCTCCAGCGCGCTGGCCATGAGGTGGCGATGCTCGTGGTGCACGCTGACGAGGCGCCGTCATCGAATCGCACCCGCGCCGCGGGCATTGCCGTCCAGCACGTGAGCGAGCACGACTGCCATGAGCGGCCTTGGGAACTCGCCGACCGAGTGCGGGCGTTCGGCCCCGATGGAGTCGTCGCGGTCGGTCGGGAGGCCGCGGCCATCGCCGTCAACCACGTGGGGCAGCTCCCGATGTGGTCCGATCTGGAGTCGGCGCCGCTTCTCGAAGCCCAGGCCACGGCAGCACGAGGTGTCGGGGACTGGACGCTCAACGAGGCCTACCGAAAGCTCGTCCCCGTCCTACTGCGGAGCGACCACATTTCGACGCGCACGCATGCCCATCGCGCGGCCGTGCTGGGGCAGCTCGGCATGCTCGGTCGGCTCATCGCCAAGAACGAGGGCTACGAGTTCGTCAGCGTCGTGCCGGCGTCGCTGGACGTGGAAGAGCTCGACGGGTTCCGTGGCATCGAGCGGCGCCTGCGACGGCCGAGCGACCCGTTCTACCTGCTGTGGAGCGGCGCGTTTCACCCGTGGGCGGATCTCGATGTGCTCTTCGAGGTTGTCGAGACACTGCTCACCGAGTGTGCGCAGCTTGAGTTCGCGGCCGTCGGTCCCCCGGTCGCGAGCATGGCTGCGGAGGTCGCGCGCTTCACACAGAAGGTGCGTCACTCCCCGTTTCACGACCGGATTGATCTCCCCGGATGGGTCGACGACGAGGAGCTCGCGGCCCGATACGCGCGGGCGGATGCGGCCCTCTTCGTCGAGCGGATCGGGAGCCAGAGTGTGTTCGGCGCCCGGGCTCGGGCGCTGGATTGGATGGCCGCCGGGCTCCCCGTGGTGTGCACCAACTCGACCGAGACGAGCGGAGAGCTGGCGTCCATCGGGGCCGCGATCACCGTGCCGCCCGGGGCGGTGTTGGGGCTTCGCGACGGGGTCCGCCGCTTGATGGACGAGCCCGAGGATGCGCTGGCGCGGGGGCTTTCGGGGCGCCGCCATGCGCGCGCTCACCGGCTGACCGACCACACCCTCTCGCCGCTGCTGATCTGGGCGCGCCAGCCGCACCGCGCGCCGGGGGGCGAGGAGCGCGCGACCCTCGACTGGCAGCCGAGCACGCTCCGCCGGCACGCGGCCACCCTGCGCGGCCACCTGGCGAACGAGGGCCCGGCCGGCACGATCGCGGTAGCGGGGCGGTTCGTCGCGCGGCGCCTGGGTCAGGGAGTCGTTTCCACCGTGGACCGCATGGCCGAGCCCGACGAGCGCTGACCGCGCGAACGAGGAGATCCGTCAGACGCGTGGGTCGTCGGGGGTCTCGGAAGCCACCTCGAGGGCGCGCTCGGGGCGCTCCAGCCACTGGCCCGCGTCGTCTTCTCCGATCGGCTCCCAGCCGTACTCCGGGCAACGCACGCAGATCTCCGGCGGCCGGTCCGACGCGAGCGCGGTGCGGAGCGCTTGGTAGCGCGCGTTGCGCCAGATCTCGTCGAACGGTTTGCGCTGCAGGTTCCCGAATGGCTCCGGGATGTAGCAGCACGGCCAGACCTCGCCGTCATACTGAACGAAGGCCCGCTCCCAGGGCTCGCGGCACGTCTTGCGCAGCCCGCGGTAGCTCTCGGGCGCGCTGCGATCGATGGTGAGCTGCTCGACGCCCACCACCTCGTGACCCGCGATCGGCGGCAGATGCAGAAGGTAACCGTGCCGCTCGGCGGCCTCGCGGGCGATCTTGGCCCAGTCCGCCATCGACGGGTCCCCCGCCAGGGTCTGGCCTTGGGTGAGCGGGTACTCCCGCAACTCGGTGATGGCGAACTCGCTCGCGCCCAGGCGCCCCGCGATCTCGAGGACCTCGGGCAGCTCCTCGATGTTGCGGTGCATCGCGACGAACTCGATCGCGAGGTTCGGGCGGTCGACGCCAGCGGCCCGCTTGGCCTCCACCAGCGCCTCCAGGTTGCCGAGTACCTTCGCGAGCTTGGCCCGCCGCCGGATGCCCTCGAACGTCTCGGCGGTCGCCCCGTCGAGCGAGCAGACGACCAACTCCGCGCCGTGCCGAACGAGCAGGTCGATGACACGCGCGGTCAGGGTCGTTCCGTTCGTCTGCACCCGCACGTTGCACCCGGCCAGCAGGGTCGCCTCGAGCATCTCCTCGAAGCGGGGATGCAGGAGCGACTCGCCGTGCCCGCTCAGCTGAACCTCGGGCTTGTGTTCCCGCAGGGTCGGCAGGATGCGCTCGAAGCTCTCGAACGGCAGATCCTCGTACGCGTAGGTGCCGTCGTTGTTTTCTTCGCTCACCGCGCAGTGGATACAGCGTAGATTGCAGCGGCGCGTGGTCTCGATGACGACGAACTTGAGGTGGGAAGGGGTGCGCACGCGGCTGAGGTTAGCAGCTGCGCACTTCCGCGGAGGACATCGGTGAGCGCGCTGCACTTGCATGTGCCCGAAGGCGGGCTGACGACGGTGAGCGGCCTGTTGGTCCTCAGCGGCAGCGTGCCGCGGGGGGCGATGGCGATCGAGCTGAACGTCGACGGGGTGGGCCGCGTCCCCACCCGGTGCGCGCCCCTCGTCACGGAGCCGCCCCCGCCGAGCCCGGAGCCGGGGTGGGAGGCCTTTCACGCCGCGTTCGTGGCGCCACGGGTGGCCGCGCTCTCGATCGAAGTGACGGTCACGCGCGAGATGGGGGTCGAGGTCATCGAGCCCGACCTGATCCCGCTGCGTCACCGGGAAGAACGCATCACCGCGCGGCTGCCGCTCCCCGATAGCGATGTCCTCGGAGCGCTCGACGAGCCCGGGCCGAATGCCCGGTTCGAGGGGGAGGACTGCCTCGTCTCGGGTTGGGTGGGCGCAACGGGCCGGAGAGTCGTCCGGGTGTGGGCGGAGGCCGGCGGGGAGCGCGCCTTCCTCGTCCGGGGCGGGGCCCGGCCGGACGTGGCGTACTCCTTCCCCGATGTGCAGGACGGGGACCGCTCCGGGTTCTCCGGCACGCTTCGGTTGCCCGGCGGTCGCTCCGCGGCAGGCACACTTCAGCTGGAGCTGTTCGCCGAGCTGGACGACGGCTCGAGGTGTCGTTGGCTGCGCCGCTCGGTTCGCCGGCCGGTCCCTCCGCCTCCGGTCGAATCCGCCAACAAGAAGCGCCGCTGGTGGGATCGGTGGGTCGCTGATACGCGTGAACCCGACGTGCCGCCCCCCCCGCCGGCGCGCGCGCCGCTCTCCGACCGCGCCCAGCGCGATCACGACCACGCGCGTTCCCGGTTGGCCTTTCCGGAATCCCCCGGCTGGAGGCGTGAACTCCGCGCGTCAGCGGAGGGGACAGCGCCCGCGATCACCTTCTTGCTGCGTCTCTCGCGGGCCAGGGTCGACCACGCGAGGGCGCTTCTCGATTCGCTCCGCGCCCAGACCGACCCGCGGTGGCGCTTGCTCGCGACCGACGATGGGAGCTCCGGGCCATACCTCGCTGGCCACCTGGCGGCGGACGAACGCATCGAGAGGGTGCCGTTCGAGGGAGGCGCCATGGAGGCGCTCAGCGCGCTGCTCGACGCGGCCGACACTGCGCACGTGGCCCTTCTCGAGCCTGGCATCACGCTGGCTCCGGACGCGCTCTCTCACATCGCCGCGCGCCTCGCGCGGTGCCCCTCGATCGATCTGCTCACCACCGACGAGGACCACCGAGACCCGGCCGGGCGCCCGCACACGCCGGTGCGCCGACCCCCGCCCAACCGGGCCCTCCAGCTCGGCGCGCCGCAGTTTGGACGGCTCACGGTGTTTCGAAAGTCCGCCGCGCTCGCGGTGGGAGGGTTCGACCCGCGCCACGAGGGCGCCCACGCCGAGGACCTCTGCCTGCGGATGATCGAAGGCGGGGCGACCCAGAGTCACCTCTCGGTCGTGGCCGCGCACCTTCGCGCGTCCCGTCCGCCCAACCCCGTGTTGACGTCATGCCTCGAGGCGGCGCTCGAGCGTCAGGGGATCGAGGCCGCTCTCGTGCCGCTCGACACGCCGGGCGCGCACCGGGTCGTGTGGTCCGAGGGCGCAATCAAGGCGCGCGGTGTCACGGTGCTGATCCCAACCCGCGATCGCGTGGACCTCCTGCGGCCGTGCGTCGACGCCCTCCGGCGGACGGTGCCCGCAGACCAACTGAACGTGCTCATCGTGGACGACCACAGCGTCGAGTCCCGGACGCACGTCTACCTGCGCGAGCTCGCCGCCGACCCGCTCTTCGAGGTCGTGCGCGACGAACGGCAAGCCCGCACGGGGTTCAACTTCGCGCGGCTCGTGAACTTCGGCGTGGCGCACGTGAAGACGCCGTCCGTGCTTCTCTTGAACAACGACACGGTCCCGACGCGCGTCGGGTGGCTGGCCCAGATGGCCGGGTGGCTCGCCCGCCCCGACGTCGGCGCCGTGGGGGCGCGCCTCCTCTACCCCGACGGCCGCGTGCAGCACGCGGGGGTGACCATCGGGGTGCACGGCGGGCTGGCCGACCACCTGCTCCACGGCACGGCGGGCGACGACGATGGCTACCTCGGCCTCGGTCGCCTCGCGCGTGACACCGCCGCGGTGACCGGGGCGTGCCTCTTGACGCACGTCGCGCTCTACCGGGAGATGGACGGGCTCGACGAGACGCGGTTCGGGGTCGACTACAACGACATCGACTACTGTCTGCGTCTCCAGGGTGTCGGCAAGCGGGTCGTGTATGCGCCCGAGGCCGAGCTGGTTCACCACGGCAGCGCGTCGCGCGGCGGCGTCGTGAACCCGAGCGAGAAGACCCACTTCATCGAGCGGCACGCCGCGTTCCGAGACCCGTTCGTGAACCCGGCCTTCGACGTCGAGTCGTCCGCGCTCCGGCTCGATCCGCATCACTTCGACGCCATCGAGCTGGTGCGGTCGCGCCGGCTCTCGGTGCGGCTCGCCACCTCGGCGCCTCCGGGCGACACCAGCTCGGAGTTCGAGGACCTGCTCGCTGCGCTCGTTCGGCATCCCGCGGTGGACGTGCGCCTCGACCCGTTTCGCGCCTGGCCCATGGGCGACGCGGGGCGCGCGTTGCGGGCGAGGGTGCGTGAAGAGGAGGCGGGCCCAGCGGACGTGTTCATCGCCCACGGGCCCCACGCCTACCACGCGGTGGAGCGCGCCAGGCAGCTCGGCTGCGCGAGTGTGTTGCACGTGACGGAGCGCGCGGATTTCGAGGACATGGCGGGCGCGCTCGGCCCGCCCCACGTGGCGCTCGACCTCTACCGCCGGGCGGTCAGCGACGCCACGCGCGTGCTGTTCGCGAGTCCGCACATCCGGGAAACCTACCGGCACTTGGCGCTCCGCGATCACTTTCGCGTGTTCGCGCCGGGGATCGCGCTCGGTCGCCTCCGCGCGTTCTGCGCGCGCCACCCACGCGAGCGGGTGAGGGAGCGCGCCGGCGTTCCCCCCGGGGCGACCGTGGTGCTCCTGGCGGGCCCAGACGGGACTCTGCCCCCGGCGCAGGAGGCGGCCGAGGCGCTCGGCGCGATCGTCTATCGGGTCGACGGATCCGTGGCGCGGCCTGCGTGCGCCGCCCACCCCGTGCTGGATCGTCTCGCCGCGCTCTCGATGGGGGACGTGTTGTTGATGACCGAGGGCCCCGCGGTGTTTCCGCGGTCGCTCTTGGAGGCGATGGCCTTCGGCCTGACGGTGATCGGCCCCCGCGCGCCCGGGATCGGCGATGTCATCGGACCCGACGTGCACGGGTTCATGGTGGACGTGCGCTCCCGATCCGCCCTCCAGCGGGCCCTGTCTCGGTCGCTCGCCGACCCTTCGATGATGCGCCGCGTCGGGGACCATGCTGCCGTTCAGGTTCGCCTTCTCATGTCCTGTGAGCACCGGATCGAGCGGTATGTGGAGCTGCTGCACGAAGCGCGGGTGGCAGCGCTCTGAGTGCGGCATCCAGCGATTCGCCGGATTGGGCTGGCGCATCGGGAGTGACCCTCATAGAAATGGCGCTGTGTACGCTGCCGGCATGAGTTCGTCTGCGGCGATCCGCTTCGTTTCGTTTGTCGAGGGGACCCCATGAGCCAGAAACTGGAAGAAGAGCTGAAAGCGCTGCTGATCGACGCCTTGATGCTCGAAGACGTCGCGGTGGGTGACATCGACAGCGAGACGGCTCTCTTTGGCTCGGGTCTCGGCCTCGACTCGATCGACGCCCTCGAGCTGGCCATGGCCATCGACAAACAGTACGGCGTTCGAATCAAGGCGGACGACGAAGAGAACAAGGCGATCTTCGAGAACATCAAGAGCCTCACCGACTTCGTCGCCCGGAACCTTCCGCAGTGACGCGGCGCGAAGAACAGGCCATGCGAGCCCGAGGTCCGCGATGAAGCACCCGAGCGCTGAAGATCACCTCAATGCGCAGCGGATCGCCTTCGCCCCGCTGCTCTTTCAGGCCGCCCGCACCGCACGAGACTGCGGCCTGCTCACCGCCATCGAGGAGGCCGGCGAAGAAGGCCGCACCGCGTTGGAGCTGACCGCAGCGATGCCGCTGTCAGAGTATGCGACTCGCCTCGTGCTCGATGCGTGCGAGTCGCTCGGGCTGGTTCTTCTCGATGACGAGGACCGCACCCGAGGCCGCTATCGAATCGCCGGAGCGGGAACGGTCTTCCTGCACGACGAGCGCACGCGGGTGTCGCTGAACTTCACCCACGACGTGTGCTACCGAGGCGCCTTCCACATGGACGAGGCGCTGCGCGAGGGGCGTCCTGCTGGGCTGCCCACGCTCGGGGACTGGGACACGATCTACGAGGGTGTTCCTGAGCTGCCCGCCGAGATCCGGGACAGCTGGTATGCCTTCGACCATCACTACTCGGACGGGGTGTTCCCTCGCGCCGTGCGCTTCCTCCAGCGCCAGGGCGTGGAGCGTGTGTTGGATGTCGGCTGCAACACAGGACGCTTCGCGGTGCTCGCCGCAGCGAAGATGGATGTGACCCTGCTCGACCATCCGGGCGAGATGGCGATCGCGTTGGCCAACGCGAAGGAGGCGGGCGTCGACGCGCGCGTGACGCCGAACCCGATCGAGCTGCTCGACCACGACGTGCCGTTCCCCACGGGGTTCGACGCCGTGTGGATGAGCCAAGTTCTGGACTGCTTCTCCAAGGACGACATCGTGCGTCTGCTCTCGCGGGGCGCGGCCGCGCTCGCAGAGGGGGGCCGCATCTACATCGTCGAGAGCTACCCCGACCGCCAGCCGGCCGAGGCGGGCAAGCTCGCGCTGCACGCGCTCTCTCTCTACTTCGCCTGCTTGGCGAACGGGACCTCGCGCATGTACTACGCGAGCGATCTGCTCGAGTGTGCCGAGCGGGCCGGACTGATCGTCGAAGACGACCGCACCCTCGGCCCGTGGCACACGTTGATGGTGTTGCGCACCAAATAGCGGGTCTCGCTACCGGGCGAGCAGCGTCCGAAGCGCCTCGTGCGACGCGGGTGTCGCCGTCGGTCCGGCGGCCGCGCAGAACGCGTCCACGAGCGGTGTGGCGTCCACGGGGGACCGCGGGCCGAGGCCATCGAACAGGCTCGTCATGCGGCTCACCATGGTCGACAGGCTGTACTCGGAGCAGGCGCGCCGCTGTCCAGCATCGCCCATCTGCCGCCGGCGGGCCTCGGAGGTGAGCAACAGCACCAAGGACTCCGCCATCGCCTCCACGTCGTCGACCTCGGTCAGGAAGCCGCTCGAGCCGTCGAGCACCAGCTCTTCGGCGCCCCCGCTCCGCGTGGCGACCACCGCAACCCCCTCGGCCATGGCCTCCATCACGACGCACGGCAGGGAGTCAACGCGCGAGGGGTGAAGCAGCACGTCAGCCCGTGCGATTCGGGCTCGAGCGTCCTCGACGAAGCCCGTGAAGCGAAAGTGCGCGCCGAGGCCGCGACGCTGGATCTCGCGGCGGAGCGGCCCGCCCGCGCCCACGTCGCGCCCCACCACCTCGCAGCGCACCTCGGGGACGGAGCGCCGGACCGCCTCGATGACGGGGGCGAGCAACGGCGCGCCCTTGGCCTCGGACAGGGTGCCGCAGAAGACGACCGTCGGTCGCTCGGGACGTTCCGTTGCGCCGCGCTGCGTTGCGGGGCTGACGCCGTTGGGCACCACGACGCGCACGGCGTCCGGCACGTCGGCCAGCTCGCGGCCGGCCGCGCGACTGACGACCGCGACACGATCGGAGAGCCCCGACACCCAGGCGGGGTAGAGCGAGAGCGGCAAGGCGTGCTCGAAGTTGTCGTGCCTCGATGGCATCTCGTGGATGCGCCAGATGTGCGGGAGCCCAAGCTTCTTCGCGGCGAGTGCGCCTTCGAGCACCACGGCCGAGTTGCTCATGACGACGTGGCTGTCTGCCGCTTCGAGGCGGGCACAGAGCGCGTCGACCCGCCACGCGAGGTCCGTCGCGAAGCGATCCACGATGCCGGCGCCGCGCTGGTCGAGCCAAGGCACGGTCGCGACGTATGCGGTGGGCACGCCGAGGGCATGCAGACGATCCGCGAACGCCCCCTCGGCGGGCAGCGTGACCAGCGGCGCGTGCGCCACTGGGTCGAGGCCGGACAGGAGGGACACGAGGCTCGTCTCGGCCCCGGCCCAGTCTTCTGAGTGCCCGATGAACGCGACGTTCACGGCGTTGCCCAAAGGGGGGCGAGCTGCGCGAGGAGCGCCTCGGCCGTGACGTCCATGACCATCACGCGGGGGATCTCGTGCGTGGGTGTTCCGTGCGTGAGCCGCCCTTCGAAGTTGGAGCACGCGTAGCGAAAGCCCTGTCGGCGAACGAGCTCCACCGTCTCGGCGGTGTAGTCCGCCGGACTGCCGAACGGGTACGCGAACCCGTCGACGGGGTGGTCGAGCACCTCCTCGAGCCGCGCTCGGCTGGCCGCGAGCTCCGCCTGTTGGGCCGCGGGGGAGAGCGCCGACAGCTGCGCGTGCGTGACCGTGTGTGCGCCGATCTCGACCCACGGGCTCCGGTCGAGGCTGCGCAGCTCAGCGGCGTCGAGCACCCGGTGTGACTCGCGAACCGAGTCGGAGGCGCCAGCCTGCCGAAAAAGGGACACCAGCGCCCCACGACGGGCCGCGTCGGGCCAGGGCCGGAAGAACGCGAGCGCATCGAGGAAGGCGCGATGACGTTCGGTCGGGGCCGCCGGGTTCAGCACATTCCACGCGCTGTATCGGCCCAGCGCTTCGGTGCCGAGCTCCGCGTCAGCGCCGAGCGAAAACACCTTCTCCCTGGGCCCGTCCACCACCACCAACGCGGGCGGGAGCGTGGCCGTGCGCAGAAAGAGCCGCTCGAGCGCGTCCCACCAGAACTCGCGCTCAGCCCCCACGTAACCAGAGGTCACAAACACGGTGGCCGGCACCTTGGTGCGTTCGAGGGCCGGCAACGCGTGGGTGAGGTTGTCGACGTATCCGTCGTCGAAGGTGATCGCCACCGCCCGATCGGGCACACGGTCCTCGATCGCGGCCTCGGCCAGCTCAGCCAGCGTCAGCGGCTCGGCGACCGACTTCAGCGCGTTCAGGTGATCTTCGAAGCGCGCGGGCGCGACGGACAAGAGGTGGGCGTCGGGCCGCTCATCGGTGCACCGGTGGTAGAGCAGGACGAGGCCCGTGCCCGGGCGCGAGGGGCGGACCGCACTCGACTCCGAGTGGGGACGGGCGCTCGCGGTGCGGGCCGGCGCTGCAGGCTTCTGCACCCGGGCGCAGACGATGATCGCGAAGCGGGGATCGTGGGCCGAGAGCTCCCCCGCGGTGAACTCCTCGGCCACCAGTCCACGGAGCTGCGCCGCGGCGGTGAGCGAGTTCCCGTAGGCGCGGTGGGTCATCGAATCGGCGGGGAACGTCTCGGAGAGCAGCTCCGTCAGGCCCTGCACGGTGAACCGCCAGCGCTCCCCGTACGCCGGCTCGCACATGGTGACGTGGGGCACCGCGACCAGCATGGTGCCGCCGGGGCGCAGCATGCGGTGGAGCTCGCGCACCGCGCGCCGCATGTCGAAGATCTCGTGCAGGACGAAGGTGCACACGATGCTGTCGAAGGCGTCGCTCGGGAAATCGTTGTCGGCGGTGAGGTCCCCGATGAGCGTGGCGCGGGGGTTGTCCGCGCTCAGGTCCAGCACGTCGACTTGGGTCACCGCTTCCCCACCGTATTGGGTGACGTAGTCAGCGCCCTCGAACTCGAGGCATCGGCCCTGGATGTCCGCTGCGTGCTGGCTCAGGAACTGCGTGACGTAGTGCCGCGTGAGGGGAGTGCCCCGGTCCTCGCCGAACGCCTCGCTGAGCGGCTCGACGCCGATGGCGAGCCGTCCCCGTGCCGCCGCCCGCTGGGTCCAGCCACGCACCGACGGCATGCCTTCCCTTGGCCGTGGCGCCGCCACCCGGGCGCGAAGTGAAGCCATCCACCCCAGCTTGCGAGGCGTCTCGAGCGAGACCCTCCGGCTCTCGAGGTGTCCTTCGGCGAGCAGCGGGTGGGCCGGGTGAAGGCGCATGAGTTCGCGCTCGGCCGTGCGAAGAAACCGGGCCTCGACCTCGCCGGCGCGCTCCGGCGTCGCCAGCATCTTGGCCAGCGCCGAGCCCGCGTGCTGCCGGTAGCGGACCCAGGAGGTGTCGTGAACGGCGACCCGAAACCGTGAGGCGACGAACCAGCACAGGTATTGGTCTTCGCACTGGCTCCCGCGGGCCTCCTCAGCGAAGCGCCGCGCCGACCGCAGCACATCGCGACGGATGAACGTGGTGCTCGGAAGCGGGGTGGCCGCGTACTGATCGGCGAAGAAGCTGCTGAGCAAGGACGGGGGCTCGAACACCCCGGGGCCTTCCGGCGGCATCGGCTGAACGTAGTCTTTGTCCGGTGCGTCCGGGTGCCAGTAGAGCGCGGGCCCGTAGCTCAGCTGAACGCCTCGACCGGCGAGCTGATCCCATCGTTTCAGGTGCTTCTCGAGGTAGTCGAGGTCCCAGAGATCGTCCTGGTCGAGGAGGGCGACCAGATCGGTGCGCACCTCCTCGGCCGCGGCCACCCGCGTGGCGTACTGTCCGCGGTTGCCGCCGCCCGGATGGGCGCTCGTGCGAATGCGGGGGTCCTGTTTGGCGAGCGCCCGCGCCCGTGCCCGGCTGTCGTCCTTGGAGCCGTCGTCGAACAGCAGCAGCTCCCAGTCGGAGAACGTCTGCTTGCGGACTTGCTCGACGGCTTCCTCCAGGAAGTCGCCGGCATCGTAGACGGGGACGACGATCGAGAGGCGCGGCACGTCGGATGGAAGCGTACCACCTGCTCATGGCCGCCGGGGATGTGGGGTACAGTTGAGCCTTGCGTGGCTTGCAGGCGGCTCTCGGCGTGTGGATCGCGGTGGTCGGATGTGCTTCGCCGGCGACGCTCATCGTCGACATCGCGTCCGACTGGGGGGAGGCGCGCGAGGTCGAGGTCGTGCTGACACGGCTGGATGACGATGGGACGCCGCCGCTCCGCGAGCGGGCTGCCCTCGACGGGGGGCCTCGCTGTTCGAAGGGGTCCGCGCGGCGGAGCTGGCCGGGCTCGAGCACGGTAGCTACGCCGTCCAGGGCCGTCTCTTCGACGCTGACGGGGAGCTTCTCGGCCAGCGCGTGGTGCAGCTCGAACTCGAGGGCGACACGGTCAGCACCGTCGTGGTGACGCGCGATTGCGCCAACGTCGTCTGTGAGGGCGGCGAGCAGTGCCGGGCCGGTGTGTGTGTGTCTCCCGAATGCAGCCCGGAGCGCCCGGACCTCTGCCCCGAGCCCGAGTGCGCGAGTGACACGGACTGCGCAGCTGGCCTGGACGTCTGCGCGGTCGCGCGCTGCGCAAGCGGGGTCTGCTTGACCGGGCAGGATGCGGCGAGCTGCGGCGCGGGCGAGGTCTGCAATCCCTTCGACGGGTGCATCCCCGAGTCCTGTGCGACGCCCCGCAGCCAGGTGATCGCGAACTGGGATGTGGTGCCGCGTCAGACCTTGCGCGGCCCCACGGACCTCGGTGTGATGGCCTTCCACGAGCACGGTAGCCGGGTGGTCTTCTCCGTCGACGGGGCGGAAGTCGGGCGCAGCGCCAGCCCGACAATGAACGCGCGGACCGGTGCGCCGGAGCACATCGTCACGCTCGACCCAGCTGACTACCCGGACGGACCGCTGATCCTGAGCGCGCGGGCGGAGCCGCTCTGTTTGGGACACGACGCGCGCGACCTCCCGGACCTGATGCTCTTCGTCAACGCGGGTGGCACGCTCGCGGAGGAGGCTCGCTACGTCGACTGCATCGCGGGCAGCGACGAGGCTGCGGGAACTGAGCTCGACCCGTTTCGGAGCGTGGACCGTGCCCTCTCTGACGTCCCGGACGGCGGGACGGTGTGGCTCGCCGCCGGGGACTGCTACATCTGGCCATCGGACGATGCGGCACGCGAGCGGTGGACGACCATCCGACCGCTCGAGGGGCTGCCAGCCGGGGCCGTCGAGATGCGCCTTCGCGATCCCGATGCGATGGCCAGCGTCCACACCCGACTGCGTTTCGTGAACGTTCGGCTGACCGCGGGCGTGCCGGACCGCTTCACTCGCATCGTCGAGGTGCAAGAGGGGGGCGCGCTCTGGCTGGACGGCACCGAACTCGACGCCGATCCGCCGGACAACGAGGCCCAGCTCAACGCGCCGATCTACCTGACCGACGGGCTCGTGCACGGCATCAGTCAGGTTCGTCCTCTGTTCATGCGCGGCACGCGTGTGCGAAATGTCAGGCAGTGCATCGGCATCCAGACCAACCACATTGCGGTCAACGTGGATGTCGTGGGTGTGGGCCGAGCCGCGATCATCGGCGGCTTTCACCCTGACGGCTTCGTCGAGAACCTGATCGTCTACGGTGTGCGCGCGACCCGCATGGGTCCCCAGTCGCTGTTCGGCATTCAGGGCCGCACGCAGGACGTCGCCATCGTCAACACTCTGGTCGAGTCGCACCCACCGGGTCAGGTCGGCGCGGCCCAGCTGTTGGGTGGCTGGGAGCATGCGTTGTTCTGGCATCTGACCGTGGTCGGGACGCCGACGATCATCCGGGGAGAGGTCCTCCGGGTGGCGGTCGAGAATGGGCTCTTCTTGCAACTGGGCGAGTCGGAGGAGCCTGTCGGCTGGCGGGTTCGGAACAACCACTACCTGGTCCCCAACAGCAGCGGAGAGACCCTCGGGGACTTCTTCACGCTGGGGGACGCGGCGTTCGTCGATGCCGCAAACGACGACTATCGGCTGAGCCCCGAATCCCCGGCGACGAACACCGGCCGAGAGCTGCTCGATGTGCCCTTCGACGCGCTCGGCCGACCGTTCGGTGCGGGGTCACGCGCGGCGGGGGCGTTCGCGCCCGAGTGAGTCTTGGGCTCAGCCCGGGGTGCAGAACCCGGTCGTGCCGTCGCAGAAGTAGCCCGGTCCGCAGTCCCCCGGTACGCACGCGGCTGACGTCTCGCGGTAGCAGTTGCCATCGCTGTAGCAGAAGTAACCCGTCGGACAGCTGAAGTCCCCGTCGCACCCCGCGTCCGCGCGGTAGCAGCTCCCGTCCCAGCCGCAGTAGAAGCCCGCGCCGCAGTCGACGTCCGCGGTGCAGCCGGAGGCGCCGAGGTAGCAGCTGCCATCCCAGCCGCAGTAGTAGGCGCCCCCGCAGTCGAGGTCGGACGTGCAGCCGGTGTCGCTCAGGTAGCAGTTCCCGTCGAAGCCGCAGTAGTAGCTGCTGCCGCAGTCGAGGTCGGACGTGCACCCGGCGGCGGAGCGGTAGCAGTTGTTGTCCCACGCGCAGTAGAAGCCGGCGCCGCAGTCCGTGTCGATGTTGCAGCCCGCTCCGCCTCGGTAGCAGAAGCCGTCGTAGCCGCAGTAGAAGCCGCCGCCGCAGTCGAGGTCGGACGCGCAGCCGCTCGACGTCGGGTAGCAGTTGGCGTCGTAGCCGCAGTACCAACCCGAGCCGCAGTCGAGATCCGACGCGCAGCCCGCTCCATCCGGGTAGCAGTTGCCATCCCACGCGCAGTAGAAGCCGATGCCACACTCCCCGTCGGACGCGCACCCGGTGTCGCCGCGGTAGCATTCCCCGTCGTAGCCACAGAAGAAGCCGGCGCCGCAGTCGAGGTCGGACGCACAGCCTGCGCCGCCGAGATAGCAGTTGCCATCGAACCCGCAGTACCAACCCGCACCGCATTCGAGGTCGGACTCGCACAGGCTGGTCGCCTCGGGGTAGCAGTTGCCGTCGAAGCCGCAGTAGTAGCCGAAACCGCACTCCGCGTCGCTGGCGCACGTCGCGTCCCGGTAGCAGCTCCCGTCGAAGCCGCAGTACCAGCCGGCGCCGCACTCCAGGCTGCTCTCGCACTCGACGTCCCGGTAGCAGTTGCCGTCCCAGCCGCAGTAGTAGCCACCCGGGCACTCGACGTCCGCGCCGCAGCCGGCGCCCGCCCGATAGCACTGGCCCTCGACGCCACAGTAGTAGCCGCCGGCGCAGTCCGTGTCGGCGTTGCACCCGGTCTCGGCGTAGCAGTTGCCGTCCCAGTCGCAGAACTGGTTGGCTCCGCAGTCCGCGTCGGCGAAGCAGGCGTCCTCCGGGTAGCAGAAGCGGTCTGGCCCGCAGACTTCACCCTCGCCGCACTCCGCGTCGTCGAAGCAGGCGCTCGGGGAGAAGCAGAAGCCGTCGCGGCAGACCGAGCCCGTCGGGCAGTCCGGGTCCGTCCGGCAGCCGGCCTCGCTCTCGCATTCGCCGTCCGCGGTGCACCGCTCGCCCGCGTTGCACTCGGCGTCGCGGAAACACGTCGCCGCCTCGAGGTAGCAGAGCCCCTCGACCGGGTCGCAGAACTGGCCCTCGCGACGGCAGTCGCTGTCCGCGTCGCACACGTCCGGGCGGCACTCTCCGGATGCGGCGCAGAACTCGCCTGCGTTGCAGTCGGACTCGCTCGTGCACGGCCGGCCGGTGTAGTCGACGACGCACCCGCTTGCGAGGAGCGCAATCAGCGCGATCGACATGGAGAGGAAGCGTGCGACGCCCCCTCGCGAGTTGTCCCTGGCCGTGTCCATCGTGCTCCCCCTCCCGGCGGTCCCGAGGGACCACGCACTTCGATGGGCTTCGATTCACCCACCCTCACACTATAGGCCCGGCCCTCTCGGTTCAGTCGAACTTGGCCAAGACCAGCGAGGTGTTCACCCCACCGAACGCGAAGTTGTTGCTCATGATGAGCCTCGGCGTGGCGTCCATCACCGGCTCTCGCAGGTAGCCGAGCTCCGCGCAGCGCGGATCGACCTCCTCCAGGTTGCGTGTCCCACCGAGCCAGCCTTCGCGCAGCATGTCGATGCTGGCGATGACCTCGATGGCGCCGCACGCACCGAGGGTGTGACCCATCGTGCCCTTCATCGAGGCGATCGGAACCGTCCGCTCAAACACCTCACGGGTCGCGTGGCTCTCCTCGATGTCACCGACGTCGGTCGCCGTCGCGTGCGCGCTGACGTAGTCGACCTCGTCCGGCGTGCGCCCGGCGTCGTCGAGCGCCAGCTGCATCGCGCCGCGCATGCCCTTGCGTGAGTTGGCCGTCATCATGTGGGAGCCGTCGCAGGTCGTTCCGAAGCCCACCAGCTCGGCCAGGATCTCGGCGCCCCGTGCCTGAGCGTGCTCCAGGCTCTCCAGCACCACGGTGGCGGCGCCCTCGGCGACCACCAGGCCATCCCGGCGCTTGTCGAACGGGCGAGGGCTGTCCGACGGCTGCTTGTTGTAGCGGAAGCTCGTCGCCATCAGCAGATCGAACGTCACCGCCGTCGCGTAGTGCTGCTCCTCGGCCCCGCCGCAGATCATCGCGTCCTGGCGTCCGCTGAGGATGGACTCGTAACCGTACCCGATGGCTTGCGACGCGGTGGTGCAGGCGCTGTTGGTGGGGATGACCCGCCCGCACACACCGAAGTACTGGACCAGGTTGGCCGCCGCCGTGTGCGTCATGAACTTCAGGTACGCGGTCGTGTCCAGGCCCCGCATCGTGTGCTCGGTGAACAGCGGCCCGCAGAAGTCCTCCATCGCCTGGTTGGAGGGAGACGTGGAACCGTACGCGAGCCCCGTGCGCCCGTTGCCGAGCGTCGCGGCGTCGAGCCCGGCCTGCTCTACGGCCTGCTCCGTGGCGTAGGTGGCGAGCAGGGCGACCCGGCCCATCGTGCGCCGCTTCTTGCGCGGGTAGCGCTTCTTCAGGTCGAGTCCGTCGACGTTCCCGCCGAGCCGGCCTTTCAGGTCGCCGATCTTGTCCCACTCGGGCATGAACCGGACCGCGCTGTCGTTGCCGCGCAGCCCGGCCAGGAACGTGGGTACGTCCTTCCCGAGCGGACAGACTACGCCCAGGCCCGTGACCACGACTCGGCGACTCACGACGCCCCCTCGGGAGAAGAAGTGTCGTTGGACGGCGGCAGGCCCGCCATGACGTTGATGCTGCCTTCGGCGATGAGTTCGCCGTCCCGGTGCATGCGGCAGGCGATCTGCGCCGTGACCCCCATCGCCATCTTCTCCTCGCAGTCGATGTCGAGCACGTCACCGACGCGAAGCGCGTCCGCGTGCAGCTTGATTTCCCGGCTGCCCAGGATCGCGCCCCCCGAGAGCGCGACGCCCCCGCGACTCGCCAACAGCGCCACCAGAGAGCACGCCGACTGCGCGAACAGCTCCAGCGCGAGCATCACCGGGACTTCGCCGTCCTTCACGAAGGGCATGTCCTCCCGGATCGTCGTCCGGCACCGCACCGTCAGGCCCTCGTGGTGCACGACCTCGTCGACCAGCCGCATCGGCGGCCGATGCGGGATGAGCTGGTCCATCGACGGAAGTGCGGCCCCGGTCACTCGCTGCTGCCGCTCCCGAAGAGCTCCCGCGGGTCGGGCGGCGCTCCGTGGTCGCCGTCGTCGGGGCCCTTCGCGATCTCGTCGATCACGAACTGCACGAGCTCGGAGACCGTGCGGATCTCGCGAGCGTCAGCCGGATCCGGACGACGCCCGGTCAGCTCCCGGAGCTGAACGAAGATGTCGATCGCGTCGATCGAGTCCAGGTCGAGCTCCTCGTAGAGGGTCGACTCCGGCTTGATCTCGTCTTTTTCGAGCTCGAAGGAGTCACTCAGGATCTCCACGATCCGCCCGTAGATCTCGTCTCGCGTCATCGGTGCTTGCTCACGCGTGAATGGCTATGCAAGAGGCGGGCAACGCCCCTTTCGCGGGCGGTGCTGCCATCTTTTGGGGTTGGCGTCTAGTGGCCGTGACCCGCAAGGGGGACTTCGCCTGTGAACTGATGGAGACGCCAGGGGGTTGGGTCGCTGACGCCGCCAGCTCCCAATAGCTTCAAAGATTCGCCTCGGCCGTAGTTGAACACCTCCTCCGTGCGGCGCGTGATCGCGCGCTTGGAGCGGGGGGTGCCGACCTCATCGAGCCAGCTGGCGAGGCAGTCGACCCCGCGGTTGTAGCGCCCGAGGTTGCCCTCGAAGTAGGTGCCGTCGGCGCGGAGCTTGGCCTCGACGGTCCGGAACAAATCCCGAAACGCGCCGAGCGCGTTCATGGTGTCTTTGGCCCGCCGGAGCTCGCCCATCAGAAATCGGGGGTCCAGGTGCCGCTCGGACACGACCGGGTCGAGCCAGACGTTGTAGTAGCAACCCAGATCGAAATTGAGCTTCACGCGCATCAGCTCGTACGAGCCGAACGTCTCGTACAGGTCCTTGTAGAGCAGCATGGTGGCGTGCCACCGGAACTTCATGAACGCGTCGAACGTACGCGAGACGTCGTGCACCTCGTCCGCGCTCTCCCCGGCCAGATCGCGCCGGATCAGATCCGTGGCGTAGTCGCACTCGAGGGCGATGAAGTCGGAGCCGGGGCTGTAGAACGGGTCGGTGAAGGCCGCTGCGTCGCCCAACAACGCCCATCGGTGCTTGCCGTGGAAGAAGCGGTCGACGCCATAGGCGAGGCGCGTGTAGCCCGCGATGTCCAGCGGCTCTGCCTTCTCGATGAGCGACGCGACGGCCGCGTGCTCCCGGAGGAACGAGAGCATGCCCTCCTCGGTGCGGATGCCCCGGCGGAACACCTCGCGCTTGCCCACGATCCCGATCGAGGTGACCCCGCGTCCGAGCGGGATGAACCAGATCCAGTAACCAGGGTAGCAAAAGTGATTCGTGCTGAGTGTGCGCGCGCAGTAGCGGACCCGCTGCCGAAATGCGTGATCCCCGACCGTGTCGAAGTCGACGACCCCGGTGAAGCGGCCCCAGACGGCCATCAGCCGGTGGTCTTGCACCTCGTGGCGAAGGTCGAGCTGCCGCGCGATCGTGCTCGTCCGCCCGGTCCCGTCGATGAGCCAGCGCGCCTGGACGTCGCTGGATCCGTCCGCGCCCTCCACGGTGAAGCGATGAGCCCCCCCGTCTCCGAGCTGCACCCGCTTGGCCGTCCCCTGTCGCAGATCCACGCCCAACGCGTCGTTCATCGCCCGCAGATCGGTCTCGAAGCGTGCCCGGTCGAGCTGGAACGAAGGCGTGGGCGGAGGCCGGTCGGTGCCGACCTCGCTCATCTCGGTGAGCTCGGCCGACTTGTCCTGGTTGTCGAAGAAGAAGCGCAGCCCGTTCTTCGGCAGATGGTGATCGTAGAGGTACGTGCCGAGCTGCTGCCGCTTCATCAGGTAGTGAGCGGCGATCTCGACCGTGGACTCGCCGACCTTCCAGCGCGGCCGGTCGCTCTTCTCGACCATCATCACGCTGGCGTCCGGCACCTCGCGGCGAAGCTGACGTGCGAGCAGGTTTCCGGAGAGTCCGCCTCCGAGGATGGCTACATCGACCTGGGTCATAGGGGGTGTCCTCAGCAAGCCTGATTGTTCAGGCGGGCCGTTGTTCTCAAGCGAGCGGGCGCTCTTCCATGAACTCGTGCAACGGGACCTCGCCGCCTTCGCGCTGGCCGAGCAGCTCGAGCGACTCGCGCCGGACGTGGTTGAAGATGTCGGCGGTGACCGCGTTGATCTCCCTCCGCCGCCGATCGCTCCCGACGTCCCGCCAGAACCCCTGGAGGTCGGTCCCGGGGTTGTAGCGGCCGAGGTTGCTGCGGTGGTAGTGGCCCTGCGTCATGAGCTCGTCCGCCATCGTCGCGAACAGATCACGGAAGTTGCGGAGCGCCTGCATGATGTAGCCGCGGCGCCGAAGGTGCGTGCGCACGTGCCGGGGCTCGAGGTGCCGGTCCCGCATGTAGTCGTCGAGCCAGAGGTTGTAGTAGGTGCAGAGATCGTAGTTCCACTTTTGGTGGAGGATCTCGTAGCTCCCGAGCGTCTTGTACTGCTGCTGGTAGAGCAGGAGCGTCGCGTCGAAGCGCATCTTCATGAACGCGTCGTACGTCTCGACGACGCTGTCGAAGGGCTCCTTCTCGTCGCCCTCGATGTCCCGCCGGATGAGGTCCGTCACGAGGTCGTTCTCCACCGCGATGAAGTCGGAGCCCGGGCTGTAGAACGGGTCGACGAACGCGGCGGCGTCGCCGATGACGGCCCAGCGGTCCTTGCCGAAGAACTTCCGCGACCCGTACGCCAGCTGCTGGTAGCCGCCGATGTCCATCAGCGTCGCGTCGGCCATCAGCTCGCGCACCGCCCGGTGCTCATCGAGGAACGCCTTGAAGCCCTCGGCCGTGCGGATCCCGCGGCGGAACTTGTCCTTTTCGCCGACCAGCCCGACGGAGGTCACGCCGTTGCCCAGCGGGATCAGCCAGATCCAGTAGCCCGGGTAGCAGAAGTGGTTGGTGCTCAACACACGCGACGTGTACCGGACACGGCCACGCCAGCTCGCGTCGGAGATCGTGTCGAGGTCCTGAACCCCCTCGTAGCGCGCCCACACCGCGTTGAGCCCGTGGTCGACCGGGGTCGCCAGCTCCATCTTCCGGGACAGCTCGCGGTGCCGACCCGTGCAGTCGATGACCCAGCGCGCTTCGAGCGTGGCCTCGCCACCCGGACCGCGCACGTCCACGCGGTGGTTCTTCGTCCCGCGCTCGAGGTGCACGTCGCGCACGCGCTCGCCGATCCGCATGTCCACGCCGAGCTCGACGTTCATCTGCCGGAGATCGTCTTCGAGCCGTGCCCGATCGACTTGGAAGGTCGGGAAGAGCGGGATGTGGTCCGAGCCGAGCTCGCTCATGTCGAGCAGCGACGTGTTGCGCTCCGGGTCGTCGAAGAAGAACCGGAGGCCGTTCTTGGGAAGCTGCCGGTCGTACAAGTAGGCCGAGAGATCGTGGCGTCGGACGAGGTAGTCGCTGGCGATCTCCACGGTGGACTCGCCCACTTTGCGAGACGCGCGCTCCGTCGGCTCGACGAGCCCCACGGAGAGGCTCGGGAGCGTGCGACGGATCTGTCGCGCGAGGAGGTTCCCGGCGAGACCGCCGCCGAGGATCACGATGTCGTACGTCACAGGGGAGCAGGTTAGTCCCAGGCTCGGGCCTACGCCACGGGCGGAGCGTGAGTCACATCATGCGCTTCGGGGTGCATCGGGCGGCGGTTGGACCCACTCTGCGCATCAGCCGTGACCGATTTCGACGCATGCGACGTGGCCATCTGCGGGGGTGGAATGGCCGGACTCACCATGGCGCTCCAGCTCCGCGCGCGGCTGCCGGAGGCGAGCATCCGGGTGTTCGAGCCCAAGCGACGCCCGCTGCCCGAAGCGTGTTTCAAGGTGGGGGAGTCGACGGTTGAGGTGGGCGGGCGCTACCTGGGGGTGATCCTCGGCTTGCACGACTACCTCATGGAGGCGCACCTGCCGAAGAACGGCCTCCGCTTCTTCAGCGGGGAGCGCGGGGCGCCGCTGGCCGAGCGCGCCGAGATGGGGCCGCCGGAGCCGCCGACGGTGCCGGCCTACCAGATCGATCGCGGGCGTGCGGAGAACGACCTCCGCCAGATGTGTGTGGACCGTGGGATCGACCTCCGCGAAGGCTGGGCGGTTCGCGACGTGGCGCTGTCGGGCGAGGGCCACACGCTGACTGTGATCGAGACGCGAACCGGCCGCGCGCCCGAGACGGTGAGGGCGACGTGGTTCGTCGACGCGAGCGGGCGCCGTCGGATGATCGCCAAGCAGCTGGGGTTGAGCCGGCCGATCACCCCGCAGGCGAGCGCCGCGTGGTTCCGGGTGCCCGAGCGCGTCGACATCGCCGAGCTGGTGGGCGAAGAGTCCAAGCGCTGGCACGAGCGCGACGTCGACGGCACGCGCTGGCTCTCCACCAACCACCTCTGCGGTCGTGGGTACTGGGTGTGGGTCATCCCGCTCTCCAACGGCCACACCAGCATCGGTGTGGTGGCCGAGAACGCCGCGCATCGCTTCAACACCTTCTCCAACCCGTCCCGCATGATGGCGTGGCTCCGCGCGCACGAGCCCCACCTGGCCAGTCGACTCGACGCGGCCGAGCCGGCGGACTTTGGCACGCGCCCCGACTACCGTTACGACACCGAGCGCGTGCTCAGTGCGGAACGCTGGGCGTGCCTGGGCGAGGCCGGCCTGTTTGTCGACCCGCTCTACTCGCCCGGCGCCGACGTCATCGCGGTCGGAAACTGCATCGCCGCGGAGGCGATCGTGGACGACCTCGGCGGCGGCACCTTGAACGCGCCGCGCATCGAGGAGTTGAACGGGTTCCTGCTCAGCTGGGGGCGCATGCTCGCTCGGACCTTGCCCGGCGGCTCGATGGTCTTCGGCTCGCCCGAGGTGCTCGGCGCCAAGCTGTACTGGGACTACTTCTACTACTGGGCGCTGCTCTGCCCGTACTTCTTCCAGGACCTGTACCGGCTGCCCGTCGAAGAGCACCGACGCTTCTCCGCCATGTTGCTCCGCTGGCGCACGCTCAACGACCGGGCCCAGTCGATCTTCGCGGCATGGTCCGAGGTGAGCTCCGAGGTGGCCGAAGAGGGTTTCGTGGGGCTCCCGTGGCCGGCGACGACGCTCAGCGATCTTCATCTGGACCTCCACAACGACAAGACGCCCGACGAGACGTACGCGGCGATGGAGCAGGCGCTGTCCTGGGGCGAGGAGATCGTCACGGAGATGTACCTCCGCGCAGCTCGCCGCGCAGGAGATGGCGCGACCGCGATCGCAGAGGCGGTGAGCCCGCCAGAGGTGCCCGAGTCGCGCCTTCAGGCCGATGAGGCCGTCCCGCGCAAGCGCCGCAAGCTCCTGACTCGGCCCGTGCGGGACCTCGAACGCAGCATCGGACGCAGCGTCGCGCCGGAGGGCGGACCCAAGCTCCGCGAGATTCTGACGCGCCTCCAGGCGTGAGATGGACCGTCCGTCCATTTCGCTCGCCTCCCTGGTCGAACGCTTCGCGCCTCACGCCAAAGACGGCGCCTTTCGAGACCTGCGAGGCGCCGCGGAGGCTGACGTTCACGCCTACCAACGGGCGGTCGGCCTTCGGCTCCCGCCTCTGTTCCTCGCGTTTCACCGGACGCAGGGGGACAACAGCCCACTGAGTCTCTTTCGATGCGCCCGCCAACGGCTCAGCTGGCTGCTCGCGCGTCATCGCGCCGGCAAGCTCGTCCTTCGAGCCGGCAACCGGGTCCGCATCGCCCGGGGCGCGATCGAGCCGGACGGCTGGCTCGTGTACGGGGCCGGGGAGCCGTACGTCGCGCTCGGCAATGGGCTCGACCCAGAGACTTCCCTGCGTGAGGTCTATGCTCCCACGTTTGGCCATTTGCTCTTCGCGTCGGGATGGGAGCTCGCGCACTGGACGTACCCGAACCCGCAGCTGACGCTCAGGGCACCCGTTTTTTCGGTGGCCGAGACGGTGGGAGACTGGGCGCATGCGCGCGGCCTTGCCGCGACGTGGTTCAGCGGGGGCGGGCGTTGGTTCTTCGAGCCTCCGGGGGGCGCTCGCGAGGCGGTCCGGCTGCGGCTGGCGCAGTTTCCCGGTCACACGCGCATCTACGTTCTCGCGCCGGACGCGGAGCGCGCGGAGCGGACGGCCCGAGCGCTGGCAGAGGATCTGGGAGCGGCCCGCGTCCCGTAGACCCGGCCAGGTCAGTCCGCCGTTTTCGCTGCGAGGGCCGCGAGCAGCCGTTCTCGACCCTCCGGGGGCAACGCCGTCGTCCGGCGGCCCCCGTCGGCCAACGTCATCTGCAGCATCGGCTGTCCGCGCACCTCGACGACATGCGCGTCTTTCGCGGCTTCCAGCTGGCGGACCAGCGTGTCGAGCCGTCGTTCTTCTGCCGTTTCGACGCGGTTGGCGTCGCCCAAGTGCTCCAGAGACCAGTCCGGTTCGAAGTGCGCCTCGGAGACCCCCTCCTGAATCCCGAGGTGCCCGCCATCGACAAAGAGACGTCGGAGCGGGAGATCCATCAGGGGGTTGCTGTACCCTCCTCCTTCGCGGATGCGCTGTCCCCAGGGGAGCGACGCGGTGAGCTTGGCGGCCAGATGGCCGAGCCCCTCGATCGCCTCGATCGCGCCTGCGACCGAGTCTGCGCACTTTGCGTCGTGGGCCACGTGCAGGCCCATCAACCAGCGGTAGCGCCGGCCCATCCCTTTCTTCGTGGCGCAGCGGCTGAAATGCAGCATGCAGTCGGGGGGACGAAGCACCCAGGCGGTCCGTTGGGGGACGAAGGCTCTGAAGCTCTCAAAACTCTCTTCGGTCTCGCCTGCCTTGAGGAGCCAGGCTCGACGCCCGCCCCATTTCGCGCCTTCCGCGTAGCGGGTCTTGCCTTGCCGGTGCGTGGCGTAGAGAACCTCAGCGGGCCCCCGGCGGCACTTCATGAGCGGCGACAGGGCGGGCTCGAGGCGGTTCCATGTCGGCGCTTCCCAGGGCGTGGGAGCATCCACCGTGGCGATCCACACCCAGCTGTTGTACATGCGCGCGGCGTCGAACCGGGCCCGCAGCTGGCGAACCGAGGTGACCACGAGCGGACCCAACCGGGGGTCGAGGTGTTCCAGCGCCGCCTCCGCGAGGTCCTTCTCGGCAAACACGTGCGCATGCGCGATGTCCTCGCTCAGGCCGGGCGCGGTGCCCGGGTCGGTGCTCAGAGTGACGAACACGCGCTCGTCGGGGTCGGTGAGGTAGTAGTGCATCGGCGCAGGACGTTGGGCGCGTTCGAGCGCGCTATTGATGGTGCGACGCAGTCGGAGCGCTGTCCACGCCGAGGGCCTGGCTCGACCCCCGCGACGCGCGTGCGAGAGTGCGCGGGATGAACGTCGCGACAACGACGGGGCCCCACGTGGTGGGCCCCGCGGGCTCCCTCCTCGGGCGCGCGGCGGAGCTGGTCAAGATCGCTCGCCCCGGGTTCTGGCCGACGCATCTCTGGTTCTTTCTGCTGCCGCTCGGACTGCGGGACATGTTCGGTTCCACGGCCTTCTGGGCGGGCTGTGTCTATGTCTGTTTCCCGTTGGGGTTGCTGAGCTACGGCTGGAACGACCTCGGTGATGCGGAGACCGATGCGCTGAACCCACGCAAGGACAGCTGGCTCTTCGGCGCGCGTCCGGACGCGTGGATGCGGCAGCGGCTCCCCGCGCTGATCGTGCTGTCGCAGCTGCCCTTCGCGGCGCTCTTCGTATGGCTCGCGGGGCCCAAGACGCTGCTGTGCCTGTTCGCGATCGTGCTCGCCAACGGCCTCTACAACGCGCCTCGCTTCGGCTGGAAGCAGTTCGCAGGTCTCGATTTGCTCAATCAGGTGGGCTACCTGCTCGTGTTTGTGCTCGCGAGCTGGCTCTGTGGTGTGCCGCAGCTGAGCTGGCCCGCGATGGTGTTTTCCGCGCTGTTCGCCATGCACAGCCATCTCTTCGGACAGCTCATGGATCTGGAGGAAGACGCCGCGGCAGGGCGCCGGAGCACGGCGGTGCGGCTCGGCGTGCGCCCCTCGAAGCTCCTCCTGGCGGCGATGATGCTGGCCGAGGCGGGCATCGCGTACGTGTACTTCCACGGGATGTTCGTGAGCTTGTTCATGGGCGCCGGCGCCGCGTACTTCCTCGGCGACGCGCTGTTTGGCCCGCGCCGCTACCCCGTCTGGTTCACGAAGCTGTTCTTCGCAGGCTGGAACGTCGTCGTGATCGCGACGATGCACTTCGTCTGGCGGTACGGCGTGTTCCTCAGCGACTCGCCGTGAAGCGCGTCCCAAGCTCGGCTCACTAGCGCGGTCCTACGGACATGCGTGACGTCTTTGTGTTGTGCCTTGCCAGCCTCGTCGTGGGGTGCGGGGCGCCGGACCGCGACGGCGGGGCCACACCCGCCTCGGCAACCTCGGCAACCTCGCAACCCGACACACCCAACCCACCCGAACAGGCCGCGCCAGCGAGCCCTCTCGCTGTGGAGGACCCCGTCGCAGAAGCGCGGTTCTGTGAGCCCACCGTCTATTGCGGCTGCTGGAATCGATGTGAGTGGATCGCGCCTGTCGGTAGCGACCGTTTCCGCCGAGTTGATCGCCCGGACGATTGGCCGTTGCTCGCGCGCGGGCCCGGCTGTGATCCTGGCGAGGAGGACTGCAATGAATACTGCGAGGATGGGGAGTGCCGTGGGGCGCTCGGCGCGTCCCCCCCGGCCCCGTGCACTGCGGCGTGCCGGCCCACGCGCGCGGACTTCGAGTGTGAGGTGGACGGGGCCACCTGCAGCGGAGGCGGTAGCCGCGCCCTCCGATAAAGGGCCCTACGCCCGCGGACTCAGGGGGCTGCGGTCCCGGCTGCCAAGTGCACTCGGATGTCGCTCGGGGCAACCAAGCTGTCGGTATGAAGGACGGCGTCGTTGCACCCGTCCGAGGCCACGCGGGAGAAGCTGAACGATCCTGCCTCGAAGAGGCGACGCGGCCCACCGAGCGCGCCGCCATCCACGCCAAAGGTCTGCATCACCGCTACCTGCGATCCTGCCGCCATCTGGTGCGACACCACTCGAAAGTGTGCTCCACCGACGATGGCACCCTGTGAGGAGCCGGTATCCGGGCCGACCTCCACCACGGCGCCGAGCGGGTCACCCCCGATGGCCGCGGCTCGGAAACGGGTCCGGTTCGGCCCACCCGTGACGAGGTTCTCCCACATCACCCCGTAGCTGGAGCCGGCGACGACGAGCCCAGGCCCGCTCGGCCGACCGCGGTTCTCGACGATGATTCGACGCGCAACGGCAAGTGCGTCATCGAGTTCCACCACCGACACCCGGTTGTTGGTGACCGAGACAAACTCGGTCATGCCGACGGCGAACCGATCTCCGGTCCACACGATTGCGCGTTCGTCGCGGAAGCTGCCCGTCGTCAAGGCGTCAAGCTCGCCGGACACATCGAGAATGGTCCCGCCCTCCGAGAGACGGGTGACCCGTACATGTCGATTGATGAAGCCCGCGCCGAGCGCCTCCGTGGACATCCACGCCGCCGCCCATTGTCGGGTCTCTGAGCTCCAGGCCACGCTGGTGTCTCCGGCGTAGCCGACGTCCGGGTCGCTGATCTGAACCCCTAGATCGAGAGGGAAGCCGTCCGCGTCGAGCCGGACGAAGCGAGCGCGCGAGGTGGCGGTCAAACCCGTCTCGTCCGCGCGGCGGTAGGTCAGGCCGTAGATCCCGTCCCCGACCGCAAGGGAGGCGCTGCCGTGGCTTCCTGGATCGGAGGGGAAGACTTCATGGCGCGATCCCGGCACCACCGCCCCGTCGTCGGTCACCAGCGCAAACATCATCTTGAAGAGGGTGGGCGAGGTGGACCGGAGCTCGAGCCACACGACGGCGTAGTGACGCCCGTTCCAGACGATGCTGCGCACGGCGGAGCTCGCGTCGGGGTCGGCCACGAGCACGGTCCCGTCCGCGGACAGCGCACCGCACATGAACGGCCCCGCGTCGGTCGGTCCCGCGTCGGTCAGCCCGGCGTCGGTCAGTCCGGCGTCGGTCAGCCCCGCGTCGGTCAGCCCCGCGTCAAGAAGGCCAGCGTCAAGAAGGCCTGCGTCGGTCGTTCCTGCGTCGGTCGTTCCTGCGTCGGTCGAGCCCGCGTCGGTCGAGCCCGCATCAGGCGCGGAGCTGTCGAGCACGCCCGCGTCGACACCCATCGCCTCCCCGCACGCCACAGCGAACAGGCAGCCCATGACGAGGGCCCACTCGCGCCTCATTCCGTACCGTCGCATCGTCTTCAACCTCCGCCCCTCCGCCTATTGCCCACAGTCTACGTGCGCCGCGCCGCGCTCTTCCGCCATCGACGGTTCTCGCGGAGCGGTGACTGCGCTATTGTCTGGCTGTGATGTCGAGGACGCTCAGCACAATCGCGCTCTCGTCGGCGTTCCTGCTCGCCGCGTGCGAGGCGACGGTGACGCTGCCGGCCGAACCGGCGGGCCCGTTGGACGAGATCGCCTGTCGGGGCCCAGCGGAAGCCGCCCCTGCACCCCTCCACCGGGTGGCCATCGAGGAGTACGTGGCGGGTCTGCGCGCCTTGGTGGGCGACGCTCCCGTCGATGGCATCGGCGACGTGCTGGCCACGCTGCCGCCCGACGACTCGCCCGCCGAGGAGGCGTTCGAGCGGGAGGACCACCGCGTGAGCGGCGCGCTCGTCGAGGGCACCTACCAAGTGGCCGATGGGCTCGCGAACGCGATCGCCAACGACGAGACCGCACGTGTGACGCTCGTCGGCGAGTGTGGCGCGGCGGTGGACGAAGCGTGTCTCCGGGCCTTCCTGCCGGACTTTCTTCGCCAGGCGTACCGCCGGCCTGCCACGTCCGAGGAGATCGACGGACTCGTTGAGGCCGCGGGCGAGTTCGAGGGCGCCCAGCAGCTCGAGGCGGTTCTTTTCCTGACGCTGATGTCGCCGGATTTTCTCTACCGCTTCGAGACGCGAGGCGAGGTACGGGACGGCGCGATCGAGCTGACCCCGTTCGAGCTGGCGTCGCGGCTCTCCTACCACTTCTGGGGTACGCCGCCCGACGCAGAGTTGCTGGCGGCGGCAGAGAACGGAGAGCTGGCGTCCGAAGACGGCTACCGAGCTCAGGTCGAGCGGATCTACGAGGACTCTCGGACGGACGACACCATCCGCGCGTTCTTCGGGCAGTGGCTGCACTTGGAGCGCGGGGCATTCGCGCCCGGGCCGCGGCTCGACATGCTGCGCGACGGCACGGACGTCGACGGCCTCGACGCCGAGATGATCCAAGAGCTGTATGCGCTCATCGAGTACCACCTCAACAACGACGGCAGCTGGTCCGACATCCTCACGTCCAACCTGAGCTTCGCCCAGTCCGACCGGCTCGCGGCCATCTACGGGGTGCCGGCATGGGACGGGGAGGGCGCGCCGCCGCCGCTGCCCGAGGGCGAGCGGTCCGGCCTGCTGACGCGGGCCGGCCTCCTCTACACGACCGACGGATCCACCAACCCGTTCCGGCGCGGCATCTTCCTGCGGCGCGTCGTCTTGTGCGACGAGGTGCCGCCTCCGCCCGCCAACATCCCTGCGGACGCTCTGCAACCACCCCCGGTGGAAAGCGCGCAGACGACCCGCACCGCGTTCGAGAACAAGGTTCTCGAGCAGCCGTGCGCGGGCTGCCACGTTCGGTTCTCCCCGCTCGGATACGCCATGGAGGCGTACGACGGGCTTGGTCGATTCCGGACTGAGGAATGGCTCGTGACCGACCTCGGCGAGGACCGCGGCACGGTCGCGGTCGACACGCGGGTCGTGGGTGAGATCGAGCCAGGCGACCGCAGCGTACAGGCCGGTCCGGTCGCCCTGTCGAGCGCCATCGCTGAGAGCGGCCGCGCAGACCAGTGCCTGGCGCGACGCTACTTCCAGTACATGCACCGCCGAACGCCCGAGGGCGTCGACGAATGCACGGTCGGCGCGCTGCTCGGCCGGCTTGAGGCGGGTGAACCGCTCCGAAACGCACTCCGCGACGTGGCCCTCGAGCCCGCGTTCCGTGAGCGCCTGCTCGAGGATTGAGGAGACACCGATGCGCTACCGCAAGCTGGGTCGTAGGCTGTTTCTGACCGGTGCCGGGGGGGCGATGCTCGCCCTGCCGTGGATGCCTTCGCTGCTTCCGCGCGCGCTCCGTCGCGTGGCTGAGGCGCAGGACGACCGCACCCCCAAGCGATTCGTCGCCTTCAAGACGTACAACGGAACGCCGGTCCGGGATTTCTACCCGCGGAACGCGCCGCCCGGATACAGCACACACGGCAACGACGGGACCGTGGCGCTGAACGACATCGCGACCCAGGCGACCGGGCGCCACTCGAGCGGGAACGAGTACTTCGCGCGCACCGCGCCGCTCAGTGATTTCGCGGCCACCGGGCTCAGCAACGTCTTCGGGACTGAGTTCAACCGCCACCACGCGATGATGAACCTGTTCCGTGGTCTCGATCTGATGCCGAACCTCAACCACAACCACGGCGGCATGCTGGGCAACTTCGGCCTGCGTACCAACGGGGTCGGGGGGGCGCTCCCGGGCGCGCAGATCAACGTCACGATCGACCACGTCATGGCGGCGAGCTCCAACGTGTACCCGACCGCCCCGGTCGGTCCTTCGATCCTGCACGTGGGCAGCCGCGTCAACACCTGCTCCTACGGGCCCTCCGGCGGCCTGCTGGACGTGGGCGAGGGTGCGGTGGTGCAGGCGCAGGCGCGCGTCGACCCCCAGGTCGCGTTCAACACGGTGTTCCAGAATCTCAGCGACCCCGAGCCGGGCGAGCCGACCCTCAGCGTGTCGGGCCGGCTCATCGACCGGGTGATCGAAGACTACCGGCGCGCCTCGAACAGCCCGAACCTGAGCGCGGAGGACCGCCAGTCGCTCGAGCGTCACATGACGCACCTCTCGGAGCTCGAGGGGAGGCTGACCAGCTCCGAGGGCTTCACCTGCGACACGGAGGGCCGCGAGCCGGGCAGCCTCGACACGGGCGGCGAGTTCAACGTGAACGTCGGGGACGTCGCCACGTTCTGGGACAACATGATCGACGTGGTCGCGCTCGCGCTCGCCTGCGACGCAACGCGCATCGTGACCGTCGACGTGACCAAGCAGGTCATCGACGATGGCGGCGACGTGTTCGGTATGGGGGACTCGGAGAACCCGAACTCGTCGGGCCGGAACAACTGGCATCTCCAGGCGCACAACTGGGATGGAAACGCCATCCGCTGGCTGGGCCAGGGCGCGCAGTGGGTCGCCAACAACGTGATCCTCCGGCTGCTCGACCGGATGGCGGAGGTCACGGAGACCGACGGAGAGTCGCTCCTCCACCACTCGATGGTGATGTGGGGCAACGAGCTGAGCTTCAACCACCTGAACTACAGCCTGCCGACGGCGATGTGGGGGCGGGCCGGCGGCTACTTCAACACGGGCATGTACGTCGACTACATCGACCACGACCGGCCCATTCGCTTCAGCCAGCACGACGGATCGGTCATCGAGGGGGTGCAGTACAACCGCCTGATGGTCACCGCGATGCAGGCGATGGGTCTCGAGCCTTCCGAGTACGAGCGCGAGGCCGGCCGGGGCTTCGGCGAGACGTCTCCGGTCGAGAAGGGCGGGGGCTTCGCCCTCGACTACGACGACAGCAACGTCGGCCAGCCGCTCCCCGTCATCGTGGCGGGCTGAGTGTGTTGAGCTGAGTGTGCTGAGCTGATTGGCAGGCTGAGCTGATTGGCAGGCTGAGTGCTGAGCTGCCGAGGCGTCACCGAGCCTTGCTGAAGTTCTTCTGGAGCGCGTGCGACGACGTGGGCGGCCGCGACACGCAGCAGGACGCGACGGCGGTTCGCTATGACATCGGCGTCGTCGCCGACGGCATGGGAGGCCAGGCGGGTGGCGCAGAAGCCGCTTCGGCGGCCGTGGCGGCGGTGGTCGAAGAGCTACGCCCCGGTGCGGACGCCGACGATGTGCTGAGCGCGTTTCACTACGCCGCCGACCTCGTCGTGGCGACGGGTAGCGGTACGACCCTCGCCCTGCTCGTCGTCGAAGGAGACCGGCTCGAGTGGCGTGGGTCGGAGACACGCGGGTCTACCTCGTGCGGGACGGCGATGTCTCCTGCTTGACGGAAGACCACGTTGGCCCGGACGGAGGGCTGTCGCGTTGGCTGCCCGACGAGGCCAGCCCCGAGGTCGTCTTGCTCTCCATCGCGCCCGGAGATCACCTCGTCCTCTGCACGGACGGGGTTTGGGGCCCGCTCGACGCGGAGACGGCGCTGGCCACCGTCGTCGAGGCGGACTCCCCCGCCGAGTGGGTGGTCGAGCTCGCCTTGGAAGAGGGCACCTCGGACAACTGCGCCGCGGTCGTCTGCCGCGTTCTCTGATCCATCAGGCGGGGGGCTGGGCGCGGTAGAACAGCCGGTAGAAGATGGGCACGACGCCGAGCGTGAGCACGGTCGCCACGACGAGACCGAACATGATGGCCACGGCCATGGGCTGGAACATCTCCCCGCCGCCGAGGTAGAGCGGGATGAGCGACGCCACGCTCGTGACCGTGGTCAGCAGGATCGGCCGAAGGCGCTGCTGAGCGGACTCGACGGTCGCGGTCCACCCGTCCTTGCCGCCCTCGTCGATCTCGATCTGGATCCGATCGAGCAGCACGATGGCATTGTTGATGACGATGCCGGCCAACGAGACAATGCCGAGCAAGGTCATGAAGCCAAAGTAGGAGTCCATGATCAGGAGCCCCGCCACGACTCCGATCAGCGCGAGCGGGATCGTCACGAGCACGATCACGGTCTTGCGAATCGAGTTGAACTGGAAGACCAGCAGAAAGACGATCAACAACCCTGCGATCGGCAGCTTGGCGCCAATGCTGGCATTGGCTTCGCTCGACGATTCGAGCTCGCCGCCGACTTCGTACTGGACGCGCCCCTCCCAGCCTCGATCGGCCAGCCAGGCGCGCACCTCGTTGCCGGCTTCGAGCGCGCCGACGTCGCTGCGGAGGTCGCTGATCACCGTGACGGTGCGCAGGCGGTCGCGGCGCAAAACCTCCGGGTACTGAAAGCGCAGCTCGAAGTCGGCGACCTGGCCGAGCGGCACCGGGCCGCGGGCGGTCATCACGGGGATGGATCGCAGCCGCTCGACCTCGCCACGCTCGTCGGCCTCCGCCCGCAGCGTGACGGGGATGCGTTGGTCCCCTTCTCGGAACCGCGTCGTCTCCATGCCCGTCAGGTGCGTGGAGAGCGCGTGGGCCACCGCCAGGTTCGTGACACCGGCGCGGCGCGCGCGGACGGGGTCGACCTGGACCCAGATCTTCTTCCGACGCGGGCCCCAGTTGTCGCGGACCGCCTGGGCCCCCTCGAGGTCGTCGCGGAGGTACTGCTTGACCTCGTTGACGGCCGACCAGAGCGCCTCGTCCGTCCGGGCAGACAGGCGCACCTCGATCGGGTTCGACGCAGGCGGGCCGTTGCTGAGGCGTCGCGCGATCGGTTCCGCGTCCGGGAAGTGGTCGATGACAAACCGCTCGAGGTCGTCGGCGACGGGGTCGAGCTGACCGCTGTCGCTCACCTCGATCATCATCGTCAGGTCGCTCGGGTTGGCGACCGTGGGGTTGTAGCCGAGTACGAAGCGCGGGAACGAGCCGCCGACGATCGATGTCCACTCTACCGCGCCGGCGTTGCGTTCGTCGCCGACCTCGAGCTCCTCCCGCAGATGCCGGTCGATGGCCCGTTCCAGCTCCTGGGTGCGCTCGATCGGCGTGCCCTGCGGGAACGACACGGAGGCCGTCAGGATGGGGCGGCTCGACTGGGGGAAGAACAGCGCCGGAACAAACCCGAATCCCCACATCGCCAAGCCGAAGGCGACGGCCACGACGCCGAGCGAAAGCCAGGGCCGCCGCATACCCGCCTCGAGCGTGGCTCGGTAACGTCGGAAGAATGCCGTGTCGAAGCGCTTCTCGTCGCTGACCGTCTCCTTCGGCGTTTTCATGAACATCACGCAGAGCGTGGGCGTCATCGTCAGGCAAAGCGCCCAGCTGATGAGCAGCGTGAGTGTGACGACCTTGAAGAGGGACGCGGTGAACTCGCCCACCGCAGACTCGGCCAAGAAGATCGGCAGGAAGGCGCTCGAGGTGGTCAGGGAGGCCACCAAGAGCGGCAGCCAGAGCTCGGCGGCCGCGTTGACCCCCGCCTCGACGCGTTCCTCGCCCGCGGCCATGCGCACCTGGATTGACTCGGCGATGACGATCGCATTGTCGACCAACAGTCCGAGCGCGATGATCAGCGCGGCCAGCGACACCTGATCGAGACCGATGTCGAAGATGCTCATGCCCAGAAGCGCGATGGCGATGACGGCGGGGATCAGCGAAGCCACCACGACGCCGCTTCGCAGGCCGAGGAACAGCATCATCACGACGAGCACGATCCCGACGGCCTGGAGCACGTTGGAGACGAAGTCGTTGACCTGGGTGTCCACCGCGGTCGGCTCGAAGAAGACCGGGTTCAGGTCGATGCCGTGCGGGAAGCGCGGCTGAATCACGGCGAGCTGTTCCGTGAGCCGCTCCCCCATCGCCACGAGGTTGCCGCCGTCGCGCATCGACACGCTCACCAACACCGCAGGCTCGCCGCCGTGCGACACCAGCGTCCGCGCGGGGTCGGCGTATCCCCGCCGCACGTCGGTGAGGTCACCCAGCCGGATGACGGTTCCGTCCGGGAGGACGACGAGCGCGTTCTCGATGTCCTCTACCCGCTCGAAGCTGCCGCTCGGTTCGACGACCAGGGTCTCGTCCGTGAAGCGCAGCTCGCCGCCGGGGTTGATGATGTTCTCGGCTGCCAGGACATCGCGCAGCTGGGCGGGGCTCAGGCCGGCGCGCGAGAGCCGCGCGTTCTCGTACTCGACGAAGACCCGCTCCTCTTGCACCCCGAGCAGCTCGACCTTCGCGACGTCCTCGACGTGCAGCAGCTCGTCGCGCACCTCTTCGGCAAAGTCCCGGGTCTCGGCGGGACTGAAGCCATCGCTCGTGACGGCGATCATCACGCCGAACACGTCGCCGAACTCGTCGTTGACCGACGGTGTGCCGGCCCCGTCAGGGAGCTCGTTCTGGATGCGCTCGACCTTGCGGCGGAGGTTGTCCCAGATGGGGCGCATGTCGCTGAACTCTTCGCGCACCTGCACCGTGACGATGCTGACGCCCGTGCGTGAGGTGCTCGTCACAGTGTCGAGTTCGGGGATCTCCTGCACGACCTGTTCGATGCGGTCAGTGATGAGCTGTTCGACGCGCTCCGGGCTCGCACCCGGCATCCGAGTGACCACCTGCGCGACCCGGATGGTGAAGCCGGGATCCATGGCGCGTGGCAGGTCGAAGTACGCCTGCACGCCCGCGAGGATGAGGGCGCTCAGCGCGACCAGGGTCACGCGGTTTCGAAGGATGGCGTAGCGAGTCACGTCAGCCTTCCTCGGCGTCGTCCGCGTCGACCGCCTCGGGTACACGGACCCGCAGCCCGTCGGAGATGCGGGACACGCCCGCGGTGACGACGCTCTCGCCGGCCTCGAGGCCGTCCTCGACCACGATGCCGCGGTCGGTCAGCTCGCCCACTTCCACGGCGCGCCGATGAACCGTCCCGTACCCGGGCTCGGCGGACTCGACGGTGTAGACGAAGCTGCCCTCGGAGTCGGCGGCCACCGCGGTCGCGGGCACCATCAAGGCGTCGGTGTTGTCGTCCTGCGCCAGCGAGAAGCGGACCTGCGCGGCCATGCCGGGTCGGAGGGCTTCCGGCTCCTCAGCGAGACGCACGGTCACGGGGTACGTCGAGCTCTCCGCGGAGACGCCGACCTCGAAGACCGAGCCGGTGAGGGTCTGCCCCTCGAGCGCAGCAAAGGTGACCTCGACGCTGGATCCCCGCTCGATCCGCGCGATGACCGTCTCCGGCACAGCCACGGTGACCTCCTGGGCGGCGCCGGACTCCAGCACGATGACGGTCTGGCCGGCGCTGACGTTCTCGCCTGGCTCAATGGAGACGAGCGAGATCCGCCCTGCGCTCGGGGCGGTCAGTCGCGCGTACTGCGCCTGGTTTCGCGAGACGGCGGCGCGGGACGACGACGCCCGGAGCGCGGTCTGGGCCGTCTGGGCTTGCGCGCGGGCGGCGTCCAGCTCCGAACGAGAAGCGCCCTGCGCTTCGTAGAGGCTGCGAACGCGCTCGTACTCCGCCTGAGCCTGGCGGGCCTGCGCGCGGGCCTGCGCGACGGACGAGCCCGCCTCCGCCGCCTGCAGGTTCAGGTCGCTCGAGTCGAGTTCTGCGAGCACCGCGCCCTCTTCGACCTCCTGGCCGACCGTGGCGTTGAGGCGCAGGACTGGGCCCGAGACGCGGAAGCTCAGGCGGGTCTGCTCAGACGAGCGCGAGACCCCCGAGTAGGTCGTGTGTCCCGCACCTTCGTCGGCGCCGACCTGCTGCAGCCGCACGGCCCGCGGGGGCGCCTCGGAGGGGGGCGGCTCATCACCGCAGGCGAGGCAGAGGAGCGAGGGGACGAGTACGAGAGCGAGGCGTTTCACGGCTGGGCCTCCGTTCGAGGGTTCCGGACCGGCGCGGTCATGCGATGGGATGCAGAGAAGCGGGCGAGCCGCTCCAGGAAGTCGGCGCGCTCTTCGACGCTGGCGAAGAAGCGGTAGCGCCCGGCGCGCCGCTCGACCTGCAGGAGCAACAGCATCAGGTCGTACACGGCGTTGGCGGCCGCCACGCGCGCGGTGACAGCTTGGGTCTGCGCGTCCAGCACGCGGAGGATGTCGACGCTCCCTGCCAAATAGGCGGCGTCAACCAACTCACGGTTGCGCGCAGCGGCGGCGGCGGCGCGTCGGCTGAGCTCGATGTTCGCGTAGGCGGGGGCGATCGTGGCCATGGTGCTGCGCACCCCCTGCTCGACGCGCAGCTCGATCGATCGACGCTGGTACTGGAGTCGGGAGATCTCGGCGCGGGACTGGCGGAGGTTCGCGTAGCGTTCGCCACCGCTGTAGATGGGGAAGGTCACCTGGAGGCCCACCTGGAAGTCGAACGGGTCGAGCGGGACGAGGCCCATGATCATCAGGTCCTGGCGCGGGTTGACCCCTCCGACGTCCAGGAAGTTGTTGGTGAGCGACGCGGAGAGGGCGACCTCGGGCAGGTAGAGCACCTGCTCGGACATGTCGAGGGCGCGTCGTTGCGCGGAGAGACCCGACGCGATCTCGCGCAGCTCCGGGGCGTTCTCGGCGGCCTCATTGGCGAGGAAATCGGTCAAGACACGCAGGCTCCAGGGGTTGTCCAGGTAGCGCGCGAGCTCGGCGTCGGCGGGCGCGCCGTCGGGGGCCGCCAAGAGCGTGAGCGGGTCGGCGTCGGCTTCCCGCAGACGCACCGGGTCCCCCAGCGGGCGGTTCAGCACACGGTTGAGCTCGATCTCCGCGGAACGCAGCTGCGAAAAGGACTGCAGCACGTCGCGCTGGCTCGTCGCCAACGACGCCTCCCAACGTGTGATCTCGGCTTCGCTGCTGCGCCCGACACGGACGCGCAGGCGCGCGCGCTGAAGGTTGGCCCGGGTGAGCGCCAGGTTCTCCCGCTGGATGCGCAAGCCCGCCGTGGCGCGGAGGGTGTTCGCGTAGGCCTCGCCGGCCTCGAGGATCACGTCCAGCCGGGTCGCGTCGCGGCCTGCCTCGGTCGCGTCCCGGCTGTGCTGCTCGACCTCGAAGCCGCCCCACGCGCGCGGGCTGTAGATCAGCTGGCTGGCTTGCGCGGTCCAGCTGGCGGAGAATTGCCCGGGAGAGCCGAACCCGGCCGCCCGGTCCTCGTCGATCAGAGCGCCGGTGGCGCTCACACTCGCGCTGGGCAGGAGCGGCGCCCGCGCGCGGTCCACCGCCTGCTCCGCGCTCTCCACCGAGGCGTCGGCCGCGGCCAGATCAGGGTTTCGCGCGACCGCTTCGCGCAGCGCACGGGCCAGCGTGAGCGCAGGACCGCGCTGGGGCCGGACGTTGCCGACGAGCTCCGCCTCCGTGAGCAGAATGAAGGTCGGCCGCGCCCCGGTGAGGTTCGCGGTCTCGAGGTTGAGGTAGAGGACCTCGGTGGGCGCAAAGGACACATCGAATCCGGACAGGTCGTCGCCGTCGAGCCATCGCTCCACGAAGCTGGCCGTCCGGCGCGCTCGGCGGACCAGATCGGCTTCGCTGGTGACCGACCCGAGCGCGCCCAGCTCACACACGCGCCTTCCACCGAACGCGAACACCGGGAGCTGGCGCTCGCGCGAGAGGGTCAGCAGCCGGCGCACCTCGCCGTCGCCGAGACGAACGAGCGGCGACAGAAACATCGCGGTGGCGTCTTCGGGGATCGCCTCCATCACGTCGCTCGCGAGCGTGCTGTCGACGGCGAGCGGGGTGACGTCCGCGCCGATCTCTTCGCTCAGCGCGCCGATCGCGTCGGACAGGCCGGGCGCCGCGGCCTCGGTGCTCTGGCTGAGCAGGACGTGGACCTGGCTGTAGGGCACGACTTCCCGGAAGCGCCGGAGGCCGTTCTCCAGGTCCAGTCCGTCCGTGATGTACGCGAGGTTCTCTCGGCCGCTGTGCCCCGCTTCGAGGGGAAGCCCGGCGAGGTTGGGGGCGAGCGTGTACGGCACGATGACCGGGTGAGCGAGCTCCTCCCGCGCCCCGACCGCGATCCCGCTCATGGCGCCCAGCGCGATCACGAGATCGGTCTCGCCGTCGTCCATCAGCTCACCCAACTGGCGCTCGGCGGTCGGCAGGGTGTAGTCGCCGATGCGGTCCCGCTCGGGGTCCACGTCGAGGTCACGGCGGCCCGAAAGCAAGCTGCGGAGCTCGCTCAGGATCTGCTCACGGAACCCGAGCATCGCCGAGTACTCGCCATCGATCAGGAACCGCACCCGGAGCGCGGGCTCGGGCCGCCTCCCGCGCTGGGCCTCGGCCGGGGCTGCGAGCGCGAGGCTGCTCAGCGCGAGGAGGGCGGCGGTAACCCGAAGGGCCTTCACGCGTAGAACCGAGGATGCTGGGCGCGGCGCCGCGTGCGTGGGAACGGAGCCCACGGACGGATGGCGAAGCCGCGCGCATGCCTGCGCAGGTTGGACGGAACTCATGAGGGGCGACCGTAGGGCCCAGGCACGAGCACGTCCATGGGTGGCGCGAACGGATTCCCGTAGTCGAGAACTGACGGACTTTGGGGACCTCGTGCGATGACCCGCGCGGCCAACCGATCAAGAAGCGCGCGTCCCTGCCGTTCCCAGCCTCCTGTTGCGTGCTGCGAACTCGCACACGCCGTGCAAGCGAAGCGAGGGGTAGGGGATGGAGCGACGGTATGCGTGGGCCGTGGTCGGTGTGTTTCTCGCGGTGGTGCTCACGGCGGTCGTCGTGGACGTGCAGAGCCGCCGTCCTGCCCCGGTTGGCGGCGGGACCGGAGCCGATCTCGCAGAGGCCACGCGCGCAGAGGGCCGGTGCGTGAGCTGTCACGTGCGTGAGACCCCGGCGATCGTCCGCCAGCATCTCGACGGCCGCCACGCGCAGGAGGGCATCCACTGCTTCGAGTGCCACCGCGCGCCCGAAGGAGCGGAGGACGCCATCGAGCACCGGGGGTTCAACATCGTGCTCGATGTGCCGTCCGGCACTTGCCAGACCTGCCACTCCCAGGAGTACACGCAATTCCTGCGCTCTCGACACGCCGCACCGGCCTGGGCCGCTGTCGCCGGGCGCGAAGCCTTCACCGACGAGCAGTTCGAGCAAGCCCACCGGTATCACCCGGCGGCGATGGACCGGCCGTCGAACGCGGTCGCGCGCATGGTCGGCATGCGGAGCCAAACGCTCGGCTGCGAGGGGTGCCACTCGATCGGCGAGCCGAATGACGACGGCAGCATCGGGGACTGCACGAGCTGTCACGCGCGCCACGAGTTCAGCTCAGAGCAGGCGCGCAACCCCATGACTTGCGGCAACTGCCACCTCGGTCCCGACCATTCGCAGATCGAGATCTGGACGGCGTCCCGCCACGGCGTCGTGTTCCACGGGCGACGCGAGGCCCAGCGTCTGGACGGCACCAGCGAGGACCCGACCGGCCTGTCTCAGGACGCGCCGACCTGCTCCACCTGCCACATGGCGAGCCCGAGCCCCAACGACGAGGCGACCCACGACGTGGGCGAGCGGCTGTCTCTGTACCTCTACGCGCCAATCACGGAGCAGCGGCCTCAGTTCCAAGCCGCGCGGGACAACATGACCGCCGTGTGCCGCAACTGCCACGGCCCCTCCCGCATCACGCGCTTCTACGAGGAGGCCGACGGAGTCGTCGAGGACACCAACGAGCGGGTGGCCGCGGCCTTGGCGATCATCAACGGCTTGCGGGAGGGCGGCTACCTCACGCCCGAGCCCTTCGACGAGCCGGTGGAGTTCCTCTACTTCGACCTTTGGCACTACTTCGGGCGCACAGCGAAACACGGCGCCTTCATGGGCGGCGCGGACTTCGTGCAGTGGCACGGGACCTACGAGCTCGCGCTGAAGTTCGCCGAGCTGGAGGAGATGGCGGCCGAGCTGCGTGAGCGCGGACCGCTTTCCGCCCAACCCGAAGAGGACGCCCCGGAAGAGACGGAGGCGGCCGACGGCGAAGAAGCGGCCGACGCGGTCGCCGAGTGAGCGCGCTCGTCGACAAGGCGACCGCGCACGCCCCGCTGCTCCTTCGGGTATTCGTGGTCACGAACCTCGCCGGCGTAGGCGCCGACGTCTACCTGGCGCACCAGTACAACGCGTTCGGGCACGTGACCGAGTGGATTCCGGTCGCCTTCTCGGCCATCGCGACGCTGCTGGTGCTGCCTTGGATGGTTCGCGCGTCCACCGAGCCCAGCTGGGCGTCGCGCCTGGCCTTCACCGTGTTCGTCGGAAGCATCGCGGTCGGCGCGCTCGGCACCTACTACCACCTGGCGAGCGGTCACGGCCTCGGCAACTCGCTGATGAGGTGGGTGTACAGCGCGCCCTTCGCGGCGCCGGCGGCCTACAGTGGCATCGGCCTGTTGGGCCTGGTCAGCATGCAGCCCCGCTGGGGCGGGCTTCGTCGGGAACAGTGGGTTCTGTTGTGCGGGGGTCTGGCCTTCTTGGCCAACGGGGTCCTCTGCGTGGTGGACCATGCGCAGAACGGCTACGCCCATCCGGCGGAGTGGCTGTCGGTGGTGACGAACCTGATCGCCGGTTTTGGGCTTCCGTTGGCCGCCGTGCGCACCGAACTCGGCGCGACCGAGCGGAAGGCGGTCTTTGGCCTCGCGTTGTGCATGGTCGCGGTCGGCCTGCTCGGCTTCGCGCTTCACATGGGCGCCAACCTGGAGGTCGCGCGCACTCAGAGCGTGCGCCAGGGCTTTGTGTTCGGGGCGCCCTCGGCCGCGCCGCTCTTGCTCGCGGACGCCGCCTGCGTGGTGCTGCTCGGACTGTTGGTGGGCGCGCGGGATCAGGCTGCTACGGCATCGCCCCCGCGGTGATCCACGCTTCGATCGCGGCCAGGCTCTGGGCGGACAGCCCACCGCCCGACTGCGGCATCCGGGTGCCACACACACGCGCGCCGTCGGCGTCCGTGCCCCGGAGCTTGTGGAAGAGGAGCGAGCCTTCCGGGTTGCCCGCCTCGAGCAAGGAACCCGCATCGGAGCACTCTGCGTTCGCGCCGGTGAACGCGTCCTGTGCGAGCAGGTTGGCCAGCGCCGACTCCGAGGTGCTCAGGTCCAGCTCGGCAGCGGGGGAGTCGGCGTCGTGGCAGGCGCCGGACGCGCAGCGCCGTGCGATGTAGCGAGGGTAGATGTCGCTCCATCGCGGCTCGAGCGGCTCCTCTTGCGACTCCACCGTGAACCCCACCGCGGACAGCTCCTCTTCGCCGTCTTCGAGCAGCCGCATGGGGACCGTGCGTTCGACGACGGGGAGGTCGCATGCGAGCCAGTTGCGCAGCACCTCGCGCGCGGCCGGATCGGTCAACGGAAGCACGGGGCGACGCTGACCGGTCCGGAGGTTTCGGTGCTCGTACACGGGGGCGGCGTCGAGGAACGACGCATTGGCCTCGCCTCCGGGCGGCATCAACATCCGGTTGACCTGGAACCAGATCGACTCGCGATCGGAGAGCGCGCGGCTCAGGTCGCGCCGCAGGCGGAGGGCTTCTTCGACCTCGGGCTCGGCGCTCGTGGCGGCGAGCCGAACGTCGTAGTCCAGCCCGACCGGGGCGCCGAGGCGCGCCTCCCCGAGGGCCGCGTCGGAGTGACAAAAACCACCCCCGCCGCATGAGGCGATCATCAGCGCCTGCCCTTCGAACGCGGGCTCGCCGTCCTCGGTGTAGACCACGCGTCGAGCGCTGTCCGGGTCGCACGAGCCCACGGGCTCCACCGCGCAGGCGGTTCCCCACAAGGCGACGCCCACGACGACGACGGTCCACGGTGCGAATCGCGCGTTCACTGCGGCACTCCCGGCAGGACGACCACGAACTCCGCCCCGAACGTCGTCCACTCGTCGCTGGCCCCGGCCACGACCAAGGCGTCGCCGGGCTGGGGGTCGATGGTGGTGGAGTAGGCGGTGTATTGCCCGTATGCGCGCACCGCAAACCATTTGTCGAAACGCCAGCGAACTTCGAGGGAGGCGTCCCAGCCCAAGGTGCTCGAGCCAGGAAACCACTGCTCGTACGCCAGCGCGCCGGAGTCGACGACCGACCGGAAGCCGGCGCCGGCGCGGAGCGAGAGGTGGAGTGGGAGGTCGATCCAGACGGCCAACCCGGGACGCAGAGACACGTAGCGAGCTGGAGGTACCGGGCGGCGCGCGCGTCCTGGGCTGGCAGGTCCGGGGGCGCCGACCTCGAAGCGCGCTTGCCCCACACCGAACTCTCCCTCGACGCGCAGGAACTCCAGGAGGCGCACACGGTAGATCAATCCAAGGGACAGCTCGTCGATGGTGGTGTCGAAGCTCGTCTCGCCATCCGGCGTCGACGAGCGCACGCAGCACGCGCCGAAGAACCGGCCCGTCACACCGAGCCCGGCGAGCGGATGCGCGACGAAGTGCCGCGCCGGGAACCACGTCGCCGAGAAGCTCATCGCGGGTGCCAGAGGCAGGCCGTATTCCCCCACGCGGTCGAAGAGGTCGTCCTGGAACGACTGCTGGCGCGTGAGGGTGGCGAGCCCGACGGCGTACTCCATCGCCGGCGCCGCCCACGCGCCCTCGTCGGAGGGGGCTGTCGTGCTCGCTGTCGCTGTTGAGGTCGGAGCGGGCCGCGACTCCGGCGGGGGAGCTTCGATGGGCTCCGGTTCGCTCGGTTCGGCGTCTCCGAGGCGGTCGGCGACTTCGTTTGCGGTGTCCCGCACCAGCGCTCGAACGCTCCGCGCGGTGACTTCGAAGGGCTCCTCTCGAGACCCGGTGCGGAGCGTGGCCTCCAGCCGCAGCCGTCTCCCGCGACGTCGCGCGGTGCCCGTCAGCTCGGCTGGAGCATCCTCCTCGACGCGCACTCCCGCCGCTTCGAGCGCGTCCGGCAGCCGGCGCTCCAGCGCGCGACCGCCGGGGCCGCGGATGTCTCCCACCCGCACCTGAGCGTGGACTGTGCCGGCGGTCAGGGTGAGCGCCCAGGCCGCGACGACGATGGCCAACGTCCTCATTCGCCAGCGTCCTGACTGCCTGCGTCCTGACCACCCGCGTCGACCGGCGGCGCGCCCGCGTCCGTGCCTCCGGCAGGCCACCCGGCATCCGGGGCGCCCTCGGCGGCCAACTCGCTCACCCACTCCGCCAGGCAGGCGAGCTCACGATCGGTGAGATGGGGCCGCCCGAGCGGCATCCGGTCGATCTCCTCGCCCTCGCAGGTCGGGGTCTCGTTGACCCGAACCAACAGGAAGCTCGCCTCGGGATTTGCCGAATCGATGAGCGGCTGCCCCGCGCACGTGGTGGAGTCGACGTCGACCAGCCGCTCGGCGAGTCCGCCGCTGATGAAGTCGACCCCGGCCTGAGGCTGGAACGGCACGTGGCAGCCTACCGTCGAGCAGCGTCCGATCAGCAGGTCTTCGCGGACGTCGAAGTCGCATACGTCTTCGAAGCGCTCCGGCTCGGAGAGCGTCGGGCTGCACGCCACGAGCGCAAGCGCCGCCGCGGCCCACCCAGCCGCGTGTGAGGTCGTTCGTTTGTGCCGCACGCTCGCATCATACCGATCTCGTTTGCCTGCGTGCGGGTTCCCGCGCGCGCGGCGCCTGCGCGCCTCGTTTTGGGTCACGCGGAGTCCGTGGTCGGCGGACGCAGAATCGGGTCACGGGACGGAACGACGAACGCCCCGCGGGAGGCGGGGCGTTCGACGCGGTGCGGTGGGAATCGCGTCAGGTCACTGCGCGGACTGGAGCACAAAGGGGTAGTTGACGCCGACCGGGCCACCACCGTCGGGCGTCGGGAAGCTCCAGCGACGCACCGCGTTGGCGACGCAGCTCTCGACCCGCGTGTTGCCCAGGCTGCTGCTGCCGACCGTGGAGGACTGCACGGCGCCCGTCGGGCTGATCATGAAGCTCACTGTGACGCGCCCCTCGATGCTCGGGTTCTGCTGCAGGCCCTGTTCGTAGCAGAAGCGGACCTCCGAGAGGTGGCGGCGGACGACGCGCCGGATGGCCTCGCGGCTCAGCCCCCCGACGACCTGGGCGCTCCCCGTGGTGATGCGTGGCGGAATGCGACTCGCCCGGCGGCCGTTGCCCAAACCAACGCCGTCCCCGTATCCGTCACCGTCGCCGCGGCCGTTTCCGCGGCCGATGGTGCCCAGGCGACCGAGGCCGAGCGTGCCGAGCCCGGTGCCGCCCGCCCCGCGGCCGGTGCCGCGCATGCCGGCCCCACCGTTGCCGAAGGAGACCCCGGCCTGCGCGCCGGTCAGCCGACCTACCGCGTCGAGCGCGTCGGGGCCGTTCGGGGTGTCCGCGCCGTAGGGCGAGGTCATCGTCTGCCAGGAGTTGGTCAGGGCCGCCAGCGCGCCGATGGCGCCGATCTGGTCCATGTTCGTGCGGACCTGGTCCCGCGCCAGGCGATGCTCGCTGTTGTCGCGGTTGCGGATGGCATAGTGATTGTCGTTGACCTCGGCGGTCTCGTCACCCGCGGCGCCCTCTTCATCCGCGGCGCGCTCGCCCGTTCCGCCGGCGGTCGACGAGTCCTCCTCCTCCATGAACGCCGGCAGCTCTTCGTCTTCGGTCGCGTCGGCGGTGTCGAGGTAGGCCGCGAGGCGGCTGGGCTCGTTGATCTGGTCGAGGCTGAGCGCGCGGGAGCTCGGCGGCATGAAGTAGAACATCATCAACAGGATCGCGTGCACCCCGAGGCTGAGGCCGACCCAGCCGTAGCGTCGGAGCGAGACGGGCGCGGCGCCGGCGACATCGCGCGCCTCGAGCGTCGGCCGAACCAGGAAGGTGAAGCCCTGATGCTGCACCCAGGCGGTGGCGCCGGCGGGCAGCGGGTAGAGCTGAGCACCCGCCAGCCCCTGGTAGGGGACGAGGTCCAAGTCCTCGAAGGTCCGCACGCTGTCGCCGACCTGCACGCGGCCGGTGGCGCCCTCCGGGATGACGCAGGCGGGGCGACCGCCGTGGGCGACGACAACGGGCAGACGTGACAGGCCGAGCACGTCCTCACCGAGGAGGAACGCGCAGTCCGAGGACTCGCCGACCGCGACCTCGCGCCCCGAGCGGACGTGCTCGACGTGGAGAACGTCGGAGTCGCCCCACATCACGACGACCTCGACGGCGTCCTCGGTGGTCTCGACCTCCGCTGGGTTGAGCGGCGGTCCGCTGGCGGCCAGGCCCCAGCTCTCGGGAGCGTCGGTGACGGGCGGGGTGACGGGACGCTCGAACGGGTTCATGGGCTGCTGGTTCATCGGACGGACTCCTCCTCTGGGTTGGCTGGCTCTCACTGGCAGCACGCAAACGCACCGCACCGGTCTTGCGGCGAACTCTCGCCTCGGGTCATGTCGCGAGACCTCTCCTCATCGGGGGTCTCGGGGGGCCATCTCGGCCGCGTTGCCCAAGTTCGTTCGCCGTCGTCGGGGGAGAAGACAGCCCTCACGCCAGGAGGTTCCGGGAGAGGCGTTTTTTCGTTCACGTTTTTTGATGCGGGGGTGCGGTCGGGCCGGCTGGTACCGTTCGCCGGTGGACGCTCCTCTGTTGTTTTGCACGCGTGAATACGCGTATCTGCGCGACGCGCTGCTCGCGTCTGCGACCCCGAGGGAGGGCGGCTCCATCGCCCGGGTGGACTTTCCCGATGGGGAGCGGCTCCTGCGGATCGAGCAGGACGTCGACGGGCGGGACGTCGTGCTCATCGGCGGCACGACCACGGACGCCTCGACGCTCGAGCTGTACGACCTGGCGTCGGGCTTGGTGACCTACGGCGCGCGCCGTCTCACCCTCGTGATTCCGTACTTCGGCTACTCCACGATGGAGCGCGCGGTGCGGTCCGGGGAGGTGGTCACCGCCAAGAGCCGCGCCCGGCTGCTCTCGTCGCTCCCACCCGCCAGCTACGGCAACCGCATGTTCCTGCTCGACCTGCACTCGGAGGGCATCAACCACTACTTCGAGGGCGAGATCACGGGTTTCCATGTGTACGCCAAGACCATCGTGAAGCGGGCCGCGCGGGAGCTCGCCGGGGACGATTTGGTCATGGCCTGCACGGACGCGGGCCGCGCCAAGTGGGTCGAGAGCCTCGCCAACGATCTGCAGGTTCCGGCTGCGTTCGTGTTCAAGCGGCGCCTGAGCGGGAGCGAGACGGAGGTCCTCGCTACCAGCGCCCGCGTCGAGGGGCGCACCGTCGTCATCTACGACGACATGATCCGGACGGGGGGCTCCCTCATCGCGGCCGCCGAGGCCTACCGGGAGGCGGGCGCGACGAAGATCTTCGCCATCGCCACCCACGCGCTCTTTCCGGGGGACGCGCTCACCCGCATCCGGGCCTCCGGCCTGTTCGAGCGCGTGGTCGTGACCGACAGCCACCCCCGCGCGCGTGAGCTCGCGTCCGAGGGACCCGACGACGGGTTTCTGGAAATCCGGTCCGTCGCGCCGTTGTTCGACGCTCACCTCTGAGGAACCTCGCGCCCGCGCGCAACGAGGTCGGACCCAGGGACGAGAAGGGGGCTCGTAAGCCATGCATCAACCCGAAAAGAAGAAGATCAACGACCTCGCCCTCATCAGCGTGGCGGGCGGGGCCCTGTCCTGGTTCATGTTCCCCGTCGTCGGCGCGATCGTCGGCATCGTCGCGGGGCACCTGGCGCGCGCGAAGATCCGCGAGACCGGGGAAGACGGCGACTTGTTCGCCATCCTCGGCATGGCGCTCGGCTACGCGCACATCCTGCTGACCTGCGCGGTCTTCGCCTTCGTCATCCTCATGTACGCCGGCATGTTCGCCTTCGTCGGTTTCGCGGCGTCCCAGCAGTAGCCGTCACGGCAGGTATTCGTCGGGGCCGATGTCGTAGAGCAGGTCCGGCCCCGGGCGGGGATCGCCCTCGAAGTCCTGCGGTTCGCCTGCGAGTCCGTTGCCGGCGTTGATGCACACGGAGCCACTTGTCAGGTGGTGGTCGCCGAAGTACCCAGGCGACTCCAGGCCGCAGTCAGCATAGAGATTGCCGGAGAACGCCGTCGACAACGCGTTGAGTGCCCCGGCGTTCAACACAACGGCCCCGAAGCGCGAATAGAGCGCGGCGGTCCCTGCGCCGCTCAGGGCGTTGTGGTCGAAGGCCGAGGGTCGATAGAGGAGCGCACCTTCCCAGGCGGCGTGCCGGTCCGAGCCGCCCCCCGCCACGAGGATGTTGCTGCGCACGATCCCGACGGTCACCGGCGTGGTCCCGGTCTCCGAGGTCTGCCATCCGACGCCGACGGTCGGTCTGCCGTCGGCGCCGCCGGAGAGGTAGTTCGAGTGGACCATGACATTCGTGCCGCTCATGACCGCCCGCGTCCGGAACAACAGGCCGCCCGAAACGCCACTGGAAGATGCGCCACCGTAAAACACGTTGTTCGCCACCCGGAGCGACCGCGCGTCGCCCGCGATGAGCATGCCGAAGTTGTCTTCGGTGCTCGGGGGAGGGAAGACGCGGTTGCGAAAGATCGAGCCGGCCCCGGAGAACACGAAGATCCCCGCCCCGTTCCGCGCCAGCTGAGAACCGGAGACCGTGTTGTCGAACGCCAGCGTACCCGGCGGCGTCTGCCAGAACACGATGCCACTCACGCGCCGCGCCTCGTCGGGATTCATGAGGACGCGATTCCCCTGCACCAGCGCATCGGACCGAAACACCACGATTCCGAAGCTGCCCTGGTCGAACGTCGGGCCCGCAGGGGACCCATCGCTGAGCGAGTCGCCCAGCTCGACGTCGTTGTTGTCGATCACCGGCCTGACGGCGCCATTGAGCGAGCCCGAATCGAGAAGGGCCTCGGGGTGGACAGCGACCGCCACCGATGTCCCACCGACGGCGTCCGCGGCTCGAATGGTGTTGTTGGTCAGGATGCCTGCTGCGCCGCGCGCGAACGCGACGGTGATGGTGAGGGTGTCGTCAGGCGCTCCCACGAGCGTGCATCCGCTCAGTTCGGTCGTCGGCAATGTCCCCGCCGCGAACCGGTGTCCGACGGGGTCGGCTGCCGTGAGGGTGGTGACGTGGAGCACGGGATTGCGCACCCAGGTCGTGCGATCGTGACCGCACAACACCGAGTGGGACTCCTCCAGCCGCACGCTCTCGGTGTAGCTCCCCGCCGCGATGTAGACGGGGGTGCCCTCACCGATCGCCTTCGCGTTGGTCACCGCGTCCGACACGCGGCGGAGCGGGGCGCTTTGGCTTCCGGAAGCGCTGTCGGTTCCATCCATCGCCACGTGGGTCCCCAGGCAGTCGACCTCGTCGATGGAGGTGTCGCAGTCGTTGTCGACTTCGTCATCGCAGGCCTCCGGCCGGCCCGGGTGGATCGCCCCGCTCGTTGTGTCGCAGTCGCCTTCGCACTCGCTGAAGCCGTCCCCGTCCCTGTCCACGGGATCGCATCCACCGGCGTCGGCCGCCGCCGCGTCTTCGCTGCCTGCATCAGTATGGCCCGCGTCCGTCGGCATGGCGGCGTCCGGGAGCACCCCTGAATCGCCAGGCCCGGAGTCCATCCCGGGGCCGGCGTCTTCCTGGCCCGCATCTTCCTCTCCCGCATCGGCGTTGCCAGCATCACCGATGCCCGCGTCCAGAATCGCCGCGTCTGGAGCGCTGGCGTCCGGATCGATGACCGCGTCGAGCGTCAGCCCGCAGCCCGCGAGCAGCGTCAGGGGGGCAAGGAAGAGCAGATGGCGCACCAGACAACTCCAGTGAGAACGGGAAGCAAGCCCCCTCACGATAGAGGCTCCCCTCCTGTGCCGTCGAGCATCGAGCAGAACGTTGTCGGCTACCAGCCCGTCGAAGAACCGTTGTGCCGCGCCTCGAACCCGGGACCCACCGCCCAGGCCGCCTGTCGCTCCTCCAAGAACCTGGGGGATTTCGTCGTCACGCCATTCGGCCAGGACGGCGCGTCGCGTGCCCGATCCATCCACGTCGACTCTTCAACGCCCAGTTAGCGTGGGGGCTTGCTCCTGGTAGCGTCGCGTCGCGATGAACCGCTCGCCTCGACCCCGCGCCGCGTCGGCGGCGGCCGCCGGTGCCCTTGGAGGCGGGCTGATCGCGCTGTTCGATGCGGTCCCCTCGGTGCTGTGGCTTCCGCAGTGGGGCGACCGCGTCGCGCTGATCGCCCGTCTGTTCGGGGTGCTCGTCGCGGTGGGCATCCTCTCCTCTCTTCTCTTCTCTCTGCTCGGTCGGCTGGGGAGGTCCAGCCGGCCGTGGGTGCAGGGGGCCCCGTTCGCCGTCGCGGCGGCGGGACCGGCGATGGCCCTGTTCGTGTCCCTGTCGCGCGGCGCGCAGGTCTCGGCGGTCCCCGGCATTCAGCTCGGTGTAGTCGTGGCCTCGGCGGTGACGGTCGTGGTCGTCTGGCGCCTCAGTGCTCCGCTGATCAACGCGCTGAGGCACGCGGCGCGCCCTTGGGCGCTGGTGCCCGTCGCGCTGGCGCTAGGGCTCGCGCTGCTCAATCGTTTGGCCTACCCGCGCCACTACGAGGCCGCCCACGCGGCGTTGACGGCATGCGCGCTCCTCTGCGCGACCCTGGGTGCGGCGCTCGCGCTCCCACGCCTTCGTCGCGGACCCCCGGTCGCCGTCTGGGTCCTGCTTCCCGCGTTGCTCGCCGGTAGCGCGCTCAGCTCGCTTCCCGAAGACCACGACGGGCGCGCCGCGCTGCTGAGTCCGCGAGCCGCCCACGCGCGCTCCATCATGCTGGGAGTCGCTCCGCTCCTGTACGTGCGCTCGGGGGGTGGGTTGGACGCCGGTCTGGTAGCCGCCGCGCGTCGACGTCGTCGGGTGCACCGCGCGGGGGGGCTGCCCGCGTGGGAGCAGGCTCACCTGGTGCTCATCACGGTCGACGCGCTCCGCGCGGATCACGTCGGCGCCTACGGCTACCCGCGACGCGCCGGGTCCACCACCATCACACCGCACCTCGACGGGCTGGCCGCGCGCGGCGTCCGCTTCGATCGCGCGTGGACCCCGACCCCGCGCTCGAGCTACGCCATCTGCTCGCTCATGACGGGGCGGGCGCTGCTTCCCCGCCGAGCCGCCCGCCACCCGACGCTCGCCGAAGCGCTGTCCCAAGAGGGCTTCTACTCCGCCGGCTTCTACCCCGACGGGATCTTCTTTCACGACGGGGAGCGCATGCGCGCCTACCGCGACGCGGAGCTGGGGTTTTCGCGGCGCGACGCCGAGTACCGAGACGCCGACAGCCGCACCGACGCCGCGCTCGAGGAGCTGGACGACGTCGTGCGCCGCGGGGAGCCGCGCACGTTTCTCTGGGTGCACTACTTCGACGTGCACGAGCCTTACGAGGCGACGGAGCTGGGCACCGCGCCCATGGATCGGTACGACTCGGAGATCCTCAAGACCGACGCGGCGATCGGCCGTCTGCTCCAGGGGCTCGCGCGCCTCCAGCGGGAGGTCGTACTCGTCGTTACGGCGGATCACGGAGAGGAGTTCTTCGAGCACGGCGGCCGCTTCCACGGCGACAGCCTCTACGAGGAGCAGCTCCGTGTGCCACTGCTCGTTTCTGCGCCGGGGCTTGCTCCGCGTGGGGTCGCGTCACCGGTCTCCCTCCTGGACGTCGCCCCGACGGCGCGCGCCATGTTGGGCCTCGCCGAGGTTGCTAGCGATGGATTCGATCTGCGGCCTCTCCTGCTGGGTCGCGCGTTTGCGCGCCCGCCCGTGCGCGCCACCGAGGAAGGCATGCGCGCTCTGCTCGACTGGCCGTTTAAGCTCATCGAGGACGAGCGGGTCGGCGGGCTGTCCCTGTTCGACCTCGGCGAGGACCCGCGTGAGCGGCGCAGCCTCGCCAGTGAGGCGCCGGACCGGGTCCGGTTGCTCAGGACGGAGCTGGCCGCGTTCGAGCCTTGATCAGCCGCCGGCGCTGACGCTCGCGCTCACCGACACGCTGACCTCGGCCGTCACGGTCACGGATGCCAGCGAGCTCTGAAGGTCGGCCACGGCACCTGCGGAGCAAGCGGCTGCGCCGACCCCGACCGTGCGGATGGCCTCCGGCACGTTCTGCAGCTCCCCGACGACGCGCCGGCCACTCCGCTGGAGCCGCTCGACGCGGGCGCGGACGGTGAGGATCTGGCCCATGCCTGCCGCGATGGCGGCGTGCACGCGCGCGCGCCGGGCTTCGGTCTCCGGATCGGGCTCGCCCGTCACGATCAGCTCGGCGCTGGCCGGCGTGCACTCGAGTGTGGCGTCTACCCGCGCTTCGCAGGCGGCCTGGCACTCCGCGTCGATCTGCGCCGGCTCGTAGCGCCCCGTGCAAACCGGGCGCTCCCATTCGACCGAGCAGCTGCCGCGGCATTCGCCCTGGCAGCTCGCGGACGCGTCCGTGACGCAGCGGCCGTTGCACGCGCCGTCGCACTGTCCGGCACACGACCCGTCGGCCGCCCGCGCCGAGCACGTGCCGTCGCAGGCGCCCTCGCAGACCCCCGTGCACTCGGCGGTCACGTCCACCGCGCAGCTGCCGGAGCATTCGCCCGAGCACCCGCCGCGGATCTCGCCGCCGGTGCAGTTCAGCTCGACCTGAGCCGGCGTCACATCGACTTCGCACGCTGCCGCGCACTCCGCGTAGACGTCGAACCTCGCCTCGCAGCGGGCGGGGGTGGTGCGCACCTCGACCTCGCGCTCCGAACCTTCGCCGATCGCCGCCATCTCGGTCTGGAGGAACCCCTGCACCGCCTCACATACGGTCCGCGTTCCCTCCGGGCCGTCTCCCGCGAGCTGCGCCGCCGGCATGCCCAGCTCCGTGCCCATCGCGACACACGCGTCGAGCAACGTGCGCTGCGTCTCCATCGCGGCGCCGTGGAACTCGTACGTCGCCATCATGAAGGCTTCGAAATGGTTCGCGGCGCGGGTCGCGCCGAAGTCACCCCGGCACTGGGATGTGTACGCCGCCTCGTCGCTTCCGGACGAGGACGAGCCGCCGTTGTTGCTCCGGCGGGTCCGGGTGAGGGGAGTGCACGCGGCGAGGATGAGCGAGAGGCAGAAGAAACAGGTGAGCTGTCGCATGAAGAGGTCTCCAAGCCGGCAGAAATAGCACACTCCACCGTTGGTACCCTCGGGCGCGATGATCACCACGCAGAAGGGATCCTTCTTTCTCATCGTGTTTCGCTGGCAGTGGCGGAACACGCTCCTGTTTCTCGGCGCGGCGTCGGTGGTGGCTGGAGTTCATCTGGGGCTCGGACACGACTGGCTCGTCCTGCCGACACTCCCGCTCGCGGTGGTTGGTGCGGCGCTCGGCATCTTCTTCAGCTTCCGCACGAACTCGGCGTACGACCGCTGGTGGGAGGGCCGGAAGCTCTGGGGCCGGATGATCAACTCGACGACGAGGAGGTGCTGCGCCACCTGGAGTCGGACCGCGGGGTCCTCGAGGGCGAGTCGAATCTGACGCACGCGCTGCTGTCGCGGCAGCTCGACGACCTCAGCGCGCTGCAAGAAGAAGGTGTGATCGATCCGGATCGGCTCCGCAGCCTCGACGAGAGCGTGCGGCACCTGCTCGACATCCAGGGGGGCTGCGAGCGCATCAAGAAGACGCCGATGCCCCCCATCTATGGACTGCTCGCCCACCGGTTGGTGCTCAGCTACTCGATCCTCTTCCCGATGTCGGTCGTGGCAGAGCTGGGCTGGAGCACGATCCCCATCAACCTGCTGGTGTGCACGGCGTTTTCCGTCATCGCGGAGGCCGGGCGGATTCTGGAGGACCCATTCACGCTCTTCTTCAACGGCCTGCGTTGAGCGCCATCAGCCGGATGATCGAGGTGAATCTGCGCCAGCGGCTGGGTGACACGGAGCTCCCCGCGCTGCGTTCGCCGAACGCCAAGGGCATCCTGATGTAACCGCCGTGCAACCACTCTTTGCAACAATGGCGTCCGATTGCGCAATACTGCGGCGGATGACCCGCGCGGCTCCCACTTCGATCCCTTTCGCGTTGTCCTTCGCTGTGCTCCTTGCAGCGCCCTTCGCGGTGCTTGCGGTGCCTCTGCTGGCGCCCAGCGCGGCGAGCGCGCAGTCGGTGCGCCTCAATCAGTACCGGATGGCGGAGACACCCGACGACGGCTTCGCGATGAGCCGCCCCAACGCGTTGGGGCACCTGCGCTTCGGTGCGCGGCTCGACCTCGACTACGCGCTCAACCCGCTCGTCTATCAGGCGCGCGGCAGTGACTCGGGCACGGAACGCGCGTCGGTCGTCGAACATCAGCTCAGCGGCACGCTCGGGTTGAGCTTCGGCTTGTTCGACCGGCTCGTCATCTACGCGGGACTCCCGGTGAACCTGCTCATGGAGGGCGTGCTGGTGGATGGCCAGCCGCGCGCCGACGGGGCGAGCCTGGGCGATGTGTACTTCGGCCTGCGCGGCCGGTTGTTTGGGGAGGACGACGAGCCGTTCGCGCTCTCGCTCCAGGTCACCGGCACGGGGCCCACCGCGCAAGCGGCACGTTTTCAGAGCCGGTTCGCAGGCGAGGGCAACTGGACGATCCACCCCGAGCTGCTGTTCGAGATTCGCATCGCAGAGATCGTGCGCATCATCGGCAACGCGGGCGCGCTCGTCCGTGAAGAGCAGGACTTCGGTTCGCTGCGTGTCGGCCATGAGTTCACATGGGGCGGCGCGGTGGCGGTGGCCGTCGTGCCCGACCTCTTCGACGTCACCATCGAGACCTTCGGCTCCACCGCGTTCGACCGCTTCGGCGAGGGACAGGTCTCTCCGATCGAGGGGCTGCTGGGCGCGCGCGTCTATCCCGTCGAAGGCCTCGAGGTTGGCCTGGCCGGCGGCGTGGGCCTCCAGCGTGGCTACGGCTCGCCCGACTTCCGCGGCGTGTTGAGCGTCGGCTATGCCACCCCCGGTGAGGTGCCTGCGGGCGACCGTGACGAAGACGGCTTGAACGACGACGTGGACGAGTGCCCGGACGAGCCCGAGGACATGGACGAGTTCAGCGACGAGGACGGCTGTCCCGACCCCGACAACGACGCCGACGGCCTGCTGGACGGTGTGGACGAGTGCCCGAACGAAGCGGAAGACCGCGACGGACTGGGCGACGAAGACGGCTGCCCCGAGATCGACTTCGACGGCGACGGCGCGGCGGACGAAACGGACCGTTGCCCGATGGAACCCGGCGTCGCCTTGGCGCCGCGCCCGGAGTGCACGGGCTGCCCGACCTGTGACGACGGGCCGCCGCCGATCACCCCGGATCCCCCTCCGCCCGTCGAGCAGACGACCGCCCCGATCACCAGTGGGTTCGAGGCGCGCGTGCAGTTCAACGTGGGCAGCGATGCGATCCGCGGCTCCGAGCTCAGCGCGCTTCAGTCCGCGCTCGCGTTTGCCCAGTCCAACCCGGACGCGCCGCTCTACGTCGAGGGCCACGCTGACTTCGTGGGTGCCGAATCCGACAACGCCGCCCTCAGCCGCCAGCGCGCGCGCCGAGTGGTGCGTTGGTTGATGCGCAACGGAGTTGCACTCGACCGCATGACGGGCGCCGGCTGCGGTGAGCGCTACCCGACCTCACCGGAACAGACCGTCGAGGCGCGTCGCATGAACCGACGCGTCGAGGTGACGCAGGGCGCGACGATCCGGAGCGGGTGCATCAACGCGCGCCGGGAGTAGCGGGGATCGCTGCCCCGAGGCCCAGGGCGCGCGACGAGTCTTCAGTCCTCGTCGGCACGCGGAGGAGGGGCGCCATGCCGACCGGTCGGGTCCTGCTCCTCGAAACTGGAATGCAGGGGTCGGAGGTCGCCGTTCGGTGTGACCCAAGGTGGGCTGGCGACGACGGCCCAGCCCAGCTCCTCGGTGCCGGAGTCATCGGTCCGATCGTCGAGCTGGACTCGCAGCGCCGACCCGCCCCCGTCAAGCACGGCGAGCACGTTGTAGGTCGCCCACACCTGCGCGGAGCGGACGATCGCGTCCAAGTCCCGCCGGTCCGCGCCCGCGTCCAAGAGCCGCTGAGCGGCCGCCCCGTCGACGAACGGAAGCCCGCTCTCCTGCAGTCGGGGCCACTCGCTGACGGAGGTTGGGCCTGGAGATTCCGGGACAACGCCTTCCCGCCAAACTCGCGCGTTGAGCACGCGGCGCAGCAGGTCCGTGGGGTCGCCGGCGGCGTAGGCGGCGACCGCGTACTCGACGAACTCCTCGCCGACGCCTGCGGCGGTCATGAGGGCGCTCAGGCGCGCGCGTTGGTCCTCGTGCACGGTCGCACCTTGGTCCTCGTTCACGGTCGCACCTCAGCCGTGCTGGGCGAGGAAGTACACGATGAGACCAAACACCGCGACCATGCCGGCGGTCTCGACCCAGTTGACCTTGCCGTCGTCCTGGATGCTCTTCCAGAGGATGAACATCGGCGGAGCGGCGAGCAAGATCACGCTCGTGGTCTCGAGATCGATGGGCAGGACTGCGCCGCTGTCCAGCGTCGGGACGACGCCGAGCTGCGCGAGCAAGGCGATCAACAACATCACGGCGGGCAGCACGAGGAATGGCACCTGTGTGATGGCGCCGGACATGCCGGCCAACGCGATGTCGTACATGCGTTTGCTGTGCGCGGTGGCGACCATGACGAAGGCGCCGGCCCCCGCGAAGACGCTCAGGATGATCGCGCCGAACATCTCCGGGTAGCCCGCGTCGTTCATGGCGCCCACCAGCACGTCGGCGAAGTCCCCGACCGCGTGCCCGCCAAGGATGGATGTGCCGATTCCGACGAGGCCGTAGACGGCGATCTTGCCCCAGCTGGGGGCGTCGGGGTTCGGCTCCTTGGGGGCCTCTTCCTCGTCGTCGTCGCCTTCCTGCTTGCTGAAGCGCTGGACCATCCGGGTCGTCGCGACGACCTGCACGACGATGAGCAAGACCCCGGTCGCCACCAAGTCCCAGACGCCGAACCCCTCGCCGCCGTGGTCGCCGGTCTGGAAGACGACCATGAGCAGCATGATCGAGCCCATCGCGAGGAACGCGCCGCCGCCCGCCGCGTAGAGGTCGGTGCTGATCTTCACCAACGCCTCGGGCAAGCGGGCGCCGCCCTGCTCGTCACGCGGCAACAGACCGCTGTAGATGCCGAACACCAGCGCGTTGACATGCAGGGTCAGAGCCACGACGACAAACGCGATGCGGGGCGCCGCTGCGACCACAAAACCGAGCATGACGATCTCCGGGAGATTGCTCGCGAGCCCGGCCAGCGTACCGGCGACGAACGGGTTCCAGCCGAGACGGTCGCCCACACCCTCGACGCACTTGATCATGGCTTCGCAGCTGCCGAACACCACGCCCAAGCCACCGAGCGCGAGGCATCCCGTCGCCAGGAGCGTCGACTCGACGCCGGCCGCCTCCATGCCGTAGCCGGCTCCACACAGGACCATCCCGCCGATGAGGATCCCGATCCACGTGTTCCCCTCGCCCCCTCCGCCGCTCACTCGCGCTTCTCCAGCCGCTCGAACGCCGCCTCCAGCTCCGGAACCGGCGTGTCGAACTGGATGGCGAGTCGGTGGCGCCACAGACCTTCCGGGTCCTCCTCGTTCGGTTCCACGCGGACGATCGTCCCCGTGAGCGCGCGATCGTCTTCGCTGGGCACGGACAGCGTTAGCGAGAGTTTGGCGCCGACCTCGAGTTTGGCGCCGGCGATGACCAGAACGCCGGTCCCGCTGATGTTTCGGCTGACCGCCAAGACCTGCACGTCGGGGCCTTGTTCCATTTGAATGGGGACCCAGAGGGTGTATCGCTTGGCCCTGCGTCGCTCGTCGTCGCTCATGGGGCCGCATCCTATCAGTGTCCGGCGCCGATCCCGCGGCGGATCGCCTCAAGTCAGGCGATCGCAAGCCGCGCCGCTCGAGCCTCACGTCGGCGTGTCGTCACACCGGGCGAAAGCGCACGCGGCACCTTGGCCGCACGTCCCAAGCGGGGGTAAGGTCTCGGCCACCGAGTCACCGGTCATGGACGCACCCGAGGAAGAAGAAGAGAGCCCCCCGCTGCTTGGCACCGTGCTCGTCGTGGAGGACGACGCGATGATGCGCGGGCGCCTGTCGCGCTCGTTCCGGCGCCGGGGGATTCGGGTTCTCGAGGCGGCCACCGTGCGCGCCGCCCGCCGCAAGCTGAAGGACATCGACGTCGAGTTGGTGTTGCTCGATATCCGGCTCGGGGACGAGTCCGGCGTGGAGGTCGCGCGGCTCGCCGTGGAGCGCACGCCAGCGCCAGCGGTGCTGGCGGTCAGCGGGGCCGCGAGCCCCGAGGAAGCGTTCGCGCTCGCGCGGCTCGGCGTCCGGGCCTACCTCCCGAAGACGGAGGTCGCGACGTACCTCGATCGCCTCGCGGAGGTGGCCATCGAGATCGCGCGAATTCCACCGCCGCTCGAGCCCATCGCGAAGGCGCAGGTGGGGGTGCGCGACGCCAAGGACGTGGACAACGCGGTGCGCCAGGCGATGCTCGAGCAGGCCCTTGGCCTCTCCGCGGGGAACCACGCGATCGCCGCGCGGCGGCTGGGCATCAGCCGCCAAGCGGTCCAACAGCGCGTCTCTCGGCGAAAGAAATAGCGTGCGTACGTTCACGCTGGTCATCGAGCCCGAGGGGGCCGCCGCGCGGCGGTCCGCTTTCGGGCTCGCTGCCCGGGGCAAGGACCTGCTGCTCGTGGGTGCATCGCGCGCGGTATTGGACCTCATCGCCTCCGAGATTCGCGTGGCCCATCGTGTCGACGTGCGCGTGTTGGCGACCGACCCGTCGGACGCGGGGAGCAGCGAGCGCATCCTCAAATGGATCGACACGACCGAGCTGCCGGTCGACCGCGTGGTGTCCGCGCTCGCCGACGAAACCGACCCCGTCCGCTTGGCCCGTGTCCGGCAAGAGCTGACGAGGCTGTCGGCTGCACTGAGTCGACGCGAAGGCGCGCGGCTCGTCGGGGGAACGCTTTGGAGCAACCAGGCGGAGCAAGACCGTCCGAGCTCGGTGCGGCCGCCCAGCATGGTTCCGCGAGGCCGAGCGAGCACGACGCGCGGTCACGGCGACCCTCAGTGAGCTGGAAGGGCACCCCAAGTCGCCTCGGGCTGTCGACGGACGCGATGGTCGAGGCCGACTCCGTGGTGCGGCGCCGCATCGAGGGCGGCGTGCTCTGCCATACGCCGACCTGCGCGCAGACCTATTGGGGCCACCGCATCGAGACCGACGGGCCGCCATGGGACGAGGGCGTGCATGCGTGGCTCGAGCATTGGCGTGAGGCGCACGCCGGCCGCGTCGCGCGAGCGGTGTTGGCCTGGGAGACCGAGGACGCGTTCACCGTTCCCGAGCTGCCGGCCGGCGTGGAGGTCACCCGACTCTTGGCGCTCAGCCGCGTGGGGGCGCCTGACCGAGAGTCGCCCCAGCACGAAGTCGTCACCCTCGGGCCGGAGGCGCTCGCGGCGGTGCGCACCATGGCCGGGGTGGTCAACGGCATGAGTGACCCGGCGAGCCGACGTTACCTGCTCTGGTACTGGGACCGGGCGGCGGCATGGCTCGCGTCGGGCCGCAGCGCGCGCTACGGCGTCCTGGAAGGCGGGGAGATCGCGTCGAGCTGCGGACTGGTGTGGGATGGCCACGTTGCGCGCTTTCAGGACGTCATGACCCGAGAGGGGCACCGCCGCCGCGGGTTCGCTCGCAGCGTTCTCTGCGCCGCCATGAGAGCGCGCGCGCGGGTGGAACCGAACACCGAGTTTGTCATCGTGGTCGAGACGGGGAACCCGGCCGAAGAGCTCTACCGAAGCCTCGGTTTCGAGCCCCGCAGCGAGAGCGTCGTGCTCACCATCAAGAGTCCTCAGAGTCCGAAGCCGCAGCCCCCACGGTCCGGGTAGAAGCTCGGAGGGACCGTGTTCACGCTGGGCGCCTCGGCGGACTGAACCGGAGGACACCGGATCCGCCGAAACACGGTCGGCTCGTTGACCGCGGAACCGCCGTCGTTGTTGACCGATTGGAACTCGAGGATCGAGGGGTCGATGACGCCGCTGAAGTGGTCCAGGTTGTAGCCGAACGCCTGTCGCCCACACGGGGATTGGTCCATCCGCCAGCTGCCGTATCCGCCGAACTCGATGGTGCCGCTCGGAGAGACGCTCCCGCGCGCATCGAACGAGACGGTCATCTGGTAGGACTCGCGCGCGCAGGGCGGCGGCTCAGAGTCCTCCGCGCCCCCGCGCCAGTAGTGGCTGGTGATGCGCCCCGTCAGCTGACTCGGATCGTTCGGAGCCCGCCGGACGTAGAGCGTGAACACGTACCACTCACGCCGCTGCGGGGTGAACGTGTGGCTGCGCCAGATCCCCGCGACGGTCTCGTCCGCGCACTCCGCGGCGGGAGGCAGCCGGGCCCGCTGCTCGGCGATGGTGGCTGGGGCGCGCCGCGGGACGAGCCAGACCGCGGCCATGCACACGACGGCCGAGACGAGGAGAGCCCGAGAACGGCGACGGCGCTGCACCCTTCGGTTGTACCAACGGGATCGCGTTGGAGCCACGGCCATGGCCGACGATGCGTCGTGCTTCTCTGTCTTCAGTCGATCTCTGCCACGAGCGCAGCGGGCACAGCCGCGGCGCGCCGTCGTCGCGTGTCCGGCCGCTTGGCGCGCTCCACTCCGTAAGCGAGCGTGCGCTGCTTGCCCGGGGTGAGCATCGTCCACAGGAGCTTCGCCTCCGCGTCGTTGGACAGGGCCGCCTGGAGTTCGTCGGGGAGGTCGACAGCGTCGGGGTTTGGGTCCTCGCCGAGCACCACGAGGACTTCGGTGCCGTCGGGGAGCCCGGCTTCCCTGAGCCAGCCCTCGCCAAACTTCAGACATGGGCTTCCGTCGGGGCGGCGGTGCATCACGCGGCGGAACGGGCGCCCGTCGACGCTGCCGACCCGCCTTTTCGCGCTGCCGAGCCGAGCCGCGACATCACTCGGGATCGGAACGAAGTGTTTCATGTATCCCGCCTCGACAGCGGGGTCGAAGAGCACCGGGGCCACAAACTCGCAGGGATCGCCGGAGTCGCTCACCCCGGCAAGTCTAGGGCGAACGGCCGTTCCTGGCCATGCAGCGTAGCGTTCGAGGTGGGAATCGATGGCGGTTCGGGGGCCGAAGCCGTAGCCTCGCGGGCATGAGCCTCGACGATACGGGTAGAGCCCTCTGGGAGATCAAGCGTCCGCCGTTGCCCATGCTCATCGCGGGCAGAGCGACGCGCATGCTCGCCGCGAGCACGCCAGAGCCCTTCCAAGAGGCGCTCGAGGCGCTTCTGACCGCGCTGGACACATGGTGGCCCCGCCATCAGCGGACGGCGGAGTCGATCTACCTCGAGGAGTACGTCGCGTGTGTCGACGCGGCTGACGCATCGGATTCGGCCGCCGTGACGACCGCGCTCGACGCCATCAACGTGGTGTTCGCCGCGCTCCTGCGCAGCAAGCCGCGCGCGCTGCCGGCCGGCGATCACTACGACCTCGGAGACGATGACTTCGTCGCGCTCCTGCGAAGCGCCACGAAGGCAGGTCGGCTCCCCGTGGCCCAGCTCGACGCGCGGCTCAAGAACCTCGAGAGCCACAGGAAGGTGCCGTGGCCGGAGCTGGTGGAGCGCGCTGACCGGATGAGCTGGGGGCGCGGGCCGGCGTGGGGCAAGCTCGACAAGCGCGTGCGCGACCTCGCTGCGTTGGCGGACCTCGGGGCGCGCGCCTCGTGGATGGACGTCGGCGCGCAGCGTGCGCTGCGGCTCGAGCTGGACGGCACCAAGCGCATGGCTGTGCTGAACGAAGAAGAGCTCGAAGAGCTACGCCGCGTGATCCCGACGATCCCGTCGGCGTAGATCCCGTCGGCTTGAATCAGCGTAGGAAGCCCTGCACCCACGCGTCGTAATCGGCCGCGCGGAGCGGCACATCGGTGTGTCCAGCGCCGTCGACATGCTCGGAACGCACAGTCACGCCGGTCGCCGCGCGTTGGAGCAACGCCATGTGCCGGACGTGGATGACGCTGTCCTCGCTGCCGTGCACCAAGAACAGGGGAGTCTCGGTGAGTTCCGCCGCGCGCGCGCAGCTGTCCATCTCGAGGTCCGTCGCGAAGTGGCCCGGCACGTTCACGAGCGCGCCGTCCTGAAGCACATCTTCAGCTGAGCACCACGCGGCCTCGGTCATCACGCCGGCGACGACCGGCGCCTCCCCCCGCTCGCTTCGGGCGGCCAGCTCGAACGTCGGCGCGCCACCGAGCGAGTAGCCGTAGAGCCAGATGCGCCTGACCTCCGGCTGCGCGGCCAGCTGTTCGAGCGCCGCCTGCCCCGCGTCGAAGACGCCGCGTTCGCTGGGTGTGCCCTCGCTCCGGCCGTAGCCCGGATAGTCGTAGACGAGCACATGGAAGCCGAGCTCCCACAGCCGCTCGACCCGGTCCCAATACAGCCCGATGTTGCCCGTGTTGCCGTGGCTGAACAGGATGGCGTCCGAGGCCCCGTCGCGCTGGGCGAACACCCAGTGGATGGCGCCGTCGTCCGTTTCCACGAACCCCTCGCGGCGGTGCGCGGCGTCGATGAGCGACGGATGGAGCGGGGTGAGCTCGCCGTCGAGCGAGGGGTCGTCGCCGGAGTCGAAGTCGTAGTCGTCAACGGGAGTGGGGTTGAAGAACAGCCCATCGACCGTGCACCCCGATAGGCTAAGGGCCAGCGCTGCGAGCCAGACGCGCCACGGCGTCATGGGAACGCCTCTGTCGGCCGGTCTTCGATGAGGACACGCCAGCCCGCGGCCAGGAACAGAGCGCCGTACCCGTTGGGCTCCCATGAGGTGAACCCGCCGAAGTCTTCCCACGGTGAGGCCCACGCGACTTGCACCGTGAACAGGTGCCTCGTCTGGTCGCGCGGGTTCACGGTGAACTCGAGCCCGAGGTACGGCGCGAGGAAGACAGGCGGACGGTCCTCCGGCGGGTCGATCGAGCCGACGCCGGTGACACCTCCGTAGAGTTCGAGCCATGGGGTGAGCGGGCCTGCGGCGTGGAGCCCCACCTCCGGAAAGGCGCGCGTCGTGAAGTCGTCGTCGAGGTCGAACACCAGGTGGGCATGCGTGGAAACGGAGAGGGCGAAGCCCTGCTCGACCCGCACGATTTGCTGCACGAGTCCGGCGTCCAAGGCCAGCACACCAAACGCGAACGGATCGAGCGCGAGGCTGCCGTCGACGTCCAGCGTGTCGAGCGCGCCGACCCGGCCGCCCACACGCAGGGAGGGAATCAGCAGCGGCGCACCCGACACCCCCAGAAACGGCCCGCCCGCCGAGAATCGGGCCTCCGCGTTCCCCTGCCCCAGCGTGCGCGCCACCGTGCGAGGGGCGCAGCCCGCCAGCATGAGCGCGCACCCGAGCAAGAGCGGTCGCCCCACAGACGGCCCGAAACGCCACAGAGCCCGATGCCGCAACCCGCTCAACGGTCGTTAACGTACCCGCGCCGGCGGTGCGCGCCCATGGTCTGAAGAAAAAGTGCGACGAGCCACGGAGCCCCGCGTCCTCGGGATGAGCGCGCCGACGGAGGAACGTGTGATGTCCAAGAAGCTCTCGTCTGCCCGCTGGAGGAAGACCGATGAAGACCTGGGTGCATGCAGGATGGCGCAAGATGCCTCTCGGCGCCTCGACCGGGGGGGGGGCGGTGCGCGCTGCATCCGAGCGCCTGTTGCATCAGCCTGCTGCTGCTCGTTCTGGCGGTGGGGTGCGACGGAACCACGGCGACGGATGGCGGAGTCGACGCCGGCTCTGACGCGGGGATGTCCGATCCGGGCCGCGCTGAGCCGATGCCTCCCGTGTGGGACTGCCCCGACGGATGGACCTCGGTCGACCGCGGCGGCGTGCAGGTCTGCGACCCGGGGCCGTCGTCCGAGTGTGAAGCCGGCCACGCGAACTTCCTGGGCGAGGACGGCTGCACACCGGTCGGCGGCGCCTGCCCTACGGGCGACTTCGCCGATGACCTGCCGACAACAGGCGTTCGCTACGTGCAGCCGGGCGGCAGGGGAGACGGTACGAGGGGGGCGCCGTTCGGGACGATCGCCCAAGCGCTGTCCGGCGCGCCCGCCGGGACCGTGGTCGCGTTGGCCAAGGGCGTCTACGACGAGCGAATCACCGCCCTCTCCAACGTGCACGTCTCGGGGGCGTGCGCGGCCGAGACGGTCTTGCGAGGCCGCGGCTCGGAGGGCTCCGTCATCGACGTCCAGCCCAGCATCACCGGAGCTATTGTCTCCGGCCTTTCGATTCGACCTGCCAACCAAGTCGGCGTGTTCGTGGTGGGAGAGCTGACCTTGCGCGGGGTCGCGATCGAAGGCGCCGAGCTCTTTGGGGTGTTGGTCGGCGGCGGTCACCTCGACGCTGAGGACCTTCTCGTCCGCGGAACCGAGCTCGGCTCCGGCGGGGACAGCGGGGTCGGCGTGGTCGTCTCGGAGGCATCGGCTTCGCTGCGCAGGGTGATCCTCGAGCACAACCATCAGGCGGAGTTGCTGGCACTGTCGGGAGCGATGGTCACCGTCGAGGACCTCGCAGCCCGCAGCCCACGGGTGGGCGAACTCCCGGACACCGCGTCGGGGCTGGTCGCGGAGGGCGCGGAGCTCACGGGGCGGCGCGTGCTCGTCGAAGACACCCGTGCCGGCGGGGTCGTGAGCACCGTCGGCGGACAAATCACGCTGGAAGACGCGGTCGTCCGCCGGTGCCGGGCCGAAGGTGCCAGGATGGGATTCGGGGTCGCCTCCCGTGGCGGGGCTGTGGCGCTGTCCCGCGCATGGATCACCGACGCGCAGGGCACCGCGCTTCAGACGAGTGAGGGCGGCTCCGCGGAGCTGACCGACGTGGTGATCGACGCCGTCGTGCCGCCGCCGGATCGTCCCGACTGGGGCGTGGGACTGAGCGTGGCAGAGCGTGGGACGATCAATGTCTCACGCGTTTGGATTGCGGACACGGCTGCGGCAGGCGTCACCGTCATTGGGCAGGAGGGCGGCCCCGCGGCAGAGGCGCGGATCGCGGGCAGCGACGTGTCGATCCGAGACGTCGCGGACCTCGGGCTCAGCGGCGTCGGGGTCTACCTCGCGACCCAAGCCGAAGCGGAGCTTTCGCGGGTGGCCATCGAACGAACGAGTCACGCTGGCATCGTGGTCAACGGCGCCAGCCTCCGGCTCACTGACGTCCGGGTGACCGACACGACGTTCAACCTCGACGACGGGGCAGACCTCTATCTCGCCTGCGCGTGCGTCGAAGGCGTGCGGGGCGCGGCCGACGCGTTCGAGCGTGCGGTGATGCCCGCGGTCAAAGACGCCATCCGCCGGGTCGACCGCGACGCGAACTTCGTCGATGAAGTCGCCGCAGACGTGCGGGTCAAGCTGCTCGTCGCCACCGCGAGCCGCCCGCCGCGCATCGCGCGCTACCTCGGCCGCGGTCCGCTGACCGCGTTCGCGCAGGTCGTGGGCATGCGGACGGCGCAGTCCGTCAAGCGAAGGCGCGGCCACGAAGACGCGCGCGATCCCGACAGCCTGCTCGACCTCGCACTCGGTCCGGACGACCCGGAGCTCAACCGGCTGCTCGACGAGGTCCGCGGCCCGTTCCGCGTCGCCTTCCGAGAGTCGCTGTCGGAGCTGACGTCCCGGCAGCGCAACGTGCTCCGCCTCTACCTGCTGGAGGACGTCTCGAGCGAGACCATCGGTACGATGTACTCGGTGCACCGGGCGACCGTCGCGCGCTGGATCACGGAGGCGCGCGCCGCGGTGCTCAAGGGGACCAAGAAGCGGCTGATGCAGGGCCTTCAGATGGGCGACGCGTCGGTCGCCAGCCTCATCGGGCGCCTGCAGACCCAGCTCGACATCAGTCTGGCGGGCTTTCTCGCCCATTGATGCCCTCGACGTCAGCGGCGATGCCCTCGACGTAGGGATCGCGCGTACCCAGAGCGGAGGGCGCGACCGAGATCGAATGCAGGTACGCGATCAGCCCACCGATCTGCGACTGCGGGAGGTTGAACGCCGGCATCGCGGCCTGGGTGTAGCCCATGCTCAGCTCCGCCTCCGGCTCCGTGATGGCGCGCTGCAAGTACGCGTCGTCCGCGAGCACATAGGCGTTGCCTTCCACCCACCGATGCAGGCCGGCGACGTTCCGAAGGTTGGGCCCGACCCCGTCGCCCGCGTGCGGGTCCACGTTGTGGCAGGCGATACAGCCGTTGTTGGAGAAGAGCTGCTCGCCCCATTGCGCGTAGGTCATGTCGTCGGGGGGAGATGATCCGAGGCTGCAGATGCCGAACGTGTTGTAGGCCTGCCAAGACACCACACGAACACGGTTTCCCATCCGGGAGTGCCCCGTGCCACAGAACTCCGTGCAGAGAATCCCGTAGTCCCCCTCGCGATCGGCGCGAAACAGGACCTCGCGAGTCTGTCCCGGTACGGCCATCGCGCGCACACCCAGCGCCGGGATGCTGAGCCGGTGCATGACCGCCGGTGCGTCTGGGCCGGTCGGCTCGCTCGTGATCAACAGTCGCACCGGGCGCCCCACCGGCACAGACAGCTCCCCCTCGACCATCCCGTTCGGCTGTTCGAACTCCCAGCGCCAGCGGTAGGCGCGCACCCGAACGGTGATCGGATCCGGCGCGTCCAGCCGCACCGTGGGTGGTCGATTGAGGCCAAATACGAACAGTCCCGCGACCCCCGACGCGAGCACGACACCCAGCGCGGCGACCGGGCCGAGGCTCCGTCCCCGACGCGAGACGGCGAGCACCAAGATGGCGAGCAGCACCACGAAGACGAGGGCCGCGAGCACGCCTTGCGAGACCCAGCCTTCGGCCATCCGCTCCGCGGCCTCGCTCGCGTACCCCTCGTCGAACATGCCTCCCCCATCGGGCGCCCCCGCCATCGGTTACGCGGAAGCTGGGGCCATCGTCTCACGCATGGAAGGCCGGAGCGTCTCCCGCAGCATCGCGCCCGCGGCCCAGCCCCAGAGCCCGAGCACGAAGATGCCGAAGATCGTCAGGTCTCCCCACCATGGGATCGCCCAGACCTGCATCGCCGCGCCGACGACGGCTCCGGTCACCGTCCAGCGGCTCACCCCCGCGTGGGCGATCACCGCACGGAAGTGCGCCTCCGAGAACAGGCACGGGTAGCTCACGCTCACGATCATCGGGTAGTCCGACACGTTGAGCGACGAGACCATCGGGTAGTGAAAGAGCATGAGCGTCAGGAGGGCCCAGACCCGCAGCCGCTCGCTCCGCCACGCGACCCACGGGACCGCACACTCGATGAACACCGTGCCGTAGGCGGCGAGCCATTTGACCCAGACGGGCGGCACGCTGCCGAGGTCCGCGTAGATCCAGAACTGGGTGATCGACGACGCCGCGGTGCTCGCGTCCGAGACCGAGAGGAACACCGTGTTGGTCTTGTGAAAGCCCGCGAAGAAGTAGGTCGTGCACAAGACCAACGCGAGCCCGGTAACCGCCGTGCGATCGACCGCGCGGCTCCGCCAGTCGCCCTGAATGCGGCCCGCGATCCATACCGCGCCGAGCATCGTGAGCCCGAAGAACATGTGGCTCATGTGGTTCCGGATCCGGAACGGGAACGTCAGGTAGTGCGCCCAATAGAGCGCGATGATCGCGGCCAGCCACCGACGCCGACGCCGGACCGCCAGGCCCAGCACCCCGAGCACGAGCGCCACCCCGAGCGCGACCGGCACCCACGGCTCCAGATAGAGATGCCAGCCTGGCTGGTACCAGTAGCGTGACGCGGCGTACGGCTCCCAGGGGCGGTCTTCTCCCAGCATCTGGATCGCGTGCGCAACAAACGCCGGCACCAGCAGCAAGCCGAACGCCTGAAGCCGCGGGTCCTCGGAGATCCGCGTCTTCACCCTGCCGCCTCCCCTACGGGCGGGAACGGGTAGGGGTAGTGGCTGTCGTAGAGGCGTACCGGGATCCACCAGTGCGGCGCGCTGAAGCGCGGGTCTGCGCAGGCGTCGGGGATGTCTTCGAGCGGCCCTCCGACCCGGCGAACCCAGAGATGGACCGCGATGCCGTCGTCGCAGAGCTGCCGTACGCCCACGCGGATCGCTTCGGCGTTGTGCTGCAGCCCGTCGCGCCGGAGCCAGTCGACGATCTCGCGCGATCGACCGGTGGGTTCGGGTGACACGTCAGCGTCAACGTCGATGTAGAACACCCACCAGTCGGTCAGCATGTGCTGCGGCATCACGAGGTGGTTGTTGTGGCGCTCGTGCCAATCGAGCCCGCTGAACATCGTCTGGCAGGAGTCGTCCCGCATGCCGATGTACGGCAGCAGGTTGTTGCTCACCTGGAGGGCGGACACGACGGCGACGGCGACCCACAGCGCGCGGAGACGGAGCGTCACGTCAGGCATCGCACCTCACTTCCGGCGCGTGGGCAGCGGTAGGGCGGGCGGTCATGGGGGCAGAACCTTCAGTTGCAGGCGGGCTCGTACGCGCGAATCGAGTTGGTGTTCCGCACGACCAGAAGAGGCAGGCGCTCGTCCTCGGTCACCAGCCAGTGCACCTCCTGCGAGTCGTCCGTCTCTGCCGAGGTCCAGAGGCTGCTCATCGTGCCATCGCCGTTCGACAGATACACCTCGTTGGACGCGCCCAGCCGAGTGACCACGAGGTCCACGAACCCGTCCTCGTTGAGGTCGCGCGCCTCCGCTCCGGTGCCGGCGGCCGCGGTCCAGCTCACGGTGCTGCTGTCTGGGACGCCCGCGTCGCTCAAGTACAGCTCGATGCGCGTGTCCGTGCCGTAGAAGAGGTCCTGCCGTCCGTCTCCGTTGACGTCGGCCCACTCGACGAAGCGGGCCACCTCGCTCGCGCGTGACGTGTCGCTGAGCACGTTCGTCAACGCGACGTCGTCGTTGCGCTCGACGTACAGGCCGCCCATGAACGCGCCGCTCGACGTCCCGACGCGCGCCATGTCCGGGTCGCCATCGCCGTCCATGTCGCCCCACGCCACCAGCCCCGCGTGCTCCGACGCCCCAGCCGTGAAGGAGGGCGTCGACGCGAGCGTCGTGCCCGTGTTGTCGTAGACGCGCGTCGAGGGCCCGAAGTCCGCCAGGTTGCCGAACGTCAGGTCCTCGTTCCCGTCGCCGTTCCAATCGACCCAGTCGAGGTCGACGGTGTGCATCGTTGCTGGCGCGGTCCAGCTCGCGCCGCTGTCCAGTGTGCCGGCGTTGTTCCGCACGACCACGCTCGCTGCGTCGCAGTGCCCGATGGCCAGGTCTCGGAAGCCGTCGCCGCTCAGCTCGCCCCAGGCGACGGTTGTGCAGCCGCCGGGGAGAGTGTCGGTCCACACGAGCGTGAGCCCCGCATCGCTGCCTCGATAGACGCGCGCCGAGGCATCTCCGCCGTCGGCGATGTCGGGCGCGCCGTCGTTGTCGAAGTCGGCTACGTCAAATGACTTCCCGTCGGGCAGGCCGGTGAAGTGGACCGCGCTCGACCACTCCAGGGTGCACGGGGCGCACGACCCGCTGACACAGGCCTGGCTGGCTGGGCAGACGTTTCCGCACCCTCCGCAGTTGTCGTCGGACGTCGCGTCCACCTCGCACCCGTCGCTCGGGTCGCCGTTGCAGTCCAGTGTCCCGGGTGCACACACAGACCCGCACGTCGAGGCGATGCACACCGCCGTCACGCCGACCGCGGTCGGGCAGGGGCTCGCGCAGCCGCCGCAGTGCGCGGGGTTGGTGCCCGTGTCGACGCAGGCGCCGCTGCAGTCGGCCAGCCCCATCGGGCAGGAGAGTCCCGCGTCGAGACAGTCCGGCGCCCCGTTCATGTTCGTGTCCGCGTCCGACGTCCCGCAGCCGCAGGTTCCCGGGAGCGTCTTGCCTGGGTCGGCAGGGCAGAAGTCGATCCCCGCGTCCAGGCAGTCGGGCACGCCGTTCGTGTTGAGGTCCACGTCGGACGCGCCGCAACCGCACGTCCCAGGGACCGTCTTGGAGGCATCGGCGGGACACAAGTCGATGCCGGCGTCGAGGCAGTCGGGCACGCCGTTCGCGTTGCTGTCGTCGTCCGACATGCCGCAGCCGCAGGTGCCCGGCACCGTTTTGGTAGTGTCGTCGGGGCAGAGGTCGATGCCGGCGTCCAGGCAGTCCGGCACGCCGTTGTCGTCGGCGTCGTCGTCGCTGATGCCGCAGCCGCAGGTGCCCGGAACGACCTTGTTGTCGTCCGAGGGGCAGAGGTCGATGCTGGCATCGAGGCAGTCGGGCACGCCGTTGCCGTTGACGTCATCGTCGTCGATGCCGCAGCCGCAGGTGCCCGGCGTGGTCTTGCTCGGGTCACTCGGGCAGAGGTCAATGCCGGCGTCGAGGCAATCGGGCACGCCGTTGCCGTTGTCGTCGTCGTCGTCGCTGCAGCCGCCCAC
>JBGCFC010000122.1:0-77675 GCA_045106715.1 Sandaracinaceae bacterium
CCATGGCGCCGGCTTCGCCGTCGCAGGGTCTTTGCGTCTTCGTTTGTGCGGTCGCGCAGCGCGCGCCAGGTAGCACAAACGAAGACAGACGATGTCCATGGCGCCGGCTTCGCCGTCGCAGGGTCTTTGCGTCTTCGTTTGTGCGGTCGCGCAGCGCGCGCCAGGTAGCACAAACGAAGACAGACGATGTCCATGGCGCCGGCTTCGCCGTCGCGTGGGTCCGGCAATTCTTGCCGGACCTTCAGCTCACGAGCCGCGCCACGGCTTCGACGATGGACAGCACGATCAGTCCGACCGTACCGAGGAACATCACGCGGGCGCCCCATCCGTCACGGGCACTTCGTGTGACCTTGGCCTCACCGCTCGGGCTCACGTGGGCCTCGAGGAGCTGCCGCAGCGCGATGAGCTGCTCGGGCGACTGAAACGCACGCTTGGGGATCACGTGGAACGCGTTCGCTTGGGTGTAGATCCGGAGGGCGTCCGCGCTCTCGTCCCAGTGGACGACCACGTCCCACGCGAGCCGTGTCTCGATCATCGGATCGATCAGGGCGAACTCGGACTCGTCGGCCTCGAGCCGAACACGGCGCCGCTCGCTCCAGGTCTTTCCGTAGAGGTTCTCGACCGAGACGTTGACCTTGGCCTTCGACAGCAACCATCCGATGGCGAGGCCGCCGACCGCGAACGCGATCGCGGCGGCGAGCGGCGGAAGGGTGACGAGGAAGACGAGCCCCGCAGCCACCAAGACGCCACCCACCGCGAGGTTGGCGACCTTCTGCCCGCGGCGAAGGAGGGGGCTCCATTCGTTCGCGAGGTCTTCCGGCTCGAGCACGTAGTCGACGTGCACGGTGTTGTCTTGGCGGTAGGCGCTCATGACCGACCCACCAGCTGGTAGATGGCGACGAACGCGATGACCAACACGATCCAGAGCACCAGCGTCTTGGCCGAGCTGGACTTGACCTCGACCGGCGCCGGCGCCTCGGGGATCTCGATCTGGTTCGTGAGCAGCGCACGCACCGAACGAAGCGCGTCTTCGTCGAAGTGCCGCTTGCCCCAGAACGCGAGCAAGCCGGTCGGCCCATAGACCATCAGGGTCTCCTCGGTCTCGTGCCAGCCGTCCATCGCCGCCCAGGCGAGGTTGACCTCCGCCTTGGGCCCCTGCTGCCGAATCCCATCGAGCCCGAAGGCGACGCGGAAGCGACGGCGCGCTTTCGGCAGCAGCGCGAAGCCCTTCTTCCCAATCCAGACCCACTGCTGCCGGACCAGGACGATCCCCGCGAGCAACGCGACCCCCATCGCCGTCCACACACCGGGAGTGGGCCGATGGCTCACCACGATGGCCCCCACGATGAACAGCATGAGGCCCATGTAGGTCTGCATCGCGCGGTAGGCGTTCCGCGCCTTGGCCAGGCCGAGGTGGGCGTCCACATGGTCGCGTTCGGTCAGTTCGATGTCGGCCTCGACCTCATCCATGCGTGCATCGTGAAGGAAACCCGACGATTGGCATGCCCGCGCCTGGCGTTATCCGACGTGCTCCCGGAGGAACTCCCACACCGCCCGGACGCGCGGCACGCTTCGAAGTGCGCGGGGGGCGACGAGAAACAGGTCGTCTTCGGGGAGGGGGTCGAGGGCGCGCTTCAGGGCGCGGCTGAGCTTCACCGGCACAAGTCCGTAGTGCGCGATGCTCGGCTCCGGAACGAGCGCCACCCCGAGCCCCAGCCGTGCCGCGCTGACCTGGAGGGTGAGCGAGTCGCTTCGGACGACCGGATCCACGTCGGCCACGTGCGTGGTGGCGAAACGACCGGGGGTCGTGCCCGCCAAACGTTCGGTGCAGCCGATCCACGGCGCGTCTCCGAGGCGCTTCAGCGTGCCGAGTTGCGCGACGAGCTCCGGGCCCGCGGCCACGCGCCACGCCACCGGGAGCACGCGCGCGACGAGCAGGTCCCCTGTCGTGGGACGCACGGTCCGGAGCGCGATGTCGGCCTCGCGGCGCGCCATGTCGACGAGGGTCTCGCCGCCGAGCAGATCGATCCGCAGGCGCGGATGACGTTCGAGCAGCCGAGGCAAGAGCGGCGCGAGCAGGACCTCGGCGGCGTCCCCGGGCGCGGTCAGCCGAACCCGACCGGCGACGTCTCTCTCAAATGTCTCGGCCTCCCCCCGGAAGCGCGCCATGACGTGCTCCATCTCCTCGGCGATGGGGAGCAGCCGCTCCGCCGCCTCGGTGGCCCGGATGCCCGACCGGCTGCGCTCGAACAGATCGGCCGAGAGCGCCTCTTCGAGCGAAACAAGGCGGCGTGACATCGTCGAACCGTCGACGCCGAGGCGGCGACCGGCCTCTCCCAGCGTCCGTGAACGCGACAGCGCGAGGAACACGCGGACATCGTCCCAGGGCAGCGTCGGGCTCTCTTTTACGTCTTGCATGAACGCAAAGATACTCTGCGATATCACGCGTAGCGATGCGAATGCGCAGCACGCAGGATGGAGGTCGAGAGGGGCGCGACGACCGGGCCTCGCAACACGAAAGGGAAATCGATGAGCCAGGAAATGAAGACGGTGATCCTCGGCGGCGCGGGCAAGACCGGGCGCCGTGTGGCTTCGCAGCTGGCGGCGAAGTCCGTTGCGACGCGGTTGGTCTCGCGCTCCACGGAGGTGCCCTTCGACTGGGCGGACGAGCAGACCTACCGGGGTGCGGTGCGCGGCGCGACGTCGATGTACCTGACGTACTACCCGGATCTCGCGATGCCCGGTGCCGCGGAGCAAGTCGACGCGGTGAGCCGGATCGCCGTGGAGGAGGGTGTCCAGCGCATCGTGCTGCTGGCGGGGCGCGGAGAGCCGCAGGTGCATCCGGCCGAGGACGCGGTGAAGCAGAGCGGCGCAGAGTGGTCGATCCTCGAGTGCGCGTTCTTCGCACAGAACTTCAGCGAGGGGGCGCTCTCCCCGCGGGACGGTGTGGTGGCGTTTCCGGCGGGCGACATCGCGGAGCCCTTCATCGACTGCGACGACATCGCCGATGTGGCCGTGGCGGCGCTGACCGAAGACCGACACGTGGGTCAGACCTACGAGTTGACGGGTCCACGCGCGCTGGGATGGGCGGAGGCGACGCAGGCGATCGCGTCCGCCTCGGGTCAGCCGCTGCGGTATGTGCCGGTGTCCTTCGAGCAGTACGCCGAGGCGCTGGCGGCGCACATGCCGTCGCCGCACGTGGAGTTCTTGGTGGGCCTGTTCCGGTTCCTGCTCGATGGGCACAACACACCCACGGCGGACGGAGTGGAGCGTGCGCTCGGCCGGCCGGCGCGGGATTTTCAGACCTACGCGCGCGGGGCCTGGTCGTGATGGGCTCGGCGATGTCGGCCGGCGCGTCGCTGGCCGCGGTGAGCTGCGGCGTGATGGCGGGCGTCTACTTCGCGTTCTCCGCGTTTGTCATGCGCTCGCTCGACGTGCTTCCGCGTGAGCAAGGGGTTGCGGCGATGCAGTCGATCAACGAGGTGATCCTCACGTCGGGGTTCATGCCGCTCTTCGCCGGGACGACGGCGCTCGCGGTGGGTCTCGGCGTGTTCGGTCTGGCGAGCTGGTCCGAGCCGGGAAGCGGCGTGATGCTCGCGGCGGCCATCGTCTATGCGCTCGGCATGTTCCTCTGCACGGCGGCGTTCAACGTCCCGCTCAACGACGCGCTCGCCGCGCTCGACCCGGCGAGCGCCGACGCGTCGCGCCTGTTCGATCACTACGTCGACCGCTGGACGCTGTGGAACCACGTGCGCACCTTCGCGTCGGTCGCCGCGAGCGGGCTGTTCGGGTTGGCCGTCGCCATGCGGATGGCGACGTAGCCCCTCCAAACCCCGGCTCGACCTCAGCCCTCTTGCTCGGCGTAGTCGCGCTCGACGTGCTGGATTCGGCTCGAGGTGTGCACGCGGATGACGCTGAGGGTCTGGCCCGCGAGTCCGGGCGTTACGATGTCGGTCGAGAACGTGAGGTCGATCGAGGGGTTCCCACCACCATCGATGCCCGCCACGCCGATGGCCACGCCCGGGAGGGTGAGCACGTCGTCGGCCTCGCTCCAGGTCGTGCGGATGATGCGGGCGTTCAGCTCCCAGCTCTCATACGACGAGACCCGCTGCCACTCGGCGTACTCGACGTACGCGGTGCCGTCGTCGAGCATCCAGAGGTCGACCTCGGTCCACACGCGACCGTCATCGGTCTCGAGGTAGATGCGGTCGTCCCAGCTGGACGCCATGAACGTGCCCCGCGGCTCGCCGCTGTCGTAGGTCCCCGCCGATTCGTTGATCGCGTAGAGGAACTGCTCGAAGTAGCTGCGCCCGTCCGCCTTGGCGGCGCCCTGTGGGAGGATGCCTTCGCTGGCGGGCTCCAGCACAGCTTCGTCACTCGCGGTGCAGCCGACGGCGATGGAGGCGAGGCAGATGAGGGCGGCAGAGATGAGTCGTCGTATGCTCCGACGCATGAGCAACTACGGTGCCATCGTATAAAGAGGGGGTCCTCGGCCCCTTCGAGAAGAACCCGTCTACCGTCGTTCACGCGTGTGGACACTCCAAGAGCCGCCCGTCCGCCTGCTCTCACTCCGCGAGGCAGACGCGGTTCTTGCCCGCGCGCTTGGCCGCGTAGAGCGCGGCGTCCGCGCGTCGGAAGAGCGCTTCGGCGTCCTTGGCCTGGTCCGGGTAGACGGCCACGCCGATGGAGATGCCGGGGCGGAGCGCGATGCCGTCCTTTTCGTAGGGGAATGCGGCGACCGCCGAGAGGATGGCTTGCGCCACGTCGCAGGCGCCCTCCAAAACCGCCCCTGGAATCGCCGCGACGTATTCGTCCCCGCCGAAGCGGGCCGCGATGGCGCCCTCGTCGAGCGTGCGCCCGATCAGCTTGCCGCTCTCGGCGATGACGTACGCCCCGAAGAGGTGCCCGTTCGTGTCGTTGATCTGTTTGACGCCGTCGAGGTCCATCACAAGCATGCCGAGGGACGTGCCCTCCCGCGCGGCGACCGCGATCATGCGTGCGAGCTCGGCGTCGAAGCGACGGCGCGTGTAGAGCCCGGTCAGATCGTCGAGGTCGATCATGCGGGCCATGTGCTCTTCGTAGTTTTCGTCGGCCGCGTCGAGCAGCTCGAAACGCAGCACGCTGTCCCCGACCTCGATCTTGTCGTTGGCGAAGAGGTTTCTCTCGCCGCGCGCTCTCTCGCCGTTGACCCGCGTGCCGTTGGTGGAGCCGAGGTCGACGAGGGCCCATGCATCACCGCGGTCTTCGAGGCGCACGTGGCTGGACGAGACCCGCGGGTCGTTGAGCACGAGGTCAGCGCGGTGGCTGCGACCCACGGTGAAGGAGGCGCCGTGGATGCGCGCGCGGCGCCCGACGTCGTCGCCCAACACGCACACCAACACCGGCCGACGCTTGGCCTGGGCGGCCGCGAGCAGCGCGCGACTGCGGAGGTCGTCGCCCTCGGCCACCTGGAGGGTGCGCGCTACGTCGGGGTCTTTTCCTCGCGTCATCGGTCCGGACGCGAGCATAGCAGGAGGGGGACGTGCGCGAGCGCCATGGCGCACGGAGGCAACCACGCCTAGCGTTCTGCCGACATGGCGGTTCTTCCCCACCTTCGTGGCGTCGCTCGGGCGCTTCCCCTCGGCGGCGATGCGAGCTGGCGGAGCGCGCTCGATGCGGCGATGCGGGCCTTCGGCTCGCCCCCCGATCGATTGCGAGATCACGGTGAGCCCATCGAGGTGGGGGACGACGCGCCGCATGCGGTGGTCATCGGCGCGGGGCTCGGCGGGCTCGCGGCGGCGATCCGGCTCGGCGCGCGCGGTTACCGCGTCACCGTGATCGACCGACTCGATCAGGCCGGCGGGCGCGCGCGGGTGTTCCGCGACAAGGGCTACGTGTTCGACGCCGGTCCGACGGTCATCACCGCGCCGTTCATGCTCGAGGAGCTCTGGCGCCTCGCAGGCAAGAAGCTCGAAGACGACGTCGAGCTGCGCGAGGTCACGCCGTTCTACCGGATCCGTTTCGATGACGGAGACCAGTTCGACTACACGGGGTCCGCCGAGACGATGCGCCGCGAGATCGGGCGCTTCAGCCCGTCCGACCTCGATGGCTACGAGCGCTTCCTAAAGCACTCGGAGCAGATCTTCGACATCGGCTTCACGAAGCTCAGCCACGTGCCGTTCAGCACGTTCAAGGACATGGCGCGCATCGTCCCCCAGATGATGCAGCTCCAGAACTACAGGACGGTGCACGGCCTCGTCTCGAAGTACATCAAGGATGAGCGCCTCCGGCAGGTGTTCTCGTTCCATCCGCTGCTCGTCGGCGGAAACCCGTACTCCTGCAGCTCGATCTACACGCTGATCGCCTACCTCGAGCGGAAGTGGAAGGTGTGGTTCGCGATGGGCGGCACCGGCGAGGTGGTCAAGGGCATGGTCGGGCTGGTGGAGCACCTCGGGGGTACCGTTCGGCTCGAGGCGGAGGTCCGCAAGATCGACGTGAAGAACAAGCGCGCGACAGGCGTGGTGCTCGAAGGTGGAGAGCGCATCGACGCCGACCTCGTCGTGAGCAACGCCGACAGCGCCTGGACCTACCGACATCTGATCGAACCGCAGCACCGCCCGACGTGGAGCAACTTCCGGCTCGAGCACTCGCGCTACTCGATGGGGTTGTTCGTCTGGTACTTCGGCACCGATCGCCGCTACGAGGACATCGCGCACCACACGATCTTGTTGGGGCCTCGGTACGAGGGGCTCTTGAAGGACATCTTCAAGAACAAGGTGCTCGCCGAGGACTTCAGCCTGTACCTGCATCGGCCGACCGCGACCGACCCGAGCATGGCGCCTGAGGGCTGCGACGGCTTCTACGTGCTGAGCCCCGTGCCGCACCTCGACGCGGACGTGGACTGGAGCGTCGAGGAGGAGCGCTACCGACAGGCGGTCGAGGCGTACCTCGAGAACAGCATCATGCCGGGCCTGAAGGACCACATCGTCACGTCGCGGGTGCTCCACCCGAAGGGGTTCTTGAACGACTACCTCGCGTTCAAGGGCGCGGCGTTCGGGCTCGAGCCGGTGTTGCACCAAAGCGCGTACTTCCGCCCGCACAACGAGAGCGAGGACATCGACGGCCTGTATCTCGTGGGCGCTGGAACCCATCCAGGCGCGGGCATGCCGGGCGTGCTCTCGAGCGCGCGTGTGCTCGACACGGTGGTGCCCGACGTGGGCGCGTATCCTCGCGCGCGTCGATGAACTCAGCCGATCCCCAGGTGCTCGAGGCGTGCCGGCAGGAGCTCGCCCGCGGCAGCAAGAGCTTCGCCGCCGCGTCGCGCTTGTTGCCCTCGCGCCTGCGTGATCCGGTCGCTGCGTTCTATGCGTTCTGCCGGGTCAGCGACGACGCGGTGGACGAGTCGGACAACCCAAAGGCCGCGCTGGCTGCGCTCGAGAAGCGCCTCGACAAGATCATGGCGGGCACGCCTTCCTCCCACCCGGCCGACCGGGGTCTCAGCTGGGTGGTGACGTCCCACGACCTGCCCCGCGCGCCCTTGGACGCGCTGCTCGAGGGCTACGCGTGGGACGTCGAAGGCCGGCGGTACCGCACCGTCGCTGAGCTCCGCGGTTACTGCGCACGGGTGGCATCGAGTGTGGGTGTCTTCATGACGCGATTGATGGGCGTACGCGATCCCGCCGTGCTCGCGCGGGCGGCCGACCTCGGTGTGGCGATGCAGCTGACCAACATCGCGCGAGACGTCGGCGAGGACGCGCGGGCGGGTCGCCTTTACCTGCCGACCGAGGACTTGGTTCACGAGGGGATCGATCCCGACGCATGGCTCGCCGACCCGCGCTTCGACTCCCGCGTTGGCGTGGTGGTCTGCCGTCTGCTGGATCACGCCGAGGGGCTCTACCGACGATCGGAGCGCGGCGTCCCGTACCTGCCCAAAGATTGCCGTCTCGCCATCGCGGCCGCGCGTTACATCTACGCCGACATTGGTCGGGTCATCCGCGCGCAGGGCTACAACAGCGTGTGTGCCCGGGCGTTCACGACCTCGGCGCGCAAGGCCGTACTCTTCTCGCGCGCCGTCCCCGCCCGGTTCGCGCGCCCCTCCCCGCTCCGCGAGCCGCCGCTTCCCGAGGTGGCTTTCTTGCTCGAGAGCTGACAAAGCCTGGGTCCCCGGCCCATCCCCGCGAGCGATCCCCTATCATGCCCCCCACGATGGTCTCCCCCGAGCGCAAGCGTTCCGTTCCGCTGGACTTCGACGGCGTCGCGTCCACCTACGACCTGCTCACCGGTTTGAATCCCGGCTACCACCGGCATCTCATGCGGAGCGCCGAGCGGCTCTCGATCCGCACGCCCAATCCCCGCCTTCTCGATCTGTGTTGCGGCACGGGTGCGAGCACCGAGGCGCTCAAGCGGGTCTATCCCGACGCGGACATCGTGGGGCTCGACGCTTCCTCGGGCATGCTCGCCGAAGCCGAAGCCAAACCTGGCCTCGACGCCGTCGACTTTCGCCTCGGCGACGCCACCGATCCGCGCGCCTCGGGAATCGTGGGGGACTTCGACGGTGTGCTCATGGCCTACGGCATCCGGAACTTGCCCGAACCCGACCGCGCGCTCCGGAACATCCACGGCATGTTGCGGCCCGGCGCGACCGCGGTGTTTCACGAGTATTCCGTCGCTGACAGCCCCGTGCGTGCCGCGATCTGGGACGCGGTGTGCCTCGGCATCATCGTCCCGGGCGGCATGCTGACCGCGCGCTCGAGCGACATCTACCGCTACCTCCACAAGAGCGTGCGCAGCTTCGACGGAGTCAAAGCGTTCGAAGCGCGACTGCTCGCAGCTGGCTTCGCGGACGTCTGGACAGGCCCCATGGACGGGTGGCAACGCGGCGTCGTGCACTCGTTCGTCGGGCGGGTCTCGTGAGCCTGCTCGAGAACCTCCGCTTCGGTCGCCGTGAGGTGCGCGGGGTGAGCCGCGGGACGCGGGATCGGGTCGACGCGGGCACGCGCGTGGTGGTGGTCGGAGGCGGCCTCGCCGGGGTGTCCGCCGCATGTGTGCTGGCCGAGCGCGGGGTGGAGGTGACCCTGCTCGAGAAGGAGGCGTTCCTCGGTGGCCGGGTCGGTGCGTGGACCGAGTCGTTGCCCGACGGAACGCCCTACCAGATGGAGCGCGGCTTCCACGCGTTCTTCCGGCAGTACTACAACCTCCGGAACCTGCTTCGGCGCGTCGACCCGATGCTGTCGTGCCTCAAGCCGCTCGAGGACTACCCGATCCTCGGGCCCGACGGCGCGACCGAGTCGTTCAAGGGCCTGCCCAAGACGCCGCCGCTCAACCTGATGGCGCTGCTTCGGCGCACGCAGTTCGTGAAGCTCGAGGATCTCCGCTCGGTCGACACGATGAAGGCGCGCGAGATGCTGCGCTTTCACCCGACGAAGACGTACGCCCAATACGACGGGCGCACCGCGCGCGAGTACCTCGACTCACTGCAGTTTCCGGAGACGGCGCGCCGGATGCTGTTCGATGTCTTCTCGCACTCGTTCTTCAACCCCGAAGCGGGCATGAGCGCGGCCGAGATGCTCATGATGTTTCACTTCTACTTCCTCGGAAACCCGGAGGGGCTCGTGTTCGACGTGCTCGACGAGCCGTTCTCCGACGCGTTGTGGAAGCCGATGGAGCGCTACCTCGCGCGGCAGGGTGTGGATGTGCGCTTCGGCGTCGAGGTTGACCATGTCGAGCAGATCAAGGGCGGCAGCTGGCGGGTGACGAGCGCAGCCGACGAGTGCTTCGAAGGCCAAGGCCTCGTGCTCGGCGTGACCGTGCCCGCGCTCCAGTCGATTGTCGCGCGCTCCAAGGACTTGAGCGTGGACGTCGGGCTCACGCGCACGGTCGAGCAGCTCGGTGTGACGCTTCCGTTTGCCGTGTGGCGCTTGTTCCTCGACCGCCCTGCCAACGGGGACCGTGCCCCCTTCGCCGGCACGTCGGGCCTCGGCTTGCTCGACAACATCTCGCTCTACGAGAAGTTCGAAGGAGAGAGCCGGAGGTGGTCCCTCAGGACCGGCGGCTCCATCGTCGAGCTTCACGCCTACGCTTGTCCCAGCGACGACCAAGACGCCATCCGAGCGAACCTCCTGAAGGGTCTTCACGAGGCGTACCCCGAGCTCGAAGGTGCCGAGGTGCTGCATGACACATGGCTCTTCCGGCAGGACTGCCCGAGCTTCGCGCCCGGCAGCCACAAGAGCCGCCCGCGTGTCTCGACGCCGTACGGCAACGTCGTGCTCGCCGGCGACTTCGTGAAGCTGCCGTTCCCGACCGCGCTGATGGAGCGCGCCACGGCCAGCGGCATGCTCGCTGCCAACCATCTGCTCGACCGCTGGGACGTCACCGGCGAGTCGCTCTATTCCGTTCCCCAGCGCGGGTTTATGGCGGGACTGTAGCTGAGGCGCAGCGTGGTTGAGGAACACGCCTCCGCGTCACGCTCCCCACGCGCGCAGGGCTCAGGCTCGACAAACATCCATGGTTCTGGCCCGGCACCCGGCTTGCTAAGCAGCCGGCCATGCGGAGACGAGTTGGGGTTCTGGCGCTGACGCTGGCGTTCGCGGGGGCTCTCGTCTGGGTGGTCGCCTCGACTGAACCGGAGAGCGAAGAGCCTACGCGATCGATCGGCTCGCCGACGGGGTGGCGGTCGGATCCCGGGCGTCGGAGAGCAGCCGAGCGTTCGCTTTCGCGACCGGAGCGTCCGCCTTCTCCCGAGCCGACGTGGGTCTCTGGGGATGCGGGGCCCACCGACGAGGGACCCAGACCGTTGCCGGAGCAGCACCAGCGCGCGGTGGCGCATTGGATCGAATCGCTCACCGTGCCGTGTCGCCGAGACGCGCCGATTCCTCCGACATACGCGGGGGCCGAAAGGGACTTCTACGAGTACGTCTGCGCCTTTCGGAGCGGCGCGGGCGCACAACGACTCGATCCCGATTCGAACTGGATCGATCGCCCCGACCGAGTCCCGCACGCGTCCGACGACGTGCTCGCGATCCTCTCTTCCGGAGACCGTGGGGACTACTCGTGGGAGCTGTTCTTCCAGATGCGCGCGGACGGGCAGATCACGGGTACATGGGTGGGGGGCTTCGCCGCGTGTCCGTTCGTGGTGGTGCGCACGCTCGTGAAGGACGAGGTCCGCTGGCTGGAACGCGGGGAGATCTTGCGCAACCTGCGCGGACCCGACGCAGAAGCGCGGCAATCCGTCACGCTCCCGGTCACGCAGCGCGCGCTGACGGTGCGCATCGAAGAGCGCAAGAACGAGGTGACCTACCTGGACGACGCCTACGTCCAGTTCGGTACGCGCCGCATCCGTCCCTCCAACTGCCCGCGCGCTCCGTACTGCATGGATGACGGAGTCCACGCGCGCATCGAGCCGGGGGAGTTCATCGCGCTCGACTTCGAGGTGCCCGCGAGCTGGGTCGGGCAGGAGGTCTCGCTGTTCGCCGAGGGTCACTACCGGGTGCGATCGGAGCCGCCCCCGGCCGTGCTCCTCGACATGAACGAGAACGGGTGGCCGAGGTGACACTTCACGTCAAAGGCCAGTAGCATCAACTCGGCTCTCCGATGACCGCGTAACGCACACCCACGGCCAGAAACGAACGCGCCTGGCAGGTCACGGGGCCAGAAGGGTCCACCACTCTGTTCCGGCGCGACCGTGTGGTGGGAGGGCGCGCCCTGTTGCTTCTGTTTCCGCTCGTGTTCGGGATCGCGAGCGTGATGTGGATCCTCGGGTTCACGTTCGTCCCGGTGCCGGGTTTGCTGCTCGTGGTCATCGTCGTCATGAACTGGCCACTGAAGCGGGAGCGGCTCTCGATCGGGCCCAAACGGGTGCGTTGGAAAGACCGTGTGTACGGGAGCCGGTTCTCGGCGCGCCTCGACGAGGTTCGTGTCGAAAAGTGCCCCGCCCGTGGGGAGGTCGCGCTCATGCTGGCCGGACCCCGGTCTGCGCACCCGCTCGCGATCGGTGCCGCCGAGGACATTGACGCGTTCGCGCTGGAGATCGACGCTGCGCTTCGACGGGCGCACTCGGTCTGACCTCACTCCGGCTGACTCACCCCGTGCCTTCGCTCTTCGTCTCCACGACGGGCAGCCGCGTGCGCTGGCGGAGTGCGTAGGTGCGCTCGGCGTAGTCCTTGTCCTCTTCCCAGAGGCGGGCGGCGCGGCGTTCGATGAAGGGTCGCAGCGCGCGCTGGGCTTTTCGGATGGCGGAAAAGCCGGGGCGGTCGCTGGTGGCGAGGGTGGCTTCGATGACGGCGGTGGTCTCGTGGTCGATGGGTGTCGCGTGCGTCTCGACGACGGAGCCCTTCCCGTCGCCGTCGACGATGGTCATGACGATGGTGCGCGGGTCGGGGCAGTCGAAGCGGGCGTCGACCTCCATCGCGAGCGGGCCGAGCACTTTGTAGACGACGCGCACGGTGATGTGGTCGCTGCCCTCTTCGAGCACCCGGAGCGCCAGGAACGAGTGCGGGTGGAAGTGCACGCCGTGCCAGGGGTCGAGGCGGTTGGCGATGACGTCGCGCGGTTCGCACCGAGCTTCGATCCGGATGACGCCCGACAGGGGGTTGTCGGGTCGCGCGGCGAGGATCGGCGCGTCGAGGGGATCTTCCCCCGGCGCGAGCAGCTCGGGCATGCGCACCCACGTGAGCACGCCGTCGTCGTGGCTCGTGAGCGGGGCCCAGGTGCCGCGCTGGCCGCCGAGGGCGAGGCCGTGCCACGGACAGACGATGCGGCCCTTCTTGTCGACGTGTCCGTCGCAGAGCGACGCGCCCATGTGCGGGCACTCCTCGGGGGCGACGCGGACTCCGTCCACGCCCGGCCAGGCGACGAGCTCGCGGCCGGCGACGTTGAACTTGCGAGGCTTCGTGATGCGGTCGGTCGCGTCCAACACGGCCCATCCGCCGCTCGGCTTCAGGCTGGCGCGCTCGAGCGCGCGGGCGATGCGGATGGGGTTGGCTTCCATCCAGTCGGGGCGTGAGGTCGGCGCGAGCGGCGCGCGCGGGGCGCGTCCAAAGAGCAGGTAGCGAGGTCGGGTCGTCACGCGCAGAAGCTTAGGACGGTCGGCATCTCGCGTCCTGCCGCCACCCAGCGCTATGATGCGGACCATGGGTGCCCCCGCCGACAGCGACCCGACCCTCACGGCATCGCAGGAGACCGCGCTCCCCGCGCTTCCTGCCGGGTTGGGCGAGAACGAGCGCGCGGTGGTGGCCGGTCGCTACGAGCTGACGCGCTTCATCGCCGAAGGCGGCATGGGGGCCGTGTACATCGCGGAGCACACGCTCAGCCGCAAGAAGATGGCGCTGAAGGTCGTCCATCCCCACCTCTGCCGCGGCAAGCAGGGTGTCGAGCGCTTCAAGCGTGAGGTCAGCGCCGCGGCGAGCATCGATCACCCCGGCATCGTGCAAGTCTACGACGCGGGGCGGGACGACGACGGTGGCTTCTTCATGGCCATGGAGCTGCTCGAGGGCGAGAGCCTCGGGGATCGCCTGCGAAACGACTGGCCCGGCATGAGGACCGCGGTGGCGATGATCGAGGGCATGCTCGAGCCGCTCGCCAAGGCCCACGCGAAGAACTTCATCCATCGGGACCTCAAGCCCGACAACGTATTCCTCGCCCGCACCGAAGAGGGCGGCGAGCGCGTAAAGCTGCTCGACTTCGGCCTCGCCCGTGAGGTGACGAAGGGCGGACCCACGCAGACGGGGATCACTTTCGGCACGCCCGAGTACATGAGCCCCGAGCAGGCCATCAGCGCGCGCAAGGTGCGCAGCCCGGGCGATGTCTGGTCTGTCGGTGTGATGTTGTACGAGCTGCTCAGCGGCGTGCACCCCTTCACCGGCGAGACGCCGAACGCCATCATGGCCAACGCCATCAAGGAGCCGCTCCCGCCGCTCCGTGACCAGGCCCCTCATGTTCCGGAGCCGCTCGCTGTGTTGATCGAGCGCTGTCTCGACAAGGAGCCGGAGGCCCGCCCGCAGACCGCGGGCGAGATGCTCGACGCGCTCCGCGCTGTCGTCTCCACGCTCGAGCTGGACGACACGGTGCCGGATGCGCCTTCGATGCTCTGGCCTGACAGCGAAGACGAGGGCGTCTCGTCCCATGACATCGCGGTCTCGTCGTCCTATCTCGTTTCACGCCGAAAGTCCGCCGAGGCGGAGACGGTTGGGGAGTCACCGGCAGCGATCCCCGCGTTCCAGCCGGCCGCATCGTCTGCCTCGGCGCCAGCGTCAGACCGGCGGCGTCTCACGGTGGTCGTCTGGGCGGCGGTCGGGGTGCTCGGGCTCGTGGCGCTGGGCGTGGCCGGGCTGTTCCTTTCGAGCGGCGACTCGGACGCGGAGGGCGGTTTGGATGCTGCTTCCGCGGAGGCGCTCGAGACCACCCTCGCGCAACAGGAACTCGAGACCGACGCGCCGGCGACGCCGACGGAGGAGCCCGTGACGGCCGAGGCCACGACGGCCGAATCTGAGCCGACACCGGAGCCCGAACCTGCCGATGCGCCCGAGCCCGCGGCGGACGTGCCGCCCACGCCGGCGGCCAGCCCCGAGGCGACGCGGCCGAGGCCAGCGCGCGTTGTGCCCCGCCGACCTCCCGCGCTGCCCGAGGCGCAGGCCTGCCTGGCGCGTGGCGATTCCCGATGCGCCCGTGAGGTGTTGGAGGCCCGCGGCCGCACCGAGCCGGAGCTGGCCCTGTTGGAGAGGTTGTACGAGCAGACGGGGGACGTGCCCCCTCGCGTTCGGACGATCCGTCGCTATCTGCGCCGATTCCCCCGCGGTCCGCGCGCTGCGACCTACCAGGCCTACCTTCGCATGCATGGTCACTGAGTTTCGTTCGTGCGGTCGCGCTGCGCGCGCTCCTTTGCGGGAACTCCCTTTCTTGGTCGCTCAGCCGTGGTCGCTCGTCTCCAGTCGGGAGGCGAGGGTCGCGCTGCGGCCGAGTCGGCGTTGGGCGGGGGCGTAGTCGGGACGCATGCGGAGCGCGCGTCGGTAGGCGCGTCGCGCAGCGCGACGCTGTCCGTTGGCCCGGAGCGTGTCGCCGAGCAGGACCTGGTAGTACGGCAGATGACGGCGGAGTGAGGCGGCGCGCCGTGCGTTGGTGAGCGCCTCAGCGGCCTCTCCAGCGCGCAGTTGACGCCGCGCGAGCCGCGCCAGCGTGCGGGCCTCGTTTCGCGTGTCGGAATCGCCCGACGTGTCGCCGTCCGGGATGTCAGCGAGGTCGAAGCTCATGTCGGCGTCGTCGCTCGACTCCGTTTCGGCTGGCGCCGCGATGGTCTCCGGTCCGTCCTCGGTCAGCGAGAGCGCGACCCCGCCGACACCGAGCGACAGCGCCAACGCCGCAGCGGCAGCCCATATCCCAAGCGCACGCGTTCGGCTCGAAGGTGGCTCGGACGCCACCTCGGGCACCGGAACGGCGGAGACCGGCACGACGACCTCGTCGGTCTTGGCGACCTCGGCCTCCAGCTCTTCGAGGACCTCCATCGCGGCTTCGACCGTCGGCTCAGCTGCGTCCCAGCCGTGGGTCGTTTCCGGGGTGTCGAGTGCGGGAGCGGGAACCACGGGCGCCAGAACGAGCTCGGGCGGGAGCTCCAGCTCCATCGTCGGGTCAGGCGTCGTCGCCTCGGGAACGTGCACTGGGCGCGCCGCCGGCAGCGGGATCACCACGGTGTCGGGGGCTGTGTTCGGCGCGGGGGGCCGAACGGAGTGAAACTCGGGGAGCTCCGTCACCGGCACCAGGATGTTCGCCAGCGACGGAAAGCGCAGCGGCTCGATGTGGGCCAAACCCGTGCGCACTTTCCGGAGCCGCTCGTATGCCGGCCGTCCCTGGAGCAGTCCATCCGCCGTCTCGGCCGTGGCGCCGACCACCAGCCCGTTGCTCACCTCGACAACGATGCGCCCATCGTCGTCCTCGATGCTCATGCGGGCCGCCCCGTCAGACGCGGCCAACCACTCGAGAAGGGTGCGTGGACGCAGCGTGGCCAGCGAGAGGGTGAGCGGCTCCCCCTGCTCGAGGGCGGTCTGAAGCGTGGTGTGTGCCTCGGTCATGCCAGACGACACTGCACGTCCCGGGCCGACGGTGCTCTGCTGACGGATCGGTCAAGATCATGGGGCTCTGTCGTCCACTTGGGCACGATCGGAGCGTCAGGAGTTCCACAGTGTCAGGTCGAATCTGCGTGGATGAGCAAGAGTTGCGCAGCGAGCGCGTGGGCTCCCCGCCGGTCGATCTTGCCGCTCGCCAGCTCGGGTAGGCGCTCCACGGACGCCACTGCGCGCGGGTGCTTGAACCCTGCAACCCGGTCGCCGAGGTGCCGCCGGAGAACGCCGATGTCCGACTCGCCTTCGATGAGCGCGACCACGCGTTGACCCCAAGTCACGTCCGGCAGACCGGTGACAAACGCGCGCTCGATGTCGGGGTGGGTCTCAAGAGCCATCTCGACCTCCACCGGATCAACGTTCTCTCCCCCGGTGATGAGCACCGCGTCGCGACGGCCCCGCACGTGAAGGTGTCCGTCTCGGTCGAACTCGCCGAGGTCCCCCGTGCGGAACCAGCCGTTCTCGAACGGGCTCGGGTCATCCAGGTAGCCCGCCATGAGCGTGGGGCCGGTGATCTCGATGGCTGCATCGGGTGTCGTTCTGACGTGAACGGACGGCATCGCCGGACCCACCCCCGCCGGGCGGAGGTCGTTGAGCCGTTGGGTGCACGCTTGGCCGCAGGTTTCGGAGGCGCCATAGGTTGGCAAGACAGGCCAGCCCGCGGCGCGGGCGCGCGCAATCAGACTGGGCGAGGCGGCGGCACCTCCGAGCAGGATCGCTCTCAGGGAGGGGACGGAAGGCTCCGAGAGCAGACGCTCCATCATGGTCGGGACCACGGAGAGCAGCGTGGTCTGCGTGTCGACGATCCCAGAACGCAGGACGCGCCCCGGGGCCAAAGCGATGCAGGAACGCGCGTCGAGAGAGCGCGTGATCACCGAGAGGCCTCCGACGTGTGCCAACGGCAGAGTGAGCAGCCAGCGATCGGCCTCCTCGAACGGCAGCGCCCGCCGGTGGGCCTCCGCGGCCGCGACGAGTGCATTTTGGGACAGCCTGACACCTTTGGGTCGGCCCGACGACCCGCTGGTAAACACGACCACCTCGCCTGGCCTGGCGCAGCGCACAAACCGGGCGCGCGCATCCGCTCGCTCTGCGTTCGTCCAGCGCGGGTGCAACAGGGCCAACGGCCGACCTGTGTCGAGCGCGGCCAGGAGGTCGAGCACGCTCTCTCGGTCGGCTCTCGGGCAAAGCACGATGGGCCCGTCCGGCAGAACCCGTGCGCGTGCCGCTTCCGCCAACCCTGCATACGTGAGTGGCGGCCCGTCTCCGATGAGCGCCAGGCGGTCGGGGGTCTCGTCGGCCGCCTGAGCGACCGAGAGCGGGCTCACCAGGCGAGCTCCAGCCCGAGCCCGGGCAGCGCCGGTGGGGCGATCCACGCGAGATCGATCCACGTCGCGGTCAGTCCGTCCGAGAGCGCGCCGAGCGCCGGGTGCTCCCCGAGGCCTGCCGCGCTTCCGCCGATGGCGAGCGCGAGGTGAGCCGCCGTGCAGCGCCCGATGATGCCCTCCATGAGGTGGCTCACCACCACTGCCCGTCCCGCCTTGCGCGCCGTCTCGGCCAGCGCGCGACACCGCCGCACGCCGCCCAGCAAGCTCGGCTTGAGGATCACCGCGCCGATGTGGTCGCACTCGAGCGCGCGGTCGAGCGTGCCTTCGGGGTCGTCGAGCAGGGACTCGTCGATCGCCAAGGGAAACGGCGTGTGTTCGAGGGCGAGCACATGCTCGAGCGCGCACGGCTCTTCGAGGAAGACCGGGTCGTGGGCGGCCAGGCGCTCCAGCGTCTCTTCGAGTGCGTCGGGCGCGATCGAGCGGTTGGCGTCGAGGCGCAGCTCCATGGGGCCGACGATGCCGCGGACCTCACGAAGCAGGGCGTCCTCCACCGTCTCGGGCCGGACGCCGACCTTCATCTTCACGGCGTTGACCTCGTGGGCCAGCGCCTCACGCGCGGCGCGCTTGACCGCGAAGTCGTCGCTCCCAAACAGCACCGGCGAGAGGGGGTGCGGCTCGACCTCTTCGGCCCACATCGCCCACAGCGGGACCGACAGAATCGAGGCGGCGAGAGACGTGAGAGCGCTCTCCACCGCGTAGCGGGCGGACGGAATCGTCTCCGGGATGCGTGAGACGAGCGCGTCGATCTCCTCGACCTCGAGTGGCGGCTCGTCGGGCCATGGGAAACACGCGATGGCGTCTTCGGCCTCGCGGGAGCTCTCGGGTGACCACCCGGGGAGCGGCGCGGCCTCGCCCAGCCCGATGTGCCCGTCACCGTCGTTCACATACAGCCGCACGCTGTTGCGCGTCGTCCAGCTCCGCTTGGCGTTGCCGGTCTCCTCGATGGTCGCGTACAGCGTCTGCAGCTCAACTTCCACGGTCGTCCGGCCCGATGATCGCGCACGAGCGCCACACTTCAAGCCTCACGTGAGAGAGAGGCCCAAAGTGAAGAGCGCGCCATGCCCCATGAGCAGCATCGCCGTGAGCGCGAGGATGCGGTTCAACGGCCTGCCTTCGAGCGTCGCGACCTGCACGATCAGCCAGCCCCCGAAGGGCACCGTGAGCAGCGGCAGGAGCACCCACGCCCCGCTGAGACCAGCCGCGAAGAGGGCGATGGGGACCACGTATGCGGAGATGACGAGGCTGGCGTACTCCAGGGTGGCGAAGCGGCGACCGAACCGAACCGCGAGCGTGCGTTTGCCAACGCGGATGTCCGTGTGGCGGTCGCGCACGTTGTTGACGACGAGGATGGCGGTCGTCAGTGCGCCCACCGGAACCGACGCGGCCCACGCGAGCATCGGAACCTCGCCGAGGCTGACGTACGTGGTGCCGCCGACGGCGACGAAGCCGAAGAACCCCATCACGAAGAGGTCGCCGAGCCCGTTGTAGCCGAGCGGATACGGCCCGCCGGTGTAGGCGATGCCACTGAGGATGGAGACGACGCCGAGCACCAGGATCGGCCAGCCCGCGGCGTACGTCAGGTAGACGCCGGCCAGCGTCGCGAGCAGGAACGCGATGCCCATCGCGCGGGCCATCGTGTCCCGCTCGATGAGGCCGGCCGAGACCGCGCGCGTCGGGCCGAGTCGGTCCGGCCCGTCGGCGCCCTTGTCGGCGTCGTACACGTCGTTGGCGAAGTTCGTGCCGACCTGGATGAAGATGGCGCCCCACAGCGCCGCGAGCGCGGACAGCCAACGCACCTCTCCGACAGCGGATGCACATGCGGTGCCCACGGCGACGGGGACCACGGCGGCGGCGAGCGTCGGGGGGCGCGAAGCGAGGATCCACTTTTTCATGGGGCCATCTCCTCGATCCGCGAAGCCAGCGCAGCAGGTTCTTCGAGCGTGACGTCGTGACCCGAACCGGCAATGACGGCCAGCTTCGCGTTTGGGAAGCGGGCGACGAGTCCTTCGGCGATCGTGCGGTGTTTTGGGTCGAGCTCGCCGGCCACGAGCGTCACGGGCACCTCGATCGTCTCCGGTTCTGCGAGCGGCATGGCGGCGAGGCCGTAGGCATGGAGTGCGTGCGCGAGCCCGGCCGGGTCGTGCGCGAGTCGGATGGCGTTGCGCTGCTCGCGCGTCTCGTCCGACACCCGGGCCTGGCTCGCCCACATCGGCAGTGCCCTCCACGCTTCGACAAACGCGGGGAGTCCGGACGCGAGGCGGTCGATCCAGCCTTGGTCGGCGGCCCGTCGGGCGGCGCGGTCGGCCTCCTGTTCGAGTCCAGGGTGAGCGCCGATCAACGTCGCGCGGGTGATGCGTGAGCTCCGGCGCGCGAGGAGCCCGTAGGCGAGCCGGCCGCCCATCGAGTAGCCCACGACGTGCACGTCTTCGAGGGCATGCGCCTCGAGCAGCCCGAGAAGGCGGTCGACCTCTTCGTCCCACGAAGTGAGGGGGCCACCGTGACCGCCGAGCGCAGGCCGGAGCGCGGTGCACGTCGGGAGGTGGCTGAGCACTCCGTCCCACACCGCGGGCGCGCCCGTGAAGCCGTGCAGCAGCAGGAGGCTCTTCATGCCAGCGCGTCCCGGATCTGCGCTTCCACCCGCTCGGCGCCGTCCGGCGGCACGACCCAACGAAGGAGTGTGGGCCCGTTGACGGACAGCGCTTCGTCCAAGGTCTGGCGCGCTCGCTGGGTGTCCTCGGCTTCGTCGAACTGCACGCCGTACGCGCCCGCGAGCGCGCGCATGTTGAGCTCCGGCGGCGTGCGGAAGAGCGCCATGGCCTCGTCGTCAGCGACGTGCGCGATCGGGAGCCGCTCGAAGATGCGTCCTCCCGCGTTGTCGAGGACCACAAACACGAGCGGGGTCGTCACGCCGCGCGCGAGGGCCAGCGAAGAGGCGTCGTGCGCGAGCGTCACGTCGCCGATGACGCAGACCACGGGGAGTCCGCTGCCGACGGCCGCGCCCGTCGCGCCCGCCACCCAGCCATCGATCCCATTGACGCCCCGCTGGCTCAGCACCGTGGCGTTCGTATCCGTCGCCCGCAGCGCTCGGTCGGCATGTCGGATCGGGAGGCTGTTGCCGAGCGCGAGCAGTGCCTCGTCCGGCAGCGCGTGCGCGACGATGCGCAGCGCCTGGGCTTCTCCCCACGGCGTGAGCGCTTCGTCCACGGCGGCCCACGCGCGCGTCTCGCGTGCCTGAATCGATGCAGCCCATCCGGCGTGCGGCTTTCGGTCGAGACGCTCCGCCAGCCGTTGCAGCGTCGACGGCACATCGGCGACGACGATCTCATCGGCGTTGGCGCTCGGGTCCCGGGGGTGAGTCGCCAGCACGACGCGCCGCACGTCGGCCTGGGCCACCCACCGCAGGTACGGGGCCGAGGTCGCCGTCGCGCCGATCTCGAGGATCGCGTCCGGGGCGGTGTCGTGGATCCAGAGGTCGAGCGCCTCGAGCCGGAGCGCGCCGGGGAAGCCAAGCCGGAGCTGGCTGGTGCACTCCGCGTAGAGCGCGACGCCGCGCGCCACGAGCTGCTCGACGACGGGCCGAAGCGCGCGGGCCTCGAAACCCATCGGGCCGGCGATGACGGCGGGGCGTTCGGCCCCTCGCAGGACGCGCGCGATGCGGTCGACCGCGTCGTCGGAGGCTGCCGCGAGCCGGGATGGGGTGACCCGCGGTCCGCCGTCCGCCACCGGGGTGACGTTGGGGTCGGGCTCGAGCGGCTTGTCTGCGCGCGCGTTGATCTGCACCGGTCCGGGGCGCGGCCCGCGGGCCCGCGATACAGCCGTTGCCACCGATCGCTGCATCGCTCGCACACCGTATTCCGACGGGTCGCCGAGGTCCGCGAAGAACCGCGTGTGCCGGCCGTACAACCGGGTCTGATCGGTGGTCTGCGGCGCGCCGCTGTGCGCCAATCTCGACGGGCGGTCCGCGCTCAACACGACCAGCGGCAGGCCGGCCTCGCTCGCCTCGAGCACCGCAGGCGCGTAGTGCGCAGGCGCGGAGCCGGAGGTGCAGAGCAGCGCGACGGGCCGCGCGGTGGTGCGCACCAGGCCGAGCGCGAAGAAGGCCGCGGCGCGCTCGTCGATGACGGGGTGAAGCCGAAGCGCCGGGTGGCGGTGGAGGGCGAGCAGGAATGGAGTCGACCGGGAGCCGGGGCTCACGACGACGTTCTCCACCCCGGCTTGCACGAGGCTCGCCGCGAGATGCGACGCCCACGTGGTCAGCACCTTCCGCCCCCCGGCGTCGGTCACGTGTCGGCCCCGAGCGCAGCCAGGACCGGTGCCAGCTTCCACGACGCCTCACGCCACTCCGCGTCGGGCTCCGATCCGTCGACGATGCCGCCGCCGGCCCAGACCCATGCGGTGTTGCCGCGGATGACCCCACAGCGAAGCGCCACCGTGAGCTCGGCGTCTCCGTCGGCGTCGATCCACCCGACGGGGCCGGCGTACCAGCCGCGGGGGTGTGCTTCGTGGTCTTGAATCCACTCGGTCGCGGCGACGCTGGGCACCCCGCCGACCGCGGGGGTCGGGTGCAGGGCGGACGCGAGCTGGGCCGCGTGCACGCCTTGTCGCAGGGAGCCGCGGATCGTGGTGTGGAGGTGCAGCACGTTGGGCAGCCGTCGGACGCGCGGCTCGGTCGGGTCCTTCATGGTCTCGCAGAGCGGTGACAAGCGGTGGAGCAGGTGCTCCACCACGGGACGGTGTTCCCGGCGGTCCTTGAGACTCGCGCGCAGGGTCGATTCCGCTCGCGCGTCCCCGACCGCGATCGAGCCGGCCAGCGCGTCGGTCTCGAGGGTCTGGCCGCGCTTGACGAACAAACGCTCGGGCGTCGCTCCGACGAAGGTGCCCGCGCCCATGCGGAACGAGAAGCACCACGTGTCGGGGTAGCGATGTCGGAGTCGGTGGGCGGCCTGCCACGGCGCGAAGTCATGGTTCGCGAAGACCGTCGCCCGGCGCGCCGCCACGACCTTCTCGAAGCGACCCTCCCCGATGGCGGCGGTGATGGCGTCAACCTGGGCCGTCCATGTCTCGAGCGGCACGTGGTCGGTGCGGAGCACCTCAGGGTCTTTGGGCGACGGCAGTGGGCGCGTGAGGCTCTCCCACACGGTGTCGAGCTCGTTCTCGATGCGCTTGTGACTGACGCGGTCCAGCTCCACCGACAGGGTCAGCGCGGCGTGTCCGTCGGGGGTGCGTTCGTAGGACCAGCGAGGAAGGAAGAACGCTCCGTCGCCGAACCCGTCCCACGGCAGCGCGTCGGCGCTCCCTTCTGCGAACGCCCAGCCACCGAACAAGCGGGGTGCACGGTCAGGGGTGCCCGGCTGGGTGATGCGCCGCATGCGCGAGAAGAGCGCGGCGGCGCGCGGCTCGAGCGCCGTGAAGCGGTCGGGGCCATCGAGGCGCAGGATCGACGTCGCGCCGTGGGCCGCGAACCCGTGGCCGTCTGGCGATTGCCATGTCGCGTCGATCCCTTTTCGCAGCGCCGCGCTCATGGCCTCGATCGGGGCGAGCGGGGCGGAGAGCCGGATGACACCGAGTCCGTCGCTGGTCTCGAGCCGGCGGAGCGCATCGAGCAGGAACGCCCTCGCGTCGGCCTTGTGGGGCGTCACCGGTCGCGTCGCGCTGAGCGCCACCGCAGTCATGACGCCGCTCCGTCCTTTGGCGTGGCCACATAGAGTGTGCAGACGCCGAACGTCATCGGACGGATCTCGAGCACCGACAGGCCGCTCTCTTCCATGAGCTCGGCAAACGCCTCGGCCGGCGGGAAGGCCTCGATGGACCGCGCGAGGTAGCGATACTCTCCGGCGCCGCTCAGCCACGCACCGAGGGTGGGCACCACCGTGTGGACGTGAAAGCGCGCGAGCGGGCCGAGCACGCCGGATCGCGGCTCGCTCAGCTCGAGGATGGCGACCCGGCCACCGGGCTTGGTGACCCGCGCCATCTCGCGGAGTGCCGCGGCGCGGTCGGGCACGTTGCGGATGCCGAACCCCATCGTGATGCCGTCGTAGGTGGCGTCCGAGAACGGCAGCGCTTGGGCGTCGCCGAGGTGAAGGGTGACCCGGTCGTCGAGCCCCGCACGGCTGACCTTGTCGCGTCCTACCTCGAGCATGCCGGCGGACGGATCGAGTCCGTCGACCATGGCGTCGTCGTGGCGTCGCGCGGCGAGCAGCGCCAGGTCTGCGGTGCCGGTGGCCAGGTCGAGCACCCTGCCGTTCGTGGGGAGCTGCATCGCGTCGATGGTGCGCACCCGCCATCGGCGATCGATGCCGAGCGAGATGATCCGGTTGAGCAGATCGTAGCGGTCGGCGATGGCGTCGAACATCTCGCCCGAGCCGCCCACGGTCGTGAGTTCCGATGTCATGCTGGACTCCATCACGAGGGCCGGTGAACGGTGGCGTCGGCGACGGTGGCCAGGGCGTCTCGGGCCGGGCCGGCGGGAAGACTGAGCAGCGCTTCCTTGGCGCGCGCGGCGTGGTCGAGGGCCAGCTTGCGCCCGTCGTCCAGCGCGCCCGTGCGCACGAGGCAGGCGCGCACTTCGTCGTGCAGCGAGGGCACGCGCGGCGGCCCGGGCTCGGTGGCTTCGCGCAGCATCGGACCGAGGCGTGGCTCTCGCCGGAGCGCGACGATCAGCGGGTAGGTCAGCTTGCCCTCCGAGAGGTCGGCGAACAGCGCCTTGCCCGTTTCGTTGGGGTCTCCGTCGAGGTCGAGCACGTCGTCGATGGCCTGGAACGCGATCCCGAGATGACGGCCGTAGCGCTCGAGGGCGGCGCACGCCTCGGCGTCGAGACCGCCTGCGCGTCCTCCCGCGAACATGGCCCAGCGGAACAAGGCGGCGGTCTTTCCGTCCACGACCTCCAGCCACTCGGCGGGCGTGGTGTCGAAATGGCCACGCCTCTCGAGCTGGAGAGACTCGGCGAAGATCATCTCTTCCACGACGTCGAGCAGCCGCTCGAGCACCCCGTCGACCTGCGCGTTCCGAACCCGCCGCAGCGCGTCGACCAAGAGCCAGTCGCCGGCGAAGATGGAGATGGCGTTGCCGAAGATCATCCGCGCGGCGGGCGCGCCTCGACGGGTCTCGCCCACGTCCACGACGTCGTCGTGCAGGAGCGTCGCGGCGTGCACCAGCTCGGCCGAGACCGCCAGCTGAAGCGCGCGCTCGTCAAACCCCGTCCCGAGGCGCGCCGCGAGCGAGACGCAGATCGGACGCAGCCGCTTGCCGCCCGCGTTCAGCAGGTGCTCCGCGCTGCGCTCGACCGCGCTCGCTCCGTTGCGAAGCTCGGGGAGCGCGCCCTCCACGCGCGTGACGTCGGGGGCGACCAGCATGGCGAGGTCGGCGAGCCGGTTGGCCAGCGCGCCGAGGTCTTCGCCGCGACAGAGCGCCGTGAGGCGTCGCAGCAGGTCCGGCGGCTCGCTCACGAGCGCAGCGGTCGATGGCATCCAGGGGTCTCCCCGGTTCGAAGTTCTCGAACCTTTCAAGTTTCTTTGAAAGGTGTATGGCGCTGTGTGCGGCCGAAATCAAGGATCGCGGGCATCGATTTGGTCGACAACGCCGATTCGGCCGATCGCCCGTCGGATCAGACGCGAGGAGCGAATCGCCTCGGCCAGCATTTGCTTCGCGGGCATCGCCGCCATCACCTCGAGGGTCTCTGCTGGGCTCGCCGCATCGCTCAGGAACCGGATCAGCAGATCCGGTTCCACTCGGTCGAAGAGCCGGACCAGTGCCCTCCGACCCCGCTCCGGATCGCGCGCTAGGTAGGACAGGAAGACAGCGTCCTGAGCGGAGGGAACCCGGTCTCGTGGAGGGACGGTGGCTGGCACGAGATCGCGTTCGAGTTTCGCGGCGAGCCGCCTCGACTGGCGCTGAATGGCCTGAAATGCGTAGCCCGTGGACGGCTTCGCCGCACCGCCTGCCAGGCCGATGCGGTGGATGCGCTTACTGGGTCGTATCGCAAACGAATCGGCGCGCATGGGCAGAACGCCGCGCTCTCGGTGGCGCACATTCCACTCGGCCACACCACGATCAGCGAGCCAGGCCTCGAGGTGACTCGCATAGACGTCGTTGGGCAGCACCTCCGCACTGAACCAGGTGACCTCCACCAGAGCCCGGGTCGGCGATGTTGGCAAGACGTACGTGAACGCCAGACCATCGCTGGGTTGAGGCGGGTGATCGAAGTCCATCAGCGTGGCGACCGCGGGCTCGAAGATGGGCTCGCTCGTCTCGACCTCCCATCCTTCGAAGTGCTGCAAGAGAGACACGTCGCGTCCTGGGATCGCCGCGCCTCGGGGCAGAGGCGGCCGGCTGTCGAAGGCCATCGAGGCCGCGATCGTGCCTTCGCTGGTATCGACAATGACACGGTCTCCGGCGTCATGGATGTGGCGCGCGGTCACGCCCAGACGCAGTTCGATCCCTGGTTCCTCCGCCAGCCGGCCCCGAACCCGGTCATAGAAGCGGTCCGCCTCGAGTCGCTCGTATCGGCGGCCTGGCGACGTCCGTGTGACCCAGGTTCCGTTCTTTTCGCGCACTCTCCAGGCGGCCCATCGATGGCTTACGAGGTCCTCGAAGTCGTGCGGCGCCACGTTCCAGAAGCACCATGTTCGGTCCCGGGTGTGTTCCGTGCGCGGGTCCACCAAAACCACTCGGCGTCCCTGGGGCCCTCGCTTCGCGAGCTGCCACGCCAGGCTCAGCCCTGCGCACCCCGCACCGACGATCACAATGTCGTGCTGCATCTCAATCGCCATCGAGGCGAGCGAGCGCCGAGCGGGTCGCGTCGAAGTCGTGGGGCGTGTTGGGTGCTTGGCGAAGGAACGCTTCGATACGGTCCAGTTTGCTCAGAACACGATCCAGCCGCTCATCGTGGCCCGGTTCGTACGCGCCGAGAAGGACCAGATCCCGCTTCGACTCGTACACCGCCAGATCTTCGCGCAGGGACCGCGCGGCTTCACGGTGCGAATCGTCCGTGATTCTCTCCATCACCCGACTTAGGCTGCGCAACGGGTCGATCGCCGGCCAGCGTCCGCGGTCCGCGAGCTTGCGGTCGAGCACGACATGTCCGTCGAGAATGCCGCGCACCTCGTCGGCGATCGGCTCGTCGAGGTCGCCGCCCTCCACGAGCACCGAGTAGACCGCCGTGATCGAGCCGTGTTCGTCGTTGCCCGCGCGCTCGAGCAGGCGGGGCAGCATGCCGAAGACGCTCGGGGGAAAGCCGCGTCGGGCGGGCGGTTCCCCGGCAGCGAGTCCCACCTCTCGCGCCGCGCGCGCGACCCGGGTGACGCTGTCCATCAAGAGCAGCACGCGCTTGCCCTCCGCTCGGAAGGACTCGGCGATGGCGGTGGCGACCCAGGCGGAGCGCAAGCGCACCAATGCCGGCGTATCACTCGTGGCTACTACGGTGACGCTTCGCGCGAGGCCGTCTCCGCCGAGCTGGTCCTCCAGAAACGCGCGCACCTCGCGGCCCCGCTCGCCCACCAGCGCGGTCACGACCACGTCTGCGTCGGCGTGCCGCGCGATCTGGCCGAGCAGCGTGCTCTTGCCCACCCCGCTGCCCGCGAACAGCCCGACGCGCTGCCCTTCGCCGAGTGTCATCAGCCCATCGATCGTCTTGACGCCGGTCGGCAGCGGTCGCGTGATGCGTCGCCGTGACAACGCGTTCGGCGCGGGTCGCACCACCGACCACGGCTCGCCTCGGAGCGGCGCGCCTCCATCGACCGGGCGGCCCAGCCCGTCGAGCACCCGGCCCAGCAGATCGTTTCCCACGCGGATCGACAGCGGCCGACCCGTGGGCCGCACGACGTCATCCGGACCGATGCCGCTCGGGTCGCCCAGCGGCATGAGGCGCGCGTCGTCCAGATCGAACCCCACCACCTCGGCCTCGAGCGGACCGTCGGTGCGGCGCTCGATGCTCACCACGTCGCCCACCCGCAAGCCAGGAAGGGTCGCGCGGATCGAGAGGCCCACGAGCGCCTTCACCTTGCCGGTCGCGGGGCTGAGGTCGGCCTTTCCGATCTTGGCCAGCGCGTCGTCGAGCTCGCCCATCAGCCGAACAACGACTTGAGCTTGTCGAGGAAGCCCTTCTGCTGCGGGTGCACTTCCTCGCCCATCTCTTCGGCGAGCTGCGCGATCAGCTGCTTCTGCTTCTTGCTGATCTTCTCCGGCACCTCGACGACGATCTTCACGAGCTCGTCGCCCTTGCCGTAGCCACCGAGCACAGGGAAGCCCTTGCCACGCAGCCGGAACACCTTGGCCGACTGCGTGCCGGCGGGGATGCGCATCTTGACCTTGCCTTCGACCGTCGGGACGTCGACCTGCGCGCCGAGCACCGCCTGCGGGAAGCTCACCGGCACCGTCACGCGCACGTCCGCGCCGTCTCGCGTGAACAACGGGTGCGGCTTGACGCGGATCTGCACGTGCAGGTCTCCCGCGCCCCCGTGGCCTTGCTCGCCGGCCCCCTTGAGCGTGCGGATCGAGCCGTCCTCGACCCCGGCTGGGATCTTCACGTCGAGCGTCTGGGCGGTCGGGACGGATCCGTCGCCCGCGCACGCGGGGCACGGCTTTTCGATGCGCTTGCCGTTGCCGCCGCACGTGCCGCACGGCCTCGAGACGCTGAAGAAGCCGCGCTGCGTCCGGACCTCGCCGCGCCCGTTGCATCCTGCGCAAGGCATGACGCGCGAGCCCTCCGCGGCGCCGTTTCCGCCGCACGCGGTGCAGGTCTCGCGGCGCATCACCTCGATGGTCTTCTCCGTGCCGAGCGCGGCTTCGGCGAAGTCGATGACGACCTCTTCTTCGATGTCGCCGCCCACACGGCTCCGCCGGCGGCCCCCGCGCATGATCTCGCCAAACAGGCCTTCGAGCAGCTCCCCGAAGCTGCTGAAGTCGACGCGCTCGTACGGGGTGCCTTCCCCCGCGTTGGTGAACGCCGAGTGCCCCATGCGGTCGTACTTTCGGCGCTTCTCCGTGTCGCTGAGCACCGCGTAGGCTTCGGTCGCGGCCTTGAAGCGCTGTTCGGCGTCGGCGTCGTCCGGGTTGCGGTCCGGGTGGGACGCGAGCGCGATCTTGCGGAACGCCTTCTTGATCTCGTCTTCGGAGGCGCCCCGGGCAACGCCGAGAGTGTCGTAGTAGTCGCGCGCGGGCATGGGGTCAGGCGACTGTAGTGCTCAGAGGGCCTCAGGCAACAGCGCGGCGGTGTACGCTCGGCGGTGATGAGCGACGACCGAAGGCAACTCGATCTCCTTGGTGGCGGTGAACCCCGCGCGGCGCGTGGCGTGACATGGGCGCGGTGGGACGCGCCCGGCAAGGTGGGCTGGGCGCCGGCTGACACTGCGGTGGACGCGTTCGTGTCCGCGAAGGCGCGGGTGTTGGTCGCCGCGGTCGAAGACGTGAGCGCGCTGGCCGACGCGGCTGGAGAGCACGACATCGACGTGCGCCCGGTCCCCCTCGAGGACGGCGCGCCGACGGGGCTCGACCGCCATGTCGAGGCGCTGGCGGCGGACCTTCGTGGCGGCCGCAAGGTGGTCGTGCTCGGTGCCGACCCGTCGTTCGGCCCGTGGCTCGCCGCGCGCGCGTTGCTGTCGGTGGGCGCGTCCCCCGACGAAGCGAGCGAAGCGGTGGGAGGGCTCACCGACGCGCAGCGCGCGTGGATGGCCGGAGAGTCACCGGAGGACCCCGCGTCCGATGCACCGGACGAGGCCGCTCCGCCGGAAGCCGCGCCTGCGGTTGAAGCGGACGCCGCTTTGTCCGAGTCGGATGCTGCCGAGCCGGATGACCCTGCCGAGCCAGCCCCGGAACCGGTCACCTCCGAGATCGCCCTCCCTGCCGAACCCGACTCGGGCGACGCCAGCTTCGAGGATCGCGTCACCATCCCGCCGCCTGCCGCGCTGCCCGCCGACGACGACGAGATCCCCACCAATCCCCCGCCCCCCCCGGCCACGTTCGACGACCGCCCCACGGGCTCCCCCCCGCCGCTCGACCCTGCCCTGGACTGGGCGGCCATCGCGCGCGACCCGCGGCGCAGCCGGCTTGTCGGCACCGTGTTGGGCGCGGCGATCGGCGACGCGATGGGCCACCCCACCGAGTTCATCAGCTCGTTCGAGGCGATCCGCGAGCGCTACGGACCGAACGGCGTCGAGGGCTTCGAGCTCTTCCGCGAGGAGGGCGGCGCGCGTTTCGCCCCGTACACCGACGACACGCAGATGGCGGAGTGCGTGCTTCGCGCGCTGCTGCACGGACGCGACAGCGGCCTGGGGTTGGACGCGACAATGCGGCACCTCGCCACGCTGTTCATCGACTGGTCGAAGAACCCCCAGGGTGGGCACCGGGCGCCGGGCAACGCGTGCCTCGCTGGCTGCCGCAACCTCGACCGCGGAACGCCCTGGTCCGAAGCGGGCGGGCCCACCGCGGGCGGCTGCGGGTCGGTCATGCGCGCCTACCCGTTCGGGCTGGTCTTTGCTGACGATCTCCAGCGCGCCGAGCGCTGGGCGGTGGCCCACTCGAAGCTTACGCACCGGGACCCCATCGCGCTCGCCGCCAGCGCGGCCATGGCGATCGGCGTGGCCCGCGTGATGCGGGGGGACGCGGTGTCCCTCGTGCTCAGCGAGATGGTCGCCGCGGCGTGCCGCTACAGCCCGCGCACGGCCGGGATGATGGCGCGCGCGATCGACGAGGCCCAGAACGGCGTCGGGCCCGAGACCACCCTCAAGCGCCTCGAGGGCTGGGCCGCCCACGAGGCCATCGCCGCCGGCGTCTACCTCTTCGCGCGCCACCCCGACGACCCCCGCGCGGCGATCCTCGAGGGCGCCAACACCCCTGGCGACAGCGACAGCCTCGCCACCCTCGTCGGCGCCCTGTGCGGCGCTCGCCTGGGCCTCGCGGCGATCCCCGCCGACTGGGTGCGCGACGTCGAACGCGCCGGCCCCCTGGCCGAGCTCGCGATCCGGATCTGAATCCTACTCACGGCAGGTCGGGCACGCTCCGACCAGACAGTTCCAGTAGTCGCGGCTCTCGGACTGGCAGCCGTCGCAGAAGTCCTCCGCCAGACAATCGCAGGTGGTCGCCGCGGCCTCTCCGGGCACCCGGCCGCCCACACAGTCGGCGCAGTCGCGGCAGCGGTCTTCGACGACGCAGTGCTCGGCGTCGAGCACGTCCCACAGGCAGCTCCAGCAGCCGTCGTCGCGGATGGCCAAGCCGTGGCACGCGAGCTCGCACACGCCATCGACGCAGACACCCTCCTCGCAGCCGCTGTCCGGCGAGTCGCTGCACGAGGTCACGCACGCGCCTGCCTGGCAGACGGCGTCTTCGTTCACGCACGCGCCGTCTTGGTGGGTGACACTGCAGCCCTGTCGACACGCCGCGTCGACGCACACGTCGCCGAGCGCACACAGGCCGAAGGGAGCATCCGCACCGCACGGGTCGATCGTGGCGTCGCCCGACGGGTGGCTCAGCATCGTCGGCCGGGCGCCGAGCTCGAACCGCGCGGTGCAGCGCGCCGTGTCGCCCGGCTCGATCATGTGTCCGGGAGTGCAGTCGCCGATCTCCGCGACAAGACCCTGCACCTGCCTCCCGCCCTCGTCCTCCACGACGAAGCGCGCCGCCATGCCCGGGATCGCCCGCTCGCCCCGGTTCTCGATCGCCGTCGCAATCCGGAGCTCGCGCGAGCTGTTCCACCACGCCTCTTCCACCCGAAGCTCGGCTCCATCGATCGCGCCGACGCCTCCGTCTTCTTCGAACGCAGGTGGATCGGCATGACCTGTCCCGCAACCGACCATCAGCAACACACCCAGACACGCCATCACCGTACTCATCGCTTCACCTCCGGGTGGGCCAGGCGCAATGCGCGTGCCGGAAGGCGGCTCAATGATCTCGGGGACTTGGCGAGCCCGATCGGCGGATCGGCGGCGACGTCACCGCCGTCCGCCGCCGATCAGGGGATTTCGATGTCGCCCATGTCGACGTCGTGCCCGGACCGGAGGCGAGCGCAGCACGCGCTTGCCGGACTGTAGAACCAGCTGCGGTCGCTCTGAAGCGTGACGAGATGCACGGTCTCTTGTTCGGGTGCGTCCCGGAAGTCGAAGGTGCCGTCCGCGCGGGTCCGAACGAGCCGGAAGAACCCATGCTCACTCTCCGAGCTGCTTTCGCACGGGTCGGAGTACCCCGAGCCGAGGTTCCCTCGCATTGGGTTGGTGCAGAAGAGAAGCGTCTGTGCGGCGAGCGGCGCCCCGTTCCGAACGAGACGTCCGTGCACGCGTCCGGCCGGGGTCTCCCCGTCGGGGAGCGGCGGTCCGTTGTGCTCTACGTACAGGCCGCGCACGCCCCCGCTCATCTGTCCGCCGAGCGAGGCTCGGCTCAGCTCGGGCAGGCTCCCAGGAGCGTAGTGTCGCACTGTGTGAGTCAGATCGTCTGGGCCCAGGATGGTGAGCGAAGAGTCCGCCCACATCCACAGCCGGTTCGTACGGTCGAACGCCAAGGCTCGGACCCGCTGCGGCCGCCCCTCGATGTCGTCGAGCGCGATGCGCTCGTCGGGGGCCCCGGGCCGTGTGCGATACAGGGCCCGACCCTCGTTGTGGACGGCGACCAGCGTGCCGTTCGACGCGATGGTCATGGAGCGGAGCGGAGGCCTCCGACCGTCTGGACCCGTGATCTCAAACGGCACGAGTCGACCCTCGACCAGGCGCAGCCGGCCGCCGTCGTGCACGACGACCACGTGGCTCCCGGCCGCGAACACGCGGTTCATGGCGCCGGCGTCTCCCTGGACATCCACGGCCTCGAACGCGTCGCCACGAAGGCGCGCGGCGCCCGTCTCTCCGACGACCCAGAGCGCGCCTTCCCCGTCGACCGCGAGGTCGTTGGGCCGTCCCACGTTCGGGTTTGGCACGACACTCCAGGTCGAGCCGTTGAAGGTGTGCAGCGTGTCGCGCGCGAGCATCCATATGCGCTGGTCGGAGGCAGCGGCAAGCGGACCGCACCGCACGCCGGAGGGCAGCGGGTGCTCTCCGGTGGGGCCGTGCAGGACGCTCGAACCGGCGCGCGCACACACCCATACCCATCCGTCTGGACTCCGTGCGAACCGTTCTGCGCCGGGGATGACGTCGACCTCTCCGTCTTCGCCCATCGTGAGCCCCGGGGCCTCCGCCTGGTCGACGAACAGCCGCGCGGTCTCCATCGCCTCCTCGTCGAGGAGCGTGTCCAACGCGGCCTCGATCGCTGCGTCATCGAGCGGCGGCGCCAGCTCCGGCAGTGCGCCGATCGCGGTGCGCGGCGTGTAGACGGGGACCGGCGCGGGTGCGCGGCCCAGGACACGAAGCTCGGACACGCACACCTCTCGCCAGTCCTCGCGCGACCCGGGCACGAGCTCGACCAGCTCGATGCGGTAGTCGCCGCCGCTGCCCTCGAGCGGGATCGTCTGCAGCGTGCGGTTGTCGGGATCGAGTTCGGCTTCGGCGACGGTGTCTCCGCCGTGGGTCACGCGCACGCGGCGCACGCGGTGGTTTCCGGTGAACAGATCCGTGCTGCCATTCACTCGCGTAAAGCCGGCCGTCATCTGAATCGCGGTCACGGTGACGTCCTGAGGAAGCCGGACGTCGATCCACGCGCCTTGCAGCTGTCCGGTGCGGGAGTTCCACGCCGACTCCGTGTTCGCGTCCACCAAACGAGCCACCTGTTCGGCCGACTCGCGATAGGCGCTCGACACCGCCACCGCGCTCGGGACCGAACGCAGCAGATTGATGGGCTCGGGTGCGGCCGCCGCTGGCGTGTCGGCGGAGTCCTCGGGCGCGGTTGGTTCGCTTTCGGGGTCCTCCACGGGCGCTTCTGTTTCGCCCGCGGGCTCGACCACCGGCTCCGCTGGCGTCGGGGGCGCTGGCTCCGACGTGCCGCACGCACTGAGGAGGAAGGCGAAGAGGAACGATCGGTGGGCGCGGGAGAGAATCATAGAAGCGCGGACGCTACTCGGTGGGGCAGGGGTCAACAAGCGTGAGCGCACCGCGCAGTTGCTCGGCTCCGGAGGGTGCGTCCTGACGACAGCGCAGGATTCTCTTCGCAGGCGTCGTCGCGATCAGCCGTGTTCTTCCAGCGGTGTGAGGTCCCGTCCCGGTAGGCGTCGGAGCGCTGGGTAGCGGACCCTGGGCGAGCGGAGAGTCGCGAGCGGGGTGTCGGCCCAGACACGTTGCGGACAACCGCGACTTCTTCGGTAGCCTCGACCACGAGAAGATGGAGCGGCTTCTGTCGCGCCGGATCTCGGACCGCGCTACCGATGGCTGCTTGGGCCCGGGGAAAGTAGGATTGACCAATGGATTTCGCCGAAGCGCTGGAAAAGCAGGAGTGGGACCGGGTGCTCGACACGCTCCCGTACGTGGACGGGGTCAGCCTCGCGGGCGCGCTCTCCGAGGCGCGGACCGGTGACCTCGACGGGCCCTCCCCGGTTGGGCTGTGGCACGTCGCGGCGGTGCGGCGGAGCGTGCTCGTGCTCGAGGGCGAGCCCTTCTCGGACGCCGCACTGGAGGACGGGATGGCGCTCCGTGACGCCATGGTGGCCCGGGCCAAGGTCAGCGAGGTCACGACGCTCGCGGCGAACCGCGACCTGACGAAAGCGGGCTACCTCGTCGTGCGAAGCGACGGCACGTTCGCCTCCTGGGCGCCGCCCGAGCCGGTCGTGTTCGACGGCGCGTCCGGTCCGTCCAGCGTGACGCTCGATCTCTTCGACCATGTCGAGGATGCCTCGTGGCGGTCGCCGATCGACGGGGACGGGGAGACCCTCGAACAGCGATGGGACGCCTCCCGCGACACGCGCCTGGTCTCCAGCACAGACGCGATCTCGGCCGAGGTGGCGGACGTGTTCGAGGCGGCGCTGGGGGTGCGCGGCCTGCACGCCGCGACCGTGATTCGGCGCATGGGTCGCCTCGTCTTGCGCACGCTCTATGTGGGCGACTTCTCGGCCGACCCGCTCACCCGCATCGACACGCTCATCCTGATGCACCGCCGGCTCTGGGCGCCCGAGGCTTGACCGCCGGATCGGGCACCGGAGCGAACTCGCGAGGCCGCTCGCTCAGGCGGAGGAAGCCATCGACGCTCGGCTGGGCGTCCAGCTCGGGGGTGCGGTAGCTGCGCATCGCGCCCATCACGATGACGACGTCCTCGGGTGGGGTGACGTCGCTCAGATGCGCCGGCTTCGGGTCGTCCGCTGCCGTGACGCCGAACCCCGCGCCTGCGGCCAGCCCGGCCATCGTGGCCGCCGCCACTGAGAGCACCCGCAGTCTCCGCTTGCGTCGACGGTGTCCCACGGCGCAGTCCGCGGTCAGCACGGTGCCGTCTCTTCGGCGGAACAGCCGGACGCACAGTGAGCCCTCGTGCTCCCTCATCAGCGCGGCGACCTCGACCGCGCTCAGCCCGTCCAGCGAGTAGACGTTCTTGTCACACGAGCCGCAGCGACGAACTCGCTCCCCACCGGCCATCGACGCCCAGTCGGCCGGACACGGCGCGGCGATTCGGATGCGGTCGACCAGCCTTTGGGCGACCTCTCCGCGCTTCGCTTCGATCTCCTCACGCAGTACGCGCCAGGCGTCGACGAGCGCGGGATCGTCAGGTTGTTCTGCGAGCCTGGGGAGCAGCGCATCACGTCGCGCGAGGAGGGCATCGATCGGACCTTGGGCGCGCATGCGGTGTGAGACGTCTCGCGCGACCCGGAGTTCCGCGAAAAATTCACTCGTCGAACGGCTTCTTCTCCTCCTCGTCGTCGACAACAGGAAGGGCCTCCATGTCCTCCGCGGAGAAGAACGGCGCAATCCCCGTCGTCGCCCGCTCCGGAGGTTCCCAGGGGCGATGACGTGCACGCTCCTGCGCGTCCCGCTCGACCGCTTGGGCCACCGCATTCGTGGTCGCCACGGCGGCCACGACCCCCGCGGCGACACCGAGGACCCTGAGCGAGCGCCGCCTTTGCCGCTTCGTCCCCTCCTTGCAGTCGGCGGTCATCACGCTCCCGTCGCGCCGGCGGTAGAGCCGCACGCAGGTCGCCCCGTTGCCGTCGGTCAGCAGCGCAACCGCCTCGACGGCGGTCAGCCCCGAGAGCTGGTAGACGCGCTTGTCGCAGAGGCTGCACGCGCGAACGTGGTCGCCCCCCGCCATGGCAGCCCAGCTCGCCGGGCAGGGCTTGGCGATCTTCATCCCGTTGAGCAACGACCGCGCCATGCCCGTGCGTGTGGCGTCGATCGCGCCCCGGAGCGCGGGCCCACTCGGCCTCGAGCTCGGGGTCGTCAGGCCTGCGCGCACGCCGTCTTCTCAGGGCCTCTCGCCGCGCGGTGAGGGTCTCGATGTCATCCCGAAAGCTCATGCGCCGTCATCGGCGTCGTCGGCCTCCGGTTGCGGGAGGTCTTCGGCCAGGTCGCGCACGGAGTCCATGAGCTGATCGGCGTCCTGGTCTTCGATCGGAGTCGGGGGCGGCGGCCAGGGTGCCGGGGGCAGCACGCCCACCGCGCCCATGGTGACGTACGACCCGCCGTGATGAGCGGCGTGAGGGGGTGGCTCGGGCGCGCTCCGAGGAGCGGCTCCGATGCCGACCGCGCTCAGCACGACCGCGGCCGCCGCGCCCACCACACGCAGCCGCCGCTTTCGCTTCGCGCCGACGCCGCAGTCCTGCGTCATGACGGTGCCGTCCTTGCGCCGCCACAGTCGGACGCAGAGCTCGCCCTGGCTCCCGGTCAGCAGCTCGGCGGCCTCGAGCGAGGTCAGGCCCGACAGCTCGTAGACGGTCTTGTCGCAGCTCCCGCAGTGTCGCGCGTGGGGCCCGCCGGCCATGTCGTCCCAGCGCGCAGAGCACGGTGACGCCACGCGCGCCTGGTCCACAAGCCCCTGTGCCAGCGCCCGCGCGGCGTCGAGCCTCCTCGACAGCGCGTCCCACTCTTGCTCGGTGGGCGGCTCGTCGGTCTTTGTGCGCGCCTCGAGCGCGGCCCGGTCCTTTTCGAGTGCGACGAGCTGTGCCTGAAACCCCATGTCCAACGAGACGCCGCGGGCCGCTGAAAGTTCCTTCGTGATCGCGGGCTCTCCAGGTCCCAGATCTTTTTTCAAACGATCGCGGTCGTGGGTGCACTGGAGGCGGCATGACCCATCGATACACAAACGTTCTCTGCGCCCTTGTTCTCTTCGCCGGCTGTGCCGACGGCGAGGACGTCTCCCCCCTTCGTTCCGGTCTGGACGGAGATCGCGCGGTGGCCGATCTCGACGCGGCGGAGATCCAGCGCTTCTGCGAGCAACAGGTCGCGTGGATCACCGAACAGGCCGGGCCCGACTCCGCAAACGAACAGCTTTGTCTCTACTCGGCCCTCCGTGAGTCCGACTCGGCCGCGTCCTGCGAACCTCTGTACGTCGCATGCCTCAGCGAACGCGATCCGGTGAGCTTCGAGGGCATCTGCGACGACGCAACACCCAAGCCGGAGTGCGACCCGAGGCTCACGGTCTCGATCCTGGAGGCCTGCTACGAGGCCTCGCTCGCGGCGTCCATCGACCTCGACTGCTCGTACGACGGCACCGACGAAGAGCTCCAGGAGAGGCTCCGCCCGAGCGGCCCTGATTGCCTCGAGCTTGCCGGGGCAAGCTGCAACCTGTTCGCGCCGTAGGCGCGGCCTTCAGGGGCCACACGTCTCACGGGCTCGGGCGCAGCGCCTCGGCCAGCGCTCTCTTCCACTCCGGAGCGCGGTCGGGCTCGACCTGGCAGGCCCACGCGACCATGCCGCGGAGGTAGCCGGGGAAGTCGGGGTGGCCGGCGCGGTTCTGGCTCGCGGCGCCATGCTTGGCCGCGTTGTGCAGGGTCGCACGGAGGCGCCGCTTGTCTTTGCGAGACAGCGCGAGCTTGTCGTTGACCGTCACGCCCGTGACCTCCTGCCGTCGCCCTCGCCCCATGACCTGAGTCTTCTTTGGGTGCTCGACGAAGCCCTCGTCGGTCAGGATGCTGCGCACGCTCCGGAGCAAGAGCCCCACCTTGCGGCGGTCGGCCCCGCTGAACGTCAGGTCGTCGGCGTAGCGTGTGTACGTGAACCCGTGCCGCGCGGCGAGTCCGCGGAGGCGCCGGTCGAGCCGGCGGCAGACGGCGTTGGTGATCGCGGGGCTCGTGCATGCGCCCTGGGGCAGCACGCGGTCGGACAGCGCGACGTTCCACACTTTGCCGTCGAGGGTCATCGGCACGCGCGGCGGCTCGGTCGTCAGCAGCGCCATCAGCGTCGCGACGTGCTCCGAGTAGCCCAGCTTCTTGAACAGCCCCTTCACGCGTCGAAACGTCAGCGTCGGGAAGAAGTCCTTGAGGTCGAGGTTCACGACGACCTTCTGGCCGACGTGTGGGGATGCGTTGCTGATGACGCCGCGCGTGGGCACGAACCCGTGCGCCTCGGGCTCGACGCTCAGCTTCTGGAGCACGTGCGCCAAGACCCAGCGCTGGGCGGCCGCGAGGGCGGGCTTCGGTGCGCTGATGGCCCGCACGCCGCCGCACTTCTTGGGCAGGGTGTAGCGGTGGTAGTGCACGACCGCGGCGGCGCGGCGGTGGTAGGTGAGCCAGCGGAGCGCGCCCAGCTCGATGCCCATGGCGCGGGCCAGGTCGGGCGCCTCGTGGAGGACCGGGAGGCCGCGACCGGAGAGCGCTTCGATGTCGCTTTCCGTGTCCGCGAGCCCCGCGCTGACCCCGCGTCCCGCGTGCACGATCGTGCGTGCGCGTTCCTTGTCGTCCGCTTCCCGACGCGCCTTGGCTTTCTCGGCCCGCTCCGCTTTGGAGAGCGCGCGCCGCTTCTTGCTCTCGTTCCAGCGCCGCACCCGCTCGAGCGCGAGCGCCTTGTCGGGGTCCTGCACGCTCGCGGACTGACGCCGCAGCGCCTTGAGTTCGCTGATGATCTTGGCCCGCTCTTCGGCGGACTCCGGAGGCTCTTCGGGGATCTCGGCGCCGTCGGGCCAGAAGCCCAGCTCGCGCATGCGCACGAGGAGCTGCCAGTCGTCGAGCTCGGAGGTGATGGTCTTCCAGAGCGCGGCTTTGTTGTCGTCGCTCATCGGTCAGCCGACGGAGGAGAAAAGAAGGAGAGACGAGCCAACCCACGAACAACCTGAGGACGGGATGGGTCCACTAAAGACACCCGGGGGTCCTCCAAAGCCCGCGGGCTCCGGAGGAGCCCAAACAGCGTCGGGCGGGAGGACCCCTGGGTGTCGTGTGACGACCCGGTCCGTGACGAATGCAGGGCACGTGAGCATGCGCGGCGTAACGCCGCACGATGGGCTGGGTCGGCTCGTCTCTCCATGAGTGTGTTGAGTGAGGGCACCGGCATCACGCGTCCGTCAAGAGCGCCATGTGCGCGAGGCGAAGCGCGAGCATGTGCTCGCAGGGCCCCTTCTTGAGGCCGTGATTGGTGGCGTGGGTGCAGGTGCAGGAGGCGGTCACGATCTGGCCTTCGGGGTCGAGCGACACGAGCGGCCGCACCCGGCGACCGTCCTTGCCCTTCGCGCTCCCGCTGACCTTCCATCCGGTCTTCACCGGCCGCCGGGCAATGATTCGTACGTTGCCGGCGTCGAAGATCTGCCGCGCGGCCTTGGCCTTCGGGTTCTTTTCTTCCTGGGCCTTCTTTGCGTGACGCAGCGCTTGCTTGGCGCTGAACGGGCTCAGGAACAGGTCCCGGTGTCGGTAGACGCCCGTCGGCAGGTCCCGCATCGCGCGGCCCGCCCGGCAGAGCAACGACAGCGCGGTGCGCGTGTCGTGAAGCGCGAGCGCGGTCTCCCCGGCGATCTCGACGTCCGTGCCGTAACGCCGCGCGCGGAGCGCCTCGTAGACGCGGGTCAGATCCGCTGCGTCCACCGAGCCGAACGTCGTGAAGAGGTCGAGCTTGGTCTCGCCCGTCGTCCAGTCGTTGTCCGTCCACCCGCTCAGCCCGAGCGTGAAGGAGAGGTCGCCGAGGTCGCACACGAAGACGCTCGGCAGCCCGGTTCCTGCGAGATGCACCTCGGCCCGCTCGGTCACCGGCACGAGGCGCTCGAGCACCTGAAGCCGGTCGCGCCCCCACGTGCGGATCGTCTGCTCGGTGGGGCCCTCGTAGATCGCGGTCGGGGACAGCTGGAGCCGATGCTCCCACGGCTCGAAGACGACCTCCGCCCGTTGCCCGGGCCGCAGCTCCCAGCGCAGCGCGCGCGGCGACACCTTGGCCTTGTGGCGGCGGAGGAACCGGCAGAGGTTGAAGAGATCGATCGGCGCGAGCGCGAGGCGCGTCAGCCCCATGCTCATGACCGCGTTGACCTGGAGGAAGCCCTCGACCCAGCTTTCCGGCAGGGTGATCTTCTTCTCCTTGAGCGTGTCACCGCCGCCGTGCTGGACGGAGAAGCCGCTCGGGTCGAGCGTGAAGCGCGTCTCGCGGTAGCTCCGCATCCGGTCGAGCTGGGTGGCGAGCGCGACCGAGAAGTCCACGTTCGTGGTGCCGTGCTCGAAGGAGTCGATGCGCTTGAAGAGGTCGTGCTTGGCCGCGAGCCGCGCGTAGCTCGACTCGTCCTTGCTGAACGCCTCGAACGCGAGCTCGTCCGGGTGCACCGTGATGACCGGATCGAGCAGCTCTTCGAGCTCCCACTCGCTCTCGTACGCGTAGTCGAAGTAGCGCCGGCGGGCGTCGAAGAAGGGCTTCTTGAGTCCGTCGCGCGCGCCATTCAGCTCGCTCAGCCGCGCCTCGAGAGACTCGATCTTCGAGGTGATCTCGGGGCCCGCCTGGATGAGTCCGTCGAGGAATTTACGGTCCTGCTCTTCGAGCCACGCCTTGAACGCGAGCCTGTCCTTCGGGCGGTATTTGTGGTCGCTCACGACGACGGCGTGAAGGGCGGCGAGCGCCTCGCGGAACACGAGCGGCCGGCCGAGCTCCCCGTCGAAGTAGGTCGCCTCGCGCAGCTGGTTGGTGGCCATCGCGAGCCGGGCCTGAGACAGGCCACTGACGACGCCGCTTTGTCCGGCGTACTTGAACTCGACCTTCATGGTTTGCCGACCTGCACTTCGGAGGCGACGTCCGGGTGGGCGAGCTGCACCTCGGCCAACACCCCGAGCACGCGCTCGAAGTCGGTCAAGGTGTGGGTGCGGACGACGCGTCCAAGCCACGCGGCGACGAGCTCGGCCTGGCGCTCATCTTGGACGCCGCGCTGCCGGAGGAACGCGAGCAACGCGACCTTCACCTCGAGGTCGGGGCTGAGGTCGAGCAACACGGCCCGGCAGAACCCCTCGATGCGGGCGAGCGGCACGAACCCGGGACCGAGGTGCGCGGCGACCAGCTCGAAGGCGAACCGCCGCATGTCGCGTGCGGGGTGCTCGACGAGGCGGAACAGGACGCCCTGCGTGTCGAGCGCCTCGAAGTGTGCGCCGACCTGCTCACGGCCAAACGCCCGGACGTCGGGCACGGCGCTGTCGCAGAGGGAGACCACCCCGTCGAGGCCGAGCGCGCTGAAGTCGGCATCTCGCAGGATGGAGAAGGCGAGCGCGCGGGTGTCGGCCCAGGCGCTCTCGACGAGCGCAAACAGGACATCGGGTTCGTGCCGGAGGCGGTCGGCGGAGGCGCTGAGCAACGCGTGTGCGCCGCGTCGCACGTCCACCAGCTCGCTCTCGGCGAACGCGCGCACCCGGTCCGTGCCGAGCACTTCGAGGGCCTCGGGGCGCCGGCCGAGCAGCGCACCGGCGACCGCGCGGGCGGCGCTCGACCCCTCGTCGATCAGGGTCACCAGGGCGGGCGTGGAGAGCGCCGCGTCGAGCTCGGAGAGCAGCGCGCCGCGGGCCAAGGAGGCGAGCGGGGCGTGGGCGCCTTCACTGGTCTCGGGCTCTCGAAGCGCCTCGAGCACGGCCGCGGCGATCGCCTGTCGCGTTTTGGTGTCGGCCCCTCGAAGCGCGTCGGCCGCGGCTTCCGCGAGCTGGCCGGCCGGGGCGCCGCCCGTGGACGTGAGCAGCGCGACGACGGCGTCGGGGCGGTGCGCCCACGCGGCGACGCTGCGTTTTCCCAGGAGAACGCCGACCTTCTGCACGGTGGGAGCCTCGTGCTTCAGAAGTCGCCGGAGCAGGCTGAGGTCAGGCTTGGCCGCGTCGAAGCGGCGGTCGAGCGCGCCGATCGCCAGCTCGATGAGCGTGTCGTGCTGGCTGCCGAGCAAGGCCATCAAGACCTTGGTGGACGCCTCGTCGACCGCGCGCGGGTGCCGGAGCAGCCCCGCTGCGGCGAAGTCCTTCAGCTCGGGGAGCGAGGCGCCCGCCGCGACGCGCAGGTACGCGCTCGGGCGCAGATCCCACAGCTCGGGAAAGCTCTCTTCGCGTACGCCGGTTGGCGGCGTGGCCGACGTCGCGCTCCGGAAGCGCACCCGCATCTGCCGCGTGTCGAACTCCATCCGGTCGCCGCCGCCAAACAGAATGCGCCCGAGCAGGTAACATTCGGCGAAGCGCCCGAGGCGCCCCTTGGGCCAACGCAGGTCTGCCTTCTCGTAGTGCACGAGGACCTCCGCGGCCGTCCGTGCGTAGAGGTCGGGGCGCCATCGCGCGAGCCGTCGCAGATAGCGCCATCCGCGCCGCCGGACGTAGCCCTGGGTCTTCTTCGAGAAGACCGTCATCGCACGCGGCTTTCCGTCGAGCCCACTCTTGAGGGTCGCCGTCGTGCCCTGGGAGATCCGCGCGCGCTGCTCGATCGCGTGGGACAGCCAGCCGAAGGTGCGTGCGTCGTGCCGCAGGAGGGTGCGCTTGTAGATGCTCTTCGTGTACCGCCAGCCGTGCGGCACGTGGAGGTCCATCGACTTGAGCAGCCGGCGGGCGGCCGAGACCGTCGCGGGGGCATCGTAGGCGTAAAGCACGTCCGCCACGGCGCCGCGCCGTTTGGCAGGCAGGGCGTCGAGCGCGGTGAGCAGCGGCGCGAGGTTGGCCTTTCGCACGTCGTGCACGTTCATCGCGGCCAGCACATCGCGAACTTCGGGGGGCAGACGCTCCAGCCCCCGCTGCCGCGCCTCGGTCAGGCCGTCGACATCGCCCAGGTTGCGCAGCGCCTCGACGCCACTGCGGCGTCGGCTCAGGAGCTTTCGCGCGGCGAACGGGCGGACCGCGTCGATGGCCTTGTCGTCTCCGATTCGACCCAGCGCGTCCAGGATCGCAGGCGTATCTCGCTTCGCTGTGGTCAGCGCTTTGAGGAGCGGCGCGACCGCGTCGCTGTCCCGACGCCAGCCCAGCCGAGCCGCCGCCCTCGCGCGCTCGTCGGCGCGCTTGGAGCCTAGCGCCGCGTACAGCTCACCCCGGCCGGCCCGCAGGTAGCCGCGGCTCTCCAGCTCGGCGATCGCCTCGTCGTAGCGCGCGCGGGTCTTCGATGTCGGATACGGCCCGTACACGGTGCCGCCAGACAGGAAGCCGGCCTTTTCACCGAGGGCCACGCGCACCAGCCACGTGCCGGGGGCGTCCGCTGGCACGACCGAAACGACGCCGATGCGCTCGCTTCCCTGGGGACGGTAGAGGTGGACGGACGGCAGCATCGTGGTCTTCTACGAGCGGCCGGCTACCAGTCTTCCCCGTCGTCGAAGTCCTCGTCGTCGAAGTCCTCGTCGTCGTCGAGCAGCGTGCTCTTGGCCTTGTCGATCTGCTTCTTCAGCTGCGCCTGCGCAGCGGCGCTGTCCGGGACGGTGGGCTTGAGCTGGGACTTCTGGTGCGCGTAGCTCTTCTTGTACGCGCCTTTCTGCGTCGTCGGGCCGAGGTCCCCGAGGAGCTCCTCGAGCGCCTTTCGCATCGTGGCGAAGTCTGGCAGCTCTGCCTCCCGGAAGAGGTCGTACGCGGTCCAGATCAGGTCGGCGCAGATCTCCGGCGGCACCTTGCCGGTGTTCGCGCCGAGCCCGGGCATCGCCACCGAGGTGATCGAGCCAGGCTGACGCGTGTTCTGCATGTGCACGGCTTGAAGCGCAGCGCCCGCGGCGAGCACGACGTTCATCGTGTCGGAGACGTTCTCGCTCGAGCCGACCATGGTCGGCGTGGAGATCAAGAAGCGCGGCTCGGGTCGACCGGTCGTCACGCACGTGGCGTGACCGACGGGCATCGCGCCGTTGTACTGCTGGTGGATCGCCTTCTTCACCGACTTCTGGATCGACTCCCCCAAGAAGCCCTTGATCACGGCGTCGAGCCCGCCGTCCATGTTGCCGCCGGAGTTGGTCGGCGTGACCCACGCGCTGACGGGCTGGTCGAGCATCGAGCCGTGCACGATCTGGACTTCGGGGTTCTCCTCGAAGGTCTCGCGCCAGGCGGCGACCATCTTGGGGTTCACGTCGACGAGTCGAACTTGCACGGTCATCACGGGTCTCCGGGGGTCAGAGGGTGAACTCGCAGAGGATTTCGAGGTGCTGCTGCTCGGTTCGGTACACGACGAACTCGTCGTCGTCGAACTGGCTCGCGAAGCCCCCCTTGCGGCGCTGGCCATGGCAGCTGTCGAAGCCGGCCGGCGGCGCGTCCAGGCCGTAGGTGATCTTGCGGTACGGCTTGACCTTGCCGAGCGCGACCCGCGTGAGTGCCATGAGCCGCGTCTGCTTGCGGCCCGGGGTGGTGTAGAAGCCGCTCGTGCAGGCCGCATTGCCAAAGTAGATGCCGTGCCCGAGCCAGCCGGCGTCGGTGCGGTTGACGCCCATGGAGACGACGATCTTCGGCAGCAAGATCCCGCGGCTCAGGATGCCGACCCAGTTCTTGATACGGCTGCCGTGGAAGAGCAGCTTTTCGTTACCGACGCGGGTGTCGTACGCGTCGAACTCGCTGGGGCGACGCAGCGTGTAGAAGCGCTTCACCCGGACCTTCTTGTGCTTCACCTGCGAGCTCAAGACTTGGTCCTCGAGCTCACGGAAGCGCGCGCTGCCGGGCTCGAGCCAGCCGATCTCGCAGCCGAGCGCCTTGTACTTCTGGTCGACCTGCGAGTCGTAGAGGATGTTCTCCGCGCCGTCGCCGTTGACGTGGAGCATGTCCTTCATGAGCTGAAGCGTCTCCTGCTTCGCCTCGAACTCCGCGTGCGTGTCGATGACCGCGCGCGCGGCCGCCGCCCGGGTGCGCCCGATGCGGTGCGGGATGACGGAGTAGAACTCGCCGCTCAGGCGCGCCATGTCGTCGGCCTTCTTCCACTCGGAGCCTTTGGCCTCGTGGATCTGCCAGAGCTCGGAGAGAATGCTCTCTCCCCGCTGGATCTGCCCGAGGGTGAGCACGCCGAGCGGGGTCTCGATGCCGTTGGCCGTGATCTTGGCGCTGACCGTGGTCGTGAGCGCGTTCGTGGCCTCGTCGTAGATGTAGCGGACGAGGTCCTGCACGCCCGGCGGAAGAGACGAGGGCTTGGGCCCGGTCTTCTTCTTTTTCTTCTTCTTCGGGTCGCCCTCCATCCGAGAGAGCGTCGCGGCGTCGACGTGCCCACTGGAGGTCCCGCGCGCCTTGTGACTGCCGATCTTCGACGAGGCGAGGTTGACCTCCTGGTAGCCCTTCGAGGGCGCCGTCTTCTTCTTGAAGATCGACTTGTAGCAGCGCTCTGCCCCCACCGGATCGCCCGTGAAGAAGCGGCTCTCACGCATGCCCGCGTTCGGGTTCGTCTCGAGGTCGTCGGTGCGCCCGTAGTGCGTGAACACCCGGTAGTCGTGCCCCGCCTTGTGCAGCTCGATGGCGTAGTACTTGTTGTTGTTCGCCGTCAGGTCGGTCTTCTGCAGGACCGCCTTCTGCACGATCTCGAAGTCGTCCGCGAAGGAGGGCGCGCCCGGGGCGCCCTGTTTCCACGCCTTTGCTCGCGCCACGTCGGTCCTCCACAGGAATCGGCGAAATGTGCACGGCCCAGCGCGTTTCCCCCGGTCTGAGCCTCGCGGTGACGCGGATGCTTGCCCGCGCGCCGAGCCGTGCGCTTGAGTCTACGCAGCGTCGGTCGCCGACCTTCCCTGCTCGTCCGGTTTTTCTCAGACGCCAGGCTCGACCGGGATGCTCGCGTCCACCTCGGCCACGTCGGCGTCGTCGAAACCGGCGTCGACCGTGCCGATGCCCCCGTCCACCGGCACACATGTCCCGGCGTCGCACCATTCGTCAGCCGCACAGCACTCGGCTCCACAGCAATCCTCTGCGCAGACTCCGCACCCCGCATCTGCGTCCGGGCCGGCGTCCTCCGGGAAAGCACATGCGTCGGCGGAGTCGCAATACTGACCGGCCGCGCAGCACACGCCGGAGCAGCATTCGTCGCTGCAGCCCGCGCAAGGGTCCATGCCCGCGTCCATGCCGCCGTCCACGGGAGGCCCCGCATCCGGCTCGCAGAACGCATCGCAGGCGCCGCTCGAGCACGTGCCCTCGCAGCTGCCAATCGAGCAATCGATGCCGTCGGCGTTCATCTCTTCGCACATCCCCGCGTTGCACACAGCGAAGGTGCAATCGTCGGAGCGGCACTGGACGCCGCAATCGGCGCAGTGCTCGGGCTCTCTCAAGTCGGACTCACAGCCGTTGCTGCTGGTGCCCTGGTCGTTGTTGAGGTCGTCGTCGCAGTCGTCGAAGTTCGCGTTGCACGTGTAGTCGCAGCCCCCACCCCCGCAGGTGGCGGTCGCGTTGGGTCGGGTGTCGCAGACGACGCCGCAGCCGCCGCAGTGTTCGGGGTTGTCCTCGATGTTGGTGCAGCGACCGTCGCACTCCACCTCGGGTGGTTCGCAGGCGCCCACGCAGGTCTCACCGCTGCAAGTCGGCGTCGGGTCGCTGCACGCCATGCCGCATCCGAGGCAGTGGGCCGGCCCGCGTCGGGTCTCGCAGTCGGGATTCTCGTCACAGTTGCGGTAGTCGTCGAAGCACGCATACCGGCACTCCCCGGCGACGCAGCTCGGGGTCCCATTCGGTGCATCGCAGGCTGTGGTGCAGCTGCCGCACCGGGTGATGTCGGTTTCCAGATCGAAGTCCTCGTCGACCCGGCCGTCGCAGTCGTCGTCCATGTCGTTGCACTCCTCAGGCCGCGTCTCGCACTCGCGCCCCGCGTCGAGGCGTCCCGCATCCATGCTGCGTCCCGCGTCCGGTGTGCCGGCCTCCGGGTTGAAGAAGCCGGGCTCCCCGATCGGCTCGCAGCGCCCGGTGACGGCGCACGTGGAGTCCGGGTCGAGGCACGGTTCTCCGTCGATGCAGGCGTCATAGAGCAGCAGGTAGACGTGCTGAATCTGCCCCTCGGCGTAGCTGGCTGAGGTGCGTGCGACGGCCAGGAGGTTCGGGCTGATGTCGACGGATTCGGGGTCCGGCGGGGCGCCCTGGTACGCGGCGGCTTCGATCCGCCAGACGCGGCTCGGGTCGCCGGCCTGCGGTCGTAGGTCGACGAGCCACGGCCAGGTGATGTCGCCCGGCTCGGTTGGCGCGGTCTCGAACTGGAACGCGTCTTCGTCGAAGCTGCTCTCGTTCGGAGCGCGCCCCCACACGCGGATGCGGAGGCGGTCGGTGCGTCGCAGGAGTTCGGGCTCCGCGTTCACGTGCACCAAGATCTGCGTGGGCAGCGGGTCGCAGCCCGAAGCACCCCACAGGGACGCGCAGAGCACCGGTAGCCAAAGTGCGCGGCGCGCGCTCATGGGACCTCCACCAAGGTGAGGAACGTGTTGCGGCTCGAGCCCTCTTCGAACTCCCCGCCGCCCTGGTTGGTGACGACGATCGCCGTGACCACCGCTGCGACGGCGCCTGCGGCCAGACCGGTGATGAGAACCCAGAACCAGGCTTCCTCCTCCACGCCGCCGCCCTCGCGCACGATGATCCGCTCGCGCTCGACGATCTGGGTGCGCGCCGCTTCCGCCTCCGCCAGCTCCGCGGCGCTCGGCGGAGGCGCGGTCAGCGACACGGTCCGGGTCTGTTCTCGCGTGACCGTGACCACCTGGCGGAGCAGCTCTTGCTCGGCGCGGTGCAGGGTGATCACGCGTTCACCCGGGTCCGCGGGCTGCGGGACGCCGAGCGCTGCCGCGGGCACGGAGCGGCCGTCGATCTGGACCTCGACGCCTTCGCTTGCCCCGGCCACGTCGATCTGGACTGAGCCGAGCATCGGTTGGACTCGACCGAGCTGCACGGCCGCGAGCTGATGCGCGTCGGAACCCGGCTCGGTCGCGCGTTGCACGGTACGCAGGTGCTCAGAGGCCTCCACGAGGCGGCCCAGCTCGATGAGCGCGAGCGCGTAGTTGGCACGAACCACGACGGAGTCCCGCACCTGGAGCGAGCGTCCCAACCGGTCGGCGCCCGTTTCGTAGTCGCCGTTGTCGATGGCCTCCATCCCCTGCTGGAACAGCGAGCGAGCGAGCGCGGTGTCCTCGGCGCTCGTCTCTTCTTGGGCTGCGGCCGTCGAAGGGCCGACTCCGGCTCCGCAGACTCCGGCCGTGACGACGAGGAGGGCGAGCAGCACTGGGATCGCGCGCGATTGGCGCAGGTTCTGACGATCGAGCGGCACAGGCGGTATGCTGCCTAGCATACATGGGCACGGTCGAAGCCGGAACAGTGGTGGGGGGCAAGTACCGCCTCGACGCGCCGATTGGCGAAGGCGGGATGGCGAGCGTGTGGCGTGCGACGCACACCACGCTCGAGAGCGCCGTGGCCGTGAAGTTCCTGGATCTCGCCGGCGCGATGGGCCGCGACAACCTGAAGGAGCGGTTTCTACGGGAGGCGAAGCTCGCGGCGAACCTCAAGCATCGCAACGTGGTGCATATCCTGGACTTCGGGGTGCTCGAGCCGCGCGACCAGCCGTTCATGGTGATGGAGCTGCTCGAAGGGCAGAGCCTCGGGGACCGCTTCGAGAGCGAGGACGACCCCGACGAGGTGGCCATGATGGAGGTGTTCGCGGAGCTGCTCGGCGGCCTCGCGGCGGTGCACGACGCGGGCATCGTTCATCGCGACGTGAAGCCGGACAACGTCTTCCTGGTCGTGGACGCCGATGGCGAGTACCCGAAGCTCCTGGATTTTGGGGTGAGCCGATCGCGGGGGAGCGCGCGTGTCACTGCGGCCAACACGGTCGTCGGCACCCCGGCGTACATGTCGCCGGAGCAAGCGCTCGGCGAGGACGACCTCGACCAGCGCAGCGATCTCTTCAGCGTCGGGGTGATGCTCTACGAGTTCTTCTGCGGGTTCATCCCGTTCGAGACCGAGTCCGCGACGGAGGTGATGATCCGTGTCGCGACCGAAGACATGCCGCCCCTCCGTGAGCACCGTCCGGACCTGCCGGAGGAGGTGCAGCGATTGGTCGATCGATCGGTGAGCCGGGAGCGCACCGATCGATTCGATGACGCCAGAGCGATGCGGGAGGCGCTGCTCAACGCGCTCGACGCGCTCTCGACCGCGCCCCGGCGAGGCTCGCCCACGCAGCGCCGTCGTGCGGCCGCGCAAGCCAAGACCGTTCTTACGGCCAGTGCAGTCGAGTCTCCGCCCCCCTCTCCGTCGTCCACGCAGCGATGGATTCTCATCGGCGTGGTCGCGGCGGCGCTCGTGCTTGGGGTCGGCGTCGCGGTGCAGTGGGCCAACCCCGGTACCGACCTCGTGGTTGCCGACGAGCCCCCGCCGGGCGAGTTGGTGGCGGAGAGCGGGGAGGCGGAGCCCGAAGGGTTGGCGAACGCCGAGTTGGCCGAAGAGCCCGAGCTGGCGGAGGAGCCCGAGCTGGTCCCCGCCCCCGACGCGGCGGAGCCCGACGCGGTGCCCGAGCCCGAAGGATTGGCGGAACCCGACGCCCGCGTGGTGCCCGACCCACCCTCCGAGCCCGAAGACTCCGACGAGCCCCAGCCGGTCGCCGTAGACTCCCCCCCAGTGCCTCGAACCACCGCCCGGACTCAGCCTCGCCCCCGGAGTGAACCCGAGCCGCGCCCGGCGGCCCAGGTGGCCGACCCTCCAGCCCGCCCCGCGAGCACGACTCCCGATCCGGCGCCCTCGGGCAACTTCTTTCGGGACCTCGACTATTGAGCGCGGCGCCGTCACCGGGGGTCGCCCTCGAGGTCGAAGACGCGGAGAACGGAGTGCGCCTCGATGTGCTGCTCGTTCGGCGTCTCGAGGGCATGAGTCGTGCGGAGGCCAAGCGCCTGATCGCCGAGGGCGCCGTGCGGCTGAACGGCCGCCGGGCGCGAAAAGGCACGCGGCTGAGCTCGGGCGACGCGGTGGAGCTGGACCGCCTGCCCGAAGCGCGGGAGTTCGACCCGCTGCCCTCCCCCGACCTGCCGCTGACCGTGCGTCACGAGGACGCGAGCCTGGTCGTGCTCGACAAGCCACCTCGCATGCCGAGCCATCCCCTCCGCGCGCATGAGACCGACACCCTCGCCAACGCGCTCGTCGCTCGATACCCGGAGATGCTCCGCGTGGGGTACGCGTCACGGGAACCCGGCATCGTGCATCGGTTGGACAACGACACCTCCGGGTTGCTGTTGGCCGCGCGCAGTCACGCGATCTTCGACCTGCTCCGGGCCGCGCTGAAGAGCGGCGAGATCGAGAAGCGCTACCTCGCGCTTGCGGAGGGGCGCGTCGGATCGCTCTCCCCGATCGATCTCCCCGTGGGCAAACACCCGAAGGACCCGCGCCGCGTCTGGGCCGACTTCGACGCGCCGCGCGCCCGCCTCGCGCACACCGAGATCCTCCGCGCCGACCCCGTAGGATCGCACACGCTGCTCGAGCTACGGGCCGAGGTCGCTGTCCGCCACCAGATCCGCGCGCACCTGTCGGCGATCGGCCATCCCTTGGTGGGCGACGTGCTCTACGGGGGACCGGACGTCGGGCTCGGCCGGCACTTTCTGCACGCGTCGTTCATGGCGTTCCGCCATCCGAAGACAGGTCACTGGGTGGAGGTGCGTTCGGAGCTGCCCGAGGATCTCGCTGCGTGCGTGAAGGCGCTCTCGCACATCTAGTCAGAACGGGATGCGAACGCCGGCCTGCGCCAGGATCCCGTCGCCGAACGTGCTCGTCTGGAACCAGTAGTTGACGCTGAGGTCGACCCACGCGCGCTGCATGAACTCGATGGGCGTGCCGTGCAGCCAACCCAGTCCGACGCGGAGCTGGGCGCCGAGCAGGTGGCTGTTGAAGCGGCTCATCTTCGGGTCCGCGGTGACGAACTGCTGCGCCGTCTCGTATTCGGCGAGATAGAAGAACGAGTCGACCTGCTCGTAGTAGCGGTAGCGCAGCCGCAGCATCACAGAGTCGCCGATCATTTGGTAGGCGCGCACCTCGGGGGTGAGCGCGCCGACGTTCCAGTCGTCGAGGTACGCACGGTAGAGCAGGTGGATCGCCGTCCGCGTCTCCGGGAAGAAGTGCGCCAAGCGTCCGTAGAGCGTGCTCCGCGTGCGTTCGCCCGGGTGGCGCTCCGCCGAGAGTCCGCCGCCGACCCGGGCGCGCCGGTACACGTTCTGGAGGAACCCCCAGTTGTGCACGAGCTGGCCGCCGACGACCAGCGTGGTGACGGGGGTGAGCACTTGGCTGACCGAGGCCGATAGCGAGATGCCCTCGAGCTGGCCTTGTCTTCCGCGATCGCTGAGGTCGCGCCCCATGTCGTCGGCCCGCGTCTCGCCGCCCCGCAAGACGGATCCGACGTCGTCGTGAATGTAGGTGAGCGAGGTGTTGATGACCGTGCTGCGCTGGTTGAGCGAGAGCACCGAGTAGGCGGTCAGGGACGTGGCGAGGTAGTCGGGCTCGTGGCTCACGCGGCCGCTCGTGCCGAGCCGAAGCTGCGCGCCGCCGAGATCGAACTCCTGGCTGACGCCGAGCGTGCCTTGGTTGCGCACCTCGGTGAACCGGATGTCCTCCTGCACGCCGGCGGCGATGCTCGCGCTCGTGATGGCGTCGAGCAGGTAGCCGGCGTCGACCTGGGTGCCGTCTGGCGACACGAGCCGCGCACGGACCTCGGGGGCGACGACGCGGGTGGACGTCTCCCAGTAGTAGTTGGTGCGCAGCTCGAGCTGTCCGGTCCACGTCCCGGACGCCTCGTCAGCGGCGGCGGGCGCCGCGAGCAGGGGCAAGCCCAAGAGGCAGAAGGCGAGCGCGCGCGTGAGGGTCTTCGTCACCGCTTGGCCTCAGTTGCAGCCGCAGCCGCCGCCGGTCGAGCCGTGGCCCCCGGTGGCGCCTTCGCGTGAGTCGAAGACGTGCGCCTGGAACTCCGACTCGCCCTCTTCCATCTCGCCGTTCATCGCCGGCCCGGCGAGGTACTCGCGTTGGTAGGGCGCGACGCTCACGCACCCCGAAAGACCGACCGTGACAACGGTCGCGAACACCACCCCGAGAAGCTTCCAGCGCATGACGGCGCCAGCCTAGCAGGCCGGCCTGGCGATCGCCCGAGCGAGCCTCACGCGTCGGGCGCGCGAGCGCCGGGATCGAAGTCGTGGTCGCACTTCTGGCACGCGCTCTGTGTTCGCGGCGTCTCCGCGCCGCAGCGCGGGCACTCGCGCACCGGGGCGTGCCGATCGCCGGCGGGTGGCGGTGGTGGAGCCAGCCGAAGGGAAAGCCCGCCAAACATCGGGGAGGTGAGGTTGAACAGCCACGCGCCGATCGGACACGAGATCACGAAGGCTCCCGCGATCTGGAACAGGGTGCTGACGTCCTCGAACTCGCCGGAGACGTAGCCGATGGCCAGCAGAGGCAGCGCCATGCATGCGCTGAAGATGCCGGCGCCGAGCGGTCCGATGTACAGGACGCGCCGTGGTTCGATCTGAGCCCTTCGTTTCATGTCTTACGGTCCTACCCCGACGAGGCCTTCGCTGTGTGTTCCGGTCACGGCGGCGCCACTGAGCGCCCCGCTGCCGGTCACGGTGTTCACGCGGATTCGGCCGGCACCCCCGCCTCCTCCACCCGCGTTTTCGCGTGCGCTGCCGGGCTGGCCCGGGCCTCCGCTCGCGTCCGATCCCGCGCCGCCACCGCCACCGGTGCCGGTGTTGCCGCTCCCCGACGCGGGGGGAGAGCTGTCGCCGGTTCCCCCGGCCGTGCCGTTGTCGATGCCGCAGCCAAACCCCCCGCTGCAGCGAGAGCCCTGTCCGCCCCCGCCTCCGTTGGCGGCGAGTGCGCCCGTGAGCACGGTGTCGGCCGCCTCGAGCAGGATGCTCCCGCCCGATCCGCCGCCGCCGCCGGCGCCGGAGTCTCCGTCCTCGAGTGAGCCAGAGCCGTTGCCGCCCCGCCCACCGCCTCCGCCGACGTCGATCGTGCCGCTCAGCGTGAGCGTGCCGAGGCAGCTGATCTGCACGGCCGCCCCGCCTCCACCGCCCGAGCCGCCCTCGTTGTCTCCGCCGCCGCCGCCGCCCGACCCGCCCTGGATCGGCTCGCAGGTCGCGTCGCCGTAGGGGCCGGGCATCGCTGGGTTGTTTCCGCCCAGTCCACCGAGAGACGCGTGGGCCGCGCCCCCTCCGCCGGAGTCGTCCTTGCCGCTGAGGTCCGTGCCTCTCGCGCCGCCTCCGCCCCCCTCGCCTCGGTCCCCGTCGTCACCCCCGCGCCCGCCGCCCCCCACGGCGTCGCGGTCGTCGGCGCGGCCGTTCACTTCACCGAGCAGGCTCACGTCGCCGCCGACGAGCAGGACGAGTGCGCGGTCGCCTCGCACCCGGATCTCCGAGCCTTCCGGGACCGTGAGGCTGGCCATCACGAAGACCCCGAGGTCAGCGCCGCCCGCGGCGATCGGGCGAAGCGCTTCGAAGTACACCCCGGTGTCGGCATCGAGTCCGGTGCCCGCGGGGCGGATGGTCTCGTCGGAGATCAGGTCGTCGCGGATGATCGCGCCGCTGTCCGTGTCGAAGAAGAAGCGCCGCCCGCTCTGCACGACGAAGTCCCCGTCGCCCGCGTCCATGGCCACGCGCGTGCCGACGTTGCTCGGCACGAGGGTCTGGCAGGCGCCGAGCCCGCACCCAAATACGCAGGGCGTGAGCACGGGGACACCGCCGGGGCAGGTCTGCACCGCGCCGCCCACACACACCGGTGGGTCGCTCGCGCCGCAAGGAGGACCGGCGTCGGGTCCTCCATCCGGGCCAGCATCGGTCCCTCCGTCGAGGCTCGCGTCGGGTCCTCCGTCCGGGCCCGCATCGGGTCCTCCGTCAAGTCCGGCGTCCGTTCCTCCATCGGGTCCGGCGTCGGGTCCTCCATCGGGTCCGGCGTCGAGTCCGCCATCGCGTCCCCCGTCATCCGTCCCCGCGTCGTCCCCGCCGTCGACCGCCGCGTCGTCGCGTGGCGTGGCGTCCCTCTCCGTCCCCGCGTCCGGCACGGTGGCATCGACCCTCGGCTGGGCGTCGACCCGGGGTCCGCCGTCGCCCGGCGCGAACACGCTCGTCCGGTCGAGGAAGCAGCCGCTCAGCCCAACCGAGAGAGAGAGAAGGAGGATTTGCGCGCGTCGCACGCCATACGATCGCCCCGGTTGCCCCGCCGGGCAAGCTTGCGGCGCGGGCTCCACGCATGGCCCGCTGAGGTGTGATAGCCACTCGTATGCGTCGCACTGGCCTGATGATCGCGTTGCTCGTCTCACTGACCGCGTGCGTGGACCCGGGCTTCGCTGCGGCATCAGCGAGCTGACCGTTGTTGTGGACTCGGTCACGCCTCTCACGTCGGTCTCCGCGAGCGCCCCCGGGCTCCCGGTGAGTTGCCAGGATGTGAGCGGGAGTGCGCCGAGCGGCACACGCTGGACCTGCATTGGGCGACCTTCCGGGCCAGGCGCAGTTGAGGTGACCGTCGACGCCGACGGACGGATCGAGACGGTGACCGTCCAGGTCATCGAGAACGAGACCGAGTGCTGCGGCACGCTCAACGAGGGCAGCGCCACCCTCTCGTTCGGAGGCGATGGGGGGCTCTGACGCGGGGGCTTCGACGCGCGTCACCGCCGGCGCTTGCCCTTGCCCTTCTTCGCGTCGGCCTTGCCCGACTGCTTGGGGCGCCGCCTCCCGGCCTTGCCGAGCGAGACGTCTTCGAGCACGCGGATCTCGTCACGTATCTCTGCTGCGCGCTCGAACTCGAGGTTCTCCGCCGCGAGCAGCATCTCGGATCGCAGGTCTTCGAGCCGCTCGGGCACGCTCTCCGGATCGATGTCCAGGTTGACGTCGGCCTTGGGCGCGGTGGACCAGTCCGATCCGCCGCTCGCCGCGTCCATCTGGAAGAGCGACTTCTTCACCGTCTCCGGCGTGATGCCGTGCTCCTCGTTGTAGGCCCGCTGCACCTCGCGCCGCCGCTCGGTCTCGCTGATCGCGTACGCCATCGCGTCGGTGATCTTGTCGCCGTACATGATCACCTGACCGTTCGCGTTCCGCGCCGCGCGCCCGATGGTCTGGATGAGCGAGCGCGGGCTCCGCAAGAAGCCCTGCTTGTCCGCATCGAGGATCGCCACGAGCGAGACCTCCGGCAGATCGAGGCCCTCCCGCAGGAGGTTGATCCCGATCAGCACGTCGTACTCGCCCTTGCGGAGATCCCGGAGGATCTCGATCCGCTCGAGCGTGTCGACGTCGCTGTGGAGGTAGCGGCTCTTCACGTCGAGCTCACTGAAGTACTCGGCCAGGTCTTCGCTCATGCGCTTGGTGAGCGTGGTGACGAGCACACGCTCGTTCTTTTCGACCCGCGCGCGGATTTCCTCGAGGAGGTCGTCCACTTGGTGGTCGACCGGGCGCACGGTGATCTCCGGGTCCATCAGGCCCGTCGGGCGGATGACCTGCTCGACGACGACGCCCTCGGCCATCTCGACTTCCCAGTCGCCGGGCGTGGCCGAGACGTGAAGGCACTGCCCCACGCGCTCCCAAATCTCGTCGAACTTGAGCGGGCGGTTGTCGAGCGCGCTCGGCATGCGGAACCCGTGCTCGACCAGGGTCGTCTTTCGCGCGCGGTCGCCGCGGTACATCGCGCCCATCTGCGGCACGGTGATGTGGGACTCGTCGAGCACGAGCAGGTAGTCGTCGGGGAAGTAGTCGATGAGCACGGGCGGCGGCTCGCCCACGGCGCGCTGGCTGAAGTGCCGCGAGTAGTTCTCGATGCCGTTGCAGAACCCCATCTGCTCGAGCATCTCGAGGTCGTACATCGTGCGCTGCTCGAGCCGCTGCGCCTCGAGGATCAGGCCCTCCTTGCGCAGCTCCTCGAGACGGCCCTGCAGCTCCTGCCGGATCGACTCGATCGCGTTCATTCGCATCTCGGCGGGCGTCACGTAGTGGGAGCCGGGGTAGATCGCGTAGGCCGGCAGGTCGCGCAGGACCTTGCCGCGGAGCGGGTCGATCTCCGAGAGGCGGTCGATCTCGTCGCCCCAGAACTCGATGCGGATGGCGCGGTCTTCGGCGTCGACGGGGAAAATCTCCACGACGTCGCCGCGCACGCGAAAGGTGCCGCGGTGGAAGTCCACGTCGTTGCGCTGGTACTGGATGTCGACCAGCTGCCGGAGCAGCGCGTCCCGCCGGATCTCCTCGCCCTGCTTGAGCTTGATGAGCATCTGCCCGTACGCCTCGCGCGAGCCGATGCCGTAGATGCAGGAGACGCTGGCGACGATGATCACGTCGCGTCGGGACAACAGCGCGCGCGTCGCGGCGTGGCGCATGCGGTCGATGCGGTCGTTGATGATCGCGTCTTTTTCGATGTACGTGTCCGAGCCCGGGACGTACGCCTCGGGCTGGTAGTAGTCGTAGTAGGAGACGAAGTACTCGACCGCGTTGTCGGGGAAGAGCTCCTTCATCTCTCCGTAGAGCTGCGCCGCGAGCGTCTTGTTGGGCGCGATGATCAGCGTCGGCCGCTGCACGCGCTGGATCACGTTGGCGACGGTGAAGGTCTTGCCACTCCCCGTGATGCCGAGCAGCACCTGGTGGTCGTCTTTGGTGACGTTCAGCCCCTCGATGAGGCTCTCGATGGCCCCGGGCTGGTCGCCCTTCGGGGTCATGTGGGTGACGAGCTGAAAGGCCTCTTCCACGTACGCGCTCCTCGACCGCTCTTGCCCCTGTGAGTAGAGACGACGGACGAGATAGCGCCAGCGGGGTGGCTGCGCACTCGCACTCCTGACACGACGGAGGCCAGAGTGAGCGTCCTCGACGGGGCTGTATTAGGTTGCCGCGCGTGAACCGGCTGCCCATTCCCAAGTGGATGCTCCCCATCCTGCGCGTGTCGCTGCTCGCGGTGGGGGCGTACTTCGCGTTCCGCCTTCTCGAGCCGCGCGGATACGGCTGGACGGTCGGGGTGTTCGTCGCCGCGCTGGGCCTGCTCTTCGGCTACTTCGTGTGGCGCCGCAGATCCCGCATCAAGGCGGATGAGGCGCGCTCCGACGCATGGGCCGAGGCGATGATGAATCCGGCCAAGCGGGGCGCGGTGGTCGCTTCGCTGCGCGCTGAGATCGCCCTCGCCGATCCGCTGAAAGAGGCGGACGCGCACGCTCGCCTGAGCTTGATGTGCGCCGAGGTGCTCGAGGCCGACGGGGACGCGTCCGGTGCGCGCGCGGTTCTCGACGCGGTTCAGCCGAGCGAGCTGGAGCCCGATTTCGCGGGGGTCATCCGTCACGCGCGTGCGGTGGCGGCGCTCTCCGACGGAGATCTCGACGCGGCGGACGCAGCGCTCGACTCCATCGGCGGACCGGTGGGAGACCGCACCGTCGACCTGCGCGTCCGCATCCTGCGGGGGGCGCTGGCGGCGGAGCGAGGCAAGGCGGCCGAGGCCTTGCAGGTCGCCGAGGACGCGATGGACGAGGCCGGCTCCGACAAGGATCTCTTGGCGGAGGCGCGTGTTCTCAAAGCGATCGCACAAGAGGCGGGAGGGGACGCCGAGGCGGCGCTCATGACCCTTCGCCGGCTGGGGGACGACATGCTCGAAGTGCTCAAGCGGCTGGGGCTTCCGCGCGCACGGGAGCTCGCCACGAAGACGCTGGAGCGGATGGCCGAAGACGAAGCTGGGTCCCCCACCGTGCGTGGCGCAGCGGAAGCATGAGGCGCGGAACCTTGCCGATTGCACCCCCAGTTGTTCCAATGGCGGCATGCTGCGCCACTTCGGGGCGAAGGTCCGCCCGCTCGTGACCCCGCGGAGTGGGATCCTGCCGTGTCTGCCGTGCTTGCTCTGCCTATGCGCGTCGGTCGCGTCGGCGCAGGGCGGCTGCGCTGAAGCGACCACCGCTCGCGCGCGCTCCCAGTGCCTCACGCAGCAGGCCCAGGAGGTCTTCTCCGCGGGGCGACCCGACGAGGCGGTGCCTCTGCTCGAGCGTGCCTACGAGGCCTATCCGGCTCCGATGATTCTCTACAACCTGGGACGTTCCCACGCCGCCAACGGTGAGCCTCGGAGCGCGGTTCGCGCCTACGAGCGCTTCTTGGCCGAGGACCCCAACGGCGCGCAGCGGTCGGAGGTCGAGCAGCTCATCGACGAGCAGCGGTCGCTCGCTGTGGCACGAGAGCAACCCGCGCCGGAGCCCGATCTTCCTCGAGCGGTCGCCTCCGAGCCCGTGACCTCCAGGCAGGACGGCGGTGGACTCTCGGCGGGGCCATGGGTTGTGATGGGGGGCGGCGCGCTCCTGGGCGGTGTCGGCGCCGTGCTTTCGGCCGTCGCGTTCGACCGGCGGGCCGAGGCTGAGAACACGATGGCTTTCGACCGAGCCTCGAGCCTGCGCGACTCCGCGAACGAGCTGTGGCTCGCGGGCCAGGTGATGTTCTGGACGGCTGGGGCGGCTCTGGCGGCAGGGCTCGTTTGGCTCGTGATCGACCTGACCTCGGGCGACGACAGCTCGGTCGCCCTACAGTTGAATCCCGCCGGAGCACAGCTCCGGGGCACCTTCTAGCGCCGAGAATGACGACCTCGAGTCCGACCGAAGACGAGGAAGAGACCCGCACGGAGGTGTTGGCGCGGCCGTTCCGTCTCGGGCGGTACTCGGTCTTCGCGTCGCTCGCGCGGGGCGGTCAGGCCGAGATCTTGGCGGCCGTTCAGGGCGATCTCGGACACGCGACGCACATCGTGGCGGTGAAGCGCATTCTGGCGGCACCGGATGCGGAGGCCATCGACATGATGTTCGACGAGGCGCGCATCGCTTCGCGGATCCGGCATCCGCACGTCGTTCAGGTCCATGACTTCTTCGAGCTGGAGGACGAGCCGTACATCGTGATGGAGCACCTCGTCGGCGTGCCGCTGGACACGCTGATCGACCAGACCGGGCGACTCGGGGGGCGCCTGGATGTGGGGATGTGCTTGGCCATCGCCGCGCAGGCGGCGGCGGGGCTGCACGCAGCGCACGAGCTGCGCAACATCGACGGTCGTCCTGCCGACGTGGTGCACCGTGATGTCTCCCCCCAGAACCTCTTCGTCACGCACCAGGGCTTCGTCAAAGTGCTCGACTTCGGCATCGCCAGCGCCTCCGAGCGGCGCGTCCGGACCCAGACGGGGCAGATCAAGGGCAAGCCGAGCTACATGTCGCCGGAGCAGATCACGGGCAAACCCGTCGACCGCCGGACCGATGTGTTCGCGCTCGGGGTGGTCCTCTTCGAGATGCTCACCGGAAGGCGCCTGTTCAAGCGCGACTCGCTGGGCGCCACGGCGGCGGCCCTGCTGGAGGCGCCGATTCCCCCGGTGAGCCAGTTCCGCCCCCACGTTCCCCAAGGAGTGCAGGAGGTCGTTACCCGCGCGCTGCAGCGGGACCCGACCCAGCGTTTCCCATCCGCCCGCGAGATGCAGCTGGCGCTGCTCCGGCTTCACCGTGACCACTTCGATGACGTGGCTCCCGATCTCTCAATCGCAAAGTCCGTGGTCCGCGTGGCGCCCCACACGATGCGTGCAGAGACCGAGCTGCTGCAGCTCGCTGCGCGCCTGTCGCGCGACCCCGAGCCGACGCTGCTCGACGGTGCGGTGTTGCCGGTGTCCGCGGTGGCGCCGACCGTCGCTGCCCCGCGCCCGACCCGTAGGAAGTGGCCCTGGCTGGCGCTGGGTCTCGTCGGGGGGCTCGGGGCGATGGGCGGCGCCGCGGTCGTGATGGTGTCGTCCCCCCCGGCCGACGGAGTGGAGGCCGAACCGCAGGTGGGCGCGGAGCCTCCAATCGAACAGGAGCTGGGCACGGCTCCGGAGCCGGCCCCGGAGGTCGAGGTCGCCGTCGCCCCGCCCGAGGCGGACCCGGACGCGGGGCCGACGACGCCCGCCGAAGCGGTCCAGACGCGGGTGACCGTCGAGGTCGACGCCAGCCCGGAAGGGGCGGTGGTCTGGATCGACGGCGCCGCGTTCGGCCCCGTCCCGCTGGTGGCGCGTCTTCCGCAAGGGGAGGCGCCCGTGCAGCTCGAGGTTCGCGCGGAGGGCCACCGCACGTGGAGCTCGGAGATCGAACCGACGCGAAACCACACGCTGCGTGTTCAGCTCGAGCCGCAGCGCGCTGGCCGGCGGGGCCGAGGGACGCCCCGCGATCCCGGTTGGGTGCAGTTCTGAATCAAGAGCAGGCGGTGACGCAGGCGGCGTAGCCCGGGTCGGTCGGCTCTCCGCAGAAGTCTGTGCAGTCGCCGCCGCTTTCGTCCGGCCCGGCGTCCCCGGGGAACATCGTGGTGGCTCCCGTGTCGCTGCACGTGCCCGGGCACGTGCCGGAGCAGGAACAGCTCGTCGCGCCGGTTCCCATCAGGGAGCAGCTGCCCGACGTGCAGTCGAAGGTGCAGGTGGCGCCGGGATCACAGAAGAAGCGGCAGTCTTGCCCTGCGTTGCAGCTCGCGTCGCAGCTCGTCCCCTCGCGGCAGAACACCTCGCACGAGACCCCGGTGCCTTCGTTGTCGCACGACGAGGAGCACGAGCCCCCCATGCATTCGAGTCGGTTGCCTGCCTCTCGCGCGTCGTTGCAGCCCGCGACGGTCGTCATCATCGCGAGGGAGAAGAAGAGGGCGGAACAGATGCGAAAGACACTCATGCTTGAACTCCAGTGATCTCGCGCCGGTCTGGCGCGTCTGCACCGACCCTCCGCATGGGCCGTGCCAGACGCGACGTGACTTGCGCGCGGCGTTTCGAGGCTCCCGACGTGTCACTGCTGCCCGCGCAGCGAGCCGCTTTGTCGCGCTGGCGGGGCGTACTGTCGCCCACGGCGGGCCTCGGACCGTGCGGGTGTGCCCAGTGTCACCGGCAGAAGATCACGCCGCTGTGCAGAAGCGCCCTCCCACGACCGCGGTGAGGCTGGCCCGCCCATTGCGATGGGCCCGGTTGCTCGAAACGAGAGCCCTACCGGCATCGCGAGCATGGAGGACGAGAGATGAATCAACCAAAGGCATACGCCTGGATCACAGCGGCCGTGCTGGTCGCGCTGGCCGGCTGCTCGAACGTCGAGCCGGCCGACGGGGTTCAATCGCAGGCGGCGACGGCCACCGACCTGCTCGACAACGGAGGCTTCGAGTCGGGCGCCGCCGCGCCCTGGGCGGCGTGGACCTCGATGAGCGTGCAGGAGGCGTCCGCACGCAGCGGCCGGTTCGGCGCACGCATCTACTACGACGGAACGCGCGGATACGGCGGGGCCTCGGTCAACCTGTGGACCGCCGAGCCGGGCTGCACCTACGAGTTCGAGGCCTACGGGCGGACGAGCTCCGGAGCGAACGCCCGCATCGGAGTGAAGATCTACGATTCGAGCTACGCGCAGATCGGCGAGACGATCCACGCCGAGCCGTTTGGGGAGAGCTTCGAGAGCCGCGTCGTCTCCGTGACGATGCCCAGCGGCGCCGCCTTCGTGCAGGTGTTCGGTGTGGTGCAGTCGCCGGGCTGGCTCGACCTGGATGACGCCTCGGTGGCCAGAGAAGGCGAGGACATCGTGCCCGTGCCGACTCCGCCTTCGGTGAACATCTTGACCAACGCCTCGTTCGAGGACGGCCTCGCGCCTTGGGTGAGCTGGGCCGGGATGACGGCCGCACGCGGAGATGCGCGCACCGGCGAGTGGGCAGCGCGAGTCGCGTACGTGCCTTCGTCCGGCTACGGCGGCGGTGGCCTCAACGTGTTCGAGATCGCGCCGGGCGCGACCTACACCTACACCGCGCACGGCCGTGGTTCGACGCTGCGCATCGGCTACAAGATCTACGACGCCAGCTACCAGCAGATCGGCGAGTCGGTCACCGCCCCGTTCTTTGGCGAGACGTACGAAGCGCGCTCCCTCGAGATCGCCGTGCCGGCCGGTGCGGCGTACGTGCAGCTCAACGCGACCGTGTCGGGCTCGGGTGTCGGCTTCCTCGACGATGTGTCCCTGGAGGAGCAGGGCGCAGACCCGGGAACGCCGACGCCGACGCCGACGCCGACGCCGACGCCGACGCCCACCGAAGGCTGTGAGGGCGTCAGCGCGACCGCACCCAGCGCGGTGCTCCGCCGGCTCGTCTCGCCCGACGCGCCTCGGGCCGTGGACGCGAACCTCGTGGGCATGCACGTCGCCACGCACGCGCAGTTCTGGCAGGACGGTGGGCGCGGCGCCCCCGTCGCTCCCCCGCGCTACGACTACGGATACGCCCGCACCCTCAACGCGGCGGTTGGCGGTCTGGCCGAGCGCGCGTTCTGGTCCAACATCGAGACCAGTCGCGGGAGCTACGACTGGAGCTACATGGACCAGTGGATGGCCGCCACCGAAGGCCATCCGGTGATCTGGCTGCTGTACGGGACCCCCGAGTTCTACCAGGTCTACGCGGGTGAGCCCTCGCGTTGGCCTTCGTGGGACGGCATCGCGAGCCCGCCCACCCAGGAGGGTCACGCCGCGCTCACGCGCTTCGTGCGCGCGGTCATGGAGCGCTACGGCTCGCGCATCGCGGCCTTTGAGGTCTGGAACGAGCCGACCTTGCCCTGGACCAGCGGCGCGACGTCGTACAACGACCGTTGGACCCCCGCCTGGGGCCAGGCGAACGCCAACCCGCCGCAGCCCTTCTTCGCCGGCTCCGCCAGCGACCTCGCCAACATCGCCTTCACGCTTCACCAGGCCGACCTCGGCGTGCCCGTTCTCGGCGCCGGCTTCGTGGACCAGTGGCGCGAGGGCGCGACGACCGTCCCACGCTTCTTCAATGCACCGGTGACGCTCCCGGGCGGCTGGGGAACCGGCAAGGACCACATCGACGCGGTCTCAGTTCATTTCTACGACTACCACTTCGATCCCAGCCGGATGGTCGAGGCGATCGACGGCTACCGAGCCCACATGGACCGCGCCGGCATCGGGCACCTGGAGATCTGGGACACCGAGACCGGAGCCGAAGACGGCGGACGGTTCCAGGAGAACGATGCGCGGGCACCGGTGGCGATTCAGCGCTGGTCGTCGCTCGCGGCGGGCCTGGGCCTGCGGGCGATGACGCTCTACGCGCACACGACGCCCTACGACTCGGTTCACATGCTGAGCAACCCCGTCGAGAACGAGGCGGTCATCGAGGCCATCGACACCGCGGCCACGCTCAACGGCGCGACGCTGTGCAACGCAGCCCTGCTCGAGGACGGTCGCGTCTGGGTGACCACGAGCGACGGTCGCACGCTCCTGCGCTGACCTGAGCTTGGGGGTGCGGCTCGCTCGAGCCGCGCCCTCACTCCTCTTCCGACCGAACCTTGCGGATGATGCGATGCAAATACCCACGCGCCATACCCGCGGCCTTCGCCGCCTCCGTCACGTTGCCGTCGTAGGTGTCGAGCAGCTGCTCCACGTACGCCTGCTCAAACGCGTGGAGCGCGGCTCTCCGTGCGGCGTCGTACGGGGTGAAGGAAGGCGACTCCGGGGCGCCCATGTCCTCGCCCAGCACCACCAGCCGCTCGAGCCGGTTGCGCAGCTGTCGCACGTTGCCCGGCCAAGGCAGGCGGGAGAAGCGCTCGAGCTGCTCCGGGACGATGAGGCTCGCCCGTTGCGCATCGTTGACGCCGAGCCGATCGAGGATGTCGGCGACGAGCAGCGGGATGTCTTCAGTGCGCTCCCGAAGTGGCGGCACCTCGAGTTCGATCACGGCGAGCCGGTAAAAGAGATCCGCGCGAAACGTGTTCTGGTTGATCTGGCGTCGGAGGTCCTGACGTGTGGCTCCCACGACGCGGAAGTCGAGCGGCGTCTCGTGAATCGCGCCGATCCGCCGCACCGCGCGCGTCTCCAAGGCGCGCAAGAGCTTGGGTTGAAGCGCGAGCGGGAGCTCATCGACGTGGTCCAGGAACAGCGTGCCTCCGTCCGCTCGCTCGAAGGCGCCGGGCAAGCTGTGGTCCGCGCCCGTGAAGGCGCCCCGCTCGTATCCGAACAGCTCGGCTTCGGTCATCGACGCGTGAAGCCCGGCCACGTCGACCACGACGAACGGGGCGGCGCTTCGCCGGCTCATCGAGTGGACAGCGCGGGCGGCGACCTCCTTCCCCGATCCGGTTTCGCCGCGCAGCAGCACGGTGGCATCGCTCGCCGCGGCGCGCTGGAGTTGGGCGATCAGGGCACGCATCGTCGTCGAGTGGCCGAGGAGATCGCCGAAGCGCGGCTCGCTCGAGAGCCGAATCGTGTCGGCTCCTTCGTCGACGAGGAAGGTCAACGCCGTCGCGCCGACGACCAGCTGATCGCCATGACGCAGCCACGCTTCGTTGACCCGCACCCCTTGCACATGGGTCCCGTTGCGCGAGCCCAGGTCACGGCAGCGGACGCCTCCGGGCTCGACACGCAGCTCGCAGTGGTTCCGGCTCACGGTCGGGTCGTGCAGGACGATGTCGTTGCCGGCGTCCTTGCCGAGCGTGCTGCGCGGCGGCGTGCCCGATCGATGACGCTGTCCCGTTCGCACGTCCTCGAGGACGAACCTGCCGGCCAGCGCGGCCTGGCCTCCCCGTTCGACGTAGAGCGTCGCGGTTGGTTCCATCGGTGGCATTGCCCAGGCGTCACCCTACCGCATTCGACGGCGCGGAGGGTGGCGTGATGGCCCGGCAGAACGAGGCCCGACGCCCGCTCGCGCTTGCGGGCTACGAGGAGCTCGAGGTCGTGGCGTCCGGAGGCATGGGCGAGGTGGTCGCGGCCAGTCAACGGCGCCCAGGCGGCTTCGCGCGGGTGGTCGCCGTCAAGCGGATCCTCCCCCGGCTCGCGCGTCTCCCCGAGAGTCGGCAGATGATGCGAGATGAAGCGCGGATCACGTCATGGATCCGTCACCCGAACGTCGTCACGATTCACGACTACGTCGAGGCGGACGGCGTGCCTCACCTCGTGATGGAGCTGCTCGCCGGAGCTCCGCTGTCACGCCTCTTGGGCGGCGCGCTGCCGGCGAAGCTGCCCCCGATCGCGGCGGCGTTCTTGATCGCCGAGGCCGCCCGCGGCCTTCACGCCGCCCACGAGGTGCGGGACGAGCGCGGCGTCTCGCGCGACATCGTTCATCGCGATGTGTCGCCAGACAACCTCTACGTCACGGAGGACGCGGGGGTGAAGCTGCTCGACTTCGGCGTCGCCCGAGCGCGCGACCGCCTCGCCAAGACGGCGCCGGGTCAGGTCAAAGGACGGGTCCGCTACATGTGCCCTGAGTACCTCAACCAGCAGCCGGTCGACCGGCGCGCGGATGTCTATGCGCTGGGCCTCATCTTGTTCGAAGCGCTGACGGGGGAGCAGGCCTTCGCGCGCGGCCACCTCGTGGAGGCGGTGTGCGACGTCATCCGGGGCAACCGTCCGCGGCTCCGCGACCGGCTCCCGAACGAGCCGTTGCTGGACGAGGTCATCGAGCGTGCGTGCGCGCTTTGTCCGAACGACCGCTTCGGCTCGGCGGAGAGTCTGGCGCACGCCCTGGACCGTTACGTCGTCGAACAGGGCGGCGTTCAGCGCGCGCGTGCGCTGGTGCGCGCGCTCGTGCTGCGCCGCCGGTCGAGCGAGGCCGAGGTCGAGGGCGCGACGCTTCTGGATTCGGTGCAGAACCTGAGGCCGAGCGAGCGCCCGCCGCGCTCGCCGAGCGATCCCGGCATGCCTTCCGCCGCTCCACAGCGCCGCCGAAGGCGGAGGCGGCTGGGCGTCAAACATGGGTTGCTCGTGGCGCTGGCCATTCTGGGCTTCGGCGTCGGCTTCAGCGTGGGGCTCTCCGGCTGCCTGAGCCCGAGCGCGTCGAGCGCGGGCGTCGTTTCACACCTTGATCTACCCTCCGAGCTGTCCGAGGCTGAAGACCCCAGGACGGTGCCAGCCAAGGGTGAGGCGCCGATCCGGCGGAAAGGAACGAGGGAGTGCCAAGTCGCGTCAGTCGGTTCGTCGTCGTCCTCACGCTGATGTCCGGCTGCACATTTGCGCCTCTCGATCCGGCCAACCACACCTGCCCCTGCCCGGGCGCCGAATGGGAGTGCGTCGACTCGGGCTCCGGTTCGAACGGTGTCTGTGTGCCGCGCGCACGGGAGGACGCCTCGATTCCACCCGATGCCGGGCGGGACGCAGCGCCCTTTCGGGACGCCCAGATGGGAGACGGTGGGGATCGGGACGCGGGCATGGACGCCGGGGTCATGGACGCGGGAGACGCGGGCTCGGACGCCGGGGTATTGGATGCCGCGGTCGACGCGGGTCCGGTCGACGCGGGTCCGGTCGACGCCGGGTTGGGTGTGTGCGACGCGGTGCCGGCGCCGGTCTTCTGCGAGGACTTCGAGGCGGAGCCGCTCGGCATGATCCTGGACGGGAGCATCTCCCGCGAGGTGGGGAGCGCCCCGCGCGGGACCGGGTTGCTCTACGCCGACTACGAAGGCTCGGGTACGAGTACCAACGGCGTCGCGCGTCGGACGATCGACGTCTCGGGGTCGAACGACCTCTGGGTGTCGGTGCTCGAGCGACACACCCAAGAGATGACGGGTTCCGGTTTCTCGACGCTCTTCATTCGGACCTCCCCGTCCGGCGGGGGCGCGGGGCACCACGTTGCGCTCAACTGGGACATCAGCACCGGCGCGGGCACCGTGGACCGTGTCTCGCTCTTCCGCTCGGACGACACCACGGGCACGCTCCTGCCGGCCGAGAACGCGGTCGCGGTCGACGCCTGGCACTGCTTCGTCATCCACGTCTCGGTCGGGGTGACCGGCACCCTCGAGCTGTTCGTCGACGGAGAGCAGGTGGTCAGCCAGGTGGTGGACACCTCGGACTTCGACCGCTTCGTCGGGGTCGAGCTGGGCACGATCTTCGTCACCTCGGCCGAGGGTCCGATCGATGTGCGATACGACGACCTCGTGGTGGACACGGTCGCTCCCTCGGCCTGCATGCCGTCGGGCTGAGGGTCACGGCTCTCCCTCGGGCGCCCGACCGATCGACCAGCGGACCTGTCGCGTCTCGAGCAGCGCTCGGCTGACCTCGTAGGCGAGGTCGATCGACGGCATCGAGTCGAGCTCCAGCCCGTCGAACGCGCGGGCCGGAAGCCGCGTCACGATGATCTCGGCCTCGTCCGGGAGGAGCGCATCGTTCGACACACCCGCGGGCAACGGGGTGAGCTCCGCCAGACCGAGCGGGTGCTCCGCGACGAAGGGCGTCGCCTCCTCTGCGCCCGCTATGCGGACCCAGCCCGTGATCGAGGTGATGGCTTCTTGGCTGCCCGACCCGTGGGTCGTGAAGAGCTCGCAGTACGTCGCGCGAACGGCCAACGACTGCCCGCGGTCCAGCGCTTGCTCGACCATGACGTCATCGAGGACCGACGGCTCCACGGCCGAGATGTCGTGCTCGTAGGTACTTCCGTGGGCGAAGGCGCGTGCCGGCCGCGGGTCCCACGCCGCCGTCCGATCCTCGCAGGGGATCAGCTCGATGGACGTCGTGTGAATCTGGAACGAAGAGACCCCCACCGTGTAGCCGAGGTCGGTCTCGAAGACGCGCTCGCCGTCGACGAGCGGCACGCCTTCCCAGTCCGTTTCGACGATGTAGTGGACCTGCGCGGGCACGAGGTCCGACACGGGCAACATGGCGCAGCCGACCGCGAGCGCGCCGCTCAGGAGGAGCGTGCGTCTCGCCAACGACGGTCGCGACGGTGTGCTCGCCACGCTCGAATCACCCGCCGGGCGGCCCGCCACCGGGGGGGCCTCCCGGGCCACCGCCCGCGTCGAGGTAGATGTACGTGTCATCGGTGGCCGAGGCGGTTGGTGCGTCTCGGAAGCAGCTGTTGACGTAGGGGAACGTGGACGTGCCCACGTAGGTGTAGCCGTCGGCCGTCGTGACGCCGTTGCAGCGGTCGAGGTAGACGTAGCCTTCGTCCTCGAGCACGTCGTCGTGCGCGTTGTAGGCGTGCGTGCACCACGTGTAGTCGGGCGACACGCACCGGTTGGCCAGCACCACGTCGTCCCCGTCTTCGACGAGCAGCGGATGACAGTAGAGGCGGCAGACACCAGTGACCCCGTCGCAGCACTCTTCGCTGGTCGTGCACTCGTCGAGTTCGCTGCCGAAGTAGCTCGCCTCGACGGTGGCGGTGTCGACGTTGTCGAGGGCGCTGGTGTCGTCAGCGAACCGGGCGAGACCCGCGTAGACGTAGCTCGAGCGCGCGCGCCGAAGGTCGGTGCAGGCGCCGGAGTCGTCTCGCTCCATGCACACGCACGAGCCGTGCATCGGGTTGCCGTCGTACGCCCAGCCGACGATGTTGGACTCCGCCGCGCAGTCGGGGGCGTCGAGGTCCTCGACGACAAACGCCGTCGCGCCGCTCGCGTAGCCGTTCTCCGGAGCCCCTTCCTCGTCCTGCGCGAGGCACGCCTCGTTGACCCAGTGGTTGTGCGTGATGGCGGCGGGGTGCGTTCCGCAGAAGTCCACGAACGGGCGGGAGAAGGCGTCGTCCGAGTAGGTCGAGAACAGCGGCGAGCCATAGGGGTCGGGGCGTGCCTCCTCACACGGAGCGAACGCGGGGATCCCGGTGATGACGCCAGCCGTCGGGCCATAGCAGTGGATCTTGGAGTAGATGTATCCGTCCTCGTCCGTGATCGTTTGCAGGCCTGTGTTCTGGGTCCCGTCTTCCGTTTGGTACCAGCAGTGCGAGAACGGGGGCAGCGCCGGCGTCTCGTTCACGACGGCCATGCTGAGCGCGCTGTCGCAGCCGTTGACGCCTTCGAATGAGTCCGACGGGGTGGACTGATCGATGGGCGCGGGGTTCAGCGGGATGCGGTGCACGATCGGGGTCGCCACCGTCTCGAAGATCGGATCGGCGACCGGCGTGTAGTGCGGCAGCGCGTTCGAGGCGATGTAGGCGAAGTCCGCGTCGCAGAGCACCTCCACACACGGCGCAGCGCCGTTGTCCCCGGTGGCTTCGGCGCCGTCAAAGTTCATCAGCGACTCCGCGATCGCCACGCCGGCTGCGCTCGTGCAGACGCCGAGCGAGTCCAGCGTGACGCCCGGGTGCATGTCCTCGAGGATCGTCCACCCCGAGCATTCGGCCGACGGCGTTCCCCCATCGGTCATCGGGCTTCCGCCTTCTTCGCCCAAGCCGCCGTCCATGTCGGGATCGGCGGCGTCGCACCCAAATGCGACGAGGGCCAGGGCCACAATGGCGACCTTCACGGGACCGTCACCCGGCAGAGCACCGTGTTGTGCGTCTGAAGGTTCGGTCCCCAGATGAACTGCGCCGACGGATCCCACGTGACCGCGTCGTAGCCCTGCTTGGGGTCCACCTCGGCCGCGGTGAAGACGCTGGCGGCAGCCCAATCGGAGTCGTCGAAGCCCGCGCCGCGCCAGCCGTCGGGTTCCTCCGAGATCGTCGCGCCGCAGCTCTCGACGGTCGGGGCGCTCGCGCTCTCGCAGCTCGTCTCGAGCGGCGCCTCGTGGATCGTCGTGCAGCGCCAGTCCGCGCTCGAGACCATCGCCAACGCGCCCGTGCTCATGTTGGTGATCTGCGCGATGTAGCCTCCATCGCCCATTTGCTGGCGACCCGTGCCGATGTACTCGAGGCCAGTGTCGTCCTCGATGAAGTCCTTCAACACGACGCTCATCTGGAATGGCGGCGTCGCTTCGAACGTGAAGACCTCCTCGTTGAAGGAGCGCTCGGTCGTGATCGACACGCTGTCCTCCATGACGAGTTCGCCGTCGACGTACATGGACGACCAGTTGTCTGCCCAGACTTCGGCGAGGTACGTCGTGGCGCCGCTCGTGTCCGCGTCGTCCCCCGAACTGGCGTCTTCTGGCGTTGCGGCGTCCATCTCGACCGTGGTTCCTGAGCAGCCTGCGAACGCCAGGAGGCAGCCGGCGGTGATCCACCGAAGCGGGGAGTGCATGTCGCTCTAGACGGCGCGCCTCGAAGTAGTGTTAGAGACCCCTAACGGTTTTCTCGTTTGGCCGGTCGAAGACAGCGGTGGCGCGGACACATGAGGCACACGTGAGCGCGGACGGCCCTGCTGACACGACGGCGGGGGCGCGCACGTCGACGCTCGTGAAGTCGGCGGTCGCGGGTGACAAGCGGGCCAAGGAGGCGCTCGTGCGTCGCTATCTTCGCCCGGCCTACTGCGTGGCGCTCGCGATCGTCGGTCGGCCAGCGGACGCGGAGGACGTGGCGCAGGACGCGCTGATTCTGGGCTTGGCGAAGATCGGCACCTGCCGGTCCCCTGAGCGGTTCGAAGCCTGGCTGATGCAAATCGTGCGGAACCAAGCGCGCAACTGGCTCAGCCGACGGAGGCTGCGCGACGTGCCGGGATACGAGGCCCGCGAGGGGGCGGAGGGCAAGGGAGGTGCCCGCGACACCGAGCGCCAGGCCACACGTCGGCAACTCACCGATGCGCTCACGCAGCTCACTGAGGTGCAGCGCACGGTGGTCTTGCTTCATGACCTCGAGGGCTACACACATCCGGAGATCGCGGCGGTGCTCGACCTGTCGGTCGTGAACTCGCGTCAGCATCTGTTCGTGGCGCGCCGGCGGCTGCGTCAACATCTCGGCGAGGGAGGGGCTGCGTGAGCGACAAGATCGATTTTTCGTCCCTCGACCCGGCCTTGGATGAGGCGCGCTGGGAGGCGCGCGTCGCCGAGACGCTCGAGCAGGGTTCGCTGCTCGCGCAGCAAGACCTCTCGTTGCTCGACAGTGAGAGAGGAACGACGGGAAGCGCGGCGTGGTTGGCGTCGTTGCTTGAGCAAGCGGAGCTTCTCGGCGAACAGGACCTCTCATCGCTGTCCTCGCCGACGGACGACGCGCTGGTGGCGTCGTTGCTTGAGCAAGCGGAGCTCCTCGGCGAACAGGACCTTTCGCCGACGCGCGCCGCCGAGCTGGGGAGCCAGGCGGGGGTGGCGTCGGTGATGGGGCGTGTCGGACCGAGCGCGGCTGCACACGAGCCTTCGATCCGTCCGCTCGCTCGGGTCGGTGCGGACTCGCTGCCGCCCTCGGTCGCCTCGCCGGTGGTTGAGCTCGCGCCACGAGCGATCGTGCTAGCGGCGTGTCTCGCAGCGGCGGCGTGGCTGCTCGTGTGGTTGTCTCCTCCGCAGCCCGTCGCCGCGGAGGACCCCGCACTCGCGTTGATGAGTTGGGCGGAGAGCGGTGATTCGTTGACCGCCGATCAGATGCGGGTCGTCACGGGGGAGGCGCCGTGAGTCGTGGCCGCCGGCGCAACGTGGAGGCGGTGCTCGTGCTCGTGCTGACGTTTGTGCTCGGGGCGATCTCGGGCGCGGGGGTATGGCACTGGGGCCACGGCCCGCCCCATCGTCCGCCAGGCCCGCATGGTCCGGTCCCCGTTCGGGAACTCGACCTCACGCCAGAGCAAGCCCGGCAGGTCGAAGCGATCCTCGAGCGACACCGACCGGAGGTGGAGGCGGTGTTCCAGGAGAGCCGGCCCCGTATCGAGGCCATCAACACACGGATTCTGTCCGAGGTGCGCGAGATTCTCACCGACGTGCAGCGCGAGCGGCTCGACGCGATTCGGGCTCGCGGTGGCCCTCCTCGCGGTGGCCCTCCTCGCGGTGGCCCTCCTCACGGTGGCCCTCCTCGCGGTGGCCCTCCTCGCGGTGGCCCTCCTCACGGTGGCCCTCCTCACGGTGGCCCTCCTCACGGTGGCCCCCGTTACGGTGGCCCCCCTCACGGTGGCCCTCCTCGTCGCTAGAAGGGGAAGCCCACTTAACTGTCCGTTGAAGAACCGTTGTGCCGCACCTCAAACCCGGGACGCACCGCCCTCGCCGCCTGCCGCTTCCTCCAACATCCTCAAGGATGCACGCCGTCGCGTCATGCGACGCGGACGGCACGTCGCGGGCCCGATCCATCGACGTCGGTTCTTCAACGGCCAGCTAACGAACCCAGGGTTTGAGATGTCGAGTGAGTGAAAGGTTCATTGCATGAAAGACCTCACTCTCCTTCCCACTCTGTTCGTATTCATCGCGTCTCTTGCCGGCGGAGTGGCCATGGCCCAGCCGCCCGAAGGGGCACGTCGTGGTCCGCCCCCCGAGGCGTTCAGCGCGTGTGATGCTCAAGATTCGGGCTCGCTCTGCGAGTTCGAATCCCGCCACGGCACACTCGAAGGCACGTGTCAGACCCCGCGGGGCGATCGTCTCGTTTGCGTGCCGAACGATCATCCTCATCCGCCTTGCGATCGAGAGCAGTGATGCTGGCGGGGCGAGGCCCGCGGTTCAAGCGGGCCTTGTCCCGCAACTTCGTGTGTGTACTTGAGCGCATGGAGGAACCCGTTGAGCGCACGCCCGGAGGTCGTCTCGCAGTTCGCTCTTCGAAGCCGAGCCGAAGGGAGACCTGGACGTATCTTGATTGAGCAGCGCGGGACCATGCGGATGAAGCCCGACGGCCGCTGGCTGCCGTTCTCGGCCGAGGAATGGTTCTCGGAATCCGAGCTCGCGTTCTGCTGGTACGCGCGCTTGAGGGCGCTGCCGCTTGTGACGGTCGTCGTCAAGGACGCCTATCAAGACGGACACGGGCGGCTCGATGCAAAGGTCTGGGGAGCCATTCCCGTCGCGCATGACGAGGGCCCGAAGGTCGACCACGGGCAAGTCCAGCGCTACCTCGCTGAGCTCCCTTGGAACCCGCGTGCGTTGCTTGCCAACCCCGACCTCCGCTTCGGCCCTGGACCGGGCGGAGCCGTGCGCGTCTGGGTCGGAGAACCGTCTTGCTACGTGGATCTCCACTTCGACGAGCGGGGTGACATCGTCCGCACCTATACGGAGACGCGCCACCGAGGCCAGGAAGGCGCGACTCCCTGGGAGGGGCACTTCTCAGACTACGGCGTGTGGGGTGGTGTCCGTTGTCCAGCGCGCGGACATGTCTCGTGGATCCTGCCAGGCGGCCGTTTCACCTATTGGCGCGGCAAGGTCACCTCGGTTCGTCGTGAGCATTGCGACGGCGAGTTGGTCTGAAGCGCGTGGTGTAGGCCGCCTGCGACGCGGTGTTGGGACCCTGGCGGTGCGCGCAGCGCGAGTTCGATCAGCGAGTGGTCTGGCGCGTCCGCACCGGACCGATGCCGGAAGCACACGGCGCGAGCGTAGTTCCCGCCGAGTGGGGAAGGCCTACGGACGCCTGCTCAAGTGCACCCGCGACTTCGCGAAGCGCGCGGTGATGCCGACGATCCCCGGAGTGGTGGCGATCTCATCCAAGAGAGCGAGCACCTCCGCGCCGAGCAGTCCGTCCTTGACCGAAAGGCCCAAGCCTTCGGCGGCGGTCTCGATGACGTCCCGCGCCTTCTCCTCGCCGATGGTCTGTGCCAACAACGGGATGAGCTGCGCGAGGGTCCACCTGTCCGCGAGCTGATGGGCGCGGTGGCTCATCGCGGGACGGCCAGCACCACCGTCGTCGTGTTGTGGAAGCCTGAGAGGTCGCCCGCGTCCAGCGCGATCTCGCCGTAGGTCTCGAAGCCGGCGAGCGGCACGTTGCCCAGCTCTTCGGCGATGGCGCCCACCGCGTCCTTGAAGCGATCGCCGAGGATGAGGTTTCGGCAGATGCAGTCGAACACGATGGCGCCCGACGCTCCGCCCTCGCCGAGCTTCGCGTAGGCACGCTGCGCGGCCGTGCGTGCAGCGTCGATCTGTCCGTCAGGTGGGCCTTCGGTGATGCGGATCTTCGCGCCCTCGGGGACCGCGGTGGCGAAGCTGAGCGAGCCGTCGGCACCCCGACCGAGTGGCGCACGGATCTTGTACTCGTCTCCGCTCGCGAGGCCCGCTTCGTAGCGCAGTAAGAACGCGCCGATGTCGTCGTCGGAGACCGTGTCTGGGTCGACTCCTCGGGCGGCCGCCGCGCTCTTGGTGTGCTCGGCCCAGACCTCCCACGCGGGGCGCCCGTCGACCTCGTACACCGTTGCGCCCTCGGCGCGCGTCACCGTCAGCGGCTCGCTGATCGGAGCGTGCCCATGACAGACGCCGATGCCGAAGGGCGCCTTGGAGAAGATGATCCCGACCACCATCGCGTCGGTCTCCGCGTTGGCGCCGAGCGCAACTTCGGTGTGTTTCATCGCCAGGTCATCGCCGGCCGCGCCGCCCGCGAGCGGCACGTCGGGTCCGAGGTATCCGGCCGTGAGCAGCGCCACCTCCTCACCGTTGCCCGCGAACGGGTCGAGCATCAACAGCGCCGTCTTGTGCATGTAGCCCGGCACGGCTTCGGGGAGATCCGCGACCGAGCTGGCCACCGCGCCTTCGGCGCCCTTCGCGAGGCCTCCGCTCATCCCGGCGCGCACGACGAAGTCGCCCGCCATGGCGAGCCCGACGAGTGAGCCCTTGGCGTCGCCCGCTTCCGTGAACTCTCCGGCGGTCGAGGCGCCCATGACGACAGCGTCAGGGAAGCGGGAAGCCACGACGGCGGCGACCTCTGCGAGCGGTTGCTCGGTCGACGCGAAGTAGATCACCAGCTGAGGGTCTTGGTCCCCCAGCTTTTCACGAAGGGAATCACAAACGCGCTCGGCAGCTCTGCCTGCCGGACCGTCCGCGTGCGCAGAGACCACTGAACTGGACAACGACACCTCCATCGCCGTGTGAAACCTCACTGTACCAGAGCACTGTGAGAAAACCCAGAGCCGGCGTCGGGAGCGCATGGCTTGCGATCCCATGTTGCCCTTCAACGGACGGTCGAGGCGGGTCTTGAGGTGGGCCGACCCTGCCTTCCGAGATCCGGTACGATACAGCGCGCGCACCTCGGTGAGTTCGGTCGGGGCCATCAGCCCGCTATCGGGAAACGGCGCCCCCGCGGCACGTGTCTCCTCGAAAGTCCTCCGGGATTTCCCCGTCGCCCCGAGCCACGGACCGCCGATTCGCGACCGAGGTCCGTCACGGTCAGCAAATCAGCGGCCTATGCCTCGAACTTCGCCATCAGCTCGGCGAGCGCGTCGATCCAGGCAGGCTCGACCGCGTTGTACATGCTGACGCGGACGCCGCCGACCTTACGGTGACCCTTGAGCCCGATCATGCCGGCCTGCTTCGTGGCTTCGAGAAACCGCGCTTCGTGTTCGGGCGTTGGCATGTGGAAGACGGCGTTCATGATCGAGCGTGAGCCCTCGTCGACGGGGCATCGGTACAGCTCGGGCCGGGCGTCGATCGCCTCGTAGATCGTCTGCGCCTTCTTGGCGTTGCGCGCCTCGAGGGCAGCGGCCCCGCCGAGGTCGTTCAGCGCGGCGAGCGTGTTTCGCAGCATGTAGATGGGGAATGTCGGGGGGGTGTTCCAGAGGCTGTCTTTGTTGTCGTGCGTCCGGTACTGAAAGACAACCGGGATGTCCTCGCGTGCGCTCGCGATGAGGTCCTCCCGGATGATCGCGACCGCGACGCCGGCCGGGCCGATGTTCTTCTGCGCGCCGGCGTAGATCATCCCGTACTTCGAGACGTCGACCGGCCGGCACAAGATGTCGCTCGTCATGTCCGCGATGATCGGTGCGCTCGTCTCGGGCAGCGTGTGGAACTGGGTCCCGTACAGGGTGTTGTTGCTCGTCAGGTGGAGGTACGCCGCGTCGGGGTCGAGGTCCATGTCGGCCTGCGTGGGGACCTGGGTGGTCTTGCCGTCCACCAGCGTGGTGGCGGCGGCCCGCGCGGTGCCCACCCGGTTCGCTTCGCCGAGCGCGCCCACCGACCAGTTGCCCGTGACGAGGTAGTCCGCGCTCTTGCCCTCGTGGAGCAGGTTCATCGGAATCATCGCGAACTGCTGCCGCGCGCCGCCCTGAAGCAGCAGCACTCGGTAGTTGTCCGGGATGCCCATCATCTCGCGCAGCAGCGACATCGCTTCGCGGTGCACCGGGTCGTAGGCGGGCCCGCGGTGACTGTGCTCGAGCAGCGACATGCCGGTGCCCTGGTAGTCCACCATCTCGTCCCGCGCGCGCTCGAGCGCGGCGAGAGGGAGAGCCGCCGGTCCGGCGTAGAAGTTCATCGTGCGCTTGGCCATGGGCCGGAGCGTACTCGATGTCTTCGCCGGAAGTCGCGGCGCTCGGGCAGGCCGCATGCGCCTCGGATCCACGGGTGACTCCGACTCCGGCGCCCACCGGAGCATGCGGTTCGAGGCGCTTCTGTCATACTCCGCGACCCGCCATGACCGACCACGACATCGACGACTCCCTGCACCGTCTCCGCCACAGCCTCGCGCACGTCTTGGCGCAAGCTGTGCTGCAGATTCGCCCCGGCTCGCGCCTCGGCTTCGGCCCCGCGATCGCGGACGGCTTCTACTACGACTTCATCCTCTCGGAGCCGATCTCGGAGGACGACTTCCCGGCCATCGAGAAGGCGATGAAGCAGATCATCAAGAAGGGGCAGGCCTTCGAGCACGAGGAGCTGCCGGTCGCGGACGCCCTCGCGCGCATCGACGAGATGGGCGAGCCGTACAAGCGCGAGTACGCCGAAGAGCTGATCGCGAAGCAGGGCCTCGAGACGCTGTCGTTCTACCGGAACGGGCCGTTCCTCGACATGTGCGAAGGGCCGCACGTCGAGAACACGCGCAAGCTCCCGAAGGGCGGCTACAAGCTGCGCTCGATCGCAGGTGCGTACTGGCGGGGCAACTCCGACAACGCGATGATGACGCGCATCTACGCGTGGGCGTTCGAGACGAAGGAAGAGCTCGAGACGCACGTCAAAGCGCACAAGGCCGCGCTCGCGCGCGACCACAAGAAGCTCAACAAGACGCTCGACTACTTCACGATCGACGACGAGATCGGCAAGGGTCTGCCGCTCTGGCTCCCGAACGGCACCGTGCTGCGGGACGAGATCGAGAACCTCATGAAGGAGCTCGAGTTCCGGGACGGCTACCAGCGCGTCGCGACGCCGCCGCTCGCGAAGACCGACCTCTACTGGAAGACCGGTCACCTGCCGCTCTACCAAGAGCACATGTACCCCTTCATGGAGGTGTCAGACACGTCGGACGACGGCGAGACCGAGGTGCGGGAGACCTACGCGCTCCGGCCCATGAACTGCCCGCACCACCACCGGGTGTTCGCCGCCAAGTTGCGCAGTTACCGCGAGCTCCCGCTCCGCCTGGCCGAGTACGGCGACGTGTTCCGCTATGAGGACTCGGGCGCGCTGAGCGGTCTGTTGCGCGTGCGCGGGTTCTGCATGAACGACGCGCACATCTACTGCACCGAGGACCAGATCAAGGGCGAGTTCCTCAAGGTCATGGCCATGATCCGGCGGCTCTACGAGATCTTCGATCTCCAGAGCTACCACCTGCGCTTCAGCACCTGGGACCCCGCCGACCCCAAGGGCAAAGAGAAGTACGTGGACGACCCAGAGGCCTGGGAGAAGACCCAGCGCTACGTGCTCGAAGCCATGAAGGACAGCGGCGTCCCGTACGACGAGGTCGCGGGAGAGGCGGCGTTCTACGGGCCGAAGATCGACGTCCAGCTCAAGACGGTTACCGGCCGTGAGGAGACCACGAGCACCAACCAGCTCGACTTCGCCGTGCCCAACCGGCTCGGTCTCGTCTACCGGGGCGCGGACAACCTCGACCACGCGCCGTACTGCATCCACCGCGCGCCCGGAAGCACGCACGAGCGCTTCATCGCGTTCCTGATCGAGCATTTTGGGGGCGCGTTCCCCACGTGGCTCGCCCCTGTGCAGGTGCGGGTCGTGACGGTGAGCGATGCGTTCCGCGACTACGGCGAAGCGGTCGTGGCGCGGCTCCGAGACAAGCTCGTGCGGGCGGAGATCGACCCGAGCAGCGAGACCATGGGCAAGAAGATCCGCGGCGCGATGACGGAGAAGGTCCCGAACGTGCTGGTCGTGGGCGAGAACGAGAAGCGCGACGCCACGGTGACGTTGCGTCGCTACGGCTCGCGCGAGCAGACGACGATGAGCCTCGACGCATTCGAGGCCGATCTTCTTTCACGCATTGGAACGCGCGCGCTTGACCGCGTCGACTGGGGCTGAGAGCCGCCGCGAAGCGCCCCGTTGCGGTGAGCGACACGGAGCCGGCGTGCCGCGGCCCAATCACGACGTCGCTCCTATACGACGTGGCTCCTTCACGGCGTGGCTCCTTCACGGCGTGGCTGCTATGCGACGTCGCTCCCTCACGGTGTCGCTCCCTCACGGTGTCGCTCCCTCACGGTGTCGCTCCCTCACGGTGTCG
>JBGCFC010000123.1:0-17060 GCA_045106715.1 Sandaracinaceae bacterium
GTGTCGACCTGACGGCGCTGATGCTCGAGGTGTCGATGGATCTCGAAGGGGACGTCGGGGTGGATTCGATCAAGCGAGTGGAGATCCGGGCGGCGATGCGGGAGCGCGCGAGCGATCTGCCCGAGGTGGATCCCGCGGAGCTGGGCAAGCTGCGTACGCTGGCCGAAATCGTCGAGCGCATGGGCGGCTCCGGGGCAGCGGCGAGCACGCCTGCTGCGCCGAGTGTCGACCTGACGGCGCTGATGCTCGAGGTGGTCGCGGAGAAGACGGGTTACCCGACCGACATGCTTGAGCTTTCGATGGATCTCGAGGGGGACCTCGGAGTGGATTCGATCAAGCGAGTGGAGATCCTGGCGGCCATGCGCGAGCGCGCGAGTGACCTGCCTGAGGTCGATCCCGCGGAGCTGGGCAAGCTGCGTACGTTGGCCGAGATCGTCGAGCGTATGGGCGGCTCTGACGCCGCCGCTTCGAGTGCTGCTGCTGTGAACCCTGCCGCGCTGAACCATGTCCCCAGCGCCCCGAGTGTCGACCTGACGGCGCTGATGCTCGAGGTGGTCGCGGAGAAGACGGGCTACCCGAGCGACATGCTCGAGCTTTCGATGGATCTCGAGGGGGACCTCGGAGTGGACTCGATCAAGCGGGTGGAGATCCTGGCGGCGATGCGCGAGCGCGCGAGCGACCTGCCCGAGGTGGATCCGGCGGAGCTGGGCAAGCTGCGCACCCTGGCGGAGATCGTCGAGCGCATGGGGGGCGGCGGCGACGTGGCCTCTTCCTCCGCGGGCGTCGCGACGCCCGCCTCCTCGGCGGCCGTTGGCCGCTACACGCTCCGGCTGCACCCGGCGTCGCCTTCGGGCTTCGCGCTGAAGGGCCTTCTCTCGGCGGAGCGCATCGTTGTCGTCGATGGGGGATCGGGCGTTGGGGAAGCGCTGGTCGCTCGACTCCAGGCCCGCGGTGTTCGCTGCGCGGCAGGCAACGTCGACGACGCGTCGGACGGCGTGATCTTCCTCGGCGGTCTGTCGGAGGCGGCTTCGGTGGACGACGCACTCGCGATTCAGCGTGCGGCGTTCGAGCTCGCTCACCTCGCTGCACCCGCACTCCGTACCGGTCCTTCGGTGTTCGTGACCGTGCAGGACACGGGTGGTGACTTTGGCCTCACCGGCGCCGGCGATCGCGCGTGGCTTGGTGGGCTGCCCGGCCTTGTCAAGACGGCCGCCCAGGAGTGGCCGGAGGTCGGCGCGCGCGCCATCGATCTCGAGCGTGGCGGCGACGACGCGCAAGCCCTGGCTGAGCGGCTCGCGACGGAGCTTCTGGCGGGCGGTTCGCCTCGTCCGGATGGTGCGTCCGGAGGCGGCACCGAGGTGGCGCTCCGGGCCGATGGCGGGCGCTACACACTCGTCAGCGAGGCGGGAGATGCGGCGACCGGTACTCTTCGAGTCCAGTCCGACAGCGTGATCGTCGCCTCCGGCGGCGCTCGGGGGGTGACGGCGACGACGCTCATCGCGCTAGCCGAAGCGTCCAAGGCGCGCTTCGTCCTTTTGGGGCGCACCCCGCTGGTGGACGAGCCGGCGGCCTGTCAGGGCGCCGACGGGGACGCGGCCATCAAGCAGGCGCTCCTGTCGCAAGCCAAGGCCAGTGGACAGAAGCTCTCGCCGAAGGAGCTCGGCGCTCAGGCCAAGCGCATCCTGGCCGCGCGTGAGGTGCGCGGAACGCTGTCCGCCATCGAGTCCGCAGGGGGGCAGGCGCGATACGTTGCGGCAGATGTGCGCGATCGTGCCGCGCTCTCTTCGGCGCTCGACGAGGTGCGTGGTCTGTGGGGGCCGATCACGGGCATCGTGCACGGCGCCGGCGTGCTGGCCGACAAGCTCATCGCCGACAAGTCCCTGGATGACTTCGACTTCGTGTTCGGGGTGAAGGTCGGGGGATTGCGCGCTCTGCTCGAAGCGACGAAGGCGGACCCGCTCTCGACTCTGGTCGTGTTCTCGTCCGTGGCGGGCCGCTGCGGGAACCGGGGCCAGGCCGACTACGCCATGGCGAACGAGACGCTCGCGAAGGTTGTGGCGGCAGAGTCCGCACGGCGTGAAGGACTGTTTGTGCGCAGCCTCGGGTGGGGCCCCTGGGCGGGCGGCATGGTGACGCCGGCGCTCGAGCGGCATTTCGCGAGCATGGGGGTGCCGCTCATTCCACTCGCGGAGGGCGCCCGAATGTTGGTGGAAGAACTGGCGGACATGTCCTCTCACCAGGAGCTTGTGCTGGGCGGCGAGCCGCGTCCTGAGCCACTGGCGGGTCGGGCGGCCGGACCGAAGCACACGCTTCGCTACGACGTGGTCGTGGACCGGGCGACGTTTCCCGCCATCGAAGACCACCGCGTGAAGGGCCAGCCAGTGCTGCCGGTCGCCTTTGTGCTCGAGCTCTTCGCCCGCGCCGTCGAGGCGTCCCGCCCGGACCTTCACCTCACTCGGATCGAGGAGGTTCAGGTTCTCAAGGGGGTTGCGCTGGAGCAGTGGGACGGCGAGGGAGAGCGCCTCACCGTGACGCTGGAGCAGGTCTCCAACGGGGACGGCGTCGTCGTTCGTCTCGGGCTCGTGGACGCCGACGGACGGGCTCGCTACCGCGGCCGCGGCATCGCGGCCCGGCACCCGGCCAGCGCAGCGGCGGCACCAGGAGCGCCATCCGGCCTGCGCCCGTTCGAGGGCGGCACGTACGCCGGACCCGCGCTTTTCCACGGGGACCGCTTCCAGGTTCTGAAGGGGCAGCCGGACTTCGGCGAGAAGGGGGCCTCGGCCACCCTGCATGCTGACGCGACGTGGGCGATGGGCGACTGGCGAACCGACCCCGCGCTGGTCGACGGGGCGCTTCAGCTGGCGCTGCTTTGGACGTGTCACACCGACGGTGGCGCTGCGTTGCCGACGAGCGTCGAAGGCTACTGCCGCTACGGGACGGGCCCGATCGGAGACGACGCGCGCGCCGTCCTCGTGGCCCGCGAGTTTGGGCCGGACCGCAGCCTGTCCGATGTGACGGTGCTCGACGGAAACGGTCAGGTCGTCTTTGAGCTTCGCGGGGTGGAGATTCACGTCCTTCCAGGCTCGCGCGCTGCCGCCCAGCCCAGAGCCTGATCCCCGCCTGAACCCCACGCCGATTCGGCGCCCCTGAGGCTCATTCATGGCTTTTTCCCCCATCGCCATCGTCGGGCGTGCATGTCTCCTTCCCGGAGCGCACACGCCCGGCGCGCTCTTCGATCTCGCGCGCCAAGGGCGGGATCAGCTTCGAGACGCGCCACCGGGACGATGGCGGGCCCGAGATGAAGACGTCGTCACCGACGACCCCGACCGTGCTTCGGACCAAACCTGGACGCGCCGTGGGGGCTACGTCGAAGGGTTTCACTTCGACCCCTCGGGGTTCGCTGTTCCCGCGGACGCGCTGCTCGGACTGGACCCGCTCGTGCACTGGGTGGTCGACACCTCGCGGCGCGCGCTCGTGGACGCCGGTGCCCTGGCCGATACGCGCACCGGGGCGGTCCTCGGCAACCTGTCGCTCCCTTCGAGCGGCCAGTCGCGCTTCGCCGAGCAGACCTGGCTCGGGGCCCACGCCGCGGCCGCGGGTGTGCCGCCGACCGACCCTCGGGACCGTTTCAACAGCGGTCTGCCAGCCTTGATGCTGGCGCGCGCGTTGGGCCTGGGCCGCGGCGCGTACGCGCTCGATGCCGCCTGCGCCTCGTCGCTCTACGCCATCGAACTGGCCTGCCGAGAGCTGCAGGCAGGTCGGGCGGACCGCATGCTCGCCGGCGCGGTCAACCGGGCCGATGATCTCTTCATCCACGTGGGCTTCTGCGCGCTCGGCGCGATGAGTCGAAGCGGCCAGAGCCGCCCTTTCCACGCTGAGGCCGACGGGTTGGTGGCAGGTGAGGGCTGCGGGATGGTCGTGCTCGAGCGCCTGGAAGACGCAGTCCGCGCGGGCCGCACCATCCACGGCGTGATCCGAGGCGTGGGGCTCTGCAACGACGGGCGCGGCAAGGGCCTCCTGGCGCCCAGCGCGCGCGGGCAGGCACGCTCGATGCAGCTGGCGTTCGAGCAGGCGGGGATGGGTCCCTCCGACATCGCCTATGTCGAATGCCACGCGACCGGGACGACCTTGGGGGACGCGACCGAGCTGAGCAGCATGCAGGCTGCGTACGGCGATGCCGACATTCCGATCGGCTCTCTCAAAGCCAACCTCGGTCATCTCGTCACGGCGGCCGGTGTCGCGGGCCTCATCAAGGTTCTGGAGTCCATGCGCGAGGGGGTCTTCTTGCCGACCCCACACCTTGACCGGCGGTCTCCCGCACTCGACGCGTCTCCCTTCGAGGCGTTGGACGCGCCACGCCCGTGGCAGGGACCACGCCGTGCTGGGGTCAGCGCCTTCGGCTTCGGTGGCAATGACGCCCACCTGATCGTGGAGGCGCATGAGCCCACGCGCGTGTTCGCCACCGCGTCACCGTCCGCTTCCGCCGACGTCGTGGTCGTGGGCCTCGGCGCCCGGGTCGGCGCAGGGCAGAGCGCGGCGGACTTCGCTCGGGCGCTCTACACGGGGGGGGCAGGCGCGGCGCGCGAGGTCCGTCTGCCCATGAACACGCTTCGGTTCCCGCCGAACGACCTTCGCAAGACGAGCGCGCAACAAACGATGCTGCTGGCCGCCGCGCTGGAGGCCACCGAGGGGCTCACGCTGCCCTCGGACCGAACAGGGGTGTTTGTCGGCTACCAGTGCGACAACGAGATCTCCCGTTGGGGGGCGCGTTGGCGCGCGGGCGCCGTCGCACAAGAGTTGGGGCACGACATCACGTGGGCCGACACCATGCGGGACGCGCTCATCGCACCGCTCGAGGCGCCTCACGTCGTGGGCGTGCTGCCCAACATCCCGGCGAACCGGCTGAGCTCGCAGTTCGACTTCACCGGGCCGAGCTTCACGACGTCGTCCGAGGAGGCGAGCGGCCTCACGGCGCTGCGCGTCGCGGTTCGTGCGCTCGAGCGCGGCGACTTGGAGGCGGCGCTCGTGGGTGCGGTCGATCGTTCGGCGGAGCCCGTCCACGAGACGGCTCTCCGTGCGCTCGGTGTGGAGGTCAGCTCCGGAGATGCGGCCGTCAGCTTGGTGCTGCGACGGCGACAGGACGCGCTCCGGGACGGGCAGCCCGTGCTCGCGAGCATCGAGCTCGACCGCGAAGAAGGCCCGCGATTCGAGAGCGGCCTGCCCCGCGCGCACGCCGCCCATGGCCTGGTGGAGCTCGCCGGCGCCATCGTCGTCGGCGCGGGGACCGAGACGCCCCGCCACGTGGCCATCACACCCCTCTTCGGCGAGCGCGAGGTCATCACCGTGACCCCGAGCGCCGACGCCGCGTTCTCCGGCCCGTTTCCCGACCCGTGTCTGAGCCTTCCAGCCCACCTGCCTCGGGTGACGCTGCCTTTCGCAGAAGTGCCCTCACCGTCTCTTGCGACTCCCCTGCCGTCTTCCGCGGCCCCCGCCGCCCCGAGTGTGCCCATGCAGACCATGTCCCCGGCCCCGAAGCTGCCCCCGACTGACTACGATGCTCCTGCCGCCCCGCCGCGGCCTGCGCTTTCCAGTCCAGCCTCCGCGAGTCCGCCCGCCGCGAGTCCCGCCGCTGCCACCCCCGCCGTTGCCACCCCCGCCGTTGCCAACCCCGCCGTTGCCAATCCAACGTGGGCGCCTTCTCCAGGCATGCCCGCGCATCCCGTTTCGGCGGCGATGCCGTACACAGCGGCTCCCATGCCGCCGGGGTCGTTCCCCCTTCTTCCGGTCGCGTTGCCCGGCATGCCCGCGAGCCCGCTACAGCACTTTGCCGAGCATCAGCTCCGCCTGGCCGACGCGCACCGACACTTCCTCGCGCAACAGGCGGCCGTGCATCAGCGGTTCTTGGCGACGTTCTTCAGCGCCCCACCCGTGCCGCAGTTCGCGCCGCCGCAGTTCGCGCCGTCGCAGTTCGCGCCGCCGCAGTTCGCGCCGCCGCAGTTCGCGCCGCCGCAGTTGGCGCCGCCGCAGTCCGCGCCGCCGCAGTCCGCGCCGCCGCAGCCCGCACCGTCGAGCGCCCACGTCGCGGCGCCGACCGTTCCCACGCATCTCGCGCCGCCTCCTGCCGCGTCGCCGCCCGTCTCTCCGGTTCAGTCCGCGCCGGTCGCGGCCCCCGCCCCACGCGCCCGAGCGTCGGAAGCACCGGCCTCCCCTCCGCCGAGCCCGCCCGTGCCAGCTGCGCGCGTGAAGCCTGCCGCGGCCACACCGCTCGCCCTGCGCCCACGCGGGCCCTCGTTCGCGCGCGAGGATCTGGAGGTCCACGCGTCTGGCCAGATCAGCCGCATCTTTGGCCCGCTCTTCGCGCAGCAGGACGAACACGCCGTCCAGGTGCGCATGCCCGAGCCCCCGCTGCTCCTGGCCGACCGCTGCACGGGCATCGACGCCGAGCCCGGCTCTCAGGGCACGGGAACCTGCTGGACCGAGACGGATGTCACGGAGAGTTCTTGGTACCTGCACGACGGCTACATGCCGACCGGTGTGATGATCGAATCGGGGCAGGCGGACCTTTTCCTCATCAGCTACCTCGGCGCCGACTTCCTCAACCGAGGCGAACGCGCCTACCGTTTGCTCGGATGCGAGATGACCTGGCAGGGCGACCTGCCGACCCTCGGCGAGACGCTGGCGTACGACATCCACGTCGACGGCCACGCGGCCCAGGGGGACGTCCGCCTCTTCTTCTTCCACTACGACTGTCACATCAAGCGCCCCGACGGAACCAGCCGTCCCGCGCTCCAGGTGCGCCATGGCCAAGCCGGGTTCTTCACCAAGGAAGAGCTGGATGACTCGGCGGGGATCCTCTGGACGCCCGAGTCGCAGGAGATCGTGCCCGATGCGCGCGTCGACGGGCCGAGTGTTCCGCTCGAGGCGGGCTCCTACACCAGGGAGCAGATCGAGGCCTTCGCCGGGGGCCGCCCCTGGGACTGCTTCGGGGACGGGTTCCGCCGGAGCCGCAGCCACACCCGCACGCCGCGCATCCAGGGCGGGCGCATGCTCTTCCTCGACACCATCGAGCTCGACCCGGCGGGCGGCCCATGGGGCCGTGGCTACCTGAAGGCGGTCACGCCCATCTCGCCAGACGACTGGTTCTTCGAGGGCCACTTCAAGAACGACCCCTGCATGCCGGGCACGCTCATGCTCGAGGGCTGCGTTCAGGCCATGGCGTTCTACCTGTCGGCGATGGGCTACACCGTCGAGAAGGACGGGTGGCGCTTCCAGCCGATCCCGCACGAGACGTACTCGCTGCGCTGCCGCGGGCAGGTCGTGCCGACGAGCAAGGAGCTCACCTACGAGGTGTTTGTCGAGGAGTGCCACGACGGGCCGGTACCCAGGCTGTATGCGGACCTGCTCTGCACGGTCGACGGGCTCGGCGCGTTCCATGCGCGCCGGTTCGGCATCGAGCTGACCCCCAGCTGGCCGTTGACCGATCGCCCCGCGCTCGTCGCCCAGGGGGCGAACGACCCGCGCGCAGCCACCGCGTCCTACCAGGGCGGCGAGCCGTTCTGCTTCGACTATCCGTCGCTGCTCGCGTGCGCTTGGGGCAAGCCTTCCGACGCGTTCGGACCGATGTACGAGCGCTTCGATGGGCACCGTCGCCCGGCGCGCTTGCCGGGACCGCCGTACCACTTCCTGACCCGCGTCACGAATGTCGAGGGGGAGATCGGCGGGCTCGAGGTCGGCACGAAGATCGAGGTCGAGTACGAGTTCCCCGAGGACGAGTGGTACTTCGAGGAGAACGGCGCGCGTGTCATGCCGTTCGCCGTGCTGCTCGAGGCGGCCCTTCAGCCGTGCGGCTGGCTGGCAAGCTACGTGGGCAGCGCGCTCACCATCGACTCCGACCTCCTGTTCCGGAACCTGGACGGCAAGGGCACGATCAAGGCGGAGGTGTTCCCGACGAGCGGGACCTTCCGCAGCGAGGTGGTCATCAAGAGCATCTCCCAGAGCGGCGGGATGATCATCGAGTCGTTTGGCGTCCGCTGCTTCGTCGGCGACGTCGAGGTCTACGAACTCGACACCGTCTTCGGGTTCTTCCCGCCCTCCGCCTTCGTCGACCAGGCCGGCCTGCCGACCAGCGACGCCCAGCGAGCGCTCTTCGACGCGGAGAGCAACGTCGACGTCGACCTCACGCAGATCGAACGCTACGGCCGCGGCACCCTGCGCATTGCCGCGCCGATGCTGCGCATGATCGACCGCGTGTCGCACATGGATCTCACGGGCGGCGAAGCGGGCCTCGGTGCGCTCCGTGCGGAGAAGACAGTCGACCCGGACGAGTGGTTCTTCAAGGCCCACTTCTACCAAGACCCGGTTCAGCCTGGTTCGCTCGGCATCGAGGCGATGCTGCAGCTCCTCCAGTTCTACATGCTCGAGGCGGGGCTCGATGAGGGCATGAAGCGCCCCCGCTTCGAGGGCATCGCCACCGACATGCAGCACGTTTGGAAGTACCGGGGCCAGGTCGTCCCGGACAACGGGATCATCACCTCGACGATGGAGATTCTCGAGGCCGGGCGCGACGACCAGGGCGCCTTCGCGGTGGCGTCCGCGTCGCTCTGGGTGGACGGCAAGCGCATCTACGAGGCGCCGCGGTTGGGCATGCGCATCGTGCAGTCAGAGGACGATCCGGAGGAGCGCCTCGACCCAAAAGCAGATACGTGGGTCAGTGATCACTGCCCCACGTACACCCGCCCCGCGCTCCCGATGATGAGCATGGCAGACCGCATGATGGCGGCCGCCCGCGCCGACCGAGGCGACGTCCACGGGCTCACCGGCCTGACCGCGGAGCGCTGGCTCATCGTCGACGGCGAGACGCGCATCAAGACCGAGGTCGAAGGGGACGAGGTTCGCCTGCTCGTCTGGCGCGACGCGGCGCGCGCGGAGCTGTCCCGCTTCGAGGTCGCCGCACGAGCGAAGATCGGCGCGCCGGGCGCGCTGGAGCCGCTCGACGAGTTGGGCGACACGACACCGCTCGACCCTTACGCCGACGACCGCCTCTTTCACGGCCCCGCGTTCCACTACGTGACCGCGCTTCGGATGGGGGAGGGCGGCGCGAGCGCGACGCTCGATCCGAAAGCGGGCCGCGTGCCGCGCGGGACCGTACATCCGGGCCTGCTCGACGCAGCCACGCACGCCATCCCGCACGACCGCCTGTATACGTGGAGCGAGCGGATCAGCGACGACGTCATCGGCTACCCCCACCGCTTGGATGTGCGCTTCGACGGGCCCCCGCCGCGCGACGGAGAGGTGCGCTGCGAGGCGCGCTTCGTGGGCTTCGACGACGACGAACGGTTCCCCGTGTTCCGCCTGGAGCTCAGCCAGGACGGGCGCGTGTTCGCGGACATGCGCCTCGTCGAGGTGCTCATGCCCAAGGGCCCGCTCGGCCGGGCCCCGTCGGCGGCCCGCGGCGCGTTCCTGCGCGACTATGCCTTCGTCGAGGGAGTCGGCCTGAGCCGGCACGAAGAGGGACAGACCGTGCTCGACGTCGTCGACGTGGCGACCAGCAACTGGTTCCCCGGCACGCTCGAACACGTCTACGGCGCGGCGGATCCCGTCGACATCGCGAAGCGCGAGCACGTCGGCGCCGCGGTCGAGGCACACCCCGGCATGCTGATGGTGAGCGGCGACACCCTCACCGATCCACGCGCGCCGCTGACCGCGCACCCCGTCGCGGTCGACGCGAGCGACACGCAGGTCATCGTGCGGAGTGACGGCCCGAGCCGGCTGGACATTACGCCGGTCGCGGAGTTCTGGCGGGACCACTTTGGCGTCGGCGCATGGCCGGTGGAAGACCTCTACTACGGCCTCGTGGAGCGCTTCGTCGGGAGCCTCCACATCGAGGACCCCCGTGCGTTCTCGGACACGGCGGGCCGGAGCGTGCTCTACCTCGGCAACCACCAGACGGGCATCGAGTCGCTCATCTTCTCGATCGTCGCGTCGGCGCTCCAGGGCACACCCACCCTCACGCTGGCCAAGACCGAGCACCGCACCAGCTGGCTCGGCCGTCTCATCGGGCACTGCTTCACGTGGCCGCGCGTGCAAGACCCCGGCGTCATCGCCTACTTTGACCGCACCGACCCGACATCGCTGCCGCGCATCGTCAAGGACCTCGCCTCCACTGCCCAGGCGCGAAGCCTGATGGTGCACGTCGAAGGCACGCGCGCGCAGTCGGCGCGGCATCGGGTCGAGAAGATGAGCGGTGTGTTCTGCGACCTCGCCATCGAGGCCGGCATGCCCATCGTGCCGGTCCGCTTCTCCGGAGGCCTCCCGGTCTCTCCGTCGGACACCAAGCTCGAGTACCCCCTCGGCATGGGCCGCCAGGACTATTGGCTCGGCACGCCCATCGACCCACAGGAACTCGCCGCCGTGCCGTACAAAGAGCGCATCGAGCGGGTTGTGAACGCCATCGGCGGGCTCGGACCGAGCGCGGAGACCGAAGAGCCGCTGGCGCCCGATCCCGAGTTCGCGGTGCGAGTGGCGCAGCGCATCCAAGACGGCGCCCACCCCGGCATGGCGGCGCTGGTCGAGGTGCTGGCCGAGCGCGAGTCGGTGCACCCCGCGGTGCGCAGCCTGCTCGACCCGGGCGCCCCGGCCCCGAGCGACGACGCGCAGGCTGCGTGGGTGGAGGGCCTTGCGTCCCTCGTTCGGTCCTCGGACTGACTCGATCGCCCAACAGGGCGGCTACCGGCGCCTCCGTGCGAGCAGCGCGAGCAGGGTGAAGCCGAACCATCCCCCGCTCGGGGTGGAGAAGCCGGGGACCGAGCAGCCGCAGCCGTCGTCTCGGGGAGGCAGGGAGCCAGCGTCAAACGGCGCGGCGGCGTCCAAGTCAGTTGTCGTGCCACCGTCCACTGGGGCCGCCCCCGCATCGGACCGCCCCGCATCGGACCGCCCCGCATCGCTCCCCGCGTCCCGACCGCCCGCGTCGGTCCCGGCGTCCCTCACGCCGGCGTCCAGAGACGCGCCCGCGTCTACCTCAGGGATCCTCTCGGCGCTGATCCAAACCTCCGAGAAGCCGACTTCGTCGCGCCCGCCGGAGCCCCCCACGTCGTCCAGCTCGAACGCGATCGTGAACCTGCCGTCGGCGGGCCCGGCCGCGCTGAGATCGACGGTGGCGTTGATGCACCGTACTTCCCAGACGGCGCCCTCCGCGTCTTCCGGGGTGATCACGTCGCTGCTCAACAGCGGCAGGCGTTCGACCTCGGCCCCGGTGCCGTCGAGTCGTCGCAAGGACACCTGATGCGCGAGCGACCGGTTCTCGTCGTTGCGGACGGCCAGCGCGTAGCGGACATCGACGCGCGTCAGCGGAGCTCCGGTCCCGTTGGTCAGCCGCACCTGAAAGGCGCCGGGCGTGAACGTACGGACGGATGCCTGAACGCCGAGGTACGTACCGCTGCCGCCGCCGCACGCGAAGGGGAGGGGACCGAACGCCCATACGCCGCCCGCTGTCTCGCCGCCCCCGGACGGGCCGTTGGCGAAGTCTTCGTCCCCGCTTGTGCCGCCAAACTCGAGCGTGCGGGTGTTCACCGGCGAGGCGATCCAGAGGTCCGAGTCGAGCTGCCCTGCGCTCGGTTCCGGCGCAAAGCCGGCGGCTGTGAAGTCGGTGAAGTCCGTTTGGTACGGAGCGGCGACGGTGAGCCGATGTTGGGCGGAGCTCGGCGGAGGGGACGCCGCGAGCAGCAAGAGACAGAGACCGAGGCCGAGACCAAACCGGGGCATGCTGCGAGCGTAGCAGCGTCCCTGCTCAGGCAGTCGTGCCCTCGGGGCGCTTGTCGAAGTAACCGTCGTTCCAGGCCCGCGTGGCTTGCTCCTCGAGGTCGTCGACCCAGCCGAGAACCGACGCGAACCAAGGGCCCGAGCGTTCGGGGTAGTCGCCGACGATCGCGTAGACCGTGCCGTCGATGCCGCCCCGTGCCCGGAGGTAGCTGTAGTCGTTGGCGAGGTGGCCGAGGATGGCGAAGCCGTCTTTGGGCATCGGAGACCCGACCTGCTTGGCGTGCGCGCGGGCGTCGCGCTGCATCGCGGGCAGGTACGCGGCCTCCACCGCGAAGTGGTCGTGGCTCCAGAGACGGCACCGGGCGCCCCCAAACTGTCGAAGGAACGCCACATACGCACAAGGCAGATCCGCCTTTGCCAGCAGCGCGTCCAGCTCGCTCGTTTGGATCGGCTGGGCCTGACCCTCCGTGAGCAGTCCGAGTGTCAACAGCCGGGCGCTTCGCGCTTTGAAGTACGCGTCGACCTCGTTCTTCGAGGTGGCCGGGGGGCGGCCGTGCAGCTTCCTCGCAGCCGGCACGCCTGCGGTGGCCGTCTCGAAGGCGTCCGGCCTCTTTCGCACCTGCGCCACGGCCTCACTGACCGGTACGCCGTTCTTTAGGAGTGCGTTGAGCTCCCTCTTGGCCGCTGCGCTCAGCTGGCGAGCGGGCCCGGCGGCGGAGGAAGGCGGGGAGTTCTCGGTCTTCTGGGACATGTTTGGCGTGGGCCTGAGGCGGAGTTCAAGTCCGGCTGGGGACCGCGATCAGGTGCCGTCGAGGAAGCGGAGGATCCGCTCCACCGCAGCGTGGGTCTCGGGGAGGTCGGCGTCGTTGAGCCAGCCGTGGCGCATGCCTTCGACCAGCTCCAGCTCCGTCGGGAGGCCCTCCGCTTCGCGCGCCTCGTGCAGTCGCACGGAATGCGAGAACGGCACGAGCTGGTCCGCCGTCCCGTGCACGATCAGCATGGGGTTCGGCGCCAAGGAGTGGATGGGCGAGCGCTTGCGCCACTCGCGGCGGTCACGGGAGCCCATGACGAGGCCCATCATCAGTGCGGCCCGCCGGCCCTGAAGCTGCTCGAAGTCGGACGGCCCGTAGATGCTTACGAGGCGCTGGTAGTTGCGCGGGTGCCGGCCCGAATGAAGGTTCATCAGCGCGGCACCAGCGGAGAACCCGGCCATGGACACACGCGCGGGATCGCAATCGAAGCGTTCGCAGCGCTCGAGCCAGAACGCGGCGGCCTTGTTTACGTCGTCGAGCTGGGAATCCAGCCCCCCGCCTCGGAAGAGAAGCCGGTAGTCGACGGAGCAGACGGCGTAGCCGTTCTCGCAGAGGCGCGAGGCGAGCAGCCGGACGGGCTTCATGGCGCGGTGCCCGAGCACAAAACCGCCGCCGTGCACGAGGATGACGGAAGGATGCGGACCTGGGCCGCTCGGCAAGTAGACGTCGCAGAGCGGTGGCACACCGCGGCGTGTGGGCGAGTCGTAGGCGAGTCCGGCGTGGGCAGGGTCGACGGGGCGGAAGGTGGTGGGCTTGACCAGCGTCCAGAGCGCATAGGCGAGGCCGCCGCTGCGGGGGTCGTTCGTCGGCGTCGAACTCATCGCCGACATCATAGAACGACGTGGGGTGTTCGGCACCACGATGCGCGTGGAGGCTACTCCTGCTGGATATGGCGGAGCCGCTTGCGACTCCCCTCGCGAATGAGCTTGAGCTCCGCGAGCGTCGTCTCGATCTTGGCCCGCTTCTCTTCGAGCTCCTCGATGAGCTCGCCTGTGCGCGCGATGACGTGCTCGAGTTGCCGTGTGCGTCCCTCGCCCCGCTCGCCGTAGAGCTCCAGGTACTGCTGGATGTCTCGCAGGGTGAGACCCACCGCGCGACCGCGAAGGATGAGCTGAAGACGCGCACGCTCGCGTCGACCGTAGATTCGCGTCGTTCCCGCGCGTTTCGGGGATAGCAGCCCCTTCGATTCGTAGAACCGGATCGCGCGCGCCGTGGTGCCCAGCTCACGCGCGAGGTCCCCGATGCCCCAGACCTCTTCGCTCGGTGACTCGCGGTGAGCGTCGAGGAACGACTGAGCCTGGTTTCGGCGTCGCGCCATGCGATCACCATGCGTCTCTCACGTAACATTCGCAAGAGGTTGTGACCTCAAGCGTCTCTGCTTGACGTATACGTCAACCCGCGCCATTGTCCGCTCCATGCACCGCACCGCCGAGCACCAGCAGCTGTTCAACACGGTCAAGAAGTTCGTCGAGACCGAGATCAACCCGTACGTCGACGCGTGGGAAGAGGCCGAGGAATTCCCCTCCCACGCTCTCTTCAAGAAGATGGGTGACCTGGGCCTGCTCGGGGTGAAGTACCCCGAGGAGTTCGGCGGCATGGGGCTCGACTTCTCCTACTCGGCGGTCGTCGCGGAGGCGCTCGGGTACTGCGATGTCGGCGGCGTGCCCATGGCCATCGGTGTGCAGACGGACATGGCGACGCCCGCGCTCGCGCGCTTCGGCTCGGACGAGCTTCGGAAGACCTACCTCGCGCCGACGATCGCGGGTGATATGGTGGCGTGCCTCGGCGTCAGCGAGCCCAACGCCGGCTCCGACGTCGCCGGCCTGATGACCACCGCCGTCTCGGACGGCGACGACTACGTCATCAACGGCACCAAGATGTGGATCACCAACGGCCTGAAGGCCGACTGGTGCTGCCTGCTGGCAAACACGAGCCCCGACGGTGGCCCGCACCGCAACAAGTCGCTCATCGTCTTGCCGATGGACCTGCCCGGCATCGAGAAGCAGAAGATCAAGAAGATCGGGATGTGCTCGTCCGACACGGCGCAGCTGTTCTTCGAGAACGTGCGTGTGCCCAAGCGGAACCTCATCGGGCAGGAGGGCATGGGCTTCGCGTACCAGATGATGCAGTTCCAGGAGGAGCGGCTCTGGGCGGCTGCAAACACGCTGCTGATGCTCGACCGCGTCATCGACAAGACGATCGAGTACACCCGTGAGCGCAAGGCGTTTGGCAAGTCCATCCTGGACAACCAAGTGGTGCACTACCGTCTCGCGGAGCTGCGCACCGAGGTCGAGTGCCTGCGCTCGCTCGTGTACCGCGCAACGGAGATGTACGTGCGTGGCGAAGACGCTGTCCGCCTCGCATCGATGGCGAAGCTGAAGACGGGGCGCCTGACCCGTGAGCTCGGAGACGCATGCCTCCAGTTCTGGGGCGGCATGGGCTACAGCCACGAGAGCTTCGTGTCCCGCTCCTACCGCGACATGCGTCTGATCGCGATCGGCGGCGGCGCGGACGAGGTGATGCTCAGCATCCTCTGCAAGCTCGAAGGCACGCTGCCGAAGTCGAAGAAGAACAAGCGCCCTGAGGCCGCGGAGTGAGCGGGACCGAGCCTCTCGTTCGGGTGGCCACTGACGACGGCGTCACCCATGTGACGCTGAATCGCCCTCGCGCGCGAAACGCGATGAGCCAGGCGATGGTGGTGCTGTTGGGCGAGGCGCTCGAGGCCGCCGAGTCGAACGGGACCCGTGTGCTCGTCCTACGGGGGGAGGGCGGTCACTTCTGCGCCGGCGGCGACATCAAGGACATGGCCAAGGCGCGCGGCGCCGACGTCGGCGACGTGGATCCGGTCGCCGAGCTGAACGCCGGCTTCGGACGCATCGCGCTCCGCTTCGCGCGGAGCCCGCTGCCGGTGGTGGCCGTGGTGGAGGGGGCGGTGATGGGCGGCGGATTCGGGCTCGCTTGCATCGCCGATGTCGTGATCGCGTCCACCACGGCGGACTTTCGGCTCCCCGAGACGTCGCTCGGGGTGGTCCCGGCGCAGATCGCGCCGTTCCTCGTGGAGCGCCTCGGCTACTCGGAGGCCAAGCGGCTCGCACTGACAGGAGCACGCCTCGGGGCCGAGCGGGCGTTGGGTCTCGGCTTGGTCCACGAGGTCGCAGAGCCGGCAGACTTGGATGGCGCCGTCTCACGCACCGTGGCGGAGATTCTCCGCTGCGCGCCCCTCGCGACCGCGGCGACGAAGCGGCTGTTTCATCGGTTGCATCCAGGCGTCGACGGCGCGGCCATCGAGCACGCGGCGACGGTGTTTGCTGCCGCGGCTCGCGGTGACGAAGCGGTCGAGGGCATGACTGCCTTCATGAGCAAGCGCGCGCCTGCATGGGCGCCGAGCTGACGGCATTCGCGAACGGGAGGTTCTTTCCATGGACAAAGCGATTCTGACCTGCGCGCTCAACGGCGTGCTCACCAACCCGAAGCAGCATCCCGTGCCCGTCACGCCGGCCGAGATGGCCGCGTCCGCCAAGGAGGCCTTCGACGCCGGCGCGTCGATCATGCACATCCACTTCCGCCAGCAGGCCGACGGGATGGGCCACTTCCCGACGTGGGAACCCGACGTGGCGAAGGCCTGCGCCGACGCGATTCGGGAGTCGTGCCCTGGCGTGATCATCAACCAGACGACCGGTGTGGTGGGCCCGGACGTGTCGGGGCCGATCGACTGCATGAAGGCGTTGCGTCCGGAGATCGCGGCGTGCAACGCGGGCAGTCTGAACTACCTGAAGCTGCGCTCCAACGGGCAGTGGGCGTGGCCTCCGATGCTGTTCGACAACCCGGTCGACAAGGTCAAGGCCATGCTGGACGCGATGGCCGAGACGAGTTCGCGCCCCGAGTTCGAGTGCTTCGACGTGGGCATCGTTCGCTCGGTTGGGCTCTACGTCGGGGCGGGAATGACGGAGAAGGCCCAGTACAACTTCGTGATGGGCGTGGCCTCTGGCATGCCCGTCGACAACGATCTGCTCGAGCTCCTGCTTCGCTACAAAAACGAGGGCTCGCACTGGCAGTGCACGCTGATCGGACGCCAGGAGATCTGGGCGACCCATCAGCGCGCGGCCGAGCTGGGCGGCATGCTGCGAACGGGCGTGGAGGATACGTTCTATCTACCGAGCGGCGAGCGCACGACCGGAAACGGGCAGCTCATCGAGGCGCTGGCGAAGTGCGCTGAGAATACGGGGCGGAGCGTCGCGTCGCCGGATGAGGCGCGTGAGCTCTTGGGGCTGTGAAGCTGAGCACGCCCCAGGGGTGAACTCATACGGCGATGAACTCGCCAACGCGCGACGGCCATGAGGCCAAGCGCACAGTGTTAGCGCGCAGGCCATCTGAGGCTCTCGGTCGGGTATTCACGCAGGCTGCTTGATGGGCTCGCCCTCGGCATCCCGTTGATGTCCCTCGCCACTTTTTTCGAGGGCGAGCCGGTCCCGGGTGAAGAGGTTGACCGGG
>JBGCFC010000124.1:0-20232 GCA_045106715.1 Sandaracinaceae bacterium
GACCGCGCGCGGCGTCAGCGGCGGCGGCTTGGCGGAAGGGACCGCCGGCGGCCGGGGGAGCGGCGGGGCGGCGGCTCGGGTTGGGGGCGGCACGGGGGTCGGCGGCTCCCGGACCTGGGCGAGGGCCTCGAGCGTGTTCAAGTCGATCGTGCCGGTCGCGTTCTCGGGGTTTCCGGCCAGCAAGATGCGCTCGAACAGGATCTCGTTGCGGGTGTCGAACTGAAGCATCGAGAGCCGGATCCGCCCCGCCACCGTGCCTTCGGCGCGGCCGAGCCCCTCCAGGAACGGCGTCCCGTCGGCGAGCTGCACCTCGAAGCGCACCCACTCGCCGTCCGCGATGGGATGATCGCTAGGCAGTCGAAGGGCGCCCTCCTCGGCGAACGGCGCGAGCTCCTCCACCGCGCCGGCGGAGTCCGCGTTCCTGGTCCGGAGCTCGATGGCCTCCCCCATCCCGGGAGGCTACCACCATGAATGCGCCTGCACGGTCGGGGATCGCCCCGGCTGCTCAGCGAGCGGCGATGGACGGAACGAGCGCACGGGTCGCGTCGACAAACGCACGCCCCAGGTGCCGGCTTCGTTCCGGTGACCAGCCGGTCTCCGGAAGGGGATGATTCGCGGCGTCCTTAAACGGCATCTCGAGCGTGACCGCGAGGCACGAGAACGTCTCGGCGACCCAGTTGGTGCACATGGAGAGGTTCGCCTGCCCGGGGCGCGCCGGCGGGTAGCCGCGCTCGGTCTGAAAGTCCGGGGTGAGCGCGGTGAGGCTGGCGCGGAGCGCGGCGAGCTGTTCGACCTGGGCCTGCGACAGCGAGGGGATCCCGTCCGAGCCCGCGAGGAACACGTAAGGAAGGCCCTCGTCGCCGTGCACGTCGTAGCAGAGCTGGACGCCGGTCTCCTGCATGCGCTCCCGGACGAGAAAGACCTCGGGGCTTCGGTCCATGGAGGGCTCCAGCCACTCCCGGTTCAGGTTCGCGCCGGACGCGTTGGTGCGGAGATGTCCGCGGCGGCTGCCGTCGGGGTTCATGTTGGGCACCACGTAAAAACACGCGTCTTCGAGCAGTTTGCGCGAGACGGGGTCGTGGCGGTCCAGGAGCCGCCCGAGGAAACCCTCCATCCAGTACTCGGCCATCGTCTCGCCCGGGTGCTGGCGCGCGATCGCCCAGAACGGACGTGGCCCCGTGCCCACCCGTACGAGGTCGAGCGGCTGGCCGTCGAGCGTGTGGCCGAGCGTCTCGAGGGTCACGCGCCGGTCCGAGGCGCACCGGGAGAGAAGCGCGTGGTGCTGGGCCATCGAGAACGGGGCGAAGTAGCCGAAGGTCAGCACGTCGGCGTTGCCGGTGTGACGGATGACGAGCCCCTCGGAGGTCAGCTCGCTCGGCACGCGCGTCCATCGCTCGAGGTCGCTGGACACGACCGCGTTGTAGTCGACGAAGCCCTGCTCGTAGCTGGCCTCGTTTGCGTTCTCGAGCGTGATGGTCAACGGGACCCCGCGCGCACCGCTGACGCGGAAGCAGAACCACTGGAAGAAGCGGTCGCCCACGTCCTTTCGGATCCGCAAGCGGATGGCGCCGGAGTCTTCGATCTCGACGATCTCGGCGTTGCCGCCGTCGAACGCGCTGCTCACTCGGAGGGTCACGCGCCGGAGTCTGCCACGGCCGACGGCGGGCAGGGCGGCACATTGGGCATCGGCATCGGCGCGGTGCCCAGGATGCCGCGCTCGACCCCGCACATCGTCTGCACCATGCGGCGGCGGACGTAGGGCAGCCGGCAGGCGGGGCCCATGAACAGATCGCGTGCCCAGCCGAGCACCGCGTGGTCGGACTGGAAGAACGGCGTCAGCATGCGCGTAGCCCACTGGTAATAGGCGAGGTGCGCGCGTCGTTGGTCGGAGTAGCGGGCCAAACCGGCCGCGAGGGTCGGCATGTCGGTGAGGGCGTCCCGGAGCGCGCGGGCGTCCATGAGCGCGAGGTTCGCGCCCTGGCCGAGCTGCGGGCTTGTCGCGTGGGCGGCGTCCCCCAGATAGACGACGTCCCGCGTGTGCCAAGGGCTCAGCTCGACGTCGAAGTAACGGGCGTAGAGGACCTGGTCCGGGTCATGAATCTGCGCCAGCAGCGCCTCGCTCCGGGGGTCGAGCCCGCGCACCTCATCCTTCCACGCATCGAGGCCGCGTTGTCGGTGCGCCTCGAGCCGGTCGCGACGCAGACTCCAGAAAAGGCTCACCTGCGGGGTGTCGCCGTCGGGGCCCAGTCCACACGGCAACAGGCCCACGAGCTGTTCGGTGCCGTGCACGGTCTGGGCCAGCACTCCGTCGAACGCGCGCTCGGTGTCGTCGCCGATGAACCAGAGCGCGCCCCATCCGTATTCGGTGGCGTGGGCCGTGATGGCCGTGTCGTCGCGCAGATCGGAGCGCGCGCCGTCCGCCACCACCACCAGGTCGTGCGGGCCATGGCGCGCGCCGTCCGTGTCGACGATGAACTTGCCGGTGCGGCGCGGCGCGCGCTCGAACGCGTCGACGGGGACACCGCAGCGGAGCTGCACCTCGGGCTCGTTCTTCACGGCCTCGAACAACGCCGCGAACAAGACGCCGCGGTGGAGGCCCAGGCCATAGGCGTCCTCGTCGACGTCGGCGTACGCCAAATCGATCACGCGACGGCCCCCACGCGTGCGGCAATCCAGCGTGTGCACGCGGTGTCCGCGTCGCGCGATGACGTCGAACAAACCCAGCTCGTCCAGCACGGAGAGCCCCGTTGGCTGCAGCATGATTCCCGCGCCGACGGCGCTCGGGTGCGCGACGGCTTCATACACGGTGACGCGATGGCCCGCGCGGGCGAGGTACAGCGCGGCTGCAGCGCCGGCCGTCCCGCAGCCGATGACGGCGACATCGGGCGCCGAGAGGTCTACTCGCCGCACGTGATGATGGCCCGGACCGCGGTGCCGCCCTGGGCCGCGACGCACGGTTCTCCGAAGAGGCTGAGCTGACCGCGCGCTTCGCTCGTCCAGTCCCAGCCGTTGGTGCGGCTCTCGTCTCGCGGCACGGTGGCGCCGCGGATCTGCACCTCGACGGTGTCGTCCTCGTCGGGCGGAAAGGGCACCGCGAACACGCACTGCGCGAGGTCGGAGGTGATCTCGCCCAGCAGGTCCCCGAGCAGGTCTGGGTTGCGGGCGTCGTAGAAGCGCGTCTCTTCGGTCTCGGGGCGCGGCCTCCCGCCGCTCACCGCGAGCGTGTCGAGGAGCGCCACCTCCGGCGCGGTGCTCGCGATCCCCACCACGAAGACGTCCACCGAGTGCACTTCGTGCGCCTCTTGGACGACGGAGAGCATGGCCGCGACGGGGTCGTCGCCACAGGTGGGCGCGCCGTCGGTCGCGACGATGATGAACTGCGCGGTGTTGTCTTCGGCGCGGGCCAGCAGCGAATCCAGCGCCTGCTGCGCGGCGGGCCCGACCGGGGTTCCGCCCGCGGGGTTCCACTGAGCGAACTGAGAGACCACCGCGTCCGCCCGGCTCGGGCCGATGGGCACGTCCAGCCCGTCGAACACCGCGCAAGAATCCGGAGTCACGCGGTCCGAGCGCGACGGGAAGAACTTGGCGCCCACGCTCACCGAGTCGTCGAACGCTTCGAGCGCGTCGGCCATCGAGATCTCGAGCAACTCCCAGCGGGACAGCTCCGCGCCGATCGGGGTCAGGCCCTCGAAGTTCGCGCGCATCGAGCCTGAGCGGTCCACGACGAAGACGACCTCGACGAGGCTGCGCTCCAGGCGGATGTTGCCCGGCATGCAGACGGGCGCGTCGGGCCCGCTGTCCGGCGGTCCGGCGTCGGGGCCCGCGTCCGGTCCCGCGTCCATCCCGGCGTCCTGGCCCGCGTCGAACCCGCCGTCCTCTGCCGCCAACTCCAGCCCCGTCTTGGCGCCGCAGCCCGCCAGCAGCAACAGCGCCGCCGTCGCCGCGAGCGGGCGTGAACGAATGCAACCCTGCATGCGGATCACTCCGGCGGGCAGGTCTGCTCGACGGTGACGACGCCGCCGCCCGCGATGCGGTCGCACGCGCCTCCGAAGAAGGTCAGCTCGCCGCGGTCGCCGCGCGTGAAGTCCCAGCCCTCGGACCGGGCGGCGTCGCGCGGCACCGACAGGCCGTCGATCAAGACATCCAACTCCGCGTCGCTGGGCGGACGCGGCGTGGGGGTGAAGGCGCAGAGCCGAATCGAGTCGGTGATCGTCGTGAGCGCGTTCTCGAGGTCGACGGGGTCGGCGACACTGTAGAACCGGCGGCCCATCGCGGCGTCACGCGGGCGCCCGCCGAGCACGGCCACTTCGTCCAGCACGTCCGCGAGATCGGGCCGGCTCGGGTCGTCGATGCCGATGATGTAGACGGGCACGCCGAGCTCCTCGAAGAGTTCACGCACCACGTCGAAGGTGCGCTCCGAGTCGAGGCAGTTGGACTGTCGGAACTCGAGCGGGACCATCGGGTCGGCGCACGTCGCCGGCACGCCCGTGCAGACGCACAGGCCAGGCGGGACGGGCGGGTCGGGGTTGCAGTTCGGTCCCCCGTCGGTCGCCAGCACGACGAAGCGCGGCACAAACGCGGGGTTCATCGCAAAGAACGACGCCACGTTCTGCAGCGCGACCGCGGTGGGCGTGCCGCCGTCGGGTTCGGTGCTGGTGAAGAAGTCGAGGAACCGGGTCTCGTTGCCCGGGAGCGGTCGCAGATCGATGCCCTCTTCGACGCGGCAGGCGGCCTCGGCCGTGTTCATGCCCATGAGCCCCGCCGGGTAGAACTTGGCGCCGACCTCGATGAGGGGGTCCGCCGGCAGCAGGACGGACTGGAGGCTGTCGGCGAGGATCTCCCAGCGCGAGGGCCGCGGGTCGCCCGGCATGCGGTCTTGGCCGTCGAGCGTGCTGTCCATGGAGTTCGACCGGTCGACCACGAACATCAGCTGGGCGCCGCGCGGGTCGAGCGCGATCTCGGTGGGGATGCACATGCCCGCGTCCGGGGGACCGGCGTCGGGTCCCGCGTCGGGTCCCGCATCCATCCCCGCGTCGAACGGCTCTGAGGCGTCCGGGATCTCGAGCCCCGTCTTGGCGCCGCAGCCACCGAGCACGCTCCAGATCCCGAGGCACGAGAGCACGGCGAGAGCCCGGTGGAAGTCACGCATGCGCCTAGCGTTGTCGACCCGGGTCCCGAGGACAAGCGACGGGCTCGAATTGCGCATTCACGCGGGGCACTTCGTATGCGGGGGCAGCGGTCAATCCTGGCACGGGCCCGGTGCCGCGGAGGCGTACGGAAGCCGGCTTCGCTTGCCCCGGTGGGGGCGCCCGAATACGGTCGGGCGGTGACCGCATCCAACGAAGAGAAGCCCGACGACGGCCCCGGCAACTTCGTCCGCGACATGGTCGCGAGCGAGCTGGAGGACGGCACGCGGACCGAGGTCGTGACGCGCTTTCCGCCCGAGCCGAACGGCTACCTGCACATCGGGCACGCCAAGGCCATCACGGTGAACTTCGGGCTCGCAGAGGAGTTCGGCGGCCGCTGCCATCTCCGCTTCGACGACACGAACCCGGAGACGGAGGACACGGAGTTCGTCGACGCGATCCAGCGGGACGTGCGCTGGCTCGGCTTCGACTGGGGCGAGAACCTTCACTTCACGAGCGACTACTTCGAGCAGCTGTACGCCTGGGCCAAGACGCTCGTCGAGGCGGGCAAGGCGTACGTCGACGAGCAGACGCCCGAGGCGATCCGCGACAACCGCGGGGACTTCCATCGCCCCGGGGTCGACAGCCCGCACCGGGATCGTCCGGTCGAGGAGAACCTCGCTTTGCTCGAGAAGATGCGCGCCGGCGAGATCGAGGAGGGCGCCGCTGTGCTGCGGGCCAAGATCGACATGCAGTCGACGGACCTGAAGCTCCGGGACCCCCTGATGTACCGCATTCGGAAGGCGACGCATCACCGGACGGGAGACGCCTGGTGCATTTACCCGATGTACGACTGGGCCCACGGGCAGAGCGACGCCATCGAAGGGGTCACGCACTCCAACTGCAGCCTCGAGTTCAAGAACCACCGCGCCCTCTACGATTGGTTCCTCGCACAGCTGCCGGTCGCCGACCCGCCCAAGCAGACCGAGTTCGCGCGCCTCAACCTGAGCTACACGACGCTCAGCAAGCGCCGGCTGCTCCGGCTCATCGAGGAGGGCCACGTGGACGGCTGGGACGACCCGCGCATGCCGACGCTCTCGGGCATGCGGCGCCGTGGCATCACGCCGGAGGCCATCCGCGCCTTCTGCGAGCGCGTCGGGGTGAGCAAGCGGGACTCGGTCGTCGACGTGGGGTTGTTCGAGCACGCGATCCGCGAGGACCTCAACGCGCGCACCCCGCGCGTCATGGCGGTGCTCGACCCGCTCAAGGTGGTCATCGAGAACTTCGACGAGGCCGAGACCATCGAGCTCGAGGGCGCGCTGCACCCCGCCGACGAGTCGTTCGGCAAGCGGGTCCTGCCGCTGACGCGCGAGCTGTACATTGAGCACAAGGACTTCATGAAGGACCCGCCGAAGAAGTTCTTCCGGCTGGGTCCCGGGCGTGAAGTGCGGCTGCGCTACGCCGCGCTCATCACCTGCACCGACGTCATCGAAGACGCCGAGGGCAACGTCACCGAGCTGCGCTGCACCTGGGACCCCGCGTCCAAGGGCGGGCGGGCGCCGGACGGCCGCCGGGTCAAGGGCACGCTGCATTGGGTCAGCGCCACGCACGCGGTGGACGCCGAGGTGCGCATCTTCGACCGCTTGTTCGACGACGAGAATCCGATGGGCCATGAGGGACGGGACTACACCGAGTTCCTCAACCCGAGCTCACGCGAGGTGAAGACCGGCTGCAAGCTCGAGCCGTACGTGAGGCAGCTGAGCGCGGGCGACCGCGTGCAGTTCGAGCGGCTCGGCTACTACGTCGCGGACTCCGAGGACTTCACGGCCGACGCGCCGGTGTTCAACCGGACGATCACACTCAAGGACACGTGGGCGAAGATGGTCAAGCGCGGCGCGGCGGGCTGAACCCCCGTGGCGCTCTTCGAGATCCGCGGGCTCGAGAAGCGCTTCGGCGACGAGCGGGTGCTGCGCGGCGTCGACCTCGACATCCACGAGGGCGAGTTCCTCACGATCATCGGGCGCTCCGGCTGCGGCAAGAGCGTGTTGTTGAAGCACCTCATCGGGCTGCTCCAGCCCGACGCAGGAACGCTGTCGTTCGACGGACAGCCGCTCAACGGTCTGGACGAGAAGGGCTGGGTGGAGGTCCGCAAGAAGGTCGGCATGCTGTTCCAGGAGGGTGCGCTGTTCGACTCTCTTCCCGTCGCTGACAATGTCGCGTACGCGCTCCGGGAGCACCGCGTGATGGACGAGCCGGCCATCCGGCAGCGGGTTACGGAGTCGCTCGCGCAGGTGAGCCTGCCGGGCATCGAGGCGATGTGGCCGGCGTCGCTCTCGGGGGGCATGCGCAAGCGGGTCGCGCTCGCGCGAGCCATCGCCATGCACCCGAAGGTCGTGCTCTACGACGAGCCGACGGAGGGGCTCGACCCCATCAACGTGACCCGGGTCAATCGGCTGCTGAACACGCTGCGGCTCGACAAAGGGGTGACCACCGTCGTCGTCACCCACAACATGCAGAGCGCGTTCGGGGTCAGCGACCGGCTGGCCTTTGTGCACGAGGGGCAGGTCGTCGCGACGGGAACCCCGGACGACCTCCGGCGAAACCCGGACCCGCGGCTCGACCCGTTTCGGCGCGCGTCGGAGCTCAAGGCGCGCACGCGAGACAGCCTGCCTCCCGCCTGATCCACCAAGTCATGCGGCCTGATACGGTGTCGTCCATGGCCGAATTCGATGCCGGACGTCTCCCGCTGAGCCCCCCGCTCGAGCCGATGCTCGCCAAGACGAGCGCGAAGGTGCCGGCCGCGGGCTACGCGTTCGAGCCCAAGTGGGACGGGTTTCGCACGCTCGTGTTCCGGGACGGCGACCGGCTGTACCTACAGAGCCGCGGGAAGAAGCCGCTGCTCCGCTACTTCCCCGAGCTGGAGGCGCCGATGCTGGCGCAGCTGCCCGACGTTGGCGTGTTCGATGGGGAGCTCGTCGTCGCGCAGGGCGCGAGCCTCGACTTCGGGGTGCTGCAGAACCGGCTGCATCCGGCCAAGTCGCGCATCGCCAAGCTCGCGAAAGAGACGCCGGCGGATTTCGTCTTCTTCGACGTGTTGGCGCTGGGCGACGAGGACCTGACCGGGCTCGGCTATGCGTCGCGCCGCGAACGGCTGGCCGAGGTGCTGAAGGACGCCGCGCCGCCGCTCCATCTGACGCCCGTCACAGAAGACCCGAGGCAAGCCGAGCAGTGGCTCGAGCGCTACGAAGGCGCGGGCCTCGACGGGGTGATCGCCAAGGCCAAGGACCTGACGTACCAGCCGAAGAAGCGCGCGATGCTCAAGATCAAACACGTGCGCACGGCGGACTGCGTGGTGGCCGGGTTCCGCTGGCACAAGAAGGGCCCCGGCGAGCTGCTGGGCTCGCTCATGCTGGGGCTGCACGACGCGGACGGCGCGCTGCATCACGTCGGGGTGACGTCCTCGTTCACGATGGCCAAACGCCGCGCGATGGTGGAGGAGCTGGCCCCGATGCGACTGTCCGAGGACGCGCTCGGGGAGCATCCGTGGGGCGACTGGGCCAAGGCCGACGCGCGGCAGCCCGGCATGCAGAGCCGGTGGAGCGCGGGCAAGGACCTTTCCTGGGTGCCGCTCCGCCCGACGCGTGTGTGCGAGGTGAAGTTTGGCCACATGGAGGGCGGCCGGTTCCGCCACACGGCGACGTTCCTGCGCTGGCGCGAGGACAAGCCCGCCGAGGACTGCGACTTCACCCAGATTGAGGTGGTGCCGCCGTACGAACTCGCCGCCATCTTCGGGCGGTGACCGCTCAGTCAGTCCACGGGTTGTAGTCGGGGTCGGGGGCGACCTCCGCCGGGCGCTGGTCCTCGGGGACATGCCGGAGGTTCAGCCGAACGCGGGTCCACGTCGTGTACCGCCCGCGCATGGCGTCGACCATCACGTCCGCCGGCTCCAGGCATGCGGCGGCGTCGGGGTGCCGGGCCTTCCATCGCTCGAGCCCGTCGAGCGCGTCCTGCTTCTTCGCGGCCTTGCCGATCACGATGAGCGGGTGCTTCGGGACACGTCGGCCTTTGGCGCGGGACGGTGCGACGCGGTCGGGTTCGTCGGGCCGCTTCTTGTAGTGCGGCGGCCAGGGTGCGTCCTTGTGCCCGTCCGATTCGTGGCGGTCCGCCAGCGCGAGCACCGCGTCGAGGCGGCAGGCCTCTTCATCGATGTCCGCGTGCGGATCCCCGAGCGCAGCGAAGCGCGCCGGCACCGTACGGAGCGTGAAGTCGCGCGGGTCGCACTCCCCTAGCTCCTCCCACGTGACGGGCGTCGACACGCGCGCGTCCGGGGTCGGGCGGACCGAGTAGGCGCTCGCCACCGTGCGGTCCTTGGCGTTCTGGTTGTAGTCGAGGAAGACGCCGTGTCGTTCCTCCTTCCACCACTTGCTCGTCGCGAGCGTGGGCGCGCGCTGCTCCACGTCGCGCGCGATCGTCAGGGCCGCGCGACGGACCTCGTCGAAGCCCCATTCCCGCGCGATGCGCACGTTGACGTGAACGCCGCGGGAGCCCGAGGTCTTGGGCCAGCCGACCAGACCCAGCGCGTCGAGGGACTCCCGCACCACGCCCGCGACCTCCACGATCTGCGGCCACTCCACGCCCGGCACCGGATCGAGGTCGATGCGAAGCTCGTCCGGGTGCTCCAGGTCGTCGGCACGGACGGGGTGTGGGTTCAGGTCGACGCAGCCCATGTGCGCGAGCCAGACGATGCCCGCGGGGCTGCGCGGCACGACCTCTTCCGCGCTCCTCCCCGACGGGAAACGCAGGGTCACGGTGTCCAGAAACGAAGGGCGCGACTTGGGTGCGCGCTTCTGGAAGAAGAAGTCCTCGGCGACCCCCTTCGGAAAGCGCTTCATCACGTTCGGCCGGTCTCCGGCACCGCGCAGCGCGCCGACGGCCACCTCGGCGTAGTACCGGACCAGCTCGATCTTCGTGATCCCCGCTTCGGGGAACATCACCTTGTCCGGACTGGACACCGAGACGGTCTCCCCCGCGACCTCGACGGGCACTCGAGCGGCTTTCGCCATGCCATCGAGCATGCGGGAGGGGAGGGCGCGTGGGCAACTCTCGGGAGCAAGGGGGGCCCGTCGCTTCGAGGTCAGGAGTCCTGGCGAATGTCGCAGAGCATGATTCCCGTTCCTGCGTTCACTCCGGAGAAGCTGCGATTCAGCGCGGAGACGTAGCAGTGGCCGGGAACCTGGTTGTGGAACGACGCGGCTCCGCCGCGGAGGCGCACGCGGAGGCCGGAGGAGGTGTCTTGAAAACGCCTAAAACACGAAGGCCAGTCTTCGCGCGCCATCCGGCGCGTGGCCAGTCGCACGTCCGGGGCGCCCTCGGTGCGTCGACACATCACGGTGACGTTCCCATGGGTCGACTGCGCCCGCGACGGCCCCCCGCGCTGCGAGGAGGGCTGCGCACGCTGCGGTCTTGGCGGCCGCGGCCGACGCGGCGGTTCGGCTGCGGGCTCCGGCTGCGGGACGTTGGTGTGGGCAGGGGCCTCGGGGGAGTCTGCCGCGACCACGGGCGCCGGATCGACGGCACCCGGCTGCATCGGCTCCATCACGGGCCCGGCAGCGGCCACCGGGGGGAGCTCGGGCGCAGGAGGAGGAGCCGGTGGGGTCGACGACGTCGCGTCGGGCTCACGGAGGAATGTCCGGTCGGCCCAGATCGCACCGACTCCAGCCAGCCCGACGAGGCCGAGCAAGCCGACCGCGAGGAGGCCCAGCACGAGGGGCGTGATGCGTCGTCGCGTCGGCGCAGCAGGGGGCGGAAACGAGGTCGCGCCAGGGTGCACCGAGCTTGGGCGGGTCGGGCTTTGGGGCGTCGCCGGAATGGAAGCGTGCGCGGGCGGCGCGAAGGACACGGGCGTCTGCGGGATCGAGGCGAGCGCCGGGGGGGCAAGCTGCGGGGGCGCGAGCTGCGGGACCCGGAGAGATGCGCTCTCTCCCTCGCCGCCCGCGACGAGCTGGACGCGTGTGGTCCTCTTTACGGGGGCCGCGCGGGTCGCCTCCGAGAGCGCCGTCCGAAACGCTTGGGCCGACTGAAACCGAGACGACTTGGGCGAGAGCGCGGTCTCCAAGACATCGAGAAGTCGTCCGTTGAGGCCCTTGCCGCGGAGGGATTCGGGCGGCCCCTGAGAAACGGCGAACAGGACCTCCATGCCGGGGACGTTGTACGCGGGGCGGCCGTTCAAACATTCGTGGAGCACGATGCCCGCCGCCCACACATCCGCCGTGGCGTCCGGCGCGGCACCGTCGAGGAGCTCGGGCGCCAGATAGCGAGGTGTGCCCACGAGGTCCCCCGTCTGCGTCAGGCGCGGCTGGTGCTCCCCTTGGCTGATCCCGAAGTCGACCAGCTTGACCCCGACCTCCTGCTCTCGCTGCTCGAGGAGGATGTTGGCCGGCTTGACGTCGCGGTGCAGGACACCGTGCTGATGGGCGTGCGCGAGCGCGGCGAGCACGCCGTCGAGGATCCATGCCGCCTCGGCCGGTGGGAGCGCGCCCTGGGTGCGAAGCCGGTGGAGCAGCGTCTCGCCCCGGATGAGCTCGAGCGCCATGAACAGCTGCGCGTCCGCCTCGCCGAAGTCGTACACCTGCACGATGTTCGGGTGCTCGAGCTGGGCGAGCAGCTGCGCTTCTCGGAGGAAGCGCGTGGATCCGGCGTCGGGCTTGAGGAGCTTCAGCGCAACCTGACGCTGGAGTCGCTGGTGGCGGGCGAGCACCACCTCGCCGAAGCCCCCCTGGCCCAGCGGGCCTTCGACGACGTACGCGCCGATCGTGGTTCCGATCCGCTGTTCGATGGAGGGCACGGCGCGGAGCATATCGCCGTCCGAGAACACGTGCTCACCTCGTCCCTCGAGGGCGCCGGGCGCTTCCCATCGTGGTCCACGCATGCGATATCGACGGTCGGCGGGAGCGGTCGGGCGCCTTCGAAGTGCCATACCGGGTCGCCGTCACGAGGAGGCGAAACGCATGGTCGATCGGCACGGTGGAGACGAGATCGGGGAGGTGCTGGCGCGGCACGGCATCGGGATGATGTTCACGCTCTGTGGTGGGCACATCTCGCCGATCCTGACCGGCGCCAAGGCGCGCGGGATTCGAATCGTCGACGTCCGGCACGAGGCGAGCGCCGTGTTCGCGGCCGACGCGGTGGCGCGCATGACTGGCATCCCCGGGGTGGCCGCGGTCACCGCCGGTCCGGGGGTGACCAACGCGCTGACGGCGCTGAAGAACGCCCAGATGGCCCAGACCCCCATGCTGCTCTTCGGGGGGGCGACCGCCACCATCTTGCGTGGACGCGGCGCGCTGCAGGACATCGACCAGACGTCGCTGGTGCAGTCGGCCGTCAAAGCCCACTTCGTGTGCAACACCGTGCCGAGCCTCGGGCCGACGGTGCAGAAGGCGCTCGAGATCGCGCAGGAGGGCGTGCCAGGGCCAGTCTTCGTCGAAATCCCGGTGGACGTGCTCTACCCGGAGTCGGTCGTGGAGGGCTGGTACATGTCCGAGACGGGCGCGGACAAGGCCACGTCGCTCGGCGGGAAGGCGCTCGGTCTCTATCTGAAGGGGCACCTCTACAAGCAGTTCCACGCTCCGTACGTCGACGTCTCGCTCCCCAAGGTGACGCTGCCGAGCCGCCGCGACGTGCAGTCGCAGATCGAGAAGGTCGCGGGCATGATCCGCGCCGCGGAGCGCCCCGCCTTGGTGGTCGGCAACCAGACGATGGTGAGCTGTCACGACCCGGCGAGTTTGGCCCGCGCCGTGGAGACCTTGGGCATGCCGTCGTGGCTGGGCGGCGCGGCGCGCGGTCTGTTGGGCGACAAGAGCCAGATCCAGTTCCGGCACAAGCGAAGCGCCGCGCTCAAGGAGGCCGATCTGGTCATCGTGGCTGGCTTCCCCAATGATTTCCGACTCAAGTACGGCCGCGGGTTCGGCAAAGCCACGCTTGTCAGCGCCAACCTCAGCCTCGAGGAGATCCGCAAGAACCGGCGCCCGGACGTCGGCGTGCAGATGCATCCGGCCGACTTCCTGCGCGGGCTCGCGAGTGCGGTGGGCCAGAACGGGCAGGGCCGCTGGGACACCTGGTTCTCGGCGATCCGTGAGCGTGAGGACAAACGCGACGCCGACATCGCGGCGGGCGGCACCGCGGAGGGCGAGCTGATCAACCCGGTGCACCTGTTCCAGCGCATCGAAGCCAAGATGGCGGACGACTCGGTCATCGTCGCAGACGGTGGTGACTTCGTGGCCACCGGCGCCTACATCCTCAAGCCGCGCGGGCCCCTCTCATGGCTCGACCCAGGTGTCTTCGGCACCCTCGGTGTGGGCGGCGGGTTCGCGGTGGGGGCGGCGTGTGTGCGGCCCGACGCGGAGGTCTGGCTCATCTGGGGAGACGGCTCCTCGGCGTACAGCTTGGCGGAGTTCGACACCTGCGCGCGCCACGGGCTGGCACCCATCGCCGTGGTCGGAACGGACGCGTCATGGGCGCAGATCGCGCGCGACCAGAAGACCATCCTGGGCGACGACGTCGCGACCGTTCTCGAGAAGACGCCCTACCACGACGTTGCCGAGGGCTACGGCGGCAAGGGGCTTCTGCTGACCGACCCGGCGAAGGTGGACGAGGTGCTCGACGAGGCCAAGGCCATCGCCAAGTCCGGCAAGCCCGTGCTCATCAACGCGCATCTGCGCGCCAGTGATTTCCGCAAGGGGTCGATCTCGATATAGGACACTGTCCCGACGGGTCGGGATCGCGTTGGGCGTGCACGGGCGCCCGGCCTTTGGAATGCACGCCTACCGTCCGGTGACGCGGGCGTAGGCGCGGCTGAATGCGGAGCCGAACAGGTGCTTGGTGAAGCGCTGGCCGGTGCTCAGCTCGAGGTGCTTGGCCGCGAAGCGGTAGTAGTGGCCGGCGGCCGAGAAGGCCAGACGAAGTCGCCGAGCCCCATCCCGGTCTTGACGATGGCGCCCGGTGTCACGGCCCCGATGGCTTGCGGCGAGACTTGCTGTCGGACCGAGAGCGCGCCCTCGACGCTGCCCGCAACCATCCCGAGCTGATGGACAGCCAGGTCGGCGAACGAGCGAGCGAGCTCATCGAGGCGCAGCATCGCGTCGGACTGGCCGTCCAGCAGGTAGCGGAGCAGCTCGCGTGAGTCCGAGAAGCGAGGCAGCCCGCTGGGATCGGCTTGCGTCTCCAGTCCCAGGTCGCCGCGCACCTGCTTCTGGCCGTCCTGAAGGTCCACGTACGCGGACGCGAACGCCTCGAGCACGGCGCCGACCCGCTCGACGGCGGCCTCCGGTTCGCTCCAGGTCTGTTCGGCCCCCGGCGCCAACCGTTCGAGCAGGGAGCCGGACCCCTCGGCAGAAGCGGCCCCGCCGCTCGCGAAGGCCTTGGGGAACTGGGCTTGCAAGAGCGACAGCCGCACCTCCCTCTCCTCGGCGTTGGGGGCGGCGTTGACGCCGGCGTCCATGGCGCCCTTGAGGGAAGTTTCCGCCGCTTCGAAGGCGGCGTACAGCGGCTTGAGCTGCTCGATGAGCTGCTTCTGCCGGTTGGCCATCTCGATGAGTGCCTGCTTCGGGGAGGCGCCGCCCTCCGCGAGCGTCGCCCCGAAGGCGCCATTCGCGCCGGACATCGAGGCGATCTCCAAGGTGCCGCCTTCACCGACGCCCATCTGCGCGCGCGTGGTCCCTCCGAGATTGAACGCCGAGGCGCGGCGCGACAGCACCTGATCGTCGCGGATGGCGACACGCGCGAAGGTCATCCGCAGCGGGCCGATGGCGAGATGGGTCTCGGCGGTGACGTCCACCTCGGTGTTCTTCTCGAGACGGTTGCCGTCGAGTTTCGTCCCGTTGGTGGAGCCCAGGTCCAGGAAGCGGGTGCCCTCCTCATCGAACCAGATGATGCCGTGCCACTGAGACACGAACGACTCGTCGAGCGCGAGGTCGTTGAGGGCGTTTCGACCCAGCCGGACGGGCGAGCGGCGGAACCCCGCCTCCACCGTGGCGTGGGTCTCCTTGTTGACGATCTGGACGAGTAGGGGAAGCACGAAGGCACGCTAACAGACGCCGGAACGGGGCGATAGCGAGGGGGATCACGATCCACACCCCCCGGCGGCGCGCTTCGCGGTACGCTCCGAGGCACGCGATGGCCGACCCGCCTGAAGCTCCGACGCCGAAGCCCCCCCGTCCTGGCGCAGCACAAGATCTCTCGGTCGACGACCTGGAGGAGGTCACTTCCCCTGCGCCTCCACCGCCCCCGCGCTCGCGTCCCAAACCGCCTCCAGCGCGCCTGCCTCCGCCGTCCTCTCGAACGCCGGCGCCCGCCCCATCGGCGCCCACCCCCAACCCGGCGCCCGTCGCGGCGACGCCTTCTCCCGCTCCCGTGTCCCCCGCGGCGTCCGGGCACGCCCCGCTCACCGAAGAGATGGACGCCACGTCCCCCGGTGGCGGTCTCGAGGGCGAGGCGGATCCGGCGCTGCTCTCCTTCCGTGACTTCTGTCTCGCGGAGGTCGCCAAGGAAACCGACCGGGAGCGCGCGTGCCGGCTGCACTACGACCTCGGGCGCCTGTTCGAGGGCCCGCTTCGTGAGGACGCCCGCGCAGCGGAGCACTACACCGAGGCGCTCCGACTCATCCCCGATCACGCTGCCGCCGTCCAAGGCGCGCGCCGCTCGCTGACCCGGCTGCACCGCTTCGGTGAGGTGCTCGGGCTGTACGACGCGGAGATTCGACTGACCCGCGACCCGTCCCGCCGGGCGCAGCTTCACTACGCCAAAGCCCGTCTGCTCGAGTACAAGCTGGGCCAGCCGGGGGCGAGCCTCGCGGTGTACGACGAGGCCGCGAACCTCGACCCCGGCAACCTCCTCTACCTCAAAGCGCTCGAGCGAGGGCACCGCCGAGAGAGCGCGTGGGAGTCGCTGGCGGGGGTGCTCGACCGGATGGCCAACGCGGTGGCGGACCCCGGTGTGCGGTCGGTCTTCCTGTCGCAGCGCGCCCACCTGACCGAGACCCGCCTGGGCGACCCGGCGAACGCCGCCGCCTACTATGAAGCGGCGGCGGACGCCGACCCGCACGCTTCCGACGCGCTGTCGCACGTCAAGCGCCTGGGCGTCTCGCAGGGCCGGTGGGGGGCGCTCGTTTCCGCCATGCGACGCGAGCATCAGCTCACGGGTGACCACGACGCGCGGCACGCGCTGCTGTGCAACATCGCCCGGGTTCAAGAGCGCCATCTCAATGACGATGGCGCCGCCGTTGCGACGTTGGAAGAAGCGCTCACCGCGCAGCCCAACGACCGGTCGCTGCTCGACGAGCTGGCACGCGTGCACGGCAAGGCGAGCCGCTTCCGAGAACAGGCCCAAGCGCTGGCGCGGCGGGTGGACCTGAGCACCGAGCCCGAGGAGATCGCGACGCTCTGTCACCGGGTCGCGCGGCTGCACGAAGAGGCGCTCGGGGAGGGCGAGGCGGCGCTCCGTTGGTATCGGCGCGCGCATGAGGCGGACGCTCGCCATCGGGAGGCGGCGACCCGCTTGGCGGCGCTTCTCGAAGCGCGGGACGACCAGGCCGCGGTCCTGAAGGTCTGGGCCACCCGCGCGGCGGCCATCGCGGACGCAGCAGAGCAGGCGGTCATCCACCACCGGATGGGCCATCTCATGGAATCGCGGCTGGGACGCCATCATGACGCGACGAGCCAGTACGCACGCGCCCTCGGCCTCGACCCCACGCACCACGCGTCCTTCGTGGCGCTCAGCCGGTTGCTCGCGGAGGCCGCACGCTGGCACGAGCTGGTCGAGCTGTACGGGCGCGCGATCGATTCGGCGCCTCCCGCGGAGGCGAAGGCGTGGCTGTTCCGCATGGGCGCGGTGCTCGAAGACCACCTCGACGACCCGCGCGCGGCGCTCGGCGCGTACGAGCGTGTGCTGGCCATGGACCCGACCGATTTGCGCGCGCTCCACGCCATCGGACGCGCGGCGGAGCGCGCGGGCCGACCGGAGCGTGTGGTCGAGGCCCTCCGCGCCGAGTCGGACCTCACCGCGGATCCAGTGCGGCGTGATTCGCTGCGTCACCGGGCGGCCATGCTGTCGGCGGACGCGCTCGGGGACCCGTGGGGCGCAGACCACGCGCTCGAAGCCATCCTCCAAGAGACCCCGACGCACCGCGCGAGCCTCGAGTCCCTGTCGCGCCTGCGCACGGAGTCGGGCCAGTGGGACGCGCTCCTGGGCACGCTTCACCGGTTGCTCGGTCTGGCCGCGCCCGACGAGCGCGTGCGGCTGCACCTTCGGATGGGAGAGGTCTACGAGCACCGCCTCGCGCAGGACCTGCCCGCCATCGCGTCCTACCGGGCGGCGCTCGAGCTCGACCCGGAGAGCGCCGAGGCGAGCCGCCGCTTGCGGGCCACCCTCCGGCGCACCGAGGCGTGGGCGGACCTCGCGGCGCACGAGGAGACGCGTGTGCCGCGTGTGCAGGACCCGCGGGATCGTGCGCGCGCCGCCATCGACCTGGCGCTGCTGTATGAGGAGCGACTCGGCGACGGCCCGCGCGCCCTCGCGGCGTGGGAGATGGCGCTCGCCGCGGTGCCGAACCATCGCGCCGCGCTCGACGCCCGGTCGCGGCTGCTTACGGACGCGCAGGACTGGTCGGGTCTCGCCCGCGTGCTGGGCGAGGAGACGGCGTCCCTCGAGGACCCCTTCATCGCAACGCAGGCGGCGCTGCGGACGGCGTTGGTGCTCAGCGAGCAGAACCGCGTCGGCGAGGCGCTCGAGGCGTTTCGTCCGGTGTTCACCGCCCGCGCGGACCACCCCGCCGCGCTGTTTGCGGTCGAGGAGATCTACACGCGCGCGGACAACCCGAGCGGGCTCTCGGCGACGTTCCAGCGCATGGCGCAGGCGCTCAAGGACCCGGCGAGCCGACTGGCGTCGCTGCGCGCCCTCGCGGAGGCCAAGCCGTCGGCGGAGGGCTTCCGCCAGGTGCTGAACGTCGAGGCCGAGGACGCGGCGGCGCTGGAAGGCCTGAACGAGCACGCGCGCCGCATCGGCGATATGGGCACCGAGCTGAACGTGGAGCGGCGCCTTTCCGACCTCGCCACGGACCCGACCGTCGCCGCCCACCACCGAACGCGCGTAGGTGAGCTGCTGCTCGCGGCGCGCGATCCACGCGGCGCGCTCGAGGCGTACCGTGCGGCGCTGGCGCTCGACTCGCGATCCCTCACGGCGACGCGCGGGTTGAGCCGGGCGGCGAAAGCCGCGCGAGACGCCGACGCGATGGCGCAGGCGGCCCGGTACGAGACGCACGTCACACACGATCGCGAGCAAGCGGTTCGGCTGCTGCTGAGCGCGGCGCGGATCCAATACGAGAACGACCTCGAGGAGGCGGCGGCGACCAGCTACGAGGAGGCGCTGTCGTTGGCGCCCGACCACCCCGAAGCGGCGATGGGCGTCATGATGACCATGATGCACGCTGAGCGTGCGCCACGCATGATCGAGGTGCTGACGCAGGCGGCACACGGGGCGACCGACCCGGACCGCGGGTGCATCCTTCATCTGTGTGTGGCCCAGCTCCAGGCGGACCTCCGGCACGATCTCCCGGCGGCGGTGGCGGCAGCGCGGCGTGCGATCGGCGTGCGCCCGCATCACGAAGTCGCGCACGACCGTCTGGCCGACTACCTCGAGCGCAACGAGCAGTGGGTGGAGGCCGTAGCGGCCATCGAGCGCGGTCTCGAGACGGCGTCGGGACGCACCAAGATCCAGCTCTACCTGCGTCTGGCGAAGATCCAGGAGCGCGATCTGCGCGAGCCGGACAAGGCCAAAGAGACGTTGCGCGCCGTGCTCGCGCTCTCGGCTCATGACGCGGTGGCGCTGACGTCCCTCGCGCGGCTCGAGCGGCTCTCCGGGAACGTGGACCAGGCACTGCATCTGGTGCGCTCGCTGCTCGACGTCGCCGAGAAGGACAAGGAGCGCGCGGCGGCGCTGGCCGAGATGGCCGAGCTCGAGAATGTGCGAGGCGAGCCGGCGGCCGCCGCCACCGCGGCGCTCTCGGCGATCGGCATTCAGGGGCCGCGAGGTTCCGCTGCTCGGCTGTATCGGGGCCTCGTGCAGACGCAGCCCGCCCACGCGCAGTTCGAGCCGTACACCCAAGCGCTGCTGGAATACCTGGATCGCGCGCGGCGGGGGCGCGGGGACGTGGCGGCGACGTATCGGGAGCTGGCGCGCGTCTTCGGCGAGGCCAGCGACCCCGCGAGGGCCATCAGCGTGCTGTCTGAAGGCACGCGCACGGTGCCGAAGGACGCGTCCATCGCGCTGGCGCTCGTGAGGGAGCTCCGCAAGGCTGGGGAGACGGACCGCGCGCTGGCCGAGCTGCGACGCGTGGTCGACATCGACGTGCTCGAGGTGGGCGCCTGGCGCGCGTTCGCGGAGATCGCGCAGGAGCGAAGAGAGCCGGACGCCGCGTCGGTCCTCGCGCCGCTGGTCGCGCTCGGCCAAGCCAGCCCCGCTGAGCAGCAGCGTGTGGTCGACCGTCAACCGCGTGTGGCCGCCGCGCCCGCAGGCATGCTCGGCAAGGTCGGGCTCTCGCAGCTCCAGGACGGCGGGCCGCTCGACGACAGCACCGCCGCGTTCCTGCCGGCGCTGCTCGAGATCATCACGAAGATCGAGGGTATCGACCACGACCGATGGGGGGTCTCGAAGCGCGACCGCATCCGGGTGGGGGATCTCCATCCGGTCCGCAACGTGGCCGACCGCATCGGGCGGGTCTTCGGCGTTCCCGAGTTCGATCTCTACATCGTCGACGGCCGCACCAAGCTCGCGCGGAGCTACATCCTGGCGGGCAGCCCTCCTGCGCTGCTCGTGCCCGCGCACGTCGAGCGCGCGAGCGAGCCGGCGCTCGCGTTCCACCTCGCCCGGCCACTCGTGCTCCTGAGCCAGGGGTTGCATCCCCTCGATCACGTCGACGACGCGACGATGGAGCGCATCCTCGTGGCCGCCGTCCGGCAGTTCGCGCCCACGTTTACCCTCGACCCGTTCATCGGCGAAGAGGAACTCGAGGCCGAGGTGCGCCGGGTCGGCAAGGCCGTCGGGTTCTTCTCCAAGG
>JBGCFC010000125.1:0-65330 GCA_045106715.1 Sandaracinaceae bacterium
CTTCGCGGGCGCCTTCTTCTTGGCGGCCTTCGAAGGCGCCTTCTTCTTGGCGGCCTTCTTCGCGGGCGCTCTCTTTTTGGCAGAGGCCTTCTTCTTGGCGGCGGACTTGCCGCTCCGACGGGTCTTCGCCATCGCTCTCTCTCCCGAGCAGGTCGCGCTACGTCGTCCGACGTCTCGCGGACAGGTCCCCCCCGCGGACAAACCCCTGATCTGGAGCCCCCGCAGAGCGGCCGACACATTGCACGAACCCGCCCGTAATGCAACGATTTTCAATATCTGGATGGTCGACGCAGGCATCGCAGATTCACCGTTCGAGCCTCCGTCGGCGCGCTCTGTGATGGCGACTTCCGCCTCGAACATCGGAACCGAGTGGTAACCTAGAGCCGTGGAGCCGGACCGACAGATCGAGATCCAGCTCGGTCATATGTGCAACAACCGCTGCGTCTTCTGCGTCAGCGGACAGCGCACGGCGGACGGCGACGCGGGACCGATGGCGATCCGTCCGGTCCTCGATCGCTTGCGACTGGCGCGTGAGGCGGGTCACCACAAGGTGACACTCTTGGGCGGCGAACCGACGCTTCAGCCGGGTTTCATCGATATCGTGCGTGAAACGGTCCGCCTGGGTTTCGAGGAGATCGTCATCTTCACCAACGGCGTGAAGACCGCACGCCTCGGGTTCCTGGACGAGGTGCTGGCGACCGGTGGCCACTTCACTTGGAGGATCAGCATTCAGGGCGCCACCGAGGAGAGTCACGAGCGGACGACCAAGAAGCCAGGGTCGTTTGGCCGGATCGTGCGCACGCTGGAGAATCTGGCCACCCGCGGACAGCGGGCCACGGTGAACATGTGCGTGGTGACGTCCAACTACGAGGACATCGCCGAGTTCGGTCGGCTCGTGTCGCGACACGACGTGAAGCAGCTGCACCTCGACCTCATGCGCCCCCTCGACGCGGGACGGCGCACGCCCGACGAGCTGCGCGCGACAATGCCTCGGCTGTCCGGATTGGCAGCGCCCATGACCGCCATGGTTCGGAGCCTTCCGGAGGGCTTCGACGTCAACCTCGGAAACCTCCCCTTCTGCATCGCCCCGGCGCTGACCCCGTGGATCCACCACGACGGCAACCGCACCGAGACCATCGCGATCGACCACAAGGACGAGCTGAGCCCGGCCTGGGACAAGTACCTGGTGAAGCGACGCGACAAGGTGCACCCGCCGGCGTGCCAAGGATGCGTGATGCGACCGCGGTGCTCGGGCGTGTTCGAGACCTACCTGGGGTTCCACGGCGACGGAGAGCTCCGCGCGCTCTCGGCCGAGGACCTCCGCGCCGCCGATCCCGAAGGGCGGATGATCGCGTTGTGGATGGCGCCCGCGCTGCGCGAGCTCGCCCATTGGCGAATCCGTCCGCTCGGTGACCGACGCGTTACGCTGCTCGCGGACGGCGCGCGCCTCGAGCTGGACAGCGATCCTCAGCGCGAGGGCGCCATCGCGCGATACACACGCTTCGGGGTCCATCATGTCAGCGGCGCGCCCACCGAAGAAGCCCTCGGAGAGCTGTCGAAAGCGCTCGGCTCCTTTGACGCGGTCGTGCATCCGCTGGGGCCCGAGTTCACCCATCCCCCCTCGCCGAGCATCGCGGCGGCGCTCGGGCGACTGCGCGCGTCAGCCCCGTTCGGGGACCTGACCTGGACGGGTCTCTCGACAAGCCCCCACCGCGCGGAGCTCTGCCTCGAGGCTGCCTCCGGAGCGCGCGCGCACCTCTGGTTGGAGATGAAGGAGGGGCGTCCCAGTGGCGGCTACCGGCTCGAGGGTGAGAGTGAGGCGTCGATCGTGGAGGGCCTCCGCGCGGCCATGTCGGCGCTCCGGCCTCGCGCGTGACGCAGCGCGCGCTCTCCGGACGGACCGCCACGTTCCTCGTGGTCGCCTCCATGGTCGGGACGGGGGTGTTCAGCACGAGCGGGTTTTTGCTCGCTGATCTCCACTCGGCGCCGGCGGTGCTGCTGGCATGGGCGATCGGGGGCGTGCTCGCAGGGGCCGGCGCGCTCAGCTACGCCGAGCTCGTGGCCGCGCTGCCCGAGAACGGCGGCGAATACCACCTGCTGTCCGAAATCTACCACCCGGCGATCGGCTTCATGGCCGGCGTGGTGTCGTTTGTCGTGGGGTTCGCTGCCCCGATCGCCGCCTCCGCGCTCGCGTTCGGCGACTATCTTCACAGCGCCTGGCCGGCCGTCGATGCGAAGCTCGCCGCGCTGGCCCTCATCGCCAGCATGAGTCTGGTGCACGCGGGCCAAGTTCGACACGGAGGGTGGGTCCAGGACGCGCTGACCGCGTTCAAGATCGCGCTCATCGTCGTGACACTCGTGGTCGGCCTCATGTTTGGCGACCTGAGCCGGCTCAGCGAAGGGACCGCGTCGGTCACCGAGGGGCTCCTGTCCTCCGAGATGGCCGTCGCGTTGGTGTTCGTGACGTTCTCGTACAGTGGGTGGAACGCGGCCGCGTACATCGCAGGCGAGGTGCGTGATCCCGGCCGCACCCTGCCGCGTGCGCTGCTCGTCGGCACCGCGGTGGTGACGCTGCTCTACGTACTCGTCAACGCCGCCTTCCTGGCCGCTGCCCCCGCATCCGCGCTTGCCGGCGACGTCACCGTCGGCCACACCGCCGCCGCCTCGCTGTTCGGCCCCACCGCCGGCTCGGCGCTCAGCGCGGTCATCGCCTTCGGGCTGCTCTCCACGGTCGGCGCGCTCATCATGACCGGCACGCGGGTCGTCGCCGCGATGGGCCGCGACCATGGTCGACTGGCGCTCCTCGCGCGTCGCGCCACGGGCAAGAGCCCCCGACTGGCGGTGGGACTGCAGGGCGGCGTCGCGGCAATCATGGTGCTGACGGCGAAGCTCGAGACGCTCTTGGGGTACATCGGGATGACCCTCTCGATCTTCGCAGGCCTGACCGTGTTGGGTGTCATCGTGCTCCGGCGACGACGGCCCGATCTACCGCGCCCCGTTCGCACCTGGGGATACCCCGTCACCCCGATGGTGTTCGTCGCCTCGACCGTCTGGATGATCGTCTGGTCGGTGTCCGCGGAACCCAAGGCCGCGTGGGCCGGCGCCGCGACCATCGGGCTCTCCGGGCTGCTGTATCTGTTGGTGAAAGAGCAAAAGGCGCCGAGCCCGTGAATCGAGGAGCATTCGGGGCGTCGACCCTATGTGCCTGCAATCACTAAAGAAAGCAACGACACTACTTGTAAATCTGTGTTCACGATCGCACCCATGGATTGTGAACCGTCGCTCACAGCGCGGCCCGCAACGCACGCCCAACGGCGGGTGGCACGGTTCCTCCCTTGGTGTCTGCTCTTGGTCTCGGGGTGCGGCACGCTGCACATGGAAGAGGCGAGCACGGTTGTCGTGCGGACCGCCTGGGTGCCCCCCGCCGAGGGTGTCGTCGTGGTCGAGGAGCAGGCGACCGGATTCATCGTCGAGGGCGGCCTGGCGGCCGAGGTCCGCGGCGAGACGGGCTGGGGTATTCATCTGACCGCAGAGGAGCGCGCCGACCTCGACTGGCGCGCGGAGCTTGCGAGTGCAGGGCCTCCCTCCGGCGGCGCAACGGCGACCTCACCTGGAGCATCCGTCTCGGCCGGGGCACCTGTCTCGCGAGGGGCACGGGTCTCGCCAGGAGCACGGGGCTCGCTGGGAACACCCTCCGTCGACGCGCGCCGGGTCGGAACCGCATGGTCCGGCGCCGACGCAGACGGATCCGAACCACTGGAGACCCCTTCGATCGCAGGGCGCGGCCGCGTCGAGTTCGAGCGCCCGGCCCCGCACCCGCGTGAGGGGGTGTGGAGCCTGGACGGCGGAGCAACCTCGCTGGGGGCACTGGTCGACGGCGGCGTTCAGATCGATGGCGTGCGTGTGGACCTCAGCGAGCTCGAGGCGTTGGCCCGGCTCGACCTCGCCGGCGGAGTTTCGACACGCCTGGCCACGGATGCGGCGCTCGAGGCGTTCGCGGAGCTCGAGCACGACACCCTTCCGCGCTCGGGCGGTCCGACCCAGGTCGTCGTTCGACTGCGCGGGGCCGCTGCGCCAACCGCACAGCGCGGGCCCGTTCGAGTGCACCTCGTGCTCGATCGGAGCTCCTCGATGCAACGCACGTGGCCGCGTGTGATCGCATCGGCGCGTGCGCTCATCTCGCGCCTTCGCCCTCGAGACCAGCTGCAGATCGTCGCCTACGGGACCGACGTGGTCGAAGCCTTCCCGCTCGGCCCGGTCGGCGATGGAGACGCAGCGAGAGCGGCGCTCGGCGGCATCGTGGTGGGCGGCGGCACCCACATCGAGGGCGGCTTGTCGATGGCGTACCAGGCCGCTGCCCGCGCCTCCGGAGAGGCACGGGGCCTCGTGTTGCTGCTGTCGGACGGGGTTCCGAACCACGGCAGCTTCGATCCCAGCGAGCTGTCTGGGCTGGCGGGTCGGGCTCGGCGTCAGAGCGGATGCACCACCAGCGTCGTCGGGCTGGGCACCCAGTTCGACGCCGGGCTGCTTCGGTCCATCGCGACCGCGGGGCGAGGCGGATACCACGTGGCGGTCAACATCGACGGCCTCGGAGAGGAGCTGGAGGGGGAGCTGGACGCGTACGCGCGCGCCGCGGCACGGGACGTGACGGTCTCGGTCCGGCTCTCCCCCGGGATGGAGGTGGTCGGCGGAGGTCCCTTCCGCGCCACGGCCGACGGCGCCCAGCTGTCGCTCCCTCAGTTGGTCGCGGGCGAGGAGCGGCGCGTCGTGCTCCCGGTTCGTGTCGCCGCGTCCGTGAGCGCAGGCGCGGTGGCGTGGGTGAACGTGCGCTACCAGAGTCGCCTGTCCGCCGGGTGGGTCTCGGCCGACCGTGCGCTCTCCGTGTCACGCGGGACCGAAGCCCGGCGCGCGGGCCTCGCGTTCCAGACGCGACTCGATCGCTCGCTCGGCCGCGCGCTCGACCAGGCCGCCGCCGCGGTGGCTCAGGGAGACGGGCGCGGGGCGGCACAGGCTCTCCGGTCGCACGTGCAGATGGTGGAAGGCCGTATCGAATACACCCGCGCTCCGCTGCAGACGCGCGTTCGGGTTGTCACGCGCGCCGCTCGTGCACTGGAGGCCCTCACACCCACCGCCAGCCACGGACTGCGTCGTCGGGTCTCGGTGAGCCTCGGGGAGATCGCCGCCCGTATTTCCCGCTAGCAGCCTGTCAGGGAACTGGCGACAGGCGCGACAGGCTGTCGCGTTCGGGACGCTGCCGTTTTTCAGGACGTGGCGTTTTTCGGGGACACTGCGCTTGTGAGACACAGTGGCGCACGCCCCGTTCCAAAATGGGGTCCGTCGTCCCCCTCTGGGGAATCCCAGGGACCCCGGTGCCGCGCGGATCGACGGTGGCACGTCAATCGCAGGGCTGGAAGGCGACGGCCACGCTGCAATCGTGGTAGTCTGGAAGCCAGGATGCGACTCGCCTCGAACGACAACAACCCGCGCGACGCCCGAGGCCTGGCCGCCTCGCAGTCGGGTGTGGTGTTCGTGGAGTACGTCGCGCTCCTGACCTTGGTGACCGTAATCGGAACGGTGTCGGTGGTCGGTTTGGGGGTTCCCCTCCTTCGGCTGTATCGTTTCGCGCAGATGGTTCTGTCTCTACCGATCCCATGAGGCCCGCTGGTCACCTCGAGCAGGTGGGCCCCGACCCGAGAGCGCTGGAATATGAAGATCAAGAAGTCCAACCGCATCGATAGCCTTCTCTCTGACGAGCAGGGGCTGACGACTGTCGAGTACATCATCATCCTCTGCCTCATCGCGGTCGTCGGATTCGCGATCTGGAAGAAGTTCGGTGAGACCGTGAAGCAGAAGGTCGGAGGCGCGGACAGCATCGTCGGCACGCTCCCGACTGAGTCGGCGCCCTAGTCAAACGCTTCGCCGGGCCTCGCTCCGCCTAGGGGTGGGGCTCGCGATCGTCTGACGGAACAAACTCGGGCATGCTCGGCGTAAGCGGCATCGACGCGGTCATCCTGCACGGCATCGTGTTGGTGATCGCCGTCATCGCGGCCACGACGGACGTCACCAAGGGCATCATCCCCAACTGGCTCACCCTCCCCGTGATCGTCGGCGCACCCATCGTGCACGGCGTGATCGACGGAGCGGGGGGCCTGTTGCGTTCCGTCATGGGCCTGCTCGTCTGTGCTCTGGTCCCCCTGCTGATCTGGTACGGCAAGGGCATGGCGGCCGGCGACGTGAAGGTGTTCGCGGCCATCGGCGCGGTCAGCGGCCTCGAGGTCGGCCTCGGCGCGCAGTTCATGTCCCTCATCGTGGCGGCTGCGTACGCTGTGGGTCAGCTGGCCTGGAACGGACGCCTGTTTCGCAGCCTCGGCAACTCGGTGTTCCTCGCGGTGAATCCCGTCCTCCCACGACGCCTCCGCCGAAAGGTGCCGCGCGAGATGCTGCATCGCATCCGCCTCGGCGCGCCGATTCTGCTCGGCTCGCTGATCGCGTTGGTCGGCCAACACCGGGCCCTGTGGCCGGCCGATCTGTGGAGTGGCTCATGAAGCTCTTGCCGCCTCCCCAGATGCAGCTGCGTCTGCTGGGACGGGAACCGGCCGCTGACCAAGCCTTCGTCCACGACCAGTCCGGCGCGGCGTACGTCGAGTTCCTGATCTCGTTCCTCCCGCTGTTCTTCCTGTTCACCGGCATGGTGCAGATGGCGCTGATGTACGGCGCCGACCTGGTCGTGCAGCACTCCGCGAGCCAGGCAGCCCGGGCGGCTTCGGTCGTGTTGGACGACGACCCGGAGCGCTACGACGGCCAGCAGCGACGCTCGGTCCAGGACAGCAGCGGGGGTGAGGCGACCAGCGCGCAGCGTGTGGCCACCTTCATCGCGGGGTCCGTCCCCGGCATGGGCGCCGGCAGCGTCCCGGGCGGCGCACGTATGGGGGCCATCCGGTCGGCCGCATCCGTACCGCTCATGGCGGTGAGCCCCAGCCTGACCCAGCTGATGGGCGGCGCGAGAGAATCGATCGGGGTGGCGCTCGGAGACGCGCGCGAGCGTGGTGCCGTGGCGGCGGGGCAATACAACCGCTCCGCGATGGGCGTGACGTTCCCGACCTCGCCCGGCGCGAGCAGCTTCCGCGACACGTTCCCGGCCGGTCAGAACGTCCAGGTGACGACGCGGGTCACGTATCTGTTCAACTGCGGCGTCCCGCTGGCCAACCGCTTGATGTGCGAGACGTACGCGTCTCTCCAGCTCGGTCCGGTCGCCGGCCTGGCTGAGGGCGTCATCGCCGACCTCAGCAGCGGCCGCATCAACTACGATGACGCGATGGCCCGGCTCGAGCGCATTGACGTCACGCGCCGCCGGCACGATCGCGACAGCCCGGCCCTGGACGAGATCGAGTCGTCGGCCGCGAGCGGCTCGCTCTACCTCACCGGCGCAACGGGGGCCCGCTTCAAGGTCCTGCGCGGCGAAGCGACGATGCCGCTGCAGTACGCGGGCTACCGCTACCCCAGCGAGTGAGACCCCGGGCGCTTGGGGGAGCGTCGTGGCCGCCCCTCCCTCGCGCCGACTCCCTTCACGCCTCCGCGTACTCGCCCGCGAGCAGCCTGTCGTATTGGGCGATCTCGTACGTCTGCGCCGCCACTTGGCCGCGGGCGATCCGAATGACCTTGACCGCCGAGGCGAGCTCCGCTGCACGGCCCGCCATCGTCACGCCGCCCACGTGATGGGCCCGCATGAGCTCGAGCCACCTTCGCCCGCGCGCACGCCCATCGAGAGTGGAGAGCTCGAGCAGCTCCGCCGCCGTCGCGTACCCCGGCATCGCGGCGAGCGGGACGCCCGCCCCGTCACCGGCCCCCATCCACCCCATCACGACAGAGGGAGGCACGGTCGAGGCGCCCCAGTCGGCGAGCCACGCCTGCATGTGACCGATCTCGATGGCTTGGGCCTGCAGAACCTCGACCGCCGCCGCCTGAATCGTGCTGCCCGTATCGCGACCCAGCACCCGCTGGCACATCACCAGCGCCTGCGCGTGGTGCGCGCTCATGTCACGACAGAACCCGACGTCGGCTTCTGTTGGTGCGTCCTGGGCGGAGGCCCGCACGGGCCGCAAGAGGACCGCCGGGAGCAGCGCGCCAACCGCGAGGAAGCCGCGGCGGCTCATGGCATGGGCGGCCCCCCGCCGCCGGGCTCTTCGATGGTGACCTCGCCGCGGAAGCAGCCAAGAACGTACGGGAACGTGTCCGTCGTGTAGTAGGCGTAGTTCCCGTCCGCGTCGGTTCGTCCGTTGCATTGGTCGAGATCGCCATGGCCCTCGACGTACGTATGGGCGCCCCATGTGTCGGTCGCGAACAGGGACTCGTCGGTGAGCTGATAGGACGAGGTGTATTGAAAGTTCCCCGAGTAGATCGGGTAGCCATCGAGGGCGTAGCCAAAGAGCACGGAACCCGCGGACGCCTCCGCCTCGCTAAAGCGGCACGCGTCGCTGCCGTTCACGTCGAACGTGTGGAAGTGGTATCCGGAGGGCCCGTTGTGGCCGCCGCACTCAGCGAAACCGCCGCCGAGCGCAAGCACATCGCCCCCGGCGCCCTCCGTCGGGCCGAAGATCGGAATGCCGTTGATCGCGACGCCCAGCGCACCGAGAAGCGGCACATCGGTCGTCGCCGCGGCCATCGCCGGCGCCGAAGGAATCTCAAACTCGAGATCCTGCTCGCGCGGATCGCCCGGCGACGTTTCGATGTATGGGAAATCGGGGATCTGGTTGGACGTCACGACCAGCGTCCCGTCCACGCAGGTAGCGCTCACCATGGGCTCCGCCAAGTCGGGGTTCGCGGATCCGAGCGTCTGAAAGGTGGCCGCTCGCTCCTCGCAGTCGCCGGTCACGACACCGCCCCCATCGTCCGCGACGTCCGCGTCGGCCGCGATCATCGAGTCATCGCAACCCGTTGACGCGAGCCCCGCCAGGAGGCCCATCACGGCCCAGGTGTTCAAGTCATCTCGTCGAAGCACAATCCTGCTCTCCCTCTTGGTGAAGGCCCCCGCCGGCGCCCGAAGCGTGTCCAGCGGGAACAACCTCAGTCGAAGCAGACCCCACCGGAATGGAGCGAAGTGCCTCCTCCCGAGGCACCCGCCTCGGGAGCCAGACCGCTCGGCGCTCCGATGCGTTAGGGCGGCGGAGGAAATCGTCTGCGAAAGGACCCGCGCCCTCAGCCGGTCGGCGGGGTGTTCCGCCACACGAGCCCCGCGATGATCCCGACGAGCAGACCCGCAAGGTGGGCGGTCCACGCGATGTGAATCATGTCGTACGCGAACGCGAACGCGACCTGCTGCAGCACGATGAAGACGCTGGCGGCGAGCGCGCTGAGATGGAGCCCGCGCCGCGACGCCCCGACCCGCACCTTGGGCATGATGACGAGCAGCGCGCCCAACAAGCCCAAGCACGCCGCGGAGATCCCCACCATCGGGGTCGCTGATTCCGGGTAGATCGCCCCGTGCGCAAGCGCCCCGGCGACAATGCTGAGCACCAGCAAGGCCACGAACTTCACCCGACCGAGGTAGAGCACGAGCGGCGTGCCGATGAAGCCCACGACCACCATGTTGTTGGCCCAGTGGGCCAGCCCAGCGTGCAGGAAGCCGTAGGTGACGAGTGTCCACGGCGCGGAGAGCCAGCGGCGCGGCGTGAAACCAAAGGCGGCGATGAGGTCCGGCTTGAACATCGTCAGGACGACGAGGCCCAGCGTGAGCCCCACGAGCAGCCAAGGGATCACTGCGAGACGTCGGACGCCATGCATGCGCGCCAACGCCGCCAGCGGCGTCTGCTCCATCATGGCGAGCGCGCTGGAGCCGTCCCCGTTGCCCATCAGCCATTCCCATGAGCGCTCGAGGACGACCGCAAACTCCTTCAGCGACGCCTCTTCCCCGTCCTCGAGCCAGATGCCCTTGCACTCGGGGCAGACGTCGATCTCGAGACCGCCCGCATCGTCGAAGCGACGGGCCTCCATGATCGGACCCGAAGACCCATGCGCGGGGCAGCGACGGGCGGACAAACCGAGCGGGTAAGCGAGACCGTCTTCGGCCCAGCGCTCGATCTCCGTACCCAGACGGGTGCTCAGCTCACGAAAGTCGTAGAAAACGCCGCCACAACGTGGGCATCCGTCGATCTCGACGGTGCCGTCATCGAGCACCGAAAGAGGCTGGGCGCAGTCCGGGCAATGACGCACCGGCCGAGCTTAGCAGTCCCACCTGCGTTGCCTCTCCCGCGCACGTTCGGCGCGCAAGACTTGCTCGAACGAGCATCTTTGGAAGCCGTGTCCTGGGGGTTTCGGGGCCGGAACGCGCTGGCACGCGGTTCGCTGAGAGGGCGGGTACACCCCCGAACCGAACCAATCGACGCGCTCGGTCCCGAGCGACGAAGCAAGAAGGCAGAACGATGGATCCCTTGGAACAGAAGCGAAACGGCTACTCCCTCGCGGACTGCGCAGAGATCATGGTCACGTGGACGGACCTGAAGACGGAGCACGGAGAGCCCGGCTACACGCCCTTCTTTCAGCAGTTCCTTCGCTCCAAGGGGCTCACCGAGAACCAGTGGGCCCAGGTCTGGAACGAGTGGCACCAGGTCACCGAGACGGACCCATCTCTCGGAGCGAAGTTCCACGTCTACATGTCGCAGGTCCAGCAGCGCCGTTTGATCGCGAAGCAGCCCAATGTGTCGGGCGAGGTCCTGGGCGGCCTGTCCCTCGAGCAGTACGCCAAGATCAGCGCACAGAGCCAGACCGGCGCCGCCGTCGAGGGACTCGTCGCTGGCGAGGGACTTACCATGGAGCAGTGGCACGCAGGGCAAGCGGCCTGGGGAGCCAAGATGGGCTCCGTCAGCCCCAGCGACCCGATCATGCTCCAGTATGGCCAGCTCTATCAGAAGTGGGCGCCGAACCATCAGGCGATGATGGAAGCGGCAACAGAGGCCGCGCTGTCAGAGGGGCTCGAGAACGGCGTGTATGTCGGGAGCAACCTCGAGCTCGACAACGCCGACGCGTTCTTCGACCACTCCGACATTCGCGTGCGCGCGAAGGGCACGCGCCAGATGATCCACATGTGGGAGCGCACCTCCGAGCGCGACGCACGGATGAAGCAGCTGACGCAGCGCGCGTTCGAGTCGGGCCTGAAGATCTTGAACGAAGGAGCGGCGGACCGACCTGGACTGATGGCCCTGTCTCAGCCCCCCGATGCGGTCGACATCCACACCTGGTCCAAACACGTGGAGGGAGAACAGCTTCACGAGGGCGAGGTCAGCGTGGTCCTCGATCCCATGAAGGACCTCGCGGTCGCCGACTTCATGACCCCGGAACAGAACGAGAGCGCGAAGGCGGCGATGCGACAGGCGATCACGCGGCTCGAGCCGCGGGCGGCGAAGGTCAACGCGCTCTTTCCACAGGTCACGGACCAGCTGAAGAAGGTGCAAGTCCGGCAGCTCATGGACGACTACCGTGAGACGTTGGGTGAGCTGCGCAGCGCGCTCGAAGACTGGGAGTACAAAGACCCCTCGGCCCCCAAGGAAGAGTCCGCAAGCGACCGCATGGCCGCACAAATGGCGCAGATCGAAGCCCGAAGGAATCCGCCCGAGACGGGGTTCTTCGCGATCCTCAAGCGGCTGCCCATCATCGGCCCCATCCTCCGGATGCTGCTTCCCTGAGCTGTGCGAGGCGCACTCGGCTCCAGGACGGGAGGCCTCAGTTCGATGAGAACGAGAGCGAATAGACTCCCGAGCTGATGAGCCTCCCGTCCTCGGACACCCTCATGGATCCCTCGAGACGGGCGTCGAAGAAATCAGGAGCCCACTCGATGTCTGTACTCAGGATCGAGAGTTCGACATCCTGCCCACCCTCTGTCGCGTATTCACAACGTTCGGCGAACTCGACCACCATCTGCACACGTCCGTCTTCGGAGACCGGACGATCAGAGCGCGCGATCGTCATGTCACAGGCGAAGACGCTCAACTCCCAGAGGTCGGGGGTTGCTTGAACCAGACCCAATCTCGACGACGCTCCCGCGCTGGGCAAAGCTGCCAACGAACGGCTCTACGTCGGGAGCCATCGTGAGTGTTCCCGACCAAAAGCGAGGATAGCCTTCCGGGGGCCCTGCCGAACTACACCCAATCGAGAAGACCGCGAGAATCGCCACCACCGAGTTCTTCATCGGACAACGGTACCATCATTGACTACTGATCACGTCGGACTATACGCGTCGGAACGCCCGTTGAATGGGCACAACTCCGGTACACGGTCAGCCTTCGTCGTCGTCGCCGTGGTTGGGCCGTGGCAACGGCGCGTCTCCGCGGCGGATGGCTTCGAGCTGCTCGCGGGCGCGGTCGGAGACGGCCTGACCGCGCCGCGCGTTGCGCGCGAACATGGCCTGGCACTCGTCGAGGTGAGCGCGGAAGTAAGTCTGGTCCATGCACTGCTGGAAGCTGCGCGGCATCCGGCCGCACAGGCGTTCCATCTCGCGGCGTTCGGCGCGTGAGGCGCGAGGCGAGTTCTCCCGGAGCGCGGTGTCGTTGGCGTTCTGTCCCGCGACCTGCACGTCGGCGAACTGGCGGCAGGGGTCGTCCTCGGGGTCGACCTCCTCCTCCATCTGGTCCGCCAGCTCCCGCTGGAACCGCTCCAGCTCGGCCGCCGAGGGCGGGTCGGCGGGAGACGGGTTCCACATGTCGTCACCGCCGCCACCGCCACCACCCGCACCGCCGCCGCGACGCTCGGCCGGGCGCAGGCGATCGGACGAGCCCTCGGCCAAACCGAGACGCTCAGCCTCCCGGGCGCGGTCTTCGTCGGAGCGCTCACGGAGCCGCACGTGCGGGTTCACGAGGATGTCGGAGGGCTGCTCGGTGACGGCGGGACGGGCGCCTGGACCGAGCGAGATCGGTTGGACTGCCGGCTCTTCCTCGCAGGCCATGAGACCGAGGGCCAGACAACAGCCGAGCAGCGCGCGCATCTTCACGGAAGGTAGGGCGTTTCGGCGAGGGAGGCTCATGGCGCGCTCATCGCACGTCGAAGATCGCCGCCGAGGTCGCGCCGCTGGCGGGGTTGTCCTGGAACACCACCGTGACCATGCGGTCCCCCTGCTCGGCGACCAACACACGCGGCGAGGCGGGGTCGAGCACCAGGTCGGGCTGGGCGACGAGTTCGAAGCCCCCTTCCCGGAACGAGCCCCGGTAGAAAGAAGCCAACTCGGTCTCGTCCATGCGCGTCTCGTACACGGTCAGCGTGTGCGGCACGCCGCGCTCGAACCCCGAAAGCACGCGGCGCGAGTCGTCGGGGCGCGCGAGGCCCGGCACATCGTCGCCCGGCACATCACCGTCCTCGGGGAACATGCGGTTGACGTTGAAGCTACCCTGCGACCACATCGCGACGAAGTGCGTCTGCGTCTGGCCGCCGATCTCGGCCTCCTCCGCGAACACGTATCGGATCTCACCCAGCTCGTAGACGTCGCCGGTCTCGCCGTAGCGCCCGAGACGGTCGACCAGTTCGGTGACGGGGACTTCATCGGGTCCCATGTCGAGGCACGTGACGTAGCCGCGCTCGCCGTCGTCGCGGCGCATCGAGGGACGCTCGGGCATCTCGCCCGCCGCTTCCGGGTGAGCCTCGGCCAAGTCCTGCATCTGCTGGAGGAGCTGGCCGTCGACCTCGGCGCAGCGCGCCTCGTAGTAGTCGAGCACCGCGTCGGCGGAGTGCGGCGTCGTGCCTGAGCTAAAACGGAGGATCTGACCGTTGAGCACCAGGTCGCGGGGCGCGTCCTGCCGCCGGGCGTCGGCGTAGGCCATCATGTGCTCACCGAGCTCGACGAGCTCCGCCGACATCTGCGCTTCGGCGCGGTGGTAGAGCCAGCCGCCTGCACAGGTGCCAACAAACGCCACGACGAGCACGGCCTGACCGATGCGCTTGTAGACCCGACGCCGACGCGCGCGGCGCGCTGCCTTCTCGGCTGCCGCTTCGCTCACCGCTTTGGGGACACGGAGGCGCATCAGAAGAACATCTCCCACGCCATGCTGGCGAAGCCGCGGTCCCCCTGCGTCTGCTCGTTGCACATGACGACGAGGTTGTGCTCCATCGTCACCGTGCCTTCCCCGAGCACGGCCGGGCGCTCGATGCTCGTGTCGCGTCGGCCCTCGATCTCGTCGAACTGGAAGCCGGGGATGATGCCGCTGCCGAACAGCAGGTCGACGGCGCCGCTGATGAAGCCATCGGCCGCCTCGACGTCGGTGCTGATCCGCGTGCGGCCCGAGCCGCCGCCGCCCTCGCAGCTGTTGAACGCGTGCGCCCACGTGTGCGCGCGGGTGTACTGCGCCATGTTGATGGCTTTGCGGTAGCGCTGCTGCGTGTAGAAGATGCTGCCCCAGATGGCGACGAGCACCGGGATCATGATGACGGTCTCGGTCGTCGCGTTGCCCGCGGCCTCACGCAGGAACCCGATGACGCCGGTCTGACGACGCAGCTTCTTCTTCGGCTTCGGCACACGACGCCCTGAACCCCGCGGACGCATCAGTGCACCACCATGTCGTCGAGCGATCCACCGACGAAGCTGCCGATCGCGCCGCACACGCTGCCGCAGATGCTGCCAAGGTTGCCTCCGCCCATCGCGCTGACGCGGAAACGGCGAAGCCGCGCGCGCCAGTTCATGTGCCAGAGCCACTCCCGCCAGTCGTCCTCGTCGTCGTCGTAGAAGAACTCGGCCTGCGCAAACGCGACCTTGCCCGTCTGCGCCATGGCGGAGAACTCCGAGCCGGCGTCGTCGCCTTCGCCCCACGTCGCGATCGAGACGCCCTCCGCCGTCCAGTCTTGGTCCGGTGAGCCGATCATGAACGCCTGAACCTGGTAGGCGTCGACGCCGTGCTCTTCCGCGTCCTCGCCGACGCGTTGGAAGTAGCCATCGTCGCACCATTCGCGCGCCTTGCTCGGCGCGGCCAGCTCGCCGGCCAGGATGCCGCCCGCCATGTAGGGCGAGGCCGAGCCCCAGATCCAGACGAACACCGGGGAGAACGCGGCCACCCAGGGGTAGACGAACTCGTCGCAGGGCCAGTTGCTCTCGTCGTCGATGACGGGCAGCTGGGTGCGGAGCGGCGGCGACATCACCCCGAAGTCCGTGACCGGGTCGTAGATGTCGGTGCCGTACGACACCACCTTCGCTTGGGCCGCGAGCGGTACGCCGTATCGGATGCCGCGTGCGTAGCCGCTGAGGCCCGTCATCGCCGTCTCGACGATGTTCTGGATGCGATCGTTGGTGTTGCTGGCGCTGTTGTATTCGATGCCGTGCTTGACCGCGTACGGACAGGCGCTGCAGCACGAACCGCACCACGGGCCACAGAACGCGCAGACGAACGTTGCGGCGATGAACGCCGTTTGGATCATCAGCGTGATGGTGGCCATCGTCGCGGCGACGACGGCCAGCGCGCTCATGATCATGTTGAGCAGCGCGATCATGTTCATGCCGCGCGCGTGCATGACCGCCGCGCTGAAGGCCGCGGTGTCGGACGCGTCCTGCATCCGCTCGCGGAACATGATCGTGTCGCCGATGCCCCAGACGTAATAGATCATCCCGACCAGCAAGGTCGCGATGAAGACGCCCATCACCATCGTGGCCCCCCGCTGATCGGCGATCAGCTGCCGGGGTCGGTCCTCGAAGAGGAGCGCCTTCGCCATCGAGGACGACGCCGTTGAGGCGGTGGAGCGGCCTGAATTCGGGGTCGCGAGGCGCATGGAGGACCGGATCACCCTACCGGGGTGGCGACAGAGTGTCGATACCGGCGTGCAGGGAGAGCAGAAAAGAGAGCAGCAAGGACCGATCCAGTGCGGGATCGCGGGCGCCGCGCGCGGCTCACTGCGCCCTGACGGGGACCGAGGACCCCACTTCGTGCCCCTCTGTCACGGGGGAGAGGAGCTCCAGGACAAGCCAAGCCGCCGCAATCAGGCCGAAAGGCGCGCCCGACTGCAGCCCGAAATAGACCGCCGGGTGGAGCAGGAAAAGCGCCACCGCGACCCACGCGGCGGCCGATGTGTGGCCGGTGCGCCACCGGTACGCAGCCGGCACGATCAGCAGAAACGCGTCGTAGAAGTAGAGGTAGGGGCTGAGGACCACGGTGGCGAGCGCGAGGATCGAGAGCAGGAAGAAGGGCTCGCCGCGACGACGCCAGGCCACCGCGAGCGTCCAGCCGCCGAGGCCCGCTGAAAGGGCCCACGCTGCGACCGACGCGTATGGAACCGACAGCCAGACGAGCGAGGCGCGAACGGTGTGCTGCTTGAAGAGCACGGCTCCGTGGGACGCCGCCGCCGATGCCCCGCCGATCGCCGCGAGCCAGTCCAGCCAGACCTCCCCTCCGAGCGTCAACGATACGATCACCAGCCCGGCGATCCCGAGCGCAACGCCGACGAGGCAACGGCGACCGCTGAGCGCGGCGAGCGCGAGCGCACCGACGAGGAACACCGGCTTGAGCCCGGTCAGCGACCAGATCAGCCCTGCGAGCAGCGGCCGACGTCGGGACAGGGACAGGCCCGAGACCCAGAGCATCGGCCACACGGCTGCAGGCTGTCCGAGCGTCAGCTGGATGAGCCAAGGGGCGCTGGCGAGGGCAGCGAGCACGAGGACGTCGCGCGTCTCCGGGTCCTGCCGGAGACGAAGCAGAAGCCAGAGCAGAAGCCCGAGCGCCAGCGCGTTCAGCCCGATGACCCCGAGGTAGATCCCGAGCGGGGAGACCTCCGTCAGCAGGCGCGCAAGCGCGGCGACAGGCGGCGGATGAAGGAACGGAAACGCGCCCGGTCCGTCATGGAGGGGAGCCGTGTAGAGCGCCTCCGGAGCGGTCTGGGCCGCGTGATGGAGGACGATGAAGTCCCGGCGAAGAAGCTCAGGCTGACCCCAGTTTGCGGCGAGCGAGGCGATCCACAGGCCATGCCCGCACACCGCAGCCACAAGCAAGCCAACACGGAGCGCGTCGAGTCGAAGCGAGCGAGGCGGGCGCTCCGCCGACGGATCACTTGCCCTTGGCGCCATGCCAGAAGAGCGCCGTGACCGCCTCGAGCATGGCGCGAAGCGACAGGACGCGGTTGCCATACCAGGCGAGCAGCGCCGACATCGTGTTGCCGAGGTAGAGGTCGCTCAGGATGGTCGGCGGCAGCTGAACCATGGCCTCTCCGCGCGCGACCGCCCCCTCGAAACGCGCCGCCAGAAGACCGCGCATGCGGGTGGCGTGCTCATCGGAGATGTTGGTCGCCGCATAGTGGAGCGCCGCGCTCGTGACCTCGGGAAGCAGCTCCGGGTCAGGCTCCCAGATCGCCGTGAGCTGCTCGTTGAGCATCGCGATGACCTGCTCGAGTGGGGCGTCCTCGGCCAGCTCATCGAGCTTGTCGCAGATGATCTCTTCCGTCTCCCGCATGCGTTCCAGCAGCACGTGCTCCTTGGTGGGGAAGTGGAAGTAGAAGGTGCCCCGGCTCACCCCCGCCGCCTTGGCGATGTCGTCGATCTTGCAGGTGCCCACGCCCTCACGCCGGAACACGTCGAGCGCACACTCGTACACGCGTCGGCGGGTCTTCTGTGCCTGGAGCTGACGAGGAGTCGGCATCGACACCCATTGACATATGTCAGCGAGTTCTGTCAAGCCGCGCCCGGGAACTCGCGGATGGCGCCAGTATAGCAGAGTACGCCAGGCGAAGGACGCCAGCGTGACGCAGGCGCGTGTTCACCCGATCCAGCCGAGCACGTCCTGGGTGACCGCATCGCGGTGGGTTTCATTCAACGACTCGTGCCGCCCGCCTGGGTAGACCTTCACCTTTACGTTCCGCACCCCGGCCCGGCGCAGCTGGTCCCCCAGTTTGCGGACGCCCGCACCGCCCTGAGACACCGGATCGGCGTCTCCGCAGAACATGTAAATGGGCAAGTCAGGAGGCAAGCGAGCCAAGCGCTCGTGTTTGCCGAGCTCGATGAGCGCGCCGATCAGGTCGACCCACAGTTGGTTCGTGCCCTGGAACCCGCATTTCGGATCGGCGACGTACTTGTCCACCTCGTCGGGATCGCGAGACAGCCAGTCGGACTCGGTGCGCACGGGCTTGAAGGCGTCGTTGAACGAGCCGAAGCTCATCTTCTCGATCAGGTTGCTGCGCCCGCGCGGACCTTGGCGAAAGCGCTCCAGCTTGGCGATCCGCAGCCCCGCGGAGACCAGGAGGCCGCCGCCGCAGTTCCCCCCGGACAGGACGAGCTTGTCGATGGATCCGGGCGCGTCGATCTGCTCGGTGAGCGAGACGAACGTCCCCATGCTGTGCCCGAACAGCACCAGCTCTCCGTCGGGGACCTGCTCCCGGGCGAACGCCCGCACGACCCGAACGTCCTCGATCACCCGGCGCCAGCCGTCATGGTCCGCGAAGTGCCCCAGGTCGGCCTCGCTCGCGGCGCTCTTGCCGTGACCGCGGTGGTCGTGATTGACCACCGCCCAGCCGGCGCCGGTGAGCGCGTCCGCGAAGCGCGCGTAGCGCTCGCCGTGTTCCGCCAAGCCGTGAAGAACCTGGACGAGACCGCGAGGCGTGCCTTCGGGCAACGCCAAGCGCGCCGCGATCTTGTGCCCGTCGGGCGCCTCGATGACGTGATCTGCGAAAGGCATCGCGCGAACGTAGCAGCCCGCACCGCTTGGAGCATCGTCGCGCGCGCCCGATTCCCCCCCGTCGACGCACACAATTCGCGTACACTTGGAAACGATGCGTGAGGTCGGGCTCGACGAAGTCCTCGCCGGTTTGCCGGCAGGATTGCCGCTCCCGGTGGGATGCTGGCTCGTCGCGCGCGTGGCGATCTCGCTGGGGACGCAGCCCCGCCTGCTCGCCCCGGCGAGCATCCGCATCGACGAGGACGGCACGGTGCGACTCGATGAGGGTCCGCAAAAGGTACCGTTCCACCTGCGGTCCCCGGAAGCGATCCGCGGCGGCGACACCGACGACGCATCGGCCGTGTTCAACCTCGGCGGTTTGCTCGTTCACACCCTCACCGGGCGTCCTCCCTTCCTGCGAGGGAGCGACATGGAGTCGCGCATCGCCGTGTCCGAGGAGGCCGTGGCCAAGCTGGTGGGGCGCGTTGCGCAGGCCTCTCCCGCGCTCGACGAGGTCGTGATCAAGGCGCTCCGCAAAGACCCGGGCATGCGCTTCGAGACCCCGATCCAGTTCGGTGAGGCGCTCCACGGGTACCTCGAGGCCGAACTCCATGAGGCGGAGGCCGCGGATCTCGGCGAGATCGTGAAGTCCCTCGCCGCCCAGGAGCCTGACGAGCCAAAGTCGGGATCCAAGGCGATCGGCGCCATCGGAACCACGAAGAAGGCGGTGCGGCGGGAGAACCCGCTGCGTGGCATCCAGGAGGTCGACACGGGGCGCCGAGACGAGCGCGCGGGAAGCGTGCGCCCAGAGGCGCCGAGGCAGGCGGACGCGCCTCCTTCGACGAACAAGCCGGCGAAGGCCCCCAAGACGAACAAAGCGCCCGAGGCCCGAGGCGAGCTGCGCGCCGACCGACGCATCGGGGGCCTGCGAAAGCCGATCTCCGCCCCCCCGGAGCGCATGGCACCGTTGGCCGAAGAGGGAACCGAGGGGCTGCCCATGCCGCGGTCACTGGCGCCCCCGTCGCCCGAGTCCGCGCCTGCCCCCGAGCCAGAGCCCTTGCCTGCGCCCGTGCCTTTTGGCGAGATGCCGCCGTCGCTGGAGACCCCGCTCGGGGAGTTCGCCGACGAGCTCGAGCTTCCGATGGCGGAGGAGAGCCTCGAGCTCGACGAGCTGACGATGCCGCCCGCGGAGACGGAGACCAAGAAGGCGGCGGCAGGGTCCCTGCTCGAGATCGACGAAACGGCGCTGCGCGAAGAGTCCTCGTACGTGCCTCCCCCCAAGCAACGCGCCGTTCACCGCCCCCCACGGCCACGCGACGAGGAGGAGGACGACTACGTGGACGACGACGTAGGCACAGCGTGGGTAAAGCCGGTCGGCCTCGCGCTGTTCGGGTTGCTGGCGCTCGCCATCGTCTACCAGTTCGTGATTCGTCCCCTCCTGGCCAGCTTGTCCGAGGGTTCCTGACGCCCGGATGTCCGCGGCGTGCGCGACACGTCGGGGACCGGAAAAAAAAGCGCGGATCCACCCCCACGCACGCTGGTATGCTCCCGGGCCGTGACCAGGAAGGCCATCATCGCCGCCGTGGCCTGCGCTATCGCAGGGATGGTCATGCTGTTCCTCTACATGCAGCGCTTCGAACAAGAGGCGTCGGGAGGGCCGGCCATCATGGTGCTCATCGCCACGCAGGACATCCCGCTGGGCACCGCCATCACGGAGGGCATGCTGGCGCGCCACCCGCTGCCGCAGTCTTACGTCGAGGACCGTCACATCCCGGCGTCCGAGGCGGCACGAATCATTGGCGTACGCATCACCAGCGGCGTCAAGGGCGGGGAGTCGCTGCTCTGGACCGACCTCGCCACGACCTCGGAGCAACGTCGCGATCTGTCGGCACTCGTGCGGAGCGGCATGCGCGCGATCACGATCCGCGCCGACATCTCTTCTTCGTTCGGAGGGCTCCTTCGTCCGGGCGACCGCGTGGACATGCTGCTGACCGTCGACCGCGAGACCAACCAGCACCTGACCATCCCGCTGCTGCAGAACTTGCTCTGTCTGGCGGCGGGCGCCGACACGGGCGCGCCGCTCCGACCGGGCGAGCGCCGACGCACCAACGCAGGCTCGCTCTCCCAGGTGACCCTCAGCGTGACGTTGGAGCAGGCGGCCGTGGTGGCGCTCGCCGAGGAGCAGGGCGACCTGACGCTGGTCCTGCGCAACCCGAACGACATCGAGGTGGTGGAGAACGCCCCCGATACGACGACCGAAGACATCATCGAGCCGGAGCGACGCGAGCGGATCATCCGCCGCCGCGCGCCCACCGTCGAAGAGCCGAGGATTCCGACACGTGTCGAGTAAACTGAGAACAATCGCGCCGTGGGCTGCGGCCCTCGTCTTGTGGCTCGCGCCGACGGGCGCGATGGCCCAGCAGGAGCGTGACCTCGAGCTGGATGTGGGTGAACAGACCACGCTCAGCGCCGTTGGAGTCGAGCGCTACTCGGAGGGCGCACCCAACATCGTCACCGTCCGCGTCACGGAGCGGGAGTTCATCGTGGTCGCCATGCGGCCGGGTCGAACGTCCCTCCTGCTCATCTACTCATCGGGTCGCCAGGTTCAGTACAACATCGTCGTCCGCGACCCGAACGCGGTCGCCGACGTGCGCCCCGGCACCGTCAACGAGCGCGAGACCGTGCGTCTCGACCTCTACTTTGTGGAGCTCAACGAGACCTACTCGCATCAGATCGGCGTGGGCTTCCCGGGCACGATCGGGGGCACGGGTGTCGGTCAGGGCACGATGAACTTCAGCTTCCTCGGGACCCCGATGGACCCGACGCCGCAGTTCACGGCGGCCAGCTTGTCCCTGGTCAACCAGGTCTTGCCGCGGATCGATCTCGCGCAGAGCCAAGGCTGGGCGCGTCTGCGACGCCAGGCGATGGTGGTCACCGCCAACGGCACCCCGGCGGAGTTCTTCTCCGGCGGCGAAGTGAACATCCGCGTCGTCGGCGCGCTGACCGCGGAGATCCGGACGATCCGCTTCGGAAGCCAGTTCGCGATGACCCCGCGGTTCGACTCGCAGACCGGACGCGTCGAAATTCAGATCGGGGCGGAGCTCTCGGAACTCACCGAGCCACAGAACCCGGGCGACCCCCCCGGCCGGCGCCTGACCGAGCTCGAGAGCGTCGTCAACATGCAGCCTGGTGAGGCCATGATGATGAGCGGCGTGGTGTCGCGCAGCGAGCGCGAGACCCAGGGCGGTCTTCCGGGGCTCAGCCAGATCCCGATCATCGGTGTGCTGTTCGGCACCAACCAGCGCGAGGGGGCGGCGACGCAGAACGTCCTCTTCGTGGTGCCAACCATCGTCCAGGCCGTGACACGGCAGCAGCGCGACTACATCGAAGAGGCGTTTGAGACGTTCAGCCGCTTCAGCGGGTTCATCCACGAGCTCGAGCTCATCGAGCGCACGCCCCCCGGCTACGGCCAGGAAGGCGGCCGCGGCGAAGTCCGCACGGGGATGCGGCGCGAGGATTCCGAGTAGCGGCGGCCGTGTCGCTCACGATGACGATCGAGTTGTCGGACGGGACCGCGGAGACGCTGTCCGTCGACTCCTCGCAGCCCGTGGTCATCGGACGCGAAGCCACCTGTCATGTGGTGCTTCCGTCCCCTGACGTCTCGCGCCGCCACCTGACGGTCGAGAAGCTTCCGGTGGGCTACCGGCTCACCGACGCGTCGGCCAACGGCACGATGATCGGCGACAAGGGCCTGTTGCACCGCGCCGTCATGGAGTCGCCCGGCGAGATCCCGCTCCGGGTCGGTCCGTACGTCATCCGGCTGGCCGCCAACGCGCCCACACAGCGTCAGCCCGCGTTGAGCGCGCAGGCGCTGCAGGAAGCCTCCCGCGCGCCGCGCGCCGCGCCGCCCCCACCACCGCCGACCCGGAAGAACCCCGCGCTCCCGCCGGGAGCCGCCCAGTCCGCAGCACAGGCGGCCGCAGCACAGGCTCGCGCAGCCGCGCAGCCCCCGGCTCCGCCCGCGCAGAACTACCGGGCCGCGCCCAAGAAGGAAGACAAGAACGCCGGCGCGTACGACACCAGCGGGACCGAAGACGTCTCCGTCGCGACCCGCAAGCGCATCCACCGGATCCTGCTCGACCACCTCGATCTCGCGAGCCTCGAGCGCGACAAGATGAGCGACAACGCCATGCGTCCCAAGGTGCGTCAGGCGCTGCGGCTGATCATGAAGCAGATCGGCGAGGACCTGCCGGCGACGACCAACACCGCGCAGCTCATCGACGAGATCACCGACGAAGCGCTCGGCCTCGGCCCACTCGAGCGCTTGATCGCAGACGACGCGGTGAGCGAGATCATGGTCGTCGACCCCCAGACGATCTTCGTCGAGCGACACGGCAAGATCATCTCGACGGCACTGCGGTTCACCGATGACGAGGCGGTCCGCGCGGTCATCGAGCGCATCGTCACGCCCCTCGGGCGACGCATCGACGAGTCCACTCCCTTGGTGGACGCGCGCCTGAAAGACGGCTCCCGCGTCAACGCGGTCATCAAGCCGCTGGCGATCAAGGGCTCCTGCATCACGATCCGGAAGTTCGCCAAGGAGCCGCTCCGGATGCACGACCTCGTCGGGTTCGGCTCGGTGAGCCCCGACATGGCGAAGTTCATCACCCGCTGCGTGCAGGCGAGAAAAAACATCGTCATCAGCGGCGGCACGGGGTCCGGCAAGACCACGCTGCTCAACGTACTGTCCACGCACATCCCGGAGGAGGAGCGGGTGGTGACCGTGGAGGACGCCGCGGAGCTCCAGCTCGCGCAGCCGCACGTGGTCAGCCTGGAGAGCAAGCCCCCCAACATGGAGGGCCGCGGCGAGTACACCATTCGCGATCTCGTGAAGAACGCGCTCCGCATGCGCCCCGACCGAATCATCGTTGGGGAGTGCCGTGGCGGCGAAGCCCTGGATATGCTCCAGGCGATGAACACGGGTCACGAGGGCTCGATGACGACCACGCACGCCAACAGCCCGAAGGAGGCGGCCGGCCGACTCGAGACGCTCGCGCTGATGAGCGGGCTGGACCTCCCGTCGCGCGCGATCCGCGAGCAGATCTCGCAGAGCATCGACGTCATCATTCAGCAGACCCGGTTCAGCGACGGCTCACGGCGCATCACCGCCATCGCGGAGGTGGTCGGCATGGACGATGACGGGGAAGTCGAGCTGCACCCGATCTTCGAGTACTTCCGCACAGGCACCGGCGAGGGCGGCAAGATCCTCGGCGAGTTCCGGGCGTCGGGCTACCTCCCGAGCTTCCTCGACGAGTTCATCGCCCAGGGTCTCGTCGTGCACGGAGACTACCTGTGAGCGCGTCGACGCTGACGTACGTGCTGGGCTACGGCGGCATGGTGCTGTTCATCGTGGGCTCGGTCGTCGCCGTGGCCCTGATCGCGAGCAACCCCGGCAGCGGCGTCCGAAAGGCGTGGACCGACTACGTCAACTCGCTCGAGCGCATGTGTCGCTTTCTGCTGCTCGACCGGACCGGGCTGGACATCGCGCGGGTGCAGCTCGGCCTCGTCGCGGCGACGCCGGTGCTCGCGTTTGTCCTCGACGACTTCATCTTCCTGCTGTTGATCCCACCGATCATGCTGGCGCCGTACTACGTGATGAAGAGCCGGGCGGAGAAGCGGGTCGAGCTGGTGGAGGACCAGCTCGACAGCTGGCTCTTGATGCTCGCCAACGCCCTGAAGGCCACGCCGTCGCTCGGCGAAGCGATCAGCAACTCCGCCAAGCTGATGCGGCCGCCAATGTCCGAGGAGCTCGACCTCGCGCTCAAGGAGAACAAGCTCGGCACACCGCTGGATCAGGCGGTGCTCAACATGTCCGCACGCATCGGCAGCCAGTCCGTGTCCAGCGCGCTCGCCACGATCCTCGTGGGACGCCAGACCGGCGGCGATCTGCCGCGCATCATGGAGGAGTCGGCGGCGACGCTCCGCGAGATGGCGCGCCTCGAGGGCGTCGTCCGCACCAAGACCGCCGAGGGCAAGTCGCAGGCGTACGTGCTGGGCGGGATTCCGTTTGTGCTGATCGGCGCGATTCACATGGTCGACGAGCACTGGCTCGAGCCGCTCGGAAGCTCGTCGATGGGCTTCATGATCATCGGCGTGGCGGCCACGCTGTGGGTCGCGGCCATCTTCCTGGCGCGGCGCATTCTCGCGGTGGACATCTGATGGCGGCCTCAAGACACGCGGAGCGCGGCTGATGTACCTGGTCTACGGATACGCGGCGATGGGGCTGATCGTCTCCGGCATCGGGCTCGGCGTGTTCACGCTCGCCAACAACCCGCCGGTGGAGACGCAGCGTCTCGGCACGCGCGGGCTTCGGCGGCAGATGGCGCTCGACGAGGGGGGCGCCTTCGCGTCGATCGAACCGCTGATGCGCCTCGTCGCCAGCTGGGTCGCTCACCTGCCGCTCGGCGACAAGCGCCGTGAGATCGACGAGCTCCTCAAGCACTCCGGGGACTGGCTCGGGCTGACCGCCAATGAATTCGTCGCGCTCAGCGGCATGGGCTTCTCCTTCTTTCTCGTCATGGGCATGACGTCGGTGACCATCCTCGAGCTTCCCTCCGCGATGGTGTTCTTCTTCGCGGGCCTCGGCCTGATCCTCCCGTACGTGCGCGCCAGCGGGGAGCGCGAGCGTCGCTTCAAGGAGGTGAACCGCGCGCTGCCCGGCAGCATCGATCTCGCGTCGCTCTGCATGGGTGCGGGCCTCGATTTCCCGGGCTCGATCCGCCAGATCGTCGAAAAGGCCGGCCGTCGTGACTCGCTCGTCGAGGAGTACATGATGATGCTCCAGGAGCTGGAGCTCGGTCGAACGCGCCGTCAGGCGCTCGAGAACTTCGCCGACCGCTGCCCGACCGAGGCCGTGCGCGACTTCGTCGGCACCGTCATCCAGGCGGAGGAGAAGGGCAACCCGCTCGCCGAGGTGCTCCGGATCCAGGCCAACATGCTCCGAATGCGGCGAAGCGTGATGGCCGAGGAGTCTGCGGCGCGGGCCGCCGTGCTCATGATGGGCCCGCTGATGCTCATCTTCGTGGCGATCATCCTGGTGCTCTTGGGTCCTTTTGTGGTCAACAGCATGGACAGCGGCTTCTGATGACCGCGGGCACACGCTGATGGATTGCTGGATCGAGATCATTCGGGAGGACGGAACCCTCGAGCGGCAACGCATCGAGGGTGAGCGGGTGACGCTCGGCCGCTCCCCGTCTGCCGGCGTGCCGATCCCGGACGCGCGGGACCTCGAGCCCGAGCACCTGATGATCGCGCCGCGCGCGGACGGCTGCTGGGTGGCGGTTGCGCAAGGCGCGCGGGTCGGCGCAACCGTGCGCGGCCAGCCGTTCGAACACGGCATGGTCGCGTGGGGCGCCGAGATCGAGATCGCCAACCTGAAGCTGCGGGTCACCGACCGCTTGCCCAAGGAGAAGAAGGAGAAAGGCGACAAGCCCGTCTCGGCCCCGATTCTCATCGCGTTCTTCGTGATCGTCCCGCTCGTGGGCTGGCTCCTGCTCGGGGGTGACGGCGCCTCGATCGACACCACACCTGCCGCGCCTCCTCCGGAGTTGTTCGACACCGCGGTGGCCTGCCCCACGTCGGGCGGCAACACGCGCCACCACGCCGATCGGGACGCGGAAGCGGCCATCGCCAAATCGGAGCGCTATCCGTTCTCGTCGCAGGACGGAGTCGACGCCGTGCACCTCTACATGCGCTCGCAAAGCTGCTACGCGGCGCTCGGGGCCGAGTCCGCCGCCGACGCGATGGAGGGCGAAGCCGATCTGATGCGGCGACGGGTTGAAGAGGACTACCGTCATCACCGCCTCCGGCTCCAGCGCTCGCTCGAGCAAGGCCGCCTGCCGGACGCGCTGCTCGAGACGCGCGCGCTCATCGAGTTGGTTCGCCATCGCACCGACGACCCGTATCTCGCGTGGCTGCGCCAGCTCGCGCGGCAGCTCCAGCTCGCCATCGACGCCGCCGTATGAGCCGCCCGATGCGTGTTCGTGGGGGGCGATGGCGCGCGCCGTTTCGGGCGACGAGGCTCGCATGCGCGTTGGCGTTGATCGTCGGGGCGGTCACCGGGTGCGGAGGCTCGAACGGGGAGCCCGAGGACGCCACCGACATCGACAACGACCCCCTCCAGAGCATCAGCGTCGACGAGCTGTACCGGCGTGGCATGTTGCTCGCCCAGGCCGGCGACTACGTTCGCGCGGAGCAGTATCTGGCCGCGTCGCTCGACCGCGGCTTCGCGGAAGAGCGGGCGCTGCCGGCGCTGCTGAATGTGTGCATTCGGGCCTCACGCATGGTGGCGGCGCTCGAGTACGCCGAACCGTACCTCGCGCGTCACCCCGAGCAGTGGCCGCTGCGTCTGCTGGTGGGCACGATTCACATGGGGCTCTCCGAGCCGGAGCGCGCCCGCACCGAGTTCGAGCGTGTGCTGGTGGATGCCGCGCCCGAGGAGCCACCGGAAGCGCACTACTTCCTCGGCGTGGTGTTCCGAGACTCCCTCAGCGACGCGGACGCCGCGGGCGACCACTTCCGGCGATATCTGGCGCTGGCGCCCGAGGGCCCGCATGGCGAAGAGGCGCGCGCAGCGCTGTCGCAGGAGGAGCGGGGCCTGCCGACCCGTGTCGACCGCGAGGACGTGCCGCCCGTTGAGCCGCCCGATCCGGAAAGCCCCGAAGAAGAGCTCGAGGACGACGAAGCAGCGGAGAGCCCCGAGACCGTGAGCAGCGAAGAGGTGTCGTCATGACGATCCCCAAGGCGGTGTTCGAGCAGACCTTGCTCAAGTTCCTGGACCCGGTCCGGCCCTACCTCGACGACAGCACCGTCAGCGAGGTGATGATCAACGGGCCCGACCAGATCTACATCGAGCGCAAGGGCCAGCTTCACCGCGTGGACGCGAGCTTCGCCTCGCGCGAGAGCCTGACCGCGGCGCTCCGCAACCTGGCCCAGTTCGTCGGGCGCCATGTGGACGAGCACCGCCCCATCCTCGAGGCACGCCTTCCCGATGGCTCGCGCGTCGAGGCGGTCTTGCCGCCCGCCGCGCCGGATGGTCCGATGGTCGCGATCCGGCGCTTCGCCAAGGAGACGCTGACGATCGACCGGCTGCTGGCGTTCGACTCGTTCACGCCGGATGCGGCCGAGTTGCTGCGCGCCGTGGTCACGGTGAAGCAGAACATCATCGTCGCCGGTGGCACGGGCTCGGGGAAAACGTCGCTCCTGAACGCGCTCACGGGGTTCGTCCCGAAGGAGGAGCGCATCGTCATCATCGAGGACACCCGCGAGGTGCAGTGTCAGCAGGAGCACGTCGTCCAGCTCGAGGCGCGGCCGCCCGACTCCCGCGGGCGCGGCAAAGTCAGCATCCGGGATCTGTTCAAGGCCACGCTGCGCATGCGCCCCGACCGCATCGTCGTCGGGGAGATCCGCGGCGCCGAGGCGCTCGACTTGGTACAGGCGATGACGTCCGGTCACGGCGGTTGCCTGGCCACCGTGCACGCGACCTACCCGACCGACACGATGAACCGCCTCGAGACGATGGCGATGATGTCGGACGTGCAGATGCCGCTGCGCGCACTCCGGGCCCAAGTCGCGAGCGCGATCGACTTCATCGTGCAGACCTCGCGCCTGCGCGATGGGCGACGCTGCGTGACGCACATCACCGAGGTCGACGGATACGAGCCGGACACCGGCTATCGGCTGAACAACATCTTCGAGCGCCAGTACACGGGCCAGGACGACCAGGGCCGCATCCAGAGCCACTTCCCCGCGACGGGCCTCATCCCCAAGGCGACGGAGTTGTTCCGCGGCTACGGCTTCGAGCTGCCCGACGCGATCTACGCAGCGAACGCCGTCCGCTGAGCCTCTGCCTCCCGCACAGAACAGTGGGCGCATGCCGGCTGGGGCGTGTATGATTCGGGCACTTCTGGGGTCTACGGCCCCGTGCCTCTAGGCGGCGATTTCTCTTCTTGGAAGCGAACCAAGGATACGCGACCGGACACCAGGCCTGGGCTCGCGCGCGCCTGCAGCGAGGGCGCTCGTCGGGCGAGGTTTGGGAGATCAGCGCGGCTTACCCCGAGGCGCGGCTGACCCTCGGCACCGATCGCGGGGCCGGCTGGCAGATCGAAGCCAACGGGGTCAAGCCGCTGCACTGCGAGCTGTTCTGGGACGGCGCCTCGCTCTGGCTGGCGGACACGCACCAGGCGGGCGGCGTGTTCCTCGATGGGCAGCGCATCTCCGATTGGACGCAGGTGCTCGGGCCGGCCGAGATCCGGTTCGGACAGGCCGCGCTCGACATCGAGACTTCGGCACCGCCGAGCCAGCAGATGCAATCCAAGCCGGAGCTCGCGCGTCCGGTGACGGTGATCGACACGGGCGGCGTGCTCCTGCCCCCGGAGCTCGCGCGGGCCGGGGCAGCGTCGAAGGGACCCTCGGCGGGGCCTCCGTCCGGGATGGTCTTCGGCGGCGCGGCAGGCGACCAGAGCGTGCCGGAGCTCGACGTGCAGTCGACGAGCATCGCGCGCTCCCCGCTCCACTCAGACACCTCGCAGGTGGCGTCGCCGCCCGACGCGATGGAAGGCGCCAAGACCCAGATGGTCAAGACGCCGGAAGCCCGCGGGCTCGACCTCCGGCCTCGACTGGGGGTCAGCACGGCCCCCGTCACGGGACACGCGCCGGAGACCACCCGCATGGTGTCCATGCCGGTCGCCGCACCCATGAAGGCCGCACCCCCGCCCTCCCTCGGTCGGCCTGTTGGCGCGCCCACGGTGCCCCCGACACGGAAGAGCCCCGCCGCTCCGCCGCCGCCGCCGCCCGCCGCGAGCGCGCCACCGCCACCGCCGCCGTCCCGCCCCGCTCCGCCGAGCCCACCCGGGCCTCCCCAACCGGCACCGACCCCGGCGGGCCCGACCCCCGGCGCCCCGGTGGTGGGTGGATTCGCTGCGCCGCCGGAGCCCACCGAGCCCGAGGACAAGCCCGACAACTGGGTCGTGCGCACGCTGAAGCACGAGAAGTCCGCCGACATGGTGGATGGCAAGCAGAGCCTGCCGCCGCGCACGTGGGCGCTCTTGATCGTGACGCTGCTGGTCACCGTCGGCTGGTTGCTCTGGGATGACACCCCGGAGGTAGAGGCCACCCCGCAGCCGCCGGCGGGCGCGGTGGTGGTGTTGCCCGGAGGCAGCGAGCCCGAGCCGACGCCGGTCGAAGGCACCCCCACCGAGGGAACGCCTGCGGAAGCGACCGCTGTGGACGCGGGCGCGCAGGCGGTTCCCGACCCCCTTGTGGTGGCGGAGCCGACACCCGACCCAAGCGATCCGCCGGACGGCGAGTCGGAGGACGGACCCACGCTGCAGCGGCGGGCGGCTGACGCGTACATGGCGGGTCGCTTGGACGATGCGTTGGGCCACTACCGGCAGTTGGCCGAACAGGACCCCGAGAGCGACGTCTGGCCCGCCATGGTCCAGATCCTGGAACGCCGAACGAGCGAATGAACGCGGATGGAGAGAGACATGACCCGACGCCGTAGTCCCAATCGTTCCTGGCTGGTCGGCTCGGTTTGCCTGTTGGGGTTGCTGGGCTTGGGCTGCGAAGAGGAGCCAGAGGTGGCGCCTTCGTACCCCTTCACGTTCACCGCCCACGCGGACGGGCAGCCGCTCGAGGGGGTGCAGGTCATGGTCGAGGGCGTCGCGCTACCCGGCACCACCAACACCGAGGGCGTGATGCGACACGCCCTGACGGGCCCAGAGGGCGCGCCGATCCGCATCAACGCGCAGTGCCCCGAGGGCCACCGCTCCCCGGCCGACCCCGAGACCCGCACGCTCCGCCACGTCGTCGGTCTGGACCCCGCATCGCAGGACCGCGGCATCCAGGTCACCTTCGAATGTCCCCCGGAGCACCGTGACGTGGTCGTCATTGTGCGCACCAACGACCAACCCAACCTCCCGATCCTGGTGGACGGCCGCGAGACCACGCGGACCGACGCGTCGGGGACGGCTCACATCCACATGCGGGTCCAGCCCAATCACAGCTTCCAGGTCCAGATCGCCACGGCGAGCAACACCCAGCTCCGGCCTGTCGATCCGACGCACCCCTTCACCGTCGCGGACGAAGACTCCGTGTTCCAGTGGGATCGCGAGTTCGAGATCGAAGCTCCGCCCCGCCCGCGTCGACGCCGTCGTCGCCCCGCGGCCGCCGCACCGATTCGCTTGCCGATCCGCATCGGCGGTCGCTGACAGCTTCGGTTGCGCTCTCTGTGAACGCCCCGAGGTGCGCCTGGACTACGGGCGCATCCCCATACCACCCAATCGCGGCTCGTTTCGCGTGTAGGTGTCGTCGGTGGCCATCGCCGTCGGCGTGTCGCGATAGCAGCTGTTCACATAAGGGAAGGTCGGCGTTCCCACGTAGGTGTACCCGTCCGCGGTCTCCACTCCGTTGCAGCGATCCAGGTAGACATAGCCGGCATCCTCTCGGGGGTCGGAGTGCTCACGATAGCCGTGTGTGCACCAGCTGTAGTCCGGCGAGACGCAACGGTTCTCGAGCGTGACCGCGCCCTCGTTGTCGACCAGCAGAGGATGGCAGTAGAGGCGACACAGGTCGTCATCGGGGCAACAGTCGGCGGTGTCGGTGCATGCGGTCAGTTCTCGCCCGAGGTAGCTGGCCGACACCTCGGCCGTCGAGATGTTCGGCAGCTCACTGGAGTCGTCGGCCCAGCGCCCGATGCCCGTGTAGACATAGCCTGAGCGCGCACGCCGGAGGTCCGTGCAGGCCCCGGACTCCTCTCGCTCCATGCAGACGCAGGTGCCGCGCATCGGGTGTCCGTCGTAAGCCCATCCGACGACGTCAGACTCGCTGGCACAGTCGGCCGCGTCGAGCTCTTCGATGACGAAGGCGGCGGCACCGGTCGCATACCCGTTGGCGGGCGCACCGTTCTCGTCCTGCTCCAAGCACGTCTCGTTGACCCAGTGGTTGTGCGTGATCGCCGCTGGATGCGTGCCGCAGTAGTCGACGAAGAGCGTGCCCGGGTCGGCGTAGGAGAAGAACAGAGGCGAGCCATACGGATCAGGCCGTGCATCTTCACAGGGAGCAAAGGCGGGGATGCCCGTGATGAGCCCTGCGGTCTGCCCGTAGCAGTGGATCTTGGTATAGACGCGCTCCCCGTCGGTGATCGTGGGCAGGCCGGTGTTGGCCTAGCCGTCCTCAGTCTCATACCAGCAGTGCCCAAACGGCGGCGTCTCGGGGGTCTCATCGACGACGGCCATGCTGAGTGCGCTGTCGCAGCCGTTGACAGCGTCAAACGAGTCGGCGGGCGTGCTCTGGTCGATCGGAGTGGGCGCGAGCGGGATCCGGTGGACGATCGGAGTCTCCATCGTCGGGTTCCTGGGATCGGCCTGGGGGCTGTACTGCGGAAGCGCGTTGGACGCGATGTAGGCGTGGTCGTCGTCACAGAGGACCTCCACGCAGGGAGACGCCTCGCCCGACCCGTCCTCGGTGGTCACCCCCGCAATCGTGATGCCATCGAATCGCATCACCGAGTCCGCGACGGCCGCGCCCTCCGCGCTCGTGCAAGCGCGCAGCGCGTCGAAGAAGACGTCAGGGTAGAGCGTCTCGAGAATCGACCATCCCGAGCACCCATCAGGCGAGGGCATGGCGCCGTCCATGGGCTCGCCGCCGTCGCTGCCCTCTGCGTCCGTACCCGTCCGGCATCGACGACCTCGGCGGCGTCGCACCCCGCAGAGCCGAGCGTCACGACGGCGAAGAGCACCGCTGTTCTCAGCCTGCTGTCCTTCGGCGTGCGGCCCACTCGAACTGCGCAGGGCGATCCCGCGATGTGCCCGTGTATCCGAGCGCTGCCTCGTCGGGCGTTGTCTCCGGCTCGATGGCAATCCCCGAACAGCTTGGGTGGAGACTGGCCGGTCCGTCGTGTGGGTATCTGCATGACCCCATGGACAGCTCTCCACGAGGGAGGGTTAGCGCGACGAGTTCATTTCGTGCACCGAGCAATCAGCCTGCTCTGGCAATCAGCAAGCTCCGGCAATCAGCAAGCTCCGGCAATCAGCCAGCGCCCACAAATCAGCCAGCTCCCGGCAATCAGCCAGCTCGGGGCAATCAGCGGCCGCGGCGAGCGCGACGCGCGCGACGGAGGGCACGGCGACGGGCACGGCGAGCCCGCGCCCGACGGATTTCACGACGCGAGGGACGCGCCTCGGGTACTGGAGCGGCGGCGGGCAACTCCGCAAGGTCGAGGTCCGTCGACGCGTCCGGAGTCGGATTCTGGAGCCGCGTCGGCTCGACCGTGGCGGTCACCGAAGCCGGCATCGCCAGTGCGAGCGTCTCCTGACGGGGCGACGCAACCGGGGTGATCTCGATGTCCTTCGCCGCGGGCATCGCGACCCGCGAGACATCCGGCGTCGACAGCAGCGACACGAACCCAGCCGCCGAGCCGACCACCAAGCCGAGCAAGACCACTGCCGCCACCGCGATCCGCTCCGCCGGCCGGCTCGTGCGCCAGTAGCGATGCGGGCCTTCCATCCAGCCCGGAAGCGCGAGGAAGGACCGCACGTCCACCTCAGCGGTGGCCGGCCCAAACGGATACGGCGCGGTGAAGGGCGCCGGCTCGTACGAAGACGAGCCACGCGGCGCGAGGATGGCCTTCGACACCGGGAACCCGGTCAGCGTGTCGACCGCGGAGCGCACCATCCGGGCGGCGCGCGTCTGAACGGGCGCCGCGGGCGGCCGCGGGGGCAAGGCGCGGGCGGGGATGCGCGGCGGCACCTTCCGGACCGCAGGAGTGGGCCGCTTGTGCGCCCGTGGCGAGACCGGCCGGGGGGGACCGGGCGGCGGGTTCTTGCCCACCGACGGTCCGCGCGGCGCTCCGGCCGGAGGCGCCGGACGCTTCGACATCGCGGGGCGCTTCGACGCGGGCTTCGACACTGCAGGGCGCTTCGGCATCGCGGGGCGCTTCGACGCGGGCTTCGACACGACCGCGCGCTTCGACACCGCGGGACGCCTCGACGCCGGCTTCGACACGACCGGGCGCTTGAACCCCGCGGGGCGCTTCGGCGCCGCAGGAAGCGTCTCCGTCGCTTGCGAAGCGCGTTTCGAACCCGTAGCGCGGGGAGCGGGGCGTGCCGAGGCGGGGGTCTTCACGGCGCGCTTCGGATGAGCAGCCCGCTTCTTCTCGATGGGGCGAGCGGGCGGGCGCGAGCGCCCAGGCTTCGAGACGGCGGGCGCCGGAGTCTTGCCGGCCGCGCGCCTCGCGGGGGCGGGCTTCGAAGGCCGGGGAGGCGGAACGGAGACCGGTCGCGCGGAGATGGGGCGCTTCTTCGGTGGCGGCACCGAGAGCCGGCGCGGCTTCGCGCTCGACATGCCCGTGGGCGGCGGCGACTGAAGCGTATCTGGCGCGGGATCGTAGCTCGACTTCGGCCGGCGCGGGCGCGCAGCGCGGGGTCGTGAGGTGGGCGGCTTGGGCGAAGGCTTGGGCACGACAGGCATCTCGACCTACGGCTTCGCAACGATCGTTCCAACCCGTGGATCAAGGCCGAGCCGCTGAGACTGTCACGCCCCAGGCTTCGATCGGAGCGGGCACCGTTCCCGATCGGGAACCCTACGGGCGCCCTCAGGCCCTGAGCGTGGCCAGCGTGCGTTCGATGCCTTCGTCCAGGCCGACCGCGGGAGACCAGTCGAGGTCACGCTTGGCCTTTTCGATGCGAAAGTAGTGGTGGGTGCACAGGTATCGAATTGCGAAGCGGCTCATGCCCGTCTCCGGCACCAGCTCGCGGCCCCGCAACCGATCGAGCAGCTCGGCGGCGCCGGCCACTGTGTAGGCGAGGCGGAACGGCACGTGGCGCCGAACCGGCGGTAGCTCCAACCCCGCGAGCACCTGGCCGACAAAATCGAAGAACACCCGCGGTTCCCCATTCGTCACGAAGTACGCCTCGCCGGCTGCGGCCGCGCCCTCCGTCCTGAGCGCCACGTCGGCCGCGAGCAGCCCGTCGATCAGGTTGGTGATGTACGTAAAGTCGCTCAGCTTGCGTCGCATCCCGACCCCCGTGCCGAGCTTGCCGGCGCGCGCGCGGCCCAGGATCGCTGGGAGGAAGCGGGTGTCCCCCGGCCCGAAGATCACGTGCGGACGGATCGCGCAGGTCGCCAGACCCAGGCCGTTGGCGGCCAGCACCGCGCGCTCGGCGGCGATTTTGCTGTCCGCGTACGGTGCCTGGCTCTTCCGGGCGTAGGGGAGCGATTCATCGCCGGCTTCAATGTCGCGCCCCTCGTAGACGACGCTCGCGCTGCTCACATACACGAGACGCGGGACCGCGTGCTCGCGACAGCCCGCGATCACGGTCTGGGTCCCTCCCGCGTTGACGTCGTGCACCATCTCGGCCGCCGTCTGCCGCGTGTGCACCACCGACGCGTTGTGAAACACCACGTCGTGGCCAGCCATGAGTTCCCGCGTGCGCACCGCGTCGCGGATGTCCAACTGGGTATAGCGCATGTCCCCCCGGTGGGGCGTCTCGGCCACATCGACGGCCGAAACCTCGTCGCCGCGCGCGATCAGCGCCGCCACGAGGTGACGTCCAACGAACCCCTCGGACCCCGTCACCATGCTCTTGGTCGCCACGGCGCGCGTCATACCCCACCCCTCGCGTCGGAGCGAGCGGGACCGGGGAGCCACGCGACTCCTGGCATTCCGCCCGACGAGTCCGTTACCTTCGGGCATCTGCGCCGGCGCGAGGCCGGCTCCCCGTGTCATGCACCCCGACCGACTCGGCCCCTTCAAGCTCGGATCCATCATCGGCTCCGGAGGCTTCGGCACTGTCTACCGCGCGGAAGACGCGGAGGGGCGCGCCGTGGCGATCAAGGTCCTCGCGCCGCACGTCGACAGCAAAGAGACGCTCCAGCGGTTCCAGCTCGAAGGCACGATCCGCATCGAGCACCCCCACGTCGTGAAGGTGATCGACGCGGGCGAGGACGGCGGGGTCTCGTACATCGCCTTCGAGCTCTTGATTGGCGTCCCCCTTCAGACTCGCCTCGAGGACGCGCCGCTGCCGCCCGCCGACGTCATCTCGATGGGCCGCCAGATCTGCCTCGGCCTCGCCGCCGCCCACGAGCGCGACATCGTGCATCGCGACCTCAAGCCGGGGAACGTCTTTCAGTGCGAGGACGGCGTCATCAAGATCCTCGACTTCGGGATCGCGCGACCGATGAGCCAAGCGGGCCCCCAGCTGACCATGGCGGGCTCGGTCATCGGCACCCCCGGCTACCTCTCCCCCGAGCAGGCCAAGGGCGAGTCCGACATCCAGCCCGCCGCCGATCTCTGGGCGCTCGGCGTCATCCTCTACCAAGCGTTGAGCGGCAAGAACCCGTTCATCCGCAGCACCGCCGTCGCGACCATCCTCGCCGTCGTGCTCGAAGAGGCGCCGCCCCTCGACGAGAGCCTCGTGCCGCGCCCGCTCGCCAACGCCGTCATGCGTTGCCTCGAAAAGGACCCAAAGTGGCGCTGGGGCAGCGCGGCCGACTTCGCCGAGGCGCTCGCCGAGATCGATCTCTCGGACAGCGTCGCGCCCACGCTCGACTCCATCCCGCCTTCGATGGCCGACGACGAGCAGCGCGTGGTGGCCGTGCTGCTCGCTTCCGAGGTGCACGACCTGCCGATGCTCTCGGCGGCGGTGGACGAGTGGGGAGGCCAGCTGATCCCGATCGTCGGTGGCGCCATCGGCGTCTTTGGCGGCCAGACCTACGAAGGCGACGAAGGAACGCGGGCCACGCGCGCCGCGCTTCAGGCGCGTCCGGCCACGCGCTGGGTGGCCGTCTCAACGGGGCGCGCAACGGGAACCGGCGGCACGATCGGCGGCGCGGCGGTGCGTGCGGTCGAGCGGGCGGTCGAGGCCAAGCTGTCGGGCGTGGCCATCGACGCGAGCACCGCACGCGCGCTGGAGGGCGACCTCGAGGTCCAACCGACGTCAGAGGAGGGCGTGTTCGAGGTGCCGCCCAACGCGCTCCTCCACCGCGACACGGGGACGTTCCCCACCGTGCGTGCCGGGCTTCCCTTGCTGGGGCGAAGAGCCGAGCTGGCCCAGCTGGACGCCGCGCTCGCCAACGCGTTCGACGACGGCCGGGCGACCGCACTCACGGTCGTTGGGCCCCCGGGCATCGGCAAGAGCCGTTTGCGCGCCGAGCTGGAGCAGCGCCTGGCCGAGCGCGGCATCGAGACGCTGACCGGACGAGGCGAGTCACACCGCCGCGACAACGCGTTCCAGCTGATGAGCACCGTCCTCCGCAGCGAGCCGACACTCGAGCCGTTCTTCCTGAACCCCGGCATTCGCACCGAGCACCGGAGGCGTGCCCTCGTGCAGTTCTTGGGCGCTGCACTCGACGACGACGCCTGGGCGCAGCAGACGGCCGAGCCGATCTCGCTGCTCCTCGGCCTGCCGGACGACGCGCTGGCCGAGACCCGATCGCTGCGCGCGGCCGACCCCCAGCGGCTCACCGACCGCGTGCGCGTGGCCTTGTCCGACGTGCTCGGCGCGCTGATCGAAAAGCGCCCGCTGGCCTTGGTCATCGACGACGCGCAGTGGGCCGACGAGCCGTCGCTCCGGTTCCTCGACGAGCTCCTGGGACGCGAGAGCGACCGGCCGCTTCTGCTGTTCCTGGCAACCCGTCCGGAGATGGAGGAGCGCCACCCTTGGCTGTTCGCCGAGCGCGATGTCCTGCGCGTCCGCCCGCGTGGGCTGGGCAGCACCGACGTCGGCACGCTCTGCGACTCCATCGCCGGGCGCGAGGTCCCGCGCACGATCGCCAAGGAGGTCGCGCAGCGCACCGAGGGCAACCCCTTCTTCGTCGAGCAGATCGTCCGCGAGCTGGTGGAGAACGACCTTCTCGACGGGGAGCTGTCCGAGCTGCCGATCCCGGTCGACGTGCAGGGCGCGGTGCAGTCCCGCCTCGACCACCTGCCCACCGACGAGAAGCAGCTGTGCAAACGCGCCGCCGTGTTCGCGGGTGCGTTTACCGAGAGCGCGCTGGCTGCGGTGTCCGTCGAAGCCCCGACGACGCACCTCGGCTCTCTCTCGCGGCGCGGGCTGATCAGCACGCAGCGGCGTCGCGCCTCCGCTCCTGACGTGGCGTACTGGTTCCGCAACGAGCTGGTCGCCGAGGTCGCCTACGGGATGAACGGCGACGACGCGCGGCGTGAGCTGCACCGGATGGCGGCGCTTTTCCTCGCCGAGCTCCCCTACACCGACCCAGAAGAGCTGGGCACCCACTACGAGCGCGCCGAGATGTCCCTGGAGGCCGCCGCCGCGTTCGCCGAGGCCGCCATCAAGGCTGCCCGGCGGGGGGACAGCCGCAGCGTGCTGCGCTGCGCCGATCGCGCGCTCTCGTTGGGGCTGACGGGCCCGCGGGCGTTCGATCTCACGCTCGCCCGCGCGGACGCGCTCTCGTTCTTGGGCGAACGCGACGCGCAGCGCGAAGTCCTCGAGGAGGCGCTCCAGCGGGCACAGAGCGACACCGAGCAGGCGCGCGCCTTGTCGGAAAAGGTGGGCTACCTGGCGCAGGTCCAGTCGCACGACGAGGGCTTGCCGCTCGCGGACCGCGCGGTCGAGGCTGCCCGCACGACCGACGCTCCCGACGTGCTCGCCACCGCGCTCGTCCGCCGCGGCTGGCTGCTTCTCTACGCCGGGCGGATCGCCGAGGCGAGCGAATCCATCCAGGAAGCCGCCGCGATCCCGGCGCTCTCGAAGGAGACGCTCGCGTTGGTCGCCGCGTGGCGCGCGCAGCTGTTCAGCGCGATGGGCGATCTCGGCAAACGCAAGGCCGCCTACGAGCAAGCGGTCGCGCGCTACCGCGATCTCGGCGACCTCCGCCGCGCCGCCACCGCGGAGTGCAATCTCGCCGACACGCTCAACCGGGTGGGCGCGTACGCGGACGCGGAGCGAGCGCTCACCGACGCGGTCTCCGCATGCCGTCGGGTCGGCAACCGCGTGGTCGAGGGTTACGCGCTCGTGAACCTCGGCTACGCGCAGGCCGGCTCCGGCCAGCTCGCCGAAGCCCGCTCCAGCTTCGACGAGGCCGAAGCGCTCGCCGGCTCGCTGGGCCGCCCTCGCCTGGCCGTCGCGGTGCGCCTCTACCGAGCACGCACGATGTTCGAGGACGCCCCCGCGGAGGGACGAACGGTCGCGCTCTCCGTCGCGGAAGAAGCCAGCACACTGGGGCTGAGGGCGCTCGCCGCAAGCGCGCACGCCATCGCCTCGCGCCACGCGCTCCGCGCCGAGGACGCCAGCGGCGCGCTCGAGGCCGCCGAGGCAGCGATGCGGCTGCGGGACGAGATCGGCACGCTCGAAGAGGACGAAGCGGAGATCTTCCTGGCGCTGTCGGAGGCGCTCGCCGCCAACGGACGCGACGCCGATGCGCGGGAGATCGCGGCGCGCGGCGCCAGCCGGCTGGAGTTCCTCGCGGGGCGCATCGAAGACCCGAGCTGGCGGGCGCGCTTCCTGGTCGAGGTCCCCGTCAACCGCCGGCTCATCGAACTCGATGGCGATTGAGCTGGATGTCCTCGGCGGAAGTCGCGACGCGCTCCCGGCGAAGCGCGCCGGCAGCCCCTGCCTTGACCGTCGTCCACGGGACTGCCTAGACTGAGAGAAAGGAGTCGCATGACCAAGCGCAACAAGAGCCCACGGCGTGTGGGGCGGAGAGAGGCGATCGCCGGAGTGGGTGCCGTCGCGCTCGGTGCGTCCTTCGCGGCAGCCGGAATCGCCCGCCGCGGCGTTTCTTCGGACGATGGCGCTCCTGAAGACGAGGTCATCTCCGGCGGGGCCGAGGCCGTCTCCGCGGCCACGGATCGCGAAGCCCTCTCGGACGCCGATCGCGCGGTCACGGATCTGTTTGGCTCGATCGCCGTGGGTACCGCCGTGTCCACGCACTGGCGCGTGGAGAAGATCCACGCGGTGCGCGCCGGGGCGATCCCGGTGGTCATGTCGACCATCTACGGAGACCGCTTCGCGCTCGAAGTGTTCCGGGACAGTGCCAACGGCCCGACGCCGATCACGCGGACCCGCGGTCTCGCGCTGTTCCTGGTCAACGGCGGCGACGGTGGCTCACCGACCGACGAGTTGTTCGGCCTTGGCGTCATGGCGTTGGGCGCGGCCCTCGAGAACGAAGCCACGACCGCGTCGATTCCGAGCGCCCTGCTCCCGCACGCCGAGCGCCACGCGCGCTACCCGAACGGCGCGTTCGACATCCCGACGGCCTGAGAGGCCGTCGAAGCGCCTCCCAGAGAGAACCGAAATGGCGGTCGCGGCATGAGCGACCACGTGCGTGCCGGTCTTTGTCGGCTCGGCGTGCTGGATGGGCTCCGCTTCGCACGTCTCCGCTGCGTCTGCGCAGGTCTCCTCTGCGCGGGTCTCCTCTGCGTAGGTCTCTCTCTCAGCGGAACCGCGGAGGCGCAGCACGCTGGCCGGTGCCCCGACGCGCTCGCTCGATGGGGCGCTGCGTGCGACGCCGGCGACGAGGCTCCCCGCGTCGCGAGCTGCCCCGCCGGGCACGCGATCTACACGGTGGGCCCTGGGGCGCTGCAGGTGGACGTCTCGGCGGCCCGCGAGCGGGCCTTCGTCACCGTGGGGCCGCTCAGCGCGTCACCGATCGGCGAGTTTCCAGACTGGAACGCGGTCCCGGCCGCCGATCGCGCCGCTTTCGACGCGCTGGTGGAGTGCCTGCGGGCCCGTCCCGACGCGCTCATGGAGGTCCTGGAGGAGACCCCGGGCCGTGTCGCCACCCGCGACGCGACAGGCCCGCGCCGCCCTGAGACGCCGCTTCCCTGGCGGATGGCCCTCGGTCTCCTGATCGCGCTCGGGCTCGCCGTCCGCCGCCTCGGGCTGCCCCCGCTCGCGAAGCGGGCTGTGCCGCTGGTGGCCCTGAGCGCAGTCACGATGTTGGCGCGGCAGCTGCTCGTCGCGGAGAACTACTTCCATCAGAACGGACAGGGCCCCTTTTGGATCGCACACGCGCTCGGCGAACCGAGCAGCTACGGCCCGGGCTACGCACACGTCTTCTTCTGGGCTGCGGACGGCGCCACCGACCCGGACGGCGCGGTGTTCCTCGTGCAAGCCATCCTCTGTGCGCTCGTCCCGAGCGCGGTCTACGCCGCCGCCCGGGGAGCCGGGACACACCGAGGCCTCGCGTGGGCTGCGGCGCTGGCCGTCGCCCTGAGCCCGCTGCTCGCCCGCCTCTCGCAAGGCGAGTCCTACTTCGCGACCTGCGGCGCGCTGCTCACGGTCGCCGCGGCGGTCCTCTGTGTGGCCCGCCCCGACGACTCCCTCGTGGACAAAGCAGGAGTGGGCGTATCCGCGGGGCTGCTCGTCGCCCAGGCCGCACTCATCCATCCGGTCTGCTGGGTGGCCGCCGCGCTCCTTCCGTCGGTGGTGCTCGTGGGCCCGGGCGACACTCGTCCCCGCCTTCAACTGACCGCGCTCCTCACCGCCCTCGTCGCAGGCGTCGTGCTCTTCACCGCCGGCGCCGACATGATCGCGGTGCTGCAGGGATCGCTCGGCGACCAATGGCTCGCCCCCGACCACGAACGTCAGCCCCGGTCGATGCCGCTGGAGATCCTCCTGGTCGGCGTGATGGCCATCGGCGCGGCGGGGCTCGCGTTCGCCCGCCCGCAGGCGCGGCGGGGGGCGGTCGCCGCATCCACTCTCGGTGGTGTCATCGTGGCGGGCTGGCTCGCAAACCTCCTCGGGAGCGCGCCGCCGTGGGTGGTGCACGCGTACCGCTGGATGTACCTCGGACCGTTCGTCGTCTCGGCGACCGTGTTCCTGCACGAGCTCTACGCGTTCGCCGCCAAGGCCGAAGACACGCGCCGCCGTCGAGGCGCGCTCGGAGCCGGCGTCATCGCGCTGCTCGTCGGGGCGCTCGGTTGGTATGCCGTGCACTTCGAAGAGACGACACGCGTCCCCACCGGCGCGCGGGAAGCGATGCTGCTCCGGGCGTGGCGTACCCACCTGCCGCCCCGCGCGGTGGTGGCTCACCTCGAGCGCGCCGACAGACAGATCGTCGGGGTCCCGCTGTACAGCTTCCGAACCGTGCGCTTCCGCGCCGGCGAAGCTCCCTCCGACTTCACCGGCGCTGGGCGAGACCTCTTCCTCTATCGACCGAGTCTTTGCACGACGGAGCGCGGCCGCTCCTTCTGCGAGGAGATCGAACGGACCTACGTCCTGCAACCGGTGCACCGCGCCGTGCTCCCCGCGATCCCGAGCATGGAGGGTCTCGACTACGACCGACCGGAGGTGGAGGTCGGGCTCTATCGCGTACGCGATCGGAGGAGCGGTGCGACCACGCCCGACAGATCGAGTGAAGGACGCGAGGGACGGTAGCCGAGCCGTGTCTTCGCGGCGCCGATGTCAGCGACCGCGTCCCGTAGCTCGCCGATCGCCGGCGCCGTGTGCTCGGGTGTGAGCGTAGACCCGAGCTCGCGGAGGACGAGCGCCGCGACCTCGTTGACCGTCGTGCCCACACCCGTGCCCACGTTGATCGTATCGCCGGCGACGTCGTGTTCGAGCACGGAGACGCTCGCCGTCACGATGTCGTCGACGTGCACGAAGTCCCGACGCTGCTCTCCATCGCCGTAGACGCGTGGGGCCTCCCCGCGGAGGATCCGGTCGAGGAAGTGGGTGATGACGCCCACGTACGGGGTGGGCGTCTGGCCGGGACCGTACGTGTTGAAGTAGCGCAAGACGGTCGGCGAGACGCCCAGCTCCGGCCCGATGAGGTGCCAATAGCGTTCGGCCGCGAGCTTCGCGACGCCGTAAGGCGAGGCGGGGATGACGGGGTGGTCCTCCCGAAGCGAGCGGCCCCCGCCATCGGCGTAGACCGCCATCGACGACGCGAGCACCGCCCGGTCGATGTCGCGTCCTCGCAACGACTCCAGAAGATTCAGGGTCCCCAGCAGGTTCACGTCGGCGTCGCGCACAAAGCCGTCGACCGACGCGCGCACCGAGACGATCGACGCGAGGTGGAACACGTGCCGGACCCCGTCGAGCGACCGCGCGACCGCCTCCGGATCGCGAACGTCGCCGACGATCATGCGGACCTCGGGCGCCAGCCAATCCGCGCGCCCCATCGAGAGGTCGTCGAGCACGGTGACTTCATGCCCCCGTGTGAGAAGCGCGGCCACCAGGTGGTGCCCGATGAATCCCGCCCCGCCCGTCACGAGCACACGGTCCTCGCTCATCGGCAATCGACCACGTGCTCGGGCGTCACGATCTGCCGGCGCGTGTCCTCGCGGGACTGCACCTTGCCCCCGGGAAAGACGAGCGACTCGGTCAGCCGAATGGGGTATTGAATGGCGGCGCCGTCCATGACGACACTCCGCTCGATCGTCGCCCCCTCGGCCACTGTCGCGCTGGGCGCCACGAGGGAGCGCTCCCCGAGCAGCTGCAGGTTGAGCGCGAGCAGGTCTTCTGGGTGCGTCAGGTTCAGGTCCTCGCGAATGACGCGCGCCGCTTTCACCAGATACTCGTCGTCGATGAAGATCTGGATCCCGTCCGTCAACTCGTACTCGTCTCGCATGGCGGTCCGCGGCGTGCGGCGAAGCGAGTCGAAGAACTCGGGCTTGAAGAGGTAGACCCCGCACCCCTTCAGGCGCCCGCGCGGGTGCCGCGGCTTTTCGATGACCCGCGAGATTCTCCCCGAGGCGTCTTCGATCACGACGAAGTTCCGCCGGATCGCGTCCACGTCGGTCTCCTCCTTCACCGCGAGCACGGCGTCGGCCCCTTCGTCGAGCACATCGAGCATGCGATCGAGCCCCTCGTGGACAAAAAAGATGTCTCCGAGCAACACCATCACGGGCCGATCGACCCACTTCTCGACCCGGGCGAGCGCGTGGGCGATGCCGAGCGCCTCTCCCTGCTCCACGTACTCGATGGAGACGCCGAGCCGGCCGCCATCGCCGAGCTGACGGACGATCTCGGCGCCGAGATGCCCGATGACGATCAGGACGCGCTCGACACCGATGGCGCGGAGCTGCTCGATCTGATGCTCGATGAGCGGCCGGCCGAGCACCGGGAGGAGCGGCTTCGGAAAGCGGGACGAAAACGGCATCAGCCGGGTGCCCTTGCCCGCCGCGAGGATGACCCCCAGCGCAGGCCCGCCCGGTGAAACGACGTCAGTCTCGGAGGGCGCCTCTCTGGGTCCGTTCACGGGTCGACGATAATGCGAGCGCGGTGCAGGCTCAATCGCGCACGCAGATACAGGAGGTAGCGCGCCATCGCCCAGGCGGTGCGAAACGGTCGGAGCTTGCTCTGGCCTGCGACGCGGGGGTGATGCGAGACGGGGCGCTCACCGATGCGCGCGCCCCTGGCGTCGAGCCGCAACACCACCTCGGTCGGTGTGGGGTAGCCGCGCGCCTCGATCCGGAGGGTGCGCAGCAGCTCGCCGCGCGCCGCCTTCAGCGCGCAGTTCGTGTCCGAGAACGGCACCCCAAACATGCCGCGCACGAGCCGGTTGAGTCCGCGGTCGGCCGCGACCTTGATGACGCTGTCACGCTTCTTTCGGCGCGCTCCCGTCACACAGTCGAAGCCGCCCTCCTCGAGATGGCGCGCGAGTTCGAGCCCATCGGCGAGGTCGAACTGGCCGTCGGAGTCGAGCGTGACCACCACCGCGCCGACGCTCGTCTGGATGGCCGTCGACAGGGCGCGGCCGTAGCCCGCGTTCCGGGCGAGCGTGACGACGACGAGGCGCGGCAGCTCCGCCGTGAGCCGGGCCAGGATCTCCGGCGTCGCGTCGGTCGAGCCGTCGTCGCAGAGCACGATCTCGGAGGGGTACGCCTGCTGCCCGAGCAGCGAATCCCACGCGCGCACGATCGCCTCGATGCCCTCTGCCTCGTCGAAACAAGGAGCCACGACCGAGATGTACACGGGAGCGTCCGCCACGGCGGCGAGGGTGACACGGGCTCCGCTCCCTTGCGACCCCGGCCTGACGACACGTTGGTCACGTGAAGGGCCCCGGCTATGCTCCCCCGAGATGCGCCCGAGGACGATCGCCCGCTTCGCGCCTCGCACCGCCGCATGTGTTGCGGTCCTGGCTCTCGTCACGGTCGGGCTCGCGTCTGAGGCTCAGGCGCAGGGTCACCTCATCGGCCCGGACCAGGAGCCCCGGGTGCTTGCCCTGTTCGCGCCGCACGAACTCACTCACGAGGTCGGCGACGGCTTCGCGCTGTGGAACGTGGCGATCGAGCGGAGGTACATCGAGATCACGCTGCGCAAGAACGGCACCCTCGACACCACCCTGACTCTCAGGCACCGCGACGACGCAGACGACGACGCGATCGAAACGCGCAGCTTCGCCGTCACCATGGGGGGGCTGCAAACCCCCGACGCCCGGCGCGCGCGACGCTCCATACTCTCCGCGCTCCGACGCAACGACGACGGAACGTTCTGGGAGGAGGCGGGCGACGCGATTCAGATCAGCCCGCACAGCAGCCCCTCGTCCCGCCTCGTCCGGGGGCTCCGGCAGGTGATGGGCGATTGGGTGCCGGCGGACTCGCACGCGCTCGTCCGATGGACGCAGACCGGCTGGGTGCCGGTCGACGGGATGGCGGTGATCCTGCTCGTCTTCCTGCTCGGGGTCGTGCTCGCCGTCAGACTCCTGATCGACGCGCCCCGCTGGATGGGGCCGGCACTCGGGGCGACGGTGGTCGCAGGGGCGGTCGTGCGCCTGATGCTCGCTCCCGCGACGTTCCTCGGTTCGTGGCCGTGGAGCCGCCTGTATCCAAACGTGCGAGAGGTGGCGCACGGTCAGTGGCTGGCCAGCCTCGCCGAGCTGAGCGGCCAGACGTTCTTTCTGACGGACGTCTCCATGTGGACGAACTACGCGTACGCGGTCGCGATGCCGCTGGTGTTTTTCTCCCACGCCACGTACCTGCTCCGCGACCCGAAGGCGGGGCTCGGGGCGGCGTTCGCGATCGCGTTCCTCCCGCAGCACATCCGCTACTCGCGCTGTGAAGACGGCTTCGTCGCTTCCCTCGTGCTCACGTCTCTCGCGTTCGCGCTGATCCACGGCTTTCTCCGCGACCCATCGAGGAAGGTGCGCTGGTTCTTGCTCGCGGCGCTGCCGGTCGTGCTTTACCCGGGCTATCTCCTCAGGCCGCTCAACATCCTCTTTGTCGTGGTCTACGTCGCGGCAATCCTGGTGCTCCATCCGTCGAGTGCTCCGCGAAAGAGACGAGGCATCGCGCTCGGGGTCGTCGGCCTCGTTGGGGCATTGGCGGGCGTACAGTTCCTCGGGGTCAACGGGGACGCGGTGGGCGTCGCCGCCTCGAGCGTGGAGTGGATCGGCTCCGCGCTCTGGGTGCTCGTCTCGCCGACCTTGCTCGTGCTCAGCGATCCGACACGGACGCCGCCCGTGCTCATCGTGCTCGCCGTGGTCGGCGGAGTCCTCCTCTACCGAAGCGGCGAGCGACGCCTCCTCGGTTTCCTCTGCGCGTGGCTTCTCATGTTCGTCGTCGTCCACGCATATGTCGTCCAAGAGTCGATGCAGCCGCGCTATCACCTGCACCTCGTCGTGCCCTTCCTGCTGCTCGCCGCCGCGGCCGTGCCCCGCATTCCCAAGCGTTTCGAACGCGCGCTCTGGGTCTGCGGCCCAATCCTGCTGGTCTCCCCGTGGGTGCACGGGCACTTCGTCCAAGACGTGGACTACGCCGAACAGCACGAATACGAGTTCGTGCGGCGGGCGAGGGCAATGGTCCCCGAGGGGTGCTCGGTTCTCGAGTTCACGGGGAGCCCTCGCGAGGTGGACGAACTCCGCTTCTCCCGCATCGGCGCGCTGGCCAACCGCGACCGCGGCCAGAGGTTCCGAGCGATCGGTGTGTTCCCGGACGGCGAGACCGGGCCGGGGCAGCCGTCGCTCGCGTCGATCTTCCAAGAGCCGCCGCGCTGCCTCTACCTGTACGAGGGACTGGCCTGCTCCAGCCACCGCGCGCGTGGAGAGACCTACTCCGGCCATTGCACGGCGCTTCGCGAGCGCTTGCAGGCGGAGACGGTTCTGGAGGACCGCGTGCCCGCGCGCTACTACGACAACGCCAACGCGGGCCGGACGGACCCTCGACCCAGCGAGGTCCCGCTGCGCCTGTCGCGTGTTCCGGTCGGGCCTCGTCCGGGTGCCCCACGGGAGGGCGGCGGCGCACGACGGGATCCACACACACGTGGGCCCGACGACGAGGCGACCGAACCGCCGGAGCCCCCCCCCGAATCCGAGCTCGAGAACCCCGAATGAACCGCGGGGAGCACCGCCGCATGGCGGAGGTCGAAGACGCCCACTTCTGGTACCGCGGCCTTCGCGACCTGCTCGTGCGTACTCTGACCTCGGCCGCGCTGCCCCCTCGTCCACGGGTGCTGGACGTGGGGTGCGGCACGGGCGCCAACCTCCGCGCGATCGGCGGCGCGCTCCGCACGTCCTATCTCGGGGGCTTCGACCTCTCGACGGAGGCGCTCGCGCTCGCGCGCCTCAAAGCCCCGGAGGCCGACCTCTACCAATCGGATCTCCGAGCGCCCGGCCTGCGCATGCCGCAACTCGATCTCGTCACCTGCCTCGACGTCCTCTACGTGCCGGGGGTCGCCGGTTGCATCGACGGGCTCGCGACGCTGGTGGACGCGCTCGCCCCCGGGGGCCACTTCGTCATGCAGGTCCCCGCCTACGAGTGGCTCTACAGCGAGCACGATGTCGCGGTACACGGCACCGAGCGCTACACGGCCGGCGGCGTCCGCAGGCTCCTCGCACAGCTCGGGCTCGAACCCCTGCAGGTGACCTACCGGCTCTGCGGCCTCTTCCCGCTCGCCGTGCTCAGCCGCCTCCCGCGGATGTTGGGCGCGCGCCGCCGCAACCCCAGCGCCCGCTCCGACCTCCATTCGGTCCCGGGGCCCGCCCTGAACGAAGCGCTCTACCGCGTCCTCGCCGCGGAGAACCGTGTGCTCGTGCGCGGGGTTGCCCTCCCCTTCGGCACCTCAGTCTTCGCGGTCGCGCGAAGGCCCACCTGAATCGGCTATCCTTCGTCGTGAGCACGATGCCCACGCCGTCCCTCTCGATCGTCATCCCCGTCTACCGCGGGGCCCGCACGGTCGGCGAACTCGTCGAGGCGCTCGGCGAGACACTGCTCTCAGACTACGCGCTCGAGGTTGTGCTCGTCGACGACGCGAGCCCAGACGACTCTGCCGCCGTGTGCGAGGCCCTCGCCCGAAGTCACCCCTGGGTCCGGTTCGTCGCGCTGGGGCGCAACGTCGGCGAGCACAACGCCGTCCTGGCTGGCCTTCACCACACGAGCGGCGAAGTCGTCGTCGTCATGGACGACGATCTCCAACATCCCCCCGAGGAGGTCCTGACCCTGGTGGAAGCGCTGGACGCCGATCACGACGTCGTCTACGGGCGCTACCAGCGGAAGCGGCACGGGGTCTTCCGGAACTGGGGGAGCCAACTGAACGGGTGGGTGGCCACCGTCGTGCTCGACAAACCGAAGGGCCTCTACCTTTCGTCGTTCAAAGCGATGCGCCGGTTCGTCGTCGAACAGCTCTGCGAGGTGCGCGACCCCGCGCCGTACCTCGACGGATACATCCTGCGCATCACACAGCACGTCAGGGAGGTGCCCGTCACCCACCTCGCACGACGCGAGGGGCGCTCGGGCTACACACTCGGAAAGCTCGTCGGGCTGTTCTTGCGACAGGTGATCGGCTTCTCCATGGTGCCGCTCCGAGTCGCGTCGCTGCTCGGCCTGGCGCTCAGCCTGGTGGCCATGCTGGCCGCCGTCTGGTTCGCCGTCGAGCGCATGCGGGACCCCAGCCTGCCCACCGGTTGGGCCTCCGTCATCGTCGCCTCGTCCCTGCTCGGCGGGGTGCAGCTGTTCGCACTCGGCACGGTGGGCGAGTACCTCGGGCGGCTGGTGCACCGCCTCGACGGGACGCCGCCTTTTGTCGTCAGGCGCACGGTCGGGTTCGACACGACAACCACCGGCTCCGATGGGCTCGCGGCTGCGAAGGACCGGCCCGCATCCGACGCGCGAGCGGCCTCGTGAGCCCATACCGCGACCGGTCCGTGCTCGTCACCGGAGGCCTCGGGTTCGTGGGAAGCCACGTCGTCGAGGCGCTTCTCGTGGAGGGGGCGCGCGTCGCCGTCTTCGACGCGCGGATCCCGGGTCTTGGCGGAACTCAGGCGCGAATACCCGAAGCCTTGCGGGACAGCCTCGTCGAGGCGGATCTCCGTGACACGCCCACTGTCGCCGCCGCGCTGCGGGGCGTCGAGGTCGTGTTTCATCTCGCCGGCGCGACCGGCCACGCCCGCAGCATGGTCGCGCCCGTGGCGGATCTCTCCCTCAACGTGGAGGCCACTGCCTCTTTGCTCTCGGCGTGCGTCGAGCACGCGCCGGACGCGCGTGTCGTCTTCGCGTCGACACGGCAGATCTACGGCCGGGCCACAGGGCCGCTCGACGAGACGCACCCGATCGTGCCGGTCGACGTCAACGGGGTGGGCAAACGTGCGTGCGAGGAACTCCTCCGCGTCTACGAGGGACGAGGCCTGCGCGGTGTCAGCCTCCGCCTCACCAACGTGTACGGCCCGCGCATGTCGCTCGACCCCGGACGCGGGCACGTGCTGGGCGCGTTCCTCCGGAGGGCGCTCCGGGCCGAGGTGCTCGACGTGTTTCGGCCCGGGACGGACCGCCGCTCCTTCCTCCACGCCGCCGACGCTGCGTCCGCGTTCCTCCTCGCCGGTGTCACAGATGCGTGCCTCGGACGTCGGCTCAACGTGGCAGGGAGTGCGCCACGCAGCATCCGCGAGCTCGCGGACATCCTCGCCAGGCTCGGTGGGGTGGACGTCCGCGAGGTCGACTTCCCCGACTCCCTCCGCACGATCGACGTCGGCGACCATGCGCTGGACGACGGCGCCTTTCGTGCGCTGACTGGTTGGCGCCCCGCGATCGAGCTGGAGGCGGGCCTCGCCACCACGCTGGCCGCGTTTCGATCGGAGGCCCCATGAGCCGGCTTCTGCGGTTCGACGCGGCCCGGGAGGACGAGCCGCTCCGAGAGGCGCTTCGCGAGGCTTTCGATCGTGTGCTCGCGAGCGGCCGGTACCTTCTCGGACCCGAGACCGCCGCCCTCACGCAAGAACTGCTGGGCGCGCTCGGAGCGTCCTCGCACCGGGGGCTGCCTGTCGCGAGCGGCACCGACGCGCTGGTCCTCGCCCTCCGTGCGCTCGGCGTGGGCCCTGGCGACGAGGTCATCACAGTGGCGAACACGGGCGCGCCGGGCCCGACCGCGATCCAACGTGCGGGCGCCGACGTGGTGTTCTGCGACGTCGATCCGGACACCCTCCTCATGGATCCCGCGTCGGTCGCTCGCGCGGTCAGCCCGCGAACACGCGCACTCCTGCCCGTGCACCTCTACGGCAACGTCGTCGACGTGCGTGCGCTTCGAGACGCCGCTCCCGGCCGAATGATCTTGGAGGACTGCGCCCAGGCCTTCGGCAGCCGCCGAGACGGTCGCGCAGTGGGCACCTGGGGCGACGCAGCGGCGTTCTCGTTCTACCCGACCAAGAACCTCGGCGCGCTCGGCGATGCGGGCTTCGTGCTCGGCCCCCCAGAGTTGATCGAGCGCGCGACGCGCCTCGCGCGCTACGGCGCAGACGCCGACGGGAGCGCACTCGAGGTGGGAACGATGAGTCGGATCGACGAGCTGCAGGCGGCGGCGCTCCGGGTGAAGCTCGCCCACTTCGACGAGGCCCTCGAACGCCGACACGCGCTCGTCGCGGCGTTCGACGAGCGGCTCCCCGCTGCGCTGGCGAGGGTCGGCCGAGATGCGCCTGGCGCCCCCGCCGTCCACCTCTACGTCGTCCGCCTCGCCGAGCGCGAGCGCGTGCGGGACGCGTTGCTCGCGGACGGGATCGCAACGGGCGTGCACTACCCCTTGCCCGCCCACCGCATGCCCGCCTTCGCCAGCGCTCAGCGCACGCTCCTGCCAGTCACTGAGCGTGCCTGCGCAGAGGTGTGCAGCCTGCCCTTCTACCCGTCCCTCCCCCTCGAAGCAGTCGACCGTGTGGCGGCCCGCCTCGAGACCGATTCATGAGCCCAGCGCCCTCCGCAAGAGGCGCCCAACTCGCCTCCTTCGCCGCCGGCGTGGCCCTCCTCGTTGGGATTCCGTCGGCCCCGGTGGCCGCTCAGTACGTGATCCCGCCGGGACAGGAAGCCGTGGTCCTCGAGGCTGTGCAGGAGGCCTTTCGAGAGGAACGCGCGGAGGCCATCGACATCGAGCGGAATCGGGTGCACGCGCGTACCGCCGACGGACTCACGCTCGTCGGCTGGCGCGGCGTCGAGGTGCAGGTGCGCGCGGAGTGCGAGGAAGAGTGTAGCCCGGCGCTCCGATCGCACTGGGACCCGGTGGCAGCGCGGCTCCGTGGCACGCTCGCCGCACGGGCCGACGACATCTGGCAGCGAGGGGTCGGAGCCGAGCCGGCACGAAGGGAAGACACGCTCGTACCTGGGCAGCGCCCTCGACGTGCCATGTCGTACCTTCTGCTCGCGCTCTTGGCGTTCGGCGTCCTGGTCGCCCCGCGTCCATGGCCCGCCGGATCCCGGCGTGACGCCACGCTCGCCCTCCTCCTGGTTTTGGGCTTTCTCATCGCGGCCCTGACCCTCGGCGACCCCCGCCCGCTCCACGACCATCTCTGCAACCTGGAGCGCGCACGGTGCGCCAACGCCGCGTGCGACGAGCTGCACGGGGCGTGGGGGAGGCCGAGCTTTCACGTCATGGGGGCCCTCTTCCGTGCGGTCCCCCACCGCCTGTCTTGGATCCTCGGGATCGGTGCACTGCTCACGTCGGTCACGCTCTGGCTCGTGTACGACGTGACGGCCCGGCTCTCGGCGCGGGTGGGCCTACCGGACCAGCGCGCGGGCGAGGCCGGACTGTGGGCGCTCGTGAGCGTGGCGCTGCACCTGGGGGTCGTGCGGATCGCGGGGACGGGCTCGTTCTGGCCGCTCACCCTCGTGCTCGTGTTCTTGGCGCTGCACCTCGTCCTCCGAATCTCCCCACCGCCCAGGCGTGCGAACGACGCCGTGGAACCTCTGTCCCGCGGCGCCGTCGCACGCGTCGCGCTGGGCGTTCTGGGCGCGGGCGCGGCGTTCACGCTGGCGCTCGGCGGCAGCCGACTCGTCCTCGTCCTCACGCCCCTCGTCTTCCTCGCGCCCTGGGCGTGGCGGAGCTTTCCCCGCCGTCCGCTCCCGCTTGCCCTCGTCGCGCTCGTCGCGGGTCTCGCTCCGCTCCTCTCCTGCGCGCCTCCGGTGTACGAGGTGCTCACCTCGGATGCCTACGGCGCCCAGTCCCGGTTCGGCGACCCACTCGGCAGCTTGCACCTGCTCGAGGACTTCGCGGGGGGCGTGGTCGGACCGCGCTTCACCTCGGTTCTGTTCATGCCACTGGTGTTGATGGCCGCGATCTCGCGGCGGAGGCTTCGCGCGCTCCTCCCTTTGGTGTACGCCTTCGCCGCGCTCCGCGGCGCCACGCTCTCTGTCGTCTATCCCCTCACCTGGGAGACGGGATACCCCGACGCCTACCTCAAACACTTCCCCCAGCTCTTTTTCGCCGCCCCGCTGTTCGGAATCGGAGCGTTCGTGGTCGTCCGCTACCTCGGTCGCTTCGCACCACGCCTCGCGCCTGCCCTTGCCGCTGTGGCCTTGGTCGCTTCCGTCTGGGCTGCGCCGGACGCGCGGCGCCTGCTCTTCGCGCATCGCGTCATGGAGCGGGAGCTCATCGAGCTCACCGCCGCGTTCGAGACCCTGCCGCCCCACGATCTCGTGGTCTACGCCCCTCTCGTGCCTCCCCCCACGGGCATGTCACCGGACGGCGATCCCCTCGAGATGCACTTCCCGACCGGTCCCTATCGCGAGGCCCTAACGGCGCGTGGCCAGCAGCCGGGCGTGGTGGTCCGCCTCGAGTCGCTCGCATCCTCGGAGGCGAGCGATCAGCGCATCCTGCTCTATGTGGGCAGCACCCTGCGCAGCTTCTATTCCGCCGAGATCGAAGCCGGGCTCGTCCCGCACAACTTCGAGCGCGAAGAGCTGCGCGCCCTGCGGGACCGCTACACCCTCGAGCCCGTGCATCTGTTCTCGGTGCCGACGCAGAGCATGGGCGGAATCGATCGCCCCCTCGCGGCCGGGCGGGTTCCGACGGTGGAACTCGGGTTCTACCGGCTCACGCCGCGCCAGTGAGCGTCAACGGCACTCTTGCCGGCGGGTGACCGTCGTGCGCACACACGATGTGCCCGTGTCTCGGCAGTACGTGTACGACGCCGTGTTTCCGCAGAAGGGAGCGAACGAGCTGGTCCACCCTGCACGGGGCGGACACGGCCCGGGAAAGCACAGCTCGAAGACGTTGCAGCCAAGCCGCGGGTCTCGCGCTGGGCAGGAGCGGCTGGTGCTCACCCCGGTCGTCTGCCAGCGCCGCGTCTGCTCTCCGTCGCAGTTGTAGTCAAAGTCGCCGGAGGGGATCGCCGTGCTGAAGTAGCTCGTCTGACCGGGCCGCGCGTCCTCGCTGTTGTCGGCGCAGTCCTGGTTCTCGGGCGAGGTGGGAGGGGGATTGGCGATGCAGTCGCAGCCCCCACACGTCGCCGGCGCCATGCACGCCACAACCCCGGTCGTGCCGCCCGCCGCGAAACCGTCGGAGTCGCAGTCGGGGTAGTACGGCGTCATCGCGGCGTCCGTGGTCGCCGGGTCGCAGTCGTCATCCACGCCGTTGCCACACACCTCTGCGTTCGAGCTGGCGCGCTCCGGGGTCGTGTCGTCGCAGTCGGTCCCGCACTCGCCCAAGATGATGGAGGCTTCGCCGTCGCCATCCTCGTCGATCAGGCTCTCGACGCAGGCGCGATCCTCATCGGAGCAGACCGACGTGTGGCACTCGTCACTGGCGTCACACACCACGGGCGTGCCCGCGTTGCACGTGTGCGTCGTGACATCGCAGGTCTCTTCGCCGTTGCAGTACTGGTCGTCGAGGCATCCCTCGTCGCCTTCGCAGGTGTAGGTGCAGTCCGGCTCGCAGCCATCTCCCGCGTCGGTGTTGCCGTCGTCGCACGCTTCTTCGCCGCCGACGACACCATCACCGCAGCCGCGGGGGATGCACACTTCACCATCCCCACACACACCATCGGCGACGTCCTCCACCACGCACGCGGCGCCGACGTCCGGGGGGCTGCCGGCCTCGCACACGTTGGCGCCGCTGCAAACCTCGGATCCATTGCAGGGGTTGCCGTCGTCGCAGTCGGCGTCCTCACCGCAGCTGAACACGCACACCTCGGGCTCACAGCCATCGGTGGGGATATCGTTGCCGTCTTCACACTCTTCGCCGCCATCGACGTCCACGAACCCATCGCCGCAGAGGCTGGGTCCGCATGCGCCATCGAGGCAGATCAGCCCCTCTCCGCAGGCATCACCGTCGTTCGCATCTGCGCACGTCGCGCCGCCATCGGTGTCGCCTGCGTCCGCTCCGCCGTCGACGCCGTCCTTGTCGGCCAAGGTCCCGTCCACCAAAACCGAGCAGCCGCAAGCCAGCACGAGCCAGGCCAAGACGGTGTATCGCGCCGCGTTCCCCATCCCACGATCGAAGCACATCGCGCAGAGCTGGGCACGGATCATTTTTCTCGGCGACGGGGCGACCGAGACGAGCCGGACTTGCGGTAGCGTTGCCATGCCGCTGCTCGACGGTGGCAGGAGGGGAGCGTTCATGAGTTCGTTGCTCGAGGTCTTCCAAAACGCCGGGCTCTTTGGCTACGCCATCGTATTGTGCTGCACCGCGGCGTTCCCGCTCGGACTGCTCGCAATCGGGGCGGCGTTCAAGCACAAGGGCGCGGGCCTCGGCCTGGGCGGGCTCACCCTGTTCGCTGGGCTGACCCAGTGGGGAATCGGGCTCGTTGCGTACCTTCGGGCGCAGTCGATGATCGACTCCGCTGTCGCGCACGCGAACCCCGAGGACGTCGCCTTGATGCGGGCCTACGGCGAGTCCGAGGCGCAACCGGTGTTGATGATGGGCTGCTGCATGGGCGCGATCGGGCTCTTGGCGGGCGTCGCGGCCATCGCGGTGGCGCTGGCGAAGAAGCGTCCCGAGAAGTGACCCAGGTATACTGACGGCGCTTCACCCGAGGAGTTCCGATGCGCCGCCTCCGACCCTTGCTCTGCCTGCTTCCGCTCTTCGCCCTGGCTCTTGTGGTAGTCCCCGCGTCGCCGGCGCACGCCCAGCTCGACACCTGGGCGGAGGGCAGCGACGACGCCGACGATGGCGCGACGCGCGACTTCTACAACCGAGGCGCGGGCCTCGCGTGGCGTCAGCTGCTCGGCGATTGGCGAGACCGCGACGGAACCCTCCATGGGGACAACGCCTGGGCGAGCACCAACGTCGTCGACGACGACTCCGGTCGCTACGTCGAGTTCGATGTGACCACGCTGGTACAGGCCCAGCGCGCGGGCACCGCTCGCGACCTCGGCTTCTTCCTGCGGGGCACCGGCGGAGGAGGGCCCATCGACTTCGCCAGCCGCGAAGCCGCTGACGCTGGGCAGCACCCGGAGCTGGTCGTGACGAGCAGCAGCGGGGAGACGACGCTCGCCGCCGTTGCCGACACCTACCTCCGCAGCTCGACCTTCCAAGCCGCGGGCGAGACCGACCAGCTCCGCGTGGGCAACGACGCGAACCTCCTGGTCCGCTTCGACCTGACGGGTCTCGAGGACGTCAGCGCGGCGACCCTTCGGCTGTTCACCACGCGCCAGTTCGGCGGCGGGCTGGACATCGGGGTGTTCGAGGTGGCCACCAGCGAGCCGGGCGCGCGCGTGGCAGAGGCCGGGCTCGCGGCCGACTTCGAGCGCGACGAAGGCATCGGCGCACACGAGGACGTCGTCTTTTTCGAGGGCTTCGAGTCCGCTGACTGGGCCGACAGCTGGACGAGCCCGGGCGGGGAGTTTGACGTCGTCGACACCGACTCCGCGTTCGGCTTCGAGGCGCTCGAAGGCAGCGCCCTCCGCGTGTTGATGCCCGAGGGCGAGAACACCGCGCTCAACCTTCGCTACGACTTCATGGACGAGACGGGCGCCGAGCCGGACGAGATCTACCTGCGCTACTACCTCCGCTTCGGGAGCGACTGGGACCAGAGCGTCGACGGCGGCAAGCTGCCTGGGATCAGCGGCACCTACGGCGTCGCGGGCTGGGGCGGGCGCCGCTCGGACGGCAGCAACGGCTGGTCGGCGCGCGGCCTCTACCGGGAGACGGTTCCGTCGGCGAACAACCCGCTCGGTGGGCGCACGCCGATCGGGAGCTACGTCTACCACGCCGACATGGAGTCGACGTTCGGCGACGGGCTGCTCTGGAACCAGAGCTGGGACGCGGAGGGGCGCGGCGGCATCGTGCAGCGGGGGCGCTGGGTTTCGCTCGAGACGTACGTGCGCATGAACACGCCGGGGGAGACCGACGGAGTCATCCGCGCGTGGGTCGACGGAGTGCTCGCGTACGAGACGACGACGATGCGCTTCCGGACGGTCGACACCCTTCACATCGAGCGCATCTGGATGAACATCTATCACGGCGGAACCGCGGTCTCGCCATACGACCAGCACGCGTTCATCGACAACGTGGTCGTGGCGCGCTCCTACATCGGTCCGATGAGCGGCACCCTCCCGCCCCCGACCGATGCAGGCGTGCCCATGCGCGACGCGGGCACCTCTGACGGGGGCGCCGCTCCACCCGATGCAGGCACCACGTCGGACGGCGCGGTGGGCCTCGACGCGGGCGGCACGGACGGCGGCACGAGCCCCGACACGGACGGCGGATGCAGCTGTCGCGTGGCGCGAAGCCGGTCACACCCGACCGGTCTCTGGCTCGCCGCTGGCATGCTCGCTGTGCTCGGCGCACGGCGCCGGCGCCGCCTCAGGCGCAGGAGATCGTGACCGGGTGGTCGTGCAGGTCGAAGCCCATGTCCTCCGATGAGTTGATGGTCACCGAGCCTCCCCCCGCGAGCACGGCAAAGTCTGCGGCCGTCACCACCAGCGTGTGCGGATGGGGGGACTCCCCCTGGATTTGGTAGGTCCTCTCGACGCCGGCCTGCACGTCGGCGAGCTCGATGACGAGGTTGTGGCGGAACCCGGCCGGGTGCGGATCGCCAATGTCGAAGCTCAGGTCCGCGCACGACCCGCCGCTGTCCGGCGTCGGGCCCGAATCGGTCGGAGTGCCAGCGTCGACGGGGTTGCCCGCGTCTCGACCTGCGTCCGTCGGTCCCCCTCCCGCGTCGACCATGCGGCCCGCATCACGTGTCCCCGCGTCGGGGTCGTCATCGCCGTCGCAGGCCAAGAGCGCCAGGCCCGAGGCGGTACCGAGAAGCAAGTTGCGCCGGGTGAGGCGGAGACGCGAATGATCTTCCATCGGCGAACCCTAGCAGCGCGCACGGGATCGTCGCAGGTCTCAGCAACACGGGGCCGCGTCGGCCACCTGCACGGCGCTCGTCGGCGCGCAGGCGAACAGGCCGAAGTGGTTTCCGCGGTCGCCGTCCACCTTGAAGTGCGGCGCGAAGCGCGTCTCCTCGAGCATCCTCGCGGTGTTCCCGCACACCAACATGGGGCGACCGGTCTCGAAGCGGTGGTGGTCATCGAGCGACCAGGCGTGGGGCGCGTGCGGGAGCGTTCCCAGATAGGTCGCCACCTGACCGTGGTCTTCGCAGCGGTCCTCCAGCGGCACCTTCACCGCGCGGTGCGTCACCGACCGGAAGGTCGCGTTGCCCACCCGGCTTCGGATCGCGGCATCGGTCAGCTCGATCGGCGCGCTCCGGACGTGGCGTACGTCGGCGCAGCCGACGCGGGCCATGACGCGCCGAAAGTCCTCGATGTACATGGCGCCGCCGAGGCACTCCCCGAGAAGCACATCGTCCTCGCGGCACGCGTCGGGGAGCCGACGGTCAGCGTAGACGTCGCTGAAGAACAGCTCCCCACCCGGCTTGAGCACGCGGAACGTCTCTCGGAAAACGCGTTCCTTGTCGGGCGAGAGGTTGCAAACGCAGTTGCTCACCACCACATCGACCGAGCCGCTCTCGATGCCGAGCGACTCGAGGTCCTCGATGTAGCCGTGGTGCAGCTCGACATTCGGCGACGCATACCCGAACCGCGCCATGTGCAGGTCAACGTTGCGCTGCGCAACCTCGAGCTGCGCCTCGGTCATGTCGACCCCGATGACGCGGCCCTCGGGCCCGACGATCTGGCTCAGCAGGAAGACGTCACGCCCCGTCCCGCACCCGAGGTCGAGGACCGTCGCGCCCTTGAGAGCGTACGGAAACGGGACACCGCATCCGTAGAACGTCTCGTGGATCTCGTCGGCGATGGCGCTCGCCAGCGGCTTCATCCAGTCGGGGAACTCCTCCGCCGAACAACACGCCGTGGTCTTGAGGTCGTGCTTGGACTGCAGCACGCGGCCGTAGTAGTCGCGGACTTTCTCGAGGGTGCTCATGGGGTTCTCCAGGGGCAGGCGTTGCCTGCGGAGAGTAGGCACGGTGCGCCGGCCCGCGAGACACTGCCGAAGGTGTCGCGAGACTGTGACATCACCGCCACGTACGCCGCGGCGCGCTCGCGGGTTGCAGGCGAAGCCTCGCCGCTGGCTTCACTCCCGCTTCATGCCGAGCGCTTTCATCTTCTTGTAGAGATGACTGCGCTCGAGGCCGAGGTCGGCCGCGGTGTTCGTGATGTGTCCCTGGTGATGCTCGAGCGAGCGCGTGATGAGATCGCGCTCCGCTTGCTCGACCATGGACTTGAGCGCGGTGCCCGGGCGGTAGTAACCGCCGCCGCCACTCTGGCCGCCTGCGATCGGGAGCAACGCCCGCGCCTCTTGCTCGGTGATCGGGTCGCTCGGAGTCAGGGTGACCAGCCGCTCCACGAGGTTGCGCAGCTCGCGCACGTTCCCGGGGTAGTCGTATCGGCACAGGAGGTTCATCGCGCCGTTGGAGAGCGACTTCTCGGGCCGGTCGTTGTTGACGCACGCCTGGCGGAGGAAATGCGCGGCCAGCGTCGGCACGTCTTCGCCCCGCTCGCGGAGCGGCGGCACACGGAGCGGGAGCACGTTCAGGCGGTCGAACAGATCGGCGCGAAACCGGCCCTCTTGGATCTCCTTCGGGAGCGGCTTGTTGGTCGCCGCGACCACCCGCACGTCCACCGAGATCGTCTCGCTCCCCCCAACGCGCTCGAGCTCGTTCTCCTGCAAGACGCGGAGCAGCTTGGCCTGCATCGGTGACGGCATGTCGCCGACCTCGTCGAGGAACAGGGTTCCGCGGGACGCGCGCTCGAACTTGCCGCGGCGCTGCTTGGTCGCCCCTGTGAATGCGCCCGCCTCGTGCCCGAACAGCTCGCTCTCGATCAGCTCTGCCGGAACCGCCGCGCAGTTGAGCTTCTCGTAGGCGTGGTCGGAGCGCCGGCTCATCGTGTGGATGGCGCGCGCGACCAGCTCCTTGCCCGTGCCGCGCTCGCCCATCACCAGCACCGCCGCGTTGGCGTTGGCGGCCATCGCGATCTGATCCTTCAGCTGCCGCATCGGGGCGCTGTCGCCGATCAACCCGTCCGCCTGGCCGCTCCGAGCCCGCAGCTCCTCGTTCTCCTCCTCGAGGCGGTGCCGCTGCATCGCGTGGTCGAGCGAGAGCAGCAGGCGCTCGGTCGCGATCGGCTTCTCGATGAAGTCGCTCGCGCCGAGCCGCGTCGCCTCGAGCGCCGTCTCGATGGTGCCGTGTCCGCTCATCACGAGCACGGGCGTCTCGTTCCCCTGCTCGCGGAGCGTCCGGAGCATCGTGATGCCGTCCATCCCGGGCATCATCACGTCGAGCAGGATGGCGTCGTACGATTTGGTGCTCGTCTTCTCGAGCGCGATCTCGGCGCTGCCTGCCACGTCGACGCGGTAGTCCTCGATGCGCAGGGCGCGGGAGAGCGTCGAGAGGATGTTCTTCTCGTCGTCGACGATGAGGATCGATGCGTCAGGCATAGTTCACCCTTCCTCGCGCAGGCCGAGCTCCTTCATCTTCGTCTGAAGGCTCTTGCGCGAGATTTTCAAGAGGCGGGCCGTGTGCGTCACGTTGCCCCCCGTTTGTTTGAGCGCGCGGAGGATGAGCTCGCGCTCCACTTTGCTCGTCGCCTCGCGCACCGCCTCCTTGAGGCCCGGCGTGGCCGGCGGCGGGTGCTCGGAGGGGTCCGCTTCGGGGGTGCCCGGCGTGCGCGGGCCAAGCAGCTCGGGCGGCAGGTCTCCCAGGCTGATGCGGTCGGTGTCGCAGAAGAGCATGCAACGTTCGATGACGTTCTCGAGCTCGCGGATGTTCCCGGGCCACGGATGGGCGAGCAATCGGTTCAGCGAGGCCTCGTCCACGCCGACGACCTCCTTCTTGAGCTTCTCGCGGAAACGCTTGACGAAGTGCTCGACGAGCAGCGGGATGTCAGACTTGCGCTCGCGCAGCGGCGGCAGCCGCACCTGGACGACGTTGAGACGGTAGTCGAGGTCTTCGCGGAAGCGCCCCTGCTGGATTTCCTCGAGCAGGTGGCGGTTCGTCGCTGCGACCAGTCGCACGTCGACCCCGATGGTCTTGATGCCACCGACGCGCTCGAACTCCTGCTCCTGGATCGCGCGCAGCAGCTTGACCTGCATGTTGACCGGAATTTCGCCGATCTCGTCGAGGAACAACGTGCCCCCGTGCGCCAACTCGAAACGCCCGGGCTTGCTGGTCACCGCGCCCGTGAACGCGCCCTTCTCGTAGCCGAACAGCTCACTCTCGATGAGCGTGCGCGGGATGGCCGCGCAGTTGACGCGGATGAAAGGGCGCTCGCTCCGGCTGCTGTTCTCGTGCAGCGCGCGCGCGATGAGCTCCTTGCCGGTGCCGCTCTCGCCCGTCAGCAGGACCGTGCTCGGGGTGTCCGCCACCCGCTCGATGACTTGGTAGACGTCGAGCATCGGCGCCGCCTGCCCGATCAGTCGGTAGCGGCCCGGCTCGTCGCTCGGTTCCGCCACCACGTCGCGCTGGCTCAACTCGCGCGTGCGCGACGCTTTCGCCACCACGTTCCGAAGCTCCGACTGCTCGAACGGTTTGGTGATGTAGTCGAACGCGCCGAGTTTCAGCGCCTCGACCGCCGTGTCGACGGTGCCGTGCGCCGTAATGAGGATGACGGGCACCGACGGGTGCTTGGCGACCACGTGCTTGAGCAGCGCGATGCCGTCGACGCGCGGCATGCGGAGGTCACTGATGAGCACGTCGACGTGGTGCTGCTCGAGCGCCTCCATCGCCTCCTGCCCGTCCTCGACGACCTCCACGTCGTAGCCGTCGCGCGCCAGCTGGGCCTTGAGCACGCGACGCAGGTTCGGTTCGTCGTCGGCGACGAGGATCTGTTTTTTTTCTGACATAGACGCGGGAACCGCTTCTCCCTGCTAGCGGGGCTGGCAGCGCGTCTGAGGGGTGGTCCCCTCGGAGTCGCCGTCAACCGCGCTGCAGAGGAACACATACACGCGTTCGGCCCCGGGCGCGCCCACGATCGGCTCGGAGCGCCCATCGACTCCCGGCGCAACGGCGATCGACGCGCCCAGGTTGGCCCCAAGCTCGGGTGTCGAGTGTGTGAGCGCGCTGGCCCGCGAGCCCATCTCCGACAGGCTCCCACCGCCGAAGACGAACACGGCGCCCGCCGCGTCTTCCCCGTCGACGCGCGCATCTGGGGCGCCCACCAAGATCTCGCTCTGGCCGTCGGCGTCCAGGTCGCCGGTGGCGAGGGTCACACCGAACCGCGCGCGACAGTCGATGCCGTCAAGTTCAGGACAAGGCAGCTCCACGGCCGGAGCCCAGCTCCCATCGCAGGTCTCGACAGCAGGCATGTCGGCGCCGGAGAACACGCGCACCGCATCCAGCCGGCCCTCCCCAGTGCCGCTGCCGACCGCGATGTCGAGCCGCCCGTCCCCGTCGACGTCGCCGATGGCCACAGACGCGCCCCACCCCTCGCTGCTCGCGTCGAGGCAGCCTCGTACGCTCGTGGTCACGGCCCCCATCGCGTCGACGTCGGCCACCGCCACGACGACCCGCTTCGTGCCTCCGACCGGCGCGCCGGCCGCGATGAGCACGGAGTCGGCGTCGAGAGGCGCGATGGCCACCGCCCGGCCCAATCCCCGGCCCACGCCGTCCGCCGCCGACAGATCGACCCGCACCGGCGGCGATCCGTCGGGCAGTCGGTACACCGCGCCCGCGCCCGTCGGCGCGCCGAGCAGCGCCCGGCCGAACGGGTGATCCACCGCCAAGGACGCGCTCGCTTCGCCGAGTCCCTCCCCTGCGGTGCCACTCACGGCGGGCGGCGACATGGTGATGTCGTCTTCGCAGCGGATGCGGATCTCCCCGGTCGTCGGCGACGGGATCCCAATGCAGAGCTCGCGGCCCGCCCAGCGCGGCAAGCCGAAGAGGCTGGCGCCCGCGCCCTCACGGCACGTGAATCCGTTTCCACAACCGTCGAGGCGCGGGGTCTCGAGGTCGAGCGAGTCGTCCTCCAGCAGAGGGAACACGACGAACGGCGAGTCGACCCCCGCGTTGCCCCCGACCCGCGACACCGAGACGCCGCGGAGCGTGCCGCCGTACGCCACAACCCGTTCCCCGAAGCCGGAGTTCGGGTAGCCGCTCGGTGCGTCATAGGCGTAGGTCGACGCTTCGCCCCGGAGGTCTTCGAACTCGGTGGGCACGCAGGCCGAGAGCAAGAGCCCGACGAGCGCGACGATGCCTGCGCGAACGCCCATTAGAACGCGCCTCCGAGGCTCAGCCCCGCCGTCTGGCTGACCGGGTCGAAGATCGGAAGGACCGCCCAGTCTTCGGACTCGCCGGTCGTGCCCTCGCTCGGGGGCAGCGGATCATGCACGAAGTAATAGAGCGCGAGGCAGCCGAGCAAGAAGCTCACGCCAAACCCGGCGTCGGCGCCGATGTACATGAAGAACCCTTCGTCGATCCGCGGGTCGTCCGACGAAAGCCGCCCGCCCATGCGCGCCTGCTCGAGGTCCGCCATGCGTTCGTTGCCGAGAAGCGCGAGCGTAATCCCGCCGCCGAGGAACAACGCCGAGAACACGGTCGTCGCCCACGCGCTGCCCATGCCCGCCTCAGGTCGCAGGCGCACCTGGACGGGCATCAGCTGACCTCGCGGGATCTCGATGGCCGCCTCGTATGTCTTCATCCCGTCCGCTTCGACGCGGAGCTGATGGTGCCCCGCGGGGACCTGGCCCTCGTACGGCGCCTCACCGACCACGTCGCCGTCGATCGAGACGCTGGCGCCGCGGATGTTGGAGCTGACGCGGAGCCGCCCGTAGTCCACGCGCTCGAGCGCCACGTTCACCGTCATCTGGTCGCCCACCCCGACGTCCGTGTCGCGCTCCACGGTCTCGTAGCCCGGCCGCTCGACCCAGATGTGGTGCTCGCCCACGGGGATCGGCGCCTCGAAGGGGGTCTGCCCGCGCGGCCCCGCGTCGTAGTCGTCGACAAACACGGACGCACCCGGGACGTCGCTCACGACACGCAGATAGCCGAGGAACGCGCCCTGGCTCATCTCGACGATGAGCACGTAGACACGCCCCGCCTCGACCACGATCTCGCGCTCCACGGTCTCGTAATCGGGGTGACTCACGCGCACCGAGAACCGCCCTGGGTCGAGCGTGTGGGCGAACGGGGCGGTGTCCGACGCGAGCGTGGAGCCCCCCTCCAACACGGTCACCGTGGCGTTCTCGGGGTTGGTCCGAACGGAGAGCAGCGACTTGAAGCCCGCGTCCTCGACCGTAGGAGGCACCTCTGGGATGGCGGACTCCGGAGGCTCACCCGTCTCCGAAGGCTCGCCCGTCTCCGAAGGCTCGCCCGTCTCCGGAGGCTCACCCGTCTCCGGAGGCTCACCTGCTTCTGGCGTCGCCGCCGCGGCCGCGATCGCGGCCCGAAGCGCGGCGACTCGTTCCCTCACCGCGGACGCGTCCGACGCATCGGGGTCCGTCGTCAGGTATCGCTCGTAGAGTTCCGCGGCACGCGCAGGCTGCCCGGCCCGCTCGAGCGAGATGGCCGCGTTGTACAAGAACGCCCCGAACGGCTGGGCGTCGTACGCCGCCTCGAACTCCGCCGCCGACTCCTCGAACCGCGCCGAGAGGTACAGCGACTGTCCCCGCTCCATGTGCGCTCGCGCCTGTTCGATGGCGTCGGGCTCCTCCTGCGCCGCGGCAGGCGCGCTCGCCCACGCCGTCATCACGACGATCGCAACAGCCAGCGTCCGCATCGAGCCGCGCATGATCGAGCCTGTCCCCATGGATGCCTCCCCGACGCCGCTGGGCCGGTATCGCCGATACTAAACCTCCACGTGGGAAGTCGCACGCAGATCGGCGCGTGACCCGACCCACCATCACACTTCGTGTGTAACCTTCGGGACGCTGGTACGTCTGTAGGGCGCATGGTCGAACCCCGTCCGTCCCCGAGTCCCCTTCGCCGCGCCCTTCGGCGTGTCGGTCCGTGGGCGTTGCTCGCCGGCGCGGTGGGGCTTTGGATGATGCAGGGGCCTGGGGGGCACACCCTTTCGGAGGGCACCCCCGCGCCCGCCATGCTCGCCCCCTGGACGGGGCCTGGGGACCTCGACCTGGGCGAGCAGCGCGGGCACGTCACGGTGCTCGCGTTCTGGGCGACGTGGTGCCCCGCGTGTCGCCAGGAAGGGCCCGTTCTGAGCCGCGTTCACGCCCGCATCGGGCCGCACGGAGACCGTGTCGTGGGGGTTTCGGTGGACCGCGCCGCGCTCTCCGCGGTCGCCTCGACGGCGCGAAGCCTCGGCATGACTTACCCGATCGCCCTCACTGACACGGCCACAGCCGAGCGCTTCGGTGTGGAGCTTCTTCCGACGGTCTACGTGATCGACGGCAACGGCGACGTGGCCAGCAGCTTCACGGGCACGGTGAGCGAGCGGACCTTGGTGGCCGCGGTCGAGTCAGCGCGAGCCAGGCCGGGCTCCCCATCGCGGCCGGTGTCGCAGCGCTGAGCGTTCAATCCCAGGGGAGCGCGCGGCGAGGCGACAGGCGTTGCGACGAAGCGAGCGGGACGACGCGGTGGGTCGACATCGCCCACACCCCGCTCGCCTCCGGCTCGCCCAACACGTGCGCGGCGTAGGCGAGATCCGCCGTCACCCGGGGCCGCACCGCGGCGAACATGCGGAGGTCGAACGCGTGCGCCACGGCGGCCGCGCCCACAACGGGCCTCCAGCCGCGCTCCGACAGTCGGGCCGCGACCTTCGGCGAGGTGCCGAGCAACACGTCCGCCCGCAGCGTCTCGTTCGGGATCGAAGCGCCCGGGTCACGCCAAGGCCCCGCCATCGCCTCGCCCGCGCCGAGTCCTTCTGACGGCGTCGGTTGCCGTTGGCGCGCACAGGCCGCCGCCGTCGTGACCTCCGAGGGCTCGGCCGTGTGCACGAACGCCGCGCTAAACGGGGTCTCTCCCAGCGCGGCGAGGAGGTCGGCGCGCACGATCGTCTCGAGCTCGTCGAGGAAACCGTGCTCGAACGGACAACGGAACCAGCCCGGCATCCGATCGACAGGCTCCCAGCGCCGTCGATGCATCGCCCTCTCCGTCTCGGACATGCGGTCCGACTCCACCACCAAGAGGACCTCGCTCATGGGTCCCTCGGGAGCAGCTTGCCGGGGTTCATGA
>JBGCFC010000126.1:0-23357 GCA_045106715.1 Sandaracinaceae bacterium
GCGCGCGGTGGCGACGAAGGCGGCGAGCACGCGGAGCGCGCTGTCGGCTTGCAGGTCCCCGCTCTTGGGGTCGCAGGGCAGGATCCAGGCTTCGGCGCCGTCGAGGTCGCCCGCCGCGGCGTGGTGCATGCCGAGCATGCAGCGGAGCACCTGGCGGTGGCGGGGGAGGGTGACGAGGTCGAGCGCGGTCTCGAGCACAGCGCGCTGCCGGTCGAGTTCGTCGGCGGCGACGTGGTCGTTGCTGAGCAGGAGCGCGAGCCAGTAGAGGTCTTCGCGAGCTCGGGCGTTCGGGCTGCGTCGGAGATCGAGTCGCGCCTGACGGAAGCGCCCTTCGGCCGTGGTGTGGCGGGACGGGTTGAGCTCGCCGACGTGGACGAGCGGGGCGAGGTGCGGCGGCAGCGGGGCGCGTTGACCATCCTGGGCGCGGAGGAACGCGGCGTAGGCGGCAACGCCCATGCGATGGGTGGGCGAGCGGGGGTGCGCGAGCGGGCGGTCGTCGCGCTCGGGGACCACCTGCTCGAGGCCGCAGTGTGCGCAGAAGAAGCCGCGCGCTTCGGGCGAGAGCCGGTGAATGGCGTCGCAGTGGTCGCAGAGGATCCAGCGTTTGTGCGCGTCTCGGGAGCGGTCCATGCGGGCGAGTCTCGGCCGGGGGGCGCGCGAGTTTCTCACGAACCGCGGCGCTGGGCTGCGATGGGCAGCCCAGCGCGCCTTCAGTCAAACTCGCCGAGGTCCATGATCGGCCGCACTTCGACGCTGCCGTACGCGGCGGCGGGGCACTTGGCGGCCCATGCGAGCGCCTCGTCGAGATCCTTGCACTCGACCATGTAGAAGCCGCCGAGCTGCTCCTTCGACGCCGCGAACGGCCCGTCGGTGTGCACGGCCTTGCCGCCGTGGTTGGTCAGCGTGGTCGCCATCGCGCTCGGGAGGAGGGCCTCGCCGCCGCGCATCACGCCGGCCTCGGTGAGGGCCTCGTTGTAGGCGACCCAGGGCGCCATGTAGTCGGCGAAGGCGGCCGGATCCTTGGGGGGATCTTCGGCCTGAGACTCGTCGGAGTAGAGAAGGAAGAGGTATTGCATCGGTGTCTCCTGGTTGGGGTTCACCGGCCTGACGAACCAGGGGGCGGGGGATCGACAGGTCCGTGATCTTTTTCTGAGTTTTCTCTCGAGAGCGCGTCGAGGCGCCGGCTCAGGTAGCGGCGCTCGACGGGCTGCGTGACGAGCGCGAGGGCTTCGCGGTAGGCCTTGGCGGCCTCGTGGTCGCGGCCTTCGCGGCGCAAGAGGTCGGCGCGCGCGGCGGGCAGCAGGTGGTAGCGGGGGAGCGCTTCGCGGAGCGCGTCGAGCTGCGCGAGCCCCGCCGCCACGTTGCCCGCCATGGCGACGGCGACCGCGTGGTTGAGCTGCACGACGGGGTTTCCGTCCGCGGCGAGGATGGCGTAGAGCGCGGTGATCTGGCGCCAGTCGGTCTGTTCCGGGGTCTCGGCGCGCGCGTGCAGGGCCGCGATGGCGGCCTCGATCGCGTAGGAGGAGGCGGGGCGCCCGAGCAGGGCGGCTTCGACGAGCGGGAGGGCTTCGTCGATGGCGGCGCGGTCCCAGAGGCTGCGGTCCTGGTCTTCGAGCGTGACGAGATCGCCCGCGTCGTCGGTTCGTGCGTCCCGGCGAGCGTGATGGAGCAGCATCAGGGCGAGCAGGCCCTTGGGCGACGGCTCACCGGGCATCAGGTCGACGACCAGCCGGCCAAGGCGAATGCCCTCGTCGCACAGCTCACGGCGGACCAGCGACTCGCCGTCGGTCGCGCCGTAGCCCTCGTTGAACACGAGGTAGAGAGTGCGGAGGACGGCGGCCAGGCGCATCGGGAGCTGTTCGGCGTTCGGCACGACGTAGGGAATCTTGGCCGCGTCGATCTTCTTCCGCGCGCGCACGAGGCGCTGCTGCAGGGTGGGCGTGGCGAGCAAAAACGCGCGGGCGACCTGCTCGCTGGTCAGGCCGCAGACCGTGCGCAGCGTCAGGCCGATCTGCGCGTCCGGTGAAAGGCTCGGGTGGCAGCACGTGAACACGAGGCGGAGCGAGTCGTCCCTGAGCGCGGCTTCGTCGATGAGCGCCTCGAGCTCCAGTTCGAACGTGGTCTCGGTCTCCGCCTGAAGCGCGGCTTCTTTGTCCTGCCAGCGCGCGCGCCGACGGTAGCGGTCGACGGCGCGGTTCTTGGCGACGCGACGCAGCCAGGCGAGGGGTTGCTCGGGGATGCCCTCCCGGCTCCACGTCTCGAGCGCCTGCGCGAAGGTGTCCTGCACGACGTCTTCTGCCGCCTCGAACCCGCCGAGCATGCGGATCAGCGGGGCGACGAGCGCGCGGTAGTGCTTGCGGTGCAGCGTCGCGACGGCGTCGGGGAGGGGCGGCCTCATCGGCTCTGTAGCTCGGCTGCACGCGGGTGGGCCCGGCCGGCGAGGGCGGCGCGGGCTTCGCGAAACCAACGCTCGGCTGCTTCGGGGTTCGACTCCGACAGGGCCAGCCCGCCTTCGAGATACGCGTCCACGGGGCCATCTTCGACGTCCCACGCGCGGGCGTCGAGGGATTCATCGAGCGTGTGGACGGCGGACAGCGCGTCGATGAGGCCTTCGTCGCCGAGCGCGGCGGCGCGTCGGGCGCCGAGGATGGCGGCGTAGAGGGCGAGCTTCTGTTCGGGGGCACGGTCGAGCAGCGCGCGGAGGCGGGATTCGTAGCTCTCGGCGGACTCGAGGGAGGCGTCGTCGCCGGCGCGCGCGGCGTCGAGCGCGTTGCTGCCACACATCCAGAGCGCGTACGCGAGGCCGCGCGGGTCGTCTTTCTGCTCGAAGACGGACAGGGCCGAGAGCGCGTGCCGGAGCCCGGCGTCGGGGTGCCCTCGCCAGCGGTGGGCGAGGGACAGGTTCAGGTGCGCAAACGCCTCGGCGCCGCGATGCTGGGTGGCGAGCGCGAGCTCGAGCGCGTCGTTCCAGGCGGCCTCGGCGGCCTCGAGCTGGCCGCCAACGAACAGCACGGAGCCCAGGTTCAGGCCGCTCGAGGCGGCGCCGACACGGTCGCCGAGCGCGCGCTTCTCTTCGATGCTCTCCCGGTAGCAGCGCTCAGCCTCGTCGTTCTGCCCGGCGGCGCGGTGAGCGCGACCCAGGTTGTTCAGCGCGCGTCCGAGGTTCTCGGCGTCCCCGGCCTGACGGGCGAGCTTCACGGCGTGCTCGATGAGCGCGCGCTCCTCCACCCGCTGGTCCCGGCGTCCAGCGACCGAGGCGAGCCCACGAACGGCGGCGGACGCAGGGCCGAGCTGGCCGGCCCGTTCGAAGGCCTCCCGCGCGGCGGTGTACTGCGTGGACGCGTCTTCGAGCTGCCCGCGGGAGACGGAGATCTGCGCCGACAGCAGCGCGGCCTCCGCCCGGACGAGGGGGGCTTTCGCGACGTCGGCGCAGGTTCGGAGCGCGTCGAGCGCGGGCTCGATCTGACCGCGGCGGTGCGCGATGCGGGCCGACGCGAGCGCGATGCGCGCTGGGGCGAACGAGAGCGCGTCGTCGATCGCTTCGGCAGCGAGCAGCGTCGCCTCGGCGGCTTCCGTTTCGCCCTGGTCGAACAGGCGCGCCTCGGCGGCGAGCAGGACGTCGACGTCCGCGTTCGATGGGGTCTCGGACATGCGGCGAAGGAGCGGCTCGAAGGCCTCGTCGCGGTAGCGCCCGAGGACGACCAGCAGGTCGCGCGTGACACCGCGGAGCAAGGAGCCCGCGTCCTCGCCAGCGTGGCCGTCGAGCGCCTCCGCGAGCGCCCGGGCCCGGTGCCCGCGAACGAGGCGGCGCAGCATCATGACGAGCGCCTCCCGGAGGGACGGGTAGACGAGGGCGCGGCGCGCGACGGTGAGCAGATCGTCGGCGCTCTCGACCGCGCGTTCGTGTCGCTCGGCGAGAAGATGCTCGAGCAGGCCCTGGAACGCGAAGCGCACGGTGCAGCGGTCGCCTTCCCACTCCTCGCGCAGGACGCCCAGGTCGAGCAGCGCAACGTAGGCGGAGTCGCGGTAGGGGTTGTCGAGAGCGGGGCGCAGCGCCGGCACAGACTCGAGGGCTTCGCGCACGTCCGCGTCGAGATCGTGCTGGTCGAGGTGCCCGACAAACGCGCGCAGGAACGCGAGCCGTTCGGGATGTCCGCCCTGGCCCTCTTCGCGCTCGCACACGGCCTGCTCGAGGTAGATCTCGAACGCGTCGCTGGCGGACAGGTGGCTCGGCAGCGCCCGCCGGTGATGAGCGGCGAGCAGCAGGCGCAGCATGAGCGGGTTGCGCAGCAGCCGGACGGTCGTGCCCTCGAGGTCGAGGTCTTCGAACGCGGTTTCGGGGCGGAACGGGTAGAGGCCTTCGCCGGCGAGGCCCTCGACCATGAAGTCCCGGTGTGCCTCGTACGCGACGAGCACGAGGACCGCGGGCAAGGGGCCGAGCTCCACGATGGGCTGGTCGTCGACGAGCAGGTAGCGCCGGTGTGGAGACGGACGGAATGCGGCGCGCTCCTCGCTTCTTCGATACGCGGCGGTGCGCACGCTGACGACGAGGCGCACCCAGGGGTAGTCGGCGGCCTGCTCGACGAGCCCGTCGAACGAGCGAACGAGCGCCGAAGGGTCCTCGGGGTGCTCGTCGATCCCGTCGAGCACGACCCGAAGGCGCACGCCGGCCTCGGCGAAGAGGGGGTCGGCGAGCTCGAGGAAGTCGTCGAAGAACAGGTCGCCCACCGCGAGCTCGCGGAGCGCGCGCCGCCCGAGGTCGGGGCGTCCGACGGAGGCGCCGCGGAGAAACACGACCACGTCGCCCGCGTCCCTCCAGCGTTCGGCTGCGCGCGCGAGCAGGGTGGTCTTGCCGACGCCGCCTTCGCCGGCCAGCACGAGGCCTTGGTAGCGGCCGTGTTCGAAGCGCTCGAAGAGCGGCGCGACGTCCGGGCGGTCGACGGCGGCGCTGGGCAGGTACTTGCCGTGGTGGGTCAGGTCGTCGATGGCGCCGCGGACCTGGCGGGCGGACGCGTCTTGCAACCACGCGACCGAGAGCCTGCGCCGCCCGAGCGCGCGGGTCTCCACGTGTTTGTCGGCCAAGAGCCCGCGCCAGCGCTCGAGCGCGCGCTGCTTCTCGATGCGGCTCCCGTCGGCCGACGCGAGGTAGACGACGCTGCGCCGCGCGGTGCCTTCGAACAGCACGAGGTCCTGGCGGAACCCTTCGAAGGCTTCGGCGCCAGACTCGAGCGGGTCGGTGTCGACGAGCACCGGTAGCGGGAGCGCGCGCTCGTTCTCGGGGTCCCAGAGGAAGGCGCGGGTGTCGGCGGGAAGGGAGGGCGTGACGGGCTCGAGCCGACCGGGTGGGCGCGCGCCGGCCATGCGGTAGGCGCCGCCTTCGGCCGTCAGGTAGAGGGGATAGCGCGCGACGAACCGCGCGTGCTCGAAGACGTCGCGGATCACGGGCAGCCACGTCTCGAGGTCGGCCTCGGCCTTGTCGCGCGTCTGGTGGAAGCCGTGCGCGAGGCCGTTGCGGTAGCGGATCAGGGCCGAGACCTTGCCGAGGCGCGAGATGCGGTGGCGCCGCTCGCCGTCCTTGGTCTCGTAGGGCACCCGCACGGCGACGCGGTCGGAGCACTCGGCCTCGATGAGGTCGTACACACGCCGGAGCTCGGGCGAGAAGAGGGCCACTCCGTGGTCGCTGAGGACCGGCAGCGTGCGCTGGAGGGTCAGGTTCCAGGTGGAGATGAGCGGGCGCTGAAAGTCGCGCTCGAGCGTGCTGTTCACCGTGGCGTGCCGCACCGGGCTCGCCAGGTATTCAGCGGCGACCTGGAGCGCCCAGAGTTTGAGCAAGGCGGTGAACGCGTCGACCAGGAGCTTGCATCGCTGGCGGGGGTCGGGCTCGTCGAGGAAGGTCCTCCAGACGGCGGCGACGGGGTACGGGAAGGTGTTGAGGATGTCGCGGTCGAGCGGGTCGACGGGCTCCGAGGCAGGCGCCGGGGCGAGGGCGCGCACGACGTCTCCGACCGCGGTGGGGGTCGGGAAGGGGGTGAAGGTCGGGGCTTCGCCGGGTGCCACGCCAGCGCGAATCACGTGGGTGCCGTCGCCGGGGCGCACCAGCACCACCTCGCCAGTCCACGTGTCGAGGACGAGCAGGCCCTCGGCGCTCGGGTAGCCAGCGAAGCGGGACACGGCGGCAAGCGTACCCGGAGCGGACGCCGGCGCCACGCCTCGTGATGACTCGGGTAGGCTCGACGTCATGGACGAAGGGACGCGCTTCTGGCAGGCGGTCGAGGCGGGGCAGACGCCGGACGGGGAGCCGTCGGTTCGGGCGCTGGGCGAAGGGCTCGTCGCGCTGATGCGATACGACGTCGAGGTGGCGGACGGGGCGCTCGCGCGGGTGGCCGGTTTGCCTGAGGCGTGGCGCCCGGCCCAGACCTTTGCGGCCGTGCAGCGGCGCACGGTGTCGCCGCACCGGGAGGCCTTGGTGGAAGGGGCGGCCACGCTGACGTCGGCGCTCGGTCGCGTGCCTCGGACGGACCCGAGCTGGGCTCGCTTGGCGCACTTGAGGGCCGCGCTGGCGTTGCGTCTGGCGGACGCCTCGGGCGCAGAGAGCTGGGCATCGGTGGCGTTGCTCGCGCTGACCGAAGCATCGAGCCGCCGGCGGAGCTGGGCGCTGGACACGCTCGCGACGGCCTATGCACGGTCCGGGGCGTGGGAGGAGGCGCGTGCGACCTACGCGGCGGCGGAGGCTTTGAAGCGGGCGGACGGGGACACGCTCGGGGTCGCCATCGGCGCCGGAAGCTGGGGGCGAATGGAACTCGACCTCGGCGCCCCGGCACGCGCGGTGGCCATCGCCTCGAGCGCCGACGACGCGTCGCTCCCTTCGCTCACGCGGGTGCGGCTCAAGACCCTGGAGCTCGAGGCGCGGGTGCGCGCGGGGGAGGCGGCACCAGCGGTGTCGACGGAGCTCGCGGGGCTGCTCGACGGGGTGGACGATACGCATCATCTCGCTGGCTATGCGTCACTCGCGCTCGCGCGGCGTGTGCACGCAGCGGGAGAGGATCCCGCGGCTCTTCTGGAGCGGGCGGGCCGGTCTCTTCATCTGCCGCTCGGTGCGGCGCTCCGCTCGTATTGGGCGCGTCGCATGCAGCCCGGGTCCACGTCGGATCGGGACTGGCTGGCGTCTCTGTCGCCGGCGTTCGACACGCTCGGGGTGTGCACGCTGCCGGAGGTGCTGGCCACGCTGCACGTGGCGTCTCGCGAGGAACAAGCCGAGGCCAACCCGATGCTCGATGCGCTGAGCGCGCGGGTGGCGCAGTCGAACAATCCGCTGTTCTTTCGGTGGCTCGACGAAGCCGGGGAGCGGGTCGATCCGCGGGCGGCGTCTCAGCGCCGCATGCAGCGGTACCTCGGTCCTCAGGCGGGCGCGCTCGAGGCGACGGCGCGGGTGGAAGCGACGGTGGTGTTCTCGGACCTGGTCGGCTTTACCCGCCGCTCGGTGGAGCTGTCCCCGGAGGCGGTCATGGACACCGTGCGGAGCGTGTTTGAGCTGGCGATGCCGCTCCTGCTGACGCACCGGCTCGAGCCGCTTCAGTATCTCGGGGACGGGTTGCTCGCTCTGGCGGTCGGGGAGGACCACGAAGCGCGCGGGCTCGCGTTCGCCGAGGCGCTCTGTCAGCGCATGCACCGGGTGAGCGCCGTCCGTGCCAGCTACCGAGGCGACGCGGCGCTCCACCGAATGAATGTGCGCTGCGGCGTGGCGTCCGGCCCGGTGGTGCGCGGGCCCATCGGAAACCTCCTGCGAACCGAGCACCTGGCCATCGGCCTGACGACCAACCGGGCCGCGCGGCTGCAGTCGTACGCCGAGCCCGACGAGGTGATCTGCGACGCGGCGCTCAGCGAGCGAGGGGAGCGCTTCGAGGTCTCGCCCAAAGGGCTCGATACCTTCGCCGCGCGGCGGATCGCGCTCGACTGCTGACGGAGGCCGCTTTCGTGGCAGAGTCGGCGTCCGATGACACGGCCCATCGCGACCTGGCTCTGCTCGTTGTTCGCTCTGCTCGCGGCGTGCGATCCGCCGGAGCTGCCGCAGGTGCCGCTCGAACCGGCGGACCCGACCGAAGAGGCGGCGCCCTCGGAGGAATCGCCCGCGCCGCCGGACCGTCAGGCGCCCACGGAGGACGGCTTCACGGGGCTGTTCGGAGAGATCATCGCGCTCGACGCCGCGCCGACGCCGGCGCCTTCGGCCACGACGATCGTGTGGCGAGGGCGCGCAATCGCAGCGGGCACGGCGGTGATCGGGCTGCAGGTAGGGCCGCCGCCGCGCACCTTCCCACTCACCCGCACCCTCGTCGTCGTACCACGTGGCGAGCGCCGGGAGCTGGCGGTGACGCCGGAGGCCACGGTGCTCGCGGTGGGCGACCGCGTCAGCCTGACGCTCCCTGTCGAGAACCCGCCGCCGGAGTGGGTGGAGGGCGTTCCGAGCCTTGACACTCCCGCGTCGGGCGCGCTGCGTCCGGCAACGGATGCGCCGCAGGCGATCCAGGCCATGGCGCCCACGCTCATCGCGCCGCAGTCGTCGGCCGGCGGGAGCGACACGCTCGTTACCTACTGGCTGACCGCCGCGGAGCCTGGCCTCGTGCCGGTCGCGCTCCCTCTCATGTTCGCTACGCCGGAGCTCCGGGTCGTGGCTGCGGAGACGGAGGCGGAGGCGCGGATCGACCTGACTGGCGCACCGCGCGTCGCGCCGATTCAGATGTCGACGCTCCGCGTGGGGGACCGCGTGGGGATCCGCTACCTGCGTCCGTAGCGGCTCACGGTTCGGTGAACCAGTGGCGCGGTGAGACCCCGTGCACGCCACGCTCGAGGGTGGACGCAGGCTCCATGACGCTGCAGCGCTCGACATCCGCGCCGGCGCGTGTGCCTTCGTCGAGGTGCGCGACGCAGAGGGTCGTTGCGTCGTCCGGGCTCAGCGCAACCACGTCGAACACGCGGAGGAAGCCCGTCTGATCGGCGTCGGGGGTGAGCGCCTGCAGGATGAGTTGATAACGCACGTGCGGGCCTTTGACCTCGGAGAGCAGGCTTCGGCCGAGCGCGAGGAACCCGGGGGTCACGATACCGGCGTCCGCAGCGAGCGAAAAAGCCTCACGCGCCCCCTCTCGTTCGCCTGCCCGCGAAAGGGCCATCGCATGTTCCGCGTGCAGTCGAGGCCGTCGCGGGTCGTCGTCGGCGGCGCGGGAGAGCGCGTCTTCGACCATCGCGAGCCCGTCGGCCGCGCGCCCGATCTCGGACAGGCATCGCGCGGTCAGCGAGAGTACGTCTTCGGCGATCGGACCTGGGGGGCGGGGCAGGGCGAGGATGGGTTCGAGGTCCGCGAGGGCGCCGCCCGGGTCGCCCCGGCGATGGCGTGCGATGGCGCGGTTGTAGAGGAGCGAGATTTCGCCCGAGCCGCCGCGCGACACGGCATTGTCGTAGGCCTTCAGCGCGGCGTCCGCGCGCCCCAAGTCGCTCCGCAGGTTGCCGAGCAAGTGCCAGAGCCGCCATGCGTCGGGCACGTTCTCGAGGGCAGCCTCGAGCACCCGTGTGGCGCCCTCTCGGTCGCCCGTCCCCGCCATGGCGAGCGCCTTGATCTCGAAGCCGCCCGACCAACGCATCGCGAGCAGCTCGTCCGCCAACGCGAGCGCGCGGTCATGCTCCCCGTCGTCCAGCGCGGCGATGGCTTTCGCCTCGATGGCGCGCGCCGACTCTTCACTCGCTCCAAACCACATGGGCTCTATCCCTTCTCGCGAAAGCGGCGCGCGAGGCTATGCACGATGGCGGCCAACCACGGCTGCACGCCACGAAGCTCGGCGTTGAGGAGGTCGGCGGTCAACACGTGCACGCTCAGGGGCTCGATGGCGGTGACGCTCGCCGTCCTCGGGCCGGGCGACAGGATGGCGGTCTCGCCGAACACCTCGCCGGGCCCCATCACGCGGAGCTCGACCGTCTGGCCGTGAGATTGACGGTGGGCGCGCGCGCGGCCCTTGCGGATGACGTACGCGGCATCCCCGTTGTCGCCCTCGACCACCACCGCTTGTCCCGGCTCGAACTGCGCGAGCGGCAGCGATTCCTCGCCTCGCATGAAGCGCACGAGGGCCTGGCGCAGCGCGATGGCAGAAGGGTAGCGGTCGCACGGCGCGAGGCTCATGGCGCGCTCGATGATGCTGCGGAGCGACCACGGCAGACCGTCGGGCGGGCAGAACTGCGCCATGGGGGGCGGGGTGCCGCTGTGGGCCTGGGCGAGGCGCTCCGAGAGGGTGTCCGCGAGGTAGGGCGCGCGCCGCGTGACCATGAAGTAGAGCAGGGCGCCGACCGCCCACACATCGGTGCGGGCGTCGACGGGGTCGAGCCGCGCCTGCTCCGGGGGGAGGTACGACGGGGTGCCGGCCATCACGGTGTCGCTGCCGCGCTCGAGCTCAAACGGGTCGGTCAGCGGCGCGCGGCGGCGGCTCCCCGGGGCGGTGGCGCCGCCGAAGAGCTCCTCTCCGACGATGCGCGCGACGCCCCAGTCCATCACGTAGACCTGGCCGAAGTCGCCCACCATGATGTTGTCCGGCTTGATGTCGCAGTGCACGACGCCGCGGCTGTGCGCGTAGGCGAGGGCCTCGCAGACCTTGAGCACGATCTCGAGCAAGTCGAACAGCGTGCCTCGGGTCAGCGGACCGGGAGGGAACTGATCGATGAGTTGCTGAAAGGTGCGGCCATCGACCAGCTTCATCGTGAAACGGAGCGCGCCGTCGGCCTCGTCCAGCTGATGCACGGGGACGATGCAGGGGTGCTGGAGCTGGCCTGTGATCTGGGCCTCCCGGACGAAGAGCCGCTGCGTCAGGACATCGTCGATCAGCTCGCTGCGGATGCGCTTCAGCGCGCAGCGACGGCCGAGCACCTGGTCTTCGACCAGTTCGATTGACCCCATGCCGCCTTCGGCCACGTGCTCGATGTGCAGGTACGGTGTCTGGGCCGCCTGGGTGACCTTGGACAAGACGTGCGGAAGCGATACGTCGCCTTCGGCGCCCCGAAGCTGCATGCGCGTGCCCGGCAGAAGCGGGTGCGTAGGCGCGACGCCCTTCTTCTCCGCGTGGTCCGACACGGCTCGATGCTACGCCCGGTGGGGGGCGCGACGCCACGGGTCATTCTTCGATGTCGAAGGCGCCCGCCGGACCGAGCGTGGGATCCGCGGAGTCCTGCAGTTCAGGCTGGCCGGTTTGCTCCGCTTCCCGACGGACGCGGTCCTCCATGTCGGGTTCGGCCCGGGCCGGGGCTGGCGTCTCGGTTGCCGCCGCCGTAGCGCCTTCGTCATCGGCAGCGGCCTCATCGCCCGGCTCCTCCGCCGCCTCCGCAGGCGGGGTGTCACCCACCGCCTCGGGGGGCGCTTCGCTCTCAGTGCACCCCACGAGTCCGACCGTGAGGAGGAGCATTCCGAGCATCATCGCAATCCGACGCATGCCCGACCATAGCGCCATCGCCGTCGGGGAGCCCGCGCGCCGGTGTACGCTCGGTGGCCATGGACAACCGACTCGTTCTGCTGACTGTTCTCGCTCTCCTCGGGCTCTCGGCGTGTGGCGCATCGTCGGGCGAGACCCGTGGCGGTGCACAGGAGCCGGAGCCGGCTGCGGCACCGGCCGCTGCGGGCGGGGAGGCCGCCGAGGAGGAGTCGGTGACGATGGAGGGCGACGCGGAGACGTCCGCCTTCGACATCGAGGAGTGACCTTCAGGAGGCGGCGCGCTCTTCTTTCTGCCGTTGCCGCTCGGCGCCGCGGATCACGCCGGAGAAGAGGAGCGCGAGCAGGGGGCCGGCCAGGGTGGTCGCGAACACGATGATCCAGAGCACGCCCGAGGACCGCTCGCCATGCTCCGGGCAGTACGTCGCCAGCAGCGAACCGCTCATGAAACCCACGAGTGGTTTTGCGGCGAACATCGGTAGCTGAGTGAGGCCCATGTAGCTCGCTTCGCGGCCCTTCGGCGCCATGAACGCGACGTATTCGTAGAGGCGAGGAGACCACAGGGCCTCGCCGACACTCAGCACCATGACAAAGAGCACGGGCGCGGTGAGCCGGTAGTCGAGCTCGGGGAACGCACCGCCGAGTGTGCCGCGGGCAGCGGCCTCCAGTGGTTCCGGGGCGACCATGAACAGCACCGACGCCGCCGTGATGAACGAGCCGGTCATGATGATGCTCCACGCGCTGTAGCGGCTGGTGAGCGTGCCGATGACGGGCGTGAGCACGATAATCATGGCCGGGTTGAGGGACCAGAGCGCGGCTTGGGGAGTCGCTTGGCCAAACTCGCGCACCATGTAGGTCGGCCACGTCGAGTGCGCGTGCACGAAGATGGCGCGGACCAGGACGAGCACACAGATGAACAGAAGGTAGGCCCAGAAGGTCTTCTCCGAGAACAGGCTGCGACCGATGGCGGCGGCCTGCTTGAGAATCGCCCCGACGCCTGCGCCCTCGGGCGTTTGTGGTGTCGGCTCGGCGTCGGTCCGCATGGCCGCCACGAGCAGCACGCTCAGGACGGACATCAGGGCAGCGAGGAGAAAGATCATCTCGTAGCCGCTCAGCCCGAACGGCGCCGCGGGGATCGGCGTGCCCGCGAGGTGTGCGGTGGCGGCGTCCTGGATGAGGTCGAGGTCGGTGGTTGTCCAGAAGTCGAGGTCTCGGCCGCCGGTCGCCATGCGCGCGAACGAGCGGACCCCGACGTCGGTGGCGGCGGCCCCCTCCGGGGCCGGAAACGCCGGGAGCAGTTGGTCCACCAACGCAGCCCGCGCCGACTCGGACGCGATGGGCGCCGCGTCGCCGAACCAGTCAGCCGGTCGAATGGCCCGGCCGAGGAGACCTACCCGCAGCGCGCTCACCATCCAGCCGGCGCACAGCGCGCCAAGGTTCATGACTACGTAGAAGATGCTGAACGCGAACGGGCGTACGTCGGTCGGGGCGTGGGTCTTCACCGCGGCGGTCATCACGGGCTTCATGGACGCGACCGTCCACGTGCCGAGCGCGAGTCCGAACAGAGGGATGGCGGGCACATCCGAGACGACGAGCAGAGAGCGGCCGACGACGGCGACGAGGGCGGCGATCAGCAGCGACTTTCGCTGTCCCATGGCGTCAGCGATGAAGCCGGCGGCGAACGTGAGAATGGAGATGAGCGTCCCCCACGAGCCGAACAGCGCGCCCGCGGTCTCGTCGTCGAACCGCAGGTCGTCGTGGAGGTAGAGGATGAGCACGTTGACGACCGCGAAGTACGCGATGCTCTCGATGAACTTGACCGCGTACACGATCCAGAGCTCTCGCGGGGCACCGAGCAGCCCTTGGAAGTCCCTCTTCATCCGCGTCAGCGCGGAGTCGCGCTGGGCGGTCAAAGGCCCGCGCACCCGCGGAAGGCGAACTCGACGTTGCCGCCGGCGGCATCCGGAGAGCTGACGTCGCGCACGCGGGTCTCGCTCATTTCGGACTGCGCGCCCACGCAGCGGAACTCGCCGGTGAGGGTCGGCACTCCCTCGATGTCGCGGATGTCGATGCGCTGGAACTGGCAGGCGCGGTCCGGCGACGGGTGGGAGGCCTGGCAGGGCTCGAAGACGGTGAGGTCCGCCTCTTCGAAGACGCGGATCTGGCAGAGCGAGCCGATGAGACGCCCGCCCTCGAGTCCGATGCGCGCGCCGCGGACCTCGATGCCGTACTGGTCGCCGAGGCGCGCGGTGAGGTTCATCCGGCGGTCTTCGCCCTCGATTGTGAGGTCGCAGTCGACGGTATGGCCGGCTTCGCCATCGGTCGCGTCGAGGGTGCGCGCCGGCGAGGGCGGCTCGGGGCAGGGCTCGGTGTCGCAGCGCATCTGCCACGACAGCGTGGCGCTCGGGCCGGAGGGGGTCGCGCCGTCGGATCCGGTCCCGGCGTCTTCTCCGCCGCGGTCGTCGCCGCAGGATGTCAGCGAGACCACGAGCAGGGTGGCGAGCGCGATGCGAGAGGCGTGCTGGAACATGCCGCGACCATGCCGCAGGTGGACTGGCTTGTCACCGACGCTGGCGGGAGGGCGCATGTCGACCGCGTGCTGCTTTGCTAACGTCGCTCCCGTGGGGAGTGACTTGGTGAGCCGGGCTGTTCAGGTCTGTTTCTTCAGCCTGAGCGTGGGTTGCGGGACGGGGGCCGAGCCCGACGCGGGGCTGGACGGTGAGGTGCGGCAGGACGGCGCGGTGCCGGAGGACAGCGCGGTGCTCTCTGACGGGGGGACTCCGACGCGGGCACGCCTTGGTACCTCGACGACGAGATGCGCGCCGCCGCGTGCGACGCGGTGCTGGACGAGCGGGTTGGGCGATGCGGCGTAATGTTCTGCCCCGAAGGGCCCTGCCCGGCTCCGGGCGAGTGCGGCGACGTCTACTTCGAGGAGGGGTACAACGTGGACTGCGAAGCCGGCGAGCGCGTCCAAGACAGCTGCGGTCGAGGCTGCCTGTCCCGCAGGGGAGGGCCCGTCTTGTGCGGTCACATGGCGCGCCCCTCTTGCGGGCCCGACCAGGTCTGCTCGGTGCGCAACGGATGCCGCGGTACGCCGGGGCGTGTGAGCCGCGCCCCACGGCGTGCTTGCCCGAAGAGAGCGAAATCGGCTGCACCTGCGATGGACTCCCGGTACGGGACCAGTGCGCGACACGGCAGGACGGTGTCCCTCCAATTGGGCAATGCAACTTTCTGCTTCTTCCATGCGCGCTTCGGCGACCCCTCGAACGGGGGGACTGCGAGACGCCGACCGTGCGGTGGGAGTTCGATGGAGAGCGTTGCGTGGGCACGGAAACCTGCTCGTCTCGGGGCCTTTCGACTCGGGAGGACTGCGAGACCGTGCGGGAGTCGTGCCCCAGCGGCGCGGTGAGCTCGTTTCGGGAGTGCGAAGACAACGCGGTCTGCGATCCTCGGGAGGTTTGTCTGTTTCCGCCCGAGGACCCCTGTGGTCGCGACGGCGCGCCCGGACGTTGCCAGCAAGTCTCCAACGGGTGCTTCCGTGTGGATATCCCAGAGGTGTGTGGCTGCGACGGGGTGACGTACCCGGGGGCGTGCGACGCCATCGGGATGGCGCGCGTGCCCGTCGACCACGTCGGCGCGTGCGAGCCGGAGGTCGAGTAGCGTCGGCGTCTGGGCTCACCCCAGGTCGAACCGCTTCAGCCGGTCGTTCAGGGTGGTCCGGCTGATCCCCAGCTCGCGGGCCAACACGCTCCGGTTGCCGCTCGTCCGCTCGAGTCCCCGCTCGATGACCGCGCGCTCGAGCGCCTCGACCGCGCTGGCCAGCGTCGCCTGGCCCGCCGCCGCCGCGGCCACGGCTTCGGTCCCCGCGTCTCCTCCGTACCCGCCCGCTGCGCGCACATCCTGCGAGAGGTGCTCGGGACCGACTTCGCGCGCTCCCGCGGCCGCGACGGTCCAGCGCTCCACCTCGGCCCGAAGCTCCCGCACATTCCCGGGCCAGCGGTACCTCTCGAGACAGCGCCACGCGGCAGCGCCGATCCGAGCGGGCGCGCCCTCGACATCGGCCAGCAAGTGCTCGAGCAGCAGCGCCAGGTCACCTGGGCGGTCGCGCACCGGGGGCAGCGTCAGCGTCAGCACATGCAGTCGATAGAACAAGTCCTGTCGAAACACCCCTGCCGCGACCATCTCGCTGAGGTCCCGGTGGCTCGCGGTGACGACGCGCACGTTCGCTTCGCGCGAGTCGGTGCCTCCGACGGGCAGATACGTACCGTCTTGCAGGACGCGGAGCAGCTTCACCTGCATCGCGGACGACATCTCGCCCACTTCGTCGAGGAACAACGTGCCTCCGTCCGCGGCCCCGAACAGGCCGGCCGACGCGCGGATCGCCCCGCTGAACGCGCCGCGCACGTGGCCGAACAGCGTGGACTCCAGAACGTGCTCCGTCATGGCCCCGCAGTTCGCCGCGATGAAGGGGCCTCCAGCCCGCGGTCCACGTTCATGAAGGGCGCGGGCGACCAGCTCCTTGCCGGTGCCGCTCTCGCCGGTGATGAGCACGGTCGCCTCGCTCGCGACCACGCGCTGGAGCATCGCGAACAGCTCCCGCATGGCCGGCGAGGCACCCACCATCCCCCACAGGCCCGGCAGCTCCTCACCGCTCTCGAGCGCCTGATGCGCCGCCTCCTCGTGCGCTTCGATCTCCCGCGCCGCCACCCGCAACACCGCTCGGATCGCCTTTACCCGGTCGCCGGCGAGCACGCGCAGATCGCGCGTGGGCCCTGTCGGATCGGGGTGGTACGGGTCGAGCTCGGACAGCTTGCGGGCGATCGCGGCGGCCTCGGGCGCCCGGAACGTTCGGGAACGCGGGTCGATGAACCCCGACGCCACCGCGTGACCGAGCCGCACCCCTCGAACGGTGATCGGCACGCTCTGCGCCAGGAGCGACAGGTGGCACTCGGAGAGCGCTTCGCCGTCTCCCGCTCCGATGCCTTCGTAGAAACGGTGGCATGCCTCGTACCCGTCGCGCGAGAAGAGCGCCGCGCGACAGACCTCACTGGAGCCCGCCATGATCCCTCCGCGCTGGTGCGCGACGGGGCCCCGACCGTCGACGAGGGTCAGCTCCAGGCCGTACGCGTCACGCAGGATTTCCCGCGCCACCGCGACGCCCGGGAGTCGGTCGAGTCGGTCGAGGTTGCTCTCTGTCCGCGCCATCGAGGTCGAGTATAGGCCCCAGCGACGGCCGTTCTGATAGGGTCCGTGCAGCGGGAGCGCCCGGAAGGTCTGGGCCAGAGCAGTATGTTCGAGGTCGGCGACGTCGTCGGGAGCTATACGGTCCTCGCCCACCTTCGTTCGGGCGGGATGGCCGAGCTGTTTCTCGCCTACCGCGAGGGCGCGGCGGGGTTTCGCCGACTGGTGGCCGTCAAGGTCATCCACGCCGAGCACGCGGAGGATGAACACGTCCTCGGCATGTTCCTGGACGAGGCGAAAATCTCGGCCCGCATCGACCACCCGAACGTGGTCCACGTCGAAGACCTCGGCGAGCTTCACGAGACGTACTTCCTCGTCATGGAGTACGTGCACGGCTGCAGCCTTGCGCAACTGATGCAGGAGCTGGGCGTCAAGAAGCGGCGGTTGAGCCCCACCGTCGCCGTCGCGATCGCCGCGCGCATCGCCGAAGGGCTGCACGCTGCGCACGAGACGACCGACGACGCGGGCAAGCTGGTCTCGCTCGTCCACCGGGACGTCTCGCCGCAGAACATCCTCTTGTCCCACAAGGGCCACGTGAAGCTGATCGACTTCGGGGTGGCCAAGGCCGACCTCCGCAGCGAGCACACCAACGTCGCCATGCTCAAGGGCAAGGTCCGCTACATGCCCCCGGAGCAGGCGACCACCGGCGAGGTGGACCGGCGCTCCGACGTCTACTCCCTCGGCATCGTCCTCTGGGAGATGCTCACGATGCGGCGGCTGTTCGCCGGGCGGTCCGAGTTCGAGATTCTGCTCTCCGTTCGCGACCCGCAGATCGTCGCGCCCTCCGAGTTCGTCGCTGAGGTCTCACCAGAGCTGGACCAGGTGATCCTCGCCGCGCTCTCCAAGAACCCCGATGAGCGTCCGCAGTCGGCAAAGGACTTCCGCCGTATGCTGGTGCGGGCCGAGCCTCGGTCGATGGCCCTCGACAGCGCGCACCTCGCGGATCTCGTGTGCTCGACCATGGGCGACCAGCTCAACCAGCACCGGACGGAGCTGCCCCAGGAGGTCTCCCGGGTTCTCGAAGCGGAGCAGCTGCGTGCCGCGATCGCCCACGCCGAGAGCCAGACTCTCATCGAGGAGCCGACCGAGTCGACCATCGACGTCATGACGCTGAAGTCGGACGTCATCTCGTTTGATGTCGAGGAACTGGACGAGCTCTCCGAGGATGCGCCGAGAGGAGGCTTCGGTGACCCCGCCCACGATCCGTTGACGCGTCCGGACGGGGGCGAGTCCATGCTCGGGCCGGGATCCGACCGGACCGAGCAGCAGACGAAGTCGGGCCGGATTCGCGCTCCCGTGTCGGCGGTGCTCTCCAGCGAGGAGGCCGCGGCGCTCCAGCTCCCGACGCTCGACGACGCCGATCCGACCATGGTCGGCGACCGGCCTGCGAACATCGCCAGCCTGGAGCCACGCTACCTCGACCAGGAGGAGGAGTCGGAGGAGTTGGTCACGCTCCCGTTCCAGAGCTCCGCTCCCCCGGAGGAGCCCAGCCAGCCTCCGCGACTCGCACCGCCGGCCTTCCGACAGACCGACCCGCCCCCCATCATGGGGGCCACCGCGCGTGTTCGACCGCCGCGCATCCCTTGGATCGCGCTCATCCTCGCGGTGCTCGTTTCCGCGGCGTTCGGCATGCTGCTGGCGCTGCTCTGGCCGTTCGGAGGCGACGACGAGGCTCAGGTGCAAGTGATCCCCGGACCGGCGATCGAGGCCCCTGCCGTGCCGATGGTCCTCGACGCGGGCCCCCCAGACGCCGGCCCCCCGGACGCGGGTCCGCCGCCCCGTCGGCGTCGGCGTGCGCGTCGTCGTCGACCTCGGCGATGACCCAGCGAGGCGCTCGATGAACGGTCGCGTTCGGCATCCGCTGCTTTCGGCCCTCGGTCCCGGTGTGCTGTTCACGGGCGCGGCGGTCGGTGTCTCCCACCTCGTTCAGTCGACCCGTGCGGGGGCTCGCTACGGTCTGGCCCTGCTCAGCTTGGTGCTGCTCGCCAACCTCGTGAAGTACCCGGCGTTCCGGTTCGGCTCGATGTACGCGGCGGCCACGGGGACGTCGCTTCTCGAGGGCTATCGCCGTCAGGGCCGCTGGGCGCTGGGCCTGTACCTCGTGCTCACGCTGGGCACGATGTTCACCGTCGCGGCCGCGGTCACGGTGGTCACGGCCGGTCTCGCCAAGACGCTGCTCGGGCTTGACGCAACGCCCGTCGTCATCAGCGGCGTCCTGCTCGTGATCTCGGCCGCGCTGGTGGGGACGGGCGGCTACCGCGCGCTCGACGGAATCGGCAAGGCGGTGGTGTCGCTGTTGGCGCTGACCACCCTCGTCGCCACGGCGCTCGTGCTCCCTCGGCTCGACCTGAGCGGGCCTCTGTTGCCGCCGGTGGCCCCGACGGCGCGCGACCTGGCGTTCATGGTGGCGCTGTTCGGATGGATGCCGTCGGCGATCGACGTGGCGGTGTGGCAGAGCGTCTGGACGGTCGCGCGCACCAAGCAGACGGGTGCCAAGTCCAGCGCGTCGGCCGCCGTCGACTTTCACGTCGGGTACATCGGAACGGCGCTGCTCGCGGTCTGCTTCGTGCTGTTGGGCGCAGGCGTGCTGCACGGACAGGGGGTGGAGATCGAGGCGCGCCCCGGTGCCTTCGCCGCCCAGCTGATCGCGCTCTATACCGACGCGCTCGGCGGCTGGTCCCGGCCGCTCATCGGGGTCGCCGCCTTTGCGACGATGGTCTCGACGACGCTCACTGTGATCGACGGATTCCCGCGCGCGTTGAGTGTGCTCGCGGCCCGTTTCCGCGGGCCTCCGGAGCCCGCCGAACGCGCCGACCGTACGCCCGTCTACTGGGGCGCGCTGCTCCTCCTGGTGTTGGGCGCGTGGGTCGTGCTGGCGTTCTTGGCCGGCTCGATGCGCACCCTCATCGACCTCGCTACGTCGCTCTCCTTCCTCTCGGCGCCGCTCCTGGCGTGGCTCAATCACCGCGTCATGCAGGACGACGCCGTTCCTGCCGAAGAACGCCCCTCCCGCGCGCTCACGGCGGGGAGCGTCGCCGGCATCGTCTTCCAAGGTGTCTTCGCCATTGGCTTTCTGCTCTTGCTGATTCTGACGTAACGGAGCCTTGGCGCGGGCGTACCTCGCTCATGCTCTCGGATGAAGGAACCGTGCTCGCCGACCGATACCGGTTGGGCGCTCTGCTCGGGGTCGGGGGCATGGGGCAGGTTCGCGAGGCGTGGGACCTCGTGCTGGACGCCCCCGTGGCGGTCAAGCAACTGACGCGAGGTGGGGACGACCCAAGCGCGGTGGAGCGCTTTCGGCGCGAGGCCATCGCGAGCTCACGGCTCGGGCATCCCAACATCGTCGTCACCCACGACGTCATCGCGGACGCTGGCTCGATGGCGCTCGTGATGGAGAAGGTGGACGGCCCGAGCCTCCGCACAGTCCTCCACGACCGGGGCAAACTCGACCCGGAGTGTGTTCTCGATCTGGGCGTTCAGCTCGCAGAGGGTCTCGCCGCCGTGCACGCCGTCGGCATCGTGCATCGCGACCTCAAGCCCGCGAACCTTCTGCTCCAGCCGACCGCGTCCGGGCCGCGCCTCAAGGTGGCTGACTTCGGCATCGCGAGCCTGCCTGACACCGAGCAGATGACCCGCGCCGGTACCGTGCTCGGCACACCCGCGTACATGGCCCCTGAGCGCTTCCGCGGTATGAAGGCGACCCCACAGCAAGACGTGTACGCGTTGGGGATCATTCTGCATGAGCTGCTCACGGGGCGGGCTCCGGTCGACGCGGACTCTCCGATCGAGGTGCTTGCGACCCTCATGCAGCTGGAGTCGCACACGCTGGCTCTGCCCGAGACCGAACCTCTGTTCGACTTCATCACCGATGCCGTCCAGTTCGACCCGGCGCTCCGGCCGGCCGACGGGGCGGTTGCGCTGGCGACGCTCAAGGCGCTGCGTCCACCTCCTGTCCTCGAAGACGAAGACGACGGCGCGGTGGTGGTGCTAGGCGGGCTTACTTTGTCCGCACTCCTCCCTCTCATCGAAGGCGTAGCGGAGGTAGGGCAGGCGATCGGCGATGACATTGTCGTGCGATTCGACGCTCCGGAATCCGCGTTTCGATGGGCGCGCGACGTGGTTTACGACGAGTCCCGCATCCGAGCTGCGTTCGACGCGGGCACGATTGTCGGATCCGGTCTGGGGTTGTTCGCCGGAGAAGCTGTCGGGCGTGCCGCGCGGCTCGTTCGGATCGCCACGCCCGGTGAGCTGCTGGTCGGCCCCGGCGGCCGGCGGGCGATCGGCCTCGGGTTGCGGGCGGGGTTGGAGGCCCTCGGAGCGGTCCACCTCGCGGGCATCACCAAGGACACGGACCTCTACCGCGTCCGCGCGGGGGAGTCCGAGCCTTCCCAGCCGGTCTCCGTGCGCGTCGAGGACGGCGTCGGCTGGGTTGAATGCCGCTGCCGGCACACCATCGAGGCGGCCCTCCCGCACCTTGCGCATGGCGCCCGCGTCGCCTGCAGCCGATGCGGACGCGTGATGCGTGTGGCGCCGGTCGCGGCGCCCGAGTTGAACGGGGACGCGGCCACCCGCGACCTCGTCGTCCACCAGGCCCCGGCCGAGGACGACACCATTCTGAATTTGCTGGTCGACGCCTGAGCGTCGGAGAGGAGAGCCATGAACACCCAGGTCACGACCCCCGGGCGCAAGAGTGAAGTGAAGGCCGTTCGCGAGAAGTACGCGAAGCGGATCAAGGCGCGGCTCGGCCAGCCCAACATCGACATCACCGCGGCGCGGGACGGGATCCTCGACTGCTACATCGCGACGTACTTCGGCGGGCTCGAGCACGGCATCAAGGGGTACCTCGGCATCGACGCCAAGGAGCCGCAAGTCGCCCAGGTCGCCGAGGCGTTGTTCAAGAAGCGCCTGCGCGCGCACGGCTCCTCTTTCGACGCCCCGTCCGTGGAGGTGCTCGACCGCGTGAAGCAGGAGGTGGACGCCGAACTCCACTTCGAGGACCTGCCCGCCGAGCTGCGCGGCCTGCACGACCAGGTCTGCACGCTCATGCTCAGCAAGGCGGACGGCGCGCTCGAGCATCACGGGGACCGCTCGGTGGTGAAGGGCGCGGTGGCGGCAACGCAGGATTCTGCGCCGGCCATGCCCGTCGCCGCTCCCGAACCGCAGCCCGCGGTCCCTCGTGCGGCTCCGGTCCCGTCGGTGAGCATCGGGTTGCGCTCGACGCTGGCCGCGTACCTCGAAGAGACCGCGGCTGCAGCCGAAACCGAGGACGTCGCGGCGCTGCGCGGCCGCCTTGCGAAGCTCGAGAAGCTGGTCGGCGTGATCGCCGATTTCGACGCGTGACTACATGCACAGGAGCGGGATGCCCGTCACCATGAGCGTGGCGTAGGCGAGGATGAGAAACCCAGCCCCCCGGGTCGCGAGGCGCCGCAGGACTGCATCGCGCTGGCCTTCGAAGACCCGCGTGCGGGCCATCGTCCCCGCGTCCCGGTAGCCCACCAACGCGCCGCCGCCCTGCGCCGCTTCGTGGCGACCGCCAATGACGACGACGGGGCCAGGCGCGGTCGCCGCTCTGAGGGGGACGCGCGCGGGCAGCATGCCATCGTCGAAGCAGACCTCGAGGCCATCGCTGCTCCCCGCCCGGCCCCCCCGGACCTGCATCGAAAGAGCACACGACCGTCGCCACAAGCCCACGAACAAGAGCCCGAGCCCGAGCCCCAAGAGCGCCAACACCTTCGACGAAACCGGAGCCCGGATCACGCCTCGGAGGTCCGCCCGGCTGACGTCCCGCGGCTCGAGGTCGGAGCCGAACACCATCGTCCGCTCGCCCGCCCGGCTCACCAACCACATGCCGGTGTGGGCATCACGCCGAACGTCGAGCGTGTCGTCGGCGCCGTAGCGGGCGAGGCCCTCGCCGGGGCACCCGCGGCCCTCGCTGCATGACTCCACTCGTGCTGCGGGGCGGAGCCGCACGCGACACGCGAGCGAATCGGGAGCTTCCTCTCTGCCGTTGTCCACGCGCTCGCACCGGCGCTCCAGTCGCACACCTTCACCCACATCACGGACGGCGGTGCGGGTCTGTTCTGCCACGGCGAACTCGAGCTGCTGTCCGCGATCGTCCGCCATCCACGCCTCGGCGCTCGGGTAGGGCGCGTTCGTCACCACGCGCCCGATGAGCCCGGCCGCGGTCCCCACGAACTGCAGCGCGAACAGTCCGAGCGCCACCCAGGTCATCCAGCCACGCAGACCCACGCGGGTCGACAGCCAGCCGCCGACCCATCCGAAGCACGCGACCGGCAAGCCGACGAACAACGGGCTGAGCAAGAGAAGGTCCGCGTCCTCGTTGCCGCAGTGCCACAGTCCGAACACGAAGGGCGCGCTCCAGGCGCGCGTGCAGCCCTGAAGGACACCGACTGAGAAACCGAGCAGGATCCCGCCGACGGTCCCGAACACGGCCTCGCCCAGCCGCTTCCGAAACAGGGGAAGGAACGCGAGCAGGAAGAGCGAGGTCAGCCCCGTGAACAGCACCGCGTCGGTCGGGTGCGGCCGGCCCCCCATTCCGAACAGCGCCGGCACGAACGTCGCACACGCGACAAAGGCCGCGAAGACGGGCACGCCAAACGAGAAGAGGCGTCGGGGGAGGACGAGCACAGGAACGAG
>JBGCFC010000127.1:0-43886 GCA_045106715.1 Sandaracinaceae bacterium
GGTCGGTGTCGACCAGAAGGGAGCAGCCCGTCCCGAGCATCGCGACGGCACAAAGAGCGAGATATCGAAGGCACGCCATCAGAAGCTCCCTCCCGCGGCAACTCCACCGCCATGGGGGTCAACGTAGGGAGCGAAGCGCGCGGTCCCCGCGTCGTCGTCCGAGGAGAGAAGGCCCAAGATGAGCAAGGTCGCCCCCGCCGCAACGCCAGCCATCCCGACGACCATCATCGCGTCGCTGACCGCTGCGAACGTGTTGGCGTTCTCCACGTCCGCCTCGGTGCATGAAGCGGTGGCCCCGCAACCGTCCTGCAGCGCGGCGTCTTCGCTCAGCGCCAGGCCTCCGAACACCCCTTGAAGAACGAAGCCGGCGACGCCGACGCCAAGACCGACGACGCCACCGAGGATGAGACCGTCCCGGCCCGAGTTGGCTGGGGTCCCGGCCGACGAAGCCACCGGGGGCGACGAAGCGCCCGGAACCGCATCACCCTGCGAAGTTGACGCGGCGTTCCCGCCTCTCTCCGCTTGAAGCCGCCGCAGATTGGCGATCCGGCGGCGCAGCTGGTCGGCGTTGCCGTCCTCCGGGACCCGCTGAAGGTACAGCTCCAGCCGCCCGGCGGCCGATTCATACATCGCGAGCCGTTCTTCGACGGTCGCCAGATTGATGAGCAGTTGGGGTCGCTCACTCAGCTCCCACGCACGGAGGAACTCGCTGTGGGCGCGATCGTAGGCACCCTCCTCGAAGTACAAGCGTCCGGACTCGAAGTGTGTCCGCGCGCGCGTGTCAGCGTCCTGCGCTTCCGCTCCGGCCGCCACCGACAAGGCGCACACACACACCAGCCCCACCGTGAGGCCACGGTATCCTCCTCGAATGCAGTTCAAGCGAACCTCCCGGGACGAGCATGCACTGGAAGCGGTCGCATCCCTCCGCCACAGCCGCTCGTCAGAAGAGGTGGAGGGGTGGGACTTCGGCCGAGGAACGCCGATCAGCCGCCCAAGTGAGGCGGCTCACCGAGCAGGATCTGCGTGTCCTTGGCGTAGTCGTCGCGCGTCTCGGGGTGGTCGATGGTGTAGTGCAGCCCGCGGCTCTCGCGACGGGCGGTGGCCGATGAGATGATCATCTCCGCGACGTCCGCGATGTTGCGCAGCTCGAGGAGGTCCCGCGTCACCAGATGCTGCCAGTAGTACTCGCGGATCTCGTCCTTGAGCAGGGCTACACGCCGAGCGGCCCGTCGCAAGCGTCGGTCGCTCCGAACGATGCCGACGTAGTTCCACATGAAGCGCCGGATCTCGTCCCAGTTCTGCGTGATCACGACCGCCTCGTCGGAGGGCACCGCGCTCCCGATGTCCCACTCCGGTGGCTCCGCCAGGCGGTCGGTCAGCTTGGAACCAACCACCGAGAGCGCCGCGCGCTTGCCGTAGACGAGCCCCTCGAGCAGCGAGTTGCTGGCCAAGCGATTGGCGCCGTGCAGCCCCGTGCACGTGACCTCGCCGATCGCCCAGAGCCCCGGCAGCTTGGTGCGGCCATCCTCGTCGACCACCACCCCGCCGCACATGTAGTGGGCCGCCGGCACCACCGGGATCGGCTCCGTGGTCAGGTCGATGCCGAAGTCGAGGCAGCGTGAGTAGATCGTCGGGAAGCGCTCCGCGAGGTAGGTGGCGTCCCGGTGGGTCATGTCCAGGTACACACACTCGGCGCCCGTACGCTTCATCTCGTAGTCGATGGTGCGGGCGACCACGTCGCGGGGCGCGAGATCCTTCTGGGGGTGATGGCGCGCCATGAAGGGGTCGCCGTCTTCCAGCCGCAGGATGCCTCCTTCGCCGCGCAGCGCCTCCGAGATGAGGAAGCTCTTCGCCTTGGGGTGGAACAGGCAGGTGGGGTGGAACTGGAAGAACTCCATGTTCGCGATGGGCACGCCCGCCCGGTAGGCCATCGCAACGCCATCGCCCGTCGCGACGTCCGGGTTCGAGGTGTAGAGGTAGACCTTGCCCGCCCCACCGGTGGCCAGCACCGTGGCGCGCGCCACGAAGCAGTGGACCTCTTCCTTGCTCTCCTCGAGCGCGTAGGCTCCCGCGATCTGGAGCGGGCCCCCGAACTTGCTCAGCTCGATGAGATCCACCGCCATGTGGTCCTCGAACACACGAATCCGCGGATGGGCCCGCGCGGCCTCGACCAACACACGCTGGATCTCGCGCCCGGTCACGTCCCCGGCGTGCACCACCCGCCGCTTGCCATGGCCGCCCTCCCGTGTGAGGTCGAGCGGCTCGCCGTCGCCCTTGGAGTCAAACTTCGCGCCCAGCTCGATGAGCTCCCTCAGGCGGTCCGGCCCGCCCTCGACGACGAGCTGCACGATCTCCGGTTTACTCAGGCCGTATCCGACGGTGAGCGTGTCCGCGGCGTGCTCCTCGAACGAGTCGTCTGGGTCCATGACCACTGCGATGCCGCCCTGAGCCCAGTTGGTGTTCGTGTCCGAGACGCCTCGCTTCGTGAGCACGCAGACGTCGCCGTGCTGGGCCGCCTCGAGCGCGAAGGTGAGGCCGGAGATCCCGCTCCCGAGCACCAGGTAGTCCGAAGTGATGCGCATGGCGGGATAGTAGCAGCGGGAATGCGGAGGGGGAGCCGGCGCGTTCGTGCCAGGGCGCCGGTCTTTGGCCCCCCGGCCGCGACTCGAATAACCTCTCTCCTGCGACCATGCGCCGCTGTCTCACGCTGTCCCTTCTCTGCCTCGCGGCGGGCCTCTTCGTGGCCCCGTCGGCGCGGGCGGACATCTACACGTACACGGACGCGAACGGCGTCGTGCACTACAGCAACTCGCCGCCTCCCCGTCAGCGCGGTGTGCGGCGCATCCGGACCCCCGAGCGCGCGGCGCCACCTGCAACCTCCGCCTCGCGCGGGGTGCGAGACACGTCGACCGCACGGTTCAGTCGCTACGATGCGGTCATCCGCGAAGCAGCCGCGCTCTACCAGCTGCCGGAGTCGTTCCTTCGCGCCGTCATCAAGGTTGAGAGCAACTACCACGCAGAGGTGGTGAGCCGCGCGGGGGCTTCGGGCCTCATGCAGCTGATGCCCGCGACGGCCGCGCGCATGGGCGTCACAGATGTATTCGACCCTCGTCAGAACATCCTCGGCGGCGCGCGCTACCTGCGCATTCTCGCCAATCAGTTCAATGGAGATCTGGTGTTGACCGTCGCCGCCTACAACGCGGGCGAGGGCGCCGTGCTGCGGTACCGCGGGATTCCGCCGTACGCGGAGACCCAAGGCTATGTCCGGCGGGTGCTGCGCTGGTACTACGATTTCCTCGAGGCAGAGCCCACCGGCCGACAGGCGATCGTCGCAGCTCGCCCTCGCTGAGCATTGTGCCTGGGCGTTGCGCGCCCAGCGTCCAGAGAGCAGCCGCGATGACGACGCGCTGAGCCGCGCGCCGGAGCGCCGGCTTGCCGTGGAGAAAATTCAATTGAGGTCTGCTTTACACACGCGCGGCAGGAAACTAGGGTTCCGCGTCAACGTTCGTTGACACCCCAAGTACGTTTACCCCACGCCGCAGCAGTGGCGCGGCACCAGGAGACTCCGATGGCACGAGCAAAGAAAGCGACCAAGCGTGGCAGCCCCGAAGCGATTGCGAAGCGTCGCGCGGCCCGCGCACTGAACAAGATCTTCGAAGAAGGCGGGACCGGCGGTGCGCTCGATGGACGCACCCTCAAGCGCAAGAAGCGCCTCATCGACGAGCTCAAGAAGGGCCGGCGTGGCAAGGCGCTCAAGGCGCACGAAGTCCTTGCTCACGGAACCGAGCTGCTCACGCTCGGCGAGACGCTCACTTCGCTCCGCAAGCTCAAGCCCCTCCTTCCCCCCACGCCGGCCGTGGACGGAGAGACCTCGGCCATCATCGTGGCCACTCAGAGCAGCTACTCCTTCGACCCGCGTGCGTGGCGTCTTCTCGGCATCGACATCGCCAAGGTGATGGGCGAGGACGGCGGCGAGGACGCCAAGCCGGCCAAGAAGGCCCCCACCAAGAAGAAGGCCGCCACCAAGAAGACGGCCAAGAAGGCCGCCAAGAAGAGCACCACCAAGCGCCGCGCGCGCAAGTAGCAGACGGGAGCTTGGTCTCCCAAGGCGCCCATCACGGCGGCGTCAATCACGGCCCAGCGATCGCACCGTCCCTTTTTCGGGACAGCGATCCTGGGCCGTGATGTTGTTGGCTGGCCGTTGAAGAACCGACGTCGATGGATCGCGCCCGCGACGTGCCGTCCTCGTCGTATGGCGCGACGACGAAATCCTTGAGGATTTTGGAGGAGCGGCAGACGGCGAGGGCGGTGGGTCCCGGGTTCGAGGCGCGGCACAACGGTTCTTCAACGGGCCGTTAAGGGGCTGGTGCTTTCAGGCACGCGGTGAGCTGCGGGTCGGCATTCATCTCGGACGCTGGTAGGATGCGGCCATGCGCGCATCCCTCTACGCTGGCCTCTTCTGTGGTCTCTTGGTGGTGGGTCCGAGCCTGCTTGCCGGGGTCTCGGACGCACACGCTCAGGACGCCGACGCAGCCCCCGGCGCCGACGCCTACACGCAGGCCGTCCAACAAGGCATCGCGCGCCTCGTCGCCGGCGACATCGGTGGTGGGCAGGAGGCGCTGCGCGGCGCGGTCGAGATGGACGGCAGCCGCGCACCCGCCGTCTACTACTTGGCCTCCGCGAGCCGCATGAGCTCCAACTTCGACGAGGCGCTCGCCGGATTCCAGCGGGCGGCCGAACTCGCCGAAGCGAGCAACGAAGCGCGATGGCAGGCGCGCGCGCTGCAAGGGGTGGCCAGCACCCTGGAGCGGATGGAGGGCCGCCTCGATGAGGTGTACGCCGCCTGGCAGGCCTATGTTCGTTTCGCCGATGCGCACCAGGCCGTCGCGTTTCCGCAGCTCGGAAGGGCCCGCATTCAGGCTTACAACATGGTGACCGAGCAGGAAGCTGCCTACGTCGCGGTGCGTCAGCGGATCGCCGAGCGCGAGCGCGCCAACGCCGAATAGCCGGCATCGCCACGGCGCGCGGCGAGATCGCGCATCCCCCGATTCATGCACGCATGACCGACTCCCCCACGCGATGGAGCGATCGCTACCGCGCCGTCGCCCCGCTCGGCGAGGGCGGCATGGGGGTCGTCTACCGCGCGGAGGACGAGAAGCTCGGGCGGCAGGTCGCCGTGAAGACCCTGCAGGCCGCTCGGCTCGGCGACGCGCGCGCGCGCTCCCGGCTCCTCCGAGAGGCGCGGGCGGCCGCGGCGCTCGAGCACCCGAACATCGCGCAGGTCTTCGATGTCGGCGAGACGGACGACGGCGGTGCGTTCCTCGTCATGGAGTGGGTCCGAGGCCGGAGCCTGCGGGCGCTCAAAGAAGAGGGCATGGAACTGCCCGCGCTGCTCGACGTCCTCGAGCAAATCGCCGCCGCACTCGACCACGCACACGGACAGGGTGTCGTTCATCGCGACGTCAAACCGGACAACGTCATGGTGCGCCCCGATGGGCGGGTGGCCTTGCTCGACTTTGGGCTCGCCAAGGAGTTTGGCCCCGCCGTCGCCGATACGGTGAAGCCGGACGCGCCCGTCGACTCAATCACCCGTGAGGGCGCGCTCGTGGGCACGCTCGCGTACCTCTCGCCGGAGCAAGCCCGGGGCGCGGACGTGGGCCCGTGGACCGACCAGTTCGCCCTGGCCGTCACTGCCTACGAGATCATCACCGGCGACATTCCCTTCCGTGGCGACGCGATGGTCGACGTGCTCGCGAAGATCATGCTGGACGAGGCGGTCGCGCCCAGCCTCCAGGCGAAGGGCGTTCCTGCCTCGATGGACGCGGTCTTCGCGCGCGCGCTCGCCAAAGACCGACACGAGCGATTCGACAGTGTGGGCGCGTTCGTGGCAGCGCTGAGGGCGTGCCAACGGTCCCAGGAAGAGACCTCCCTGGCGGACACGCTGAGCGCGGAGCGGCCCCGGCCGAACGCGCTCGAGTCTACCCCACCCTCAGCCCCGAAGGAGAGCCCGCTCTGGCGGGTCTTCGGGCTGACCGCGCTCGCGCTGTTCGGCATGGGCATGGCGGCCTCTCTGTTGTGGGGACCGCCCCCCGCGCCCGAAGCTCCCGTGCCCGAGGCGGTGGCGTGCCCGGTGCTCGAAGCCCGCGGGGTCAGCGCGCCTGCGGGGTGGCTCGGCGCGATGGGCGCGGACTTGGTCTGCCGCGGCCTGACCCTCCGCATGGGTGGAGACCCGACCCGGACGCGCGGCCCGGCTGAGCTGCTCGGGCTTCCGACGGTCGCGGAAGATGACTTCCCCGAAGACCCCTACGCCGCGACCGACGCACGAGAGGCGACTCTCGAGGCCGCGCGCTCCGTCGGAACCTACGTCGACGGGCGCGTGGAGCGCCGCGCCGATGGCGCGATGGCCGTCTCGCTGACGCTTTACCAGAACGGTGAGCCCAGGGGAGAGGGCACCGGCGAGAGCGACGCCCTCTACGAAGCGGTCGGCCTGGCCCTGGACGGGGTGCTGCAGGACACGCCGTACCCCGCGCGCATCGACCCCGAGCTGGCGCCGTGGATCGGGACCGAGAGTGTGGCGGTGGCGCGCGCGTTCGACGAGCTGGGCGACGCGACCCTCACCGGGGTGGGTGTGGAAGCGCGCTGCGAGACCCTCATGAGCGCCGGAGACGAGGCCGCGATGTTTGGCAGCGAGGTGCGACGAGTGTGCGGGCGGTGGGGGATCGAAGGCGCGTCGGACATCCCCATCGCCCCGTTGGACCGCAGCCACCCGGGCACCCTCGCTCTCACCGCCCCGGCCCACGGCCCCGAGCTCGACGACGCGACCCTCCGCGAGCTGGCGGAGACCTTGGCCGAGGCGCGGCGCAGCCACGAGTCCCCCGTCGCGCGCGCCACCCTCGCCCGCGGAGCGGTCGCACTCTACGAAGTCCTCGACGACAGCGAACGCGCCTCGGACCTCCTGCTGGCCGCCGCCGCCGATCTGCCGACTGACTGGTTCCTTCGTGTTCACCGTGTCCGTTCCACACTGCACACGCCGGGAGAACACGCCTCGGTGCGCGCGCTCGCCGCATGGCATCCGAGCAAACCCGAGGCCTGGCGTACGCTGGCCCTTCCGCAGCTCCGGGAGCCCGCCGCCGTCACGTGGCTGGAACGCGCATACCTCTCCGGCGGGCGACTGCCGTTGTACGGCATCTACCTCGCGCACGCCGAGTTGCGGCTCGGGCGCGACGATGCCGTCCGAAGCATCGCCGCCCGGTACGCCACCGGCCCCACCGACACCCAGCTCGCGGGCGATTACCTGCGCGCGCGCCTCGACATCGAAATCGGCCGGTTCGGAGCCGCGTTCGAGCGCTTGGCACGGGCTCTGTCGACCTTGCCGAGCTTCGGCCGGCTCGTCGACGGGGATGTCGAGGCGCTCTCTTGGCTGCTCCGTCTGGCCGAGGTGCTGGGGCGGCAGAACGAAGCGGCCGACCCGCTAGTCGAGCGATTCGTGCTGGCGGACGACCATCGGCTGCTGGTGGACCAACCCCACTACGAGATTCCGGCCATCCACCTGTGCGCGCACGCGAGCCCGGCGCTGGCCACCCCGTGCCTCGAGCGACTCTCGGAGCTCCGCGCCGGACGAGCCGCGCGCGCGGGACGCATGGACGGGGCGGCGCAGCTGCTCGAAGGCACGCGGTATGCACTGAGCGACCAGCCGGAGCGAGCGGCCTTGGCGTGGAGGCCCTTGGTGCGCACCCGGATCGGCTCCGCGCTCGACCCGCGCGTGTTCGAAGCAGCAGGGGAGCCCGAGCTGGCCGATCGCATCGTTCGGGCCCGGCTGAGGCTCGACACGTTCGGAGGCGCGAGCCCAGTGCACGCCATGGAGGCGATGCGCGCCCGGGAGCGCGGGGACTTCGAAGCCGCTCGAAGCCTCGCGCGGCGGGTGATCGACGCGTGGGGTGCCAGCGATGTGCCGATCGAGATGGTCGCCACGATGCGCGAGTTGCTCGAGAGCCTCCCGGACGCGGCTGAAAACGACGAATGAGGCATGGCCCGTCGGCCGCGGACCGTCGCAGGTGCCTCATGTCGTGTATCGAGAGCAAATCCATCCTGTCACAGGACGAGGTGTCCGAGGCAGCGGTGAGCCTCTCCGCCGCGCGCTCCGCCTCCGCCCGCTCCGCTGCGAGCTACGCTGCGAGCTCCGCCTCCGCCCGCTCCGCTGCGGCCGCCCGCTCCACTGCCGGCGCCCGATCCTCCACCACGCGCTCGTCCCCGGCGCTTCCCAGCTCGGCCGCGACTTCGTGGGCACTGGGCGCGCAGCCTACGAGCAAGAGGACAACGAAGACTCGGGTCACGGGGGCCAATGACGTGCGACCGGTCGGGACCTTCACCAACGTCGCGACCGATGTCGCCGCGACCGGCATCACTCGACGATGGCGGCTTTGATCTCTTCGGCGCGATCCTCGTCGACCTCGAACGCCTCGGCCAGCTCCTCGTGCGCGCTGCGCTCGTCATCGTCGACGTTGTTGTCGATGACGGCGAGCTCCCAGGTCAGGGCAAGCACCAGCTCTCGCAGTCCGGGCTGCGTCAGCTCCTCGGCGATGTCCTCGGGCTCGAGTGGCTCGTCGATCGCCGCGACCAGCTCCTCTTGAACCTTCACAGGCAGCTCACTCTGCTCGATTACCGCCTCGAGCAGCTCGACCTCTTCAGCCGCGACTTCGCGATCGGCCTGGGCCATCCAGATGCACGCGTGAATGGCGCCGCGCCGTTCCCGCTCGACGATGTCGGATGTCTGGCCGGCGAACCAACGACGGAGGTCGCTGAGGCGCTCGTCCCCCAAGACGGCGTGCGCAAGCATCACGCCTTCCTCTTCGTCGTCGTTCAGCAGCAGGCCGCCGCGCGCGAGCGCACCGACCCACGTCGCCATGGCTCCGATCGGGTTGATCTCCATGGCGCGGGAGCATACAGGCACTCCTCCCGGAGAAGCCATGCTGTTCGGGCCAAAAGCCGCAGGGGCTGCTTTAGTCGGCCGTCGAAGCGGCGCCCGCGAACCCCACCTCGCGGATGCGAACCTCATCCGCCGGGCTGCCATCCAGCTCCGCCTCGAGCATGCCGAACACGTGGAGGTCGGGCGCGGGCCGATCGCCGATCGGCGTGCCTACCCCTCGCAGCGTGCCTTCGTGCCGGTACCCGAGCTTCTCCGCGACGCGCGCGCTCGCGAGATTCGTCGTGTCGGTCCGGATCTCCACGCGGCTCGCGCCCATCCACCGGAGGCCGCTCTGCGTCATCGCGGCGGCGATCTCCGTGGCGAGCCCCTCGCCCCAGCGTGCCTGGATGATCCAGTACCCGATCTCCAGTGTGCCGGGGCCTTGCCGCGGATGCAGCCCGGTGCCCCCCAGAAACCCGCCATCGCGACCGAACACACCGAAAATGAAGTTGGTGCCGAGGTCCGCCCAACCCCGAAAGCTGCGCAGCACCTCCGCGCGCGCGCCGCGGCTGAGCGGCTCGTCGGCGATCCAAGGCATCGTGGGCCGGAGCGCCTCGACGTTGGCGCCGATCGCCGCGTGCAGCGCGTCGACGTCGCCGGGCTCGTAGACCCGGATGACCGTTCGCGGGGTCTCGACGCGGTAGGGCGGGCTCGGCCAGTCACCGGCCATAGGTTTGCCCGTATGTCTGGAGCCGACCGTTCAGCACACACCGGGTCCCGGCCCGCATGTCCTGAAGCGTCACGTTCTGGAAGGTGAGGTCTGCGACCCCGCTCCGCGAGTTGAAGGACGTGACGACGATCTGCCCCGAGATGGGGTCCGTCGTGTGCCCCTGAATGACGCCGCTCGCGTCCATCGCCATGTTCGTCCAGAGCTGCTGGCCGGCCATGATGTTGATGGCCACCTGGTTCTGAATGCGTGCGTTGGTGGAGATCGGAACGGTGCCCGTCTGGCCGTTCAGCGACAGGGCGATCGAACCGGTGAGCCCCGCCATGTTGGTCGACGTCACCGAGATCGAGTCCGCCGACGCGATGACCATGCGGCGACCCGTAAAGCTCGGCTGACACGAGTCGGAGAAGGTGATGTCGATGTCGGGGTCGGTCGGGTCGTCGGCGGCCGGGCTGTTCCCTCCTCCGAAGACGGGCGTCGTGCCGCCCCCGGTGGGCGCAGTCGAGCTGCCGCTGCCCCCGAAGATCAGGTACGCGCCGCCGACGCCGGCCACGGCGAGCAGTCCGAGGCCGATCACCACGACCCCCGCCCCGATGAGCAGCCCGACACCGCTCTTCTTCGTGGGCTCCGCTGTGCCATAGCCGGTCGGTGCGACGGTGCCGGCCGCGGAGCCGGTGGGAGGGTGTCCCCATCCCCCGCTGGGCATCGCACCCGTGGGGGGCAGCGCACCCGGAGCCGAGGCGCCGCCGTACCCCGACGCGGGGGTCCAGCCACCCCCCCCTTGCGGACTCGTGACGGGCGCTGGCGTGTAGGCTCCGGGCGCCGACAGAGGTCCCGTCGGAGGGACGGGCGGAGGAGCCCCGCTCTGCACGCGCTGCTGCACCTGGGTGAGGTCGGCGACGAGCGACTCCATCGTCGCGTACCGCATCTCCCGGTTGACGTGCATCGCCCGCATGACGACCGCCTCGAGGTCGGCCGGGACCTGCGGGTCGAGCGCCCGGATCGGCGTCGGGTTCCCGCTCGCAATCTGTTGGACGAGCTCAAACAGTCCGTCGCCGCGATACGGCGGCTGCCCGGTGAGACACTCGTAGAGCACGATCCCCATGGCGTAGACGTCGAAGCGCGCGTCCGCGTCGGGGGGCGCGTTGAGCTGCTCGGGCGACATGTACTGCGGCGTGCCCATCGCGATGCCGGTTTGCGTCAGCGCAGGACCCGCCTCCTGGTCGTAGAGCTTGCTGATGCCGAAATCGAGCACCTTCGGCGGGCGGCGACTGCCGTCCTTGCCCTGGCAAAGGAAGATGTTGTCCGGCTTGAGGTCGCGATGAATGATGCCTTCGGAGTGCGCTTCGGCGATGCCTTGGCACGCGGGGATCATCTCTTGAAGGGTCTGCCGCATGCCCAGCGGACCGCGCGCCAGACGCTCCGCGAGCGACTCGCCGCGGAGCCGCTCCATGACCAGGAACGGCGCGTCCCCGTCCTGGCCGACATCGAGAATCTGAATGACGTTGGGGTGCTCGATCTTCGCCGTCGCGCGCGCCTCGGACAGGAACCTCGCGAGCGACTCCTGCGACCGTGCCGCGCCGGGGAGCATCCACTTGATGGCGACCGCCCGCCCCGTGGCCTGGTTCACCGCCGCGAACACAGCCCCCATGCCGCCGCGCCCGAGCAGCTCCTCGATGCGGTAGCGGACCCCGATCAGGTCGCCTGGGTTCGGAAGACTCGGCTCGCTCATGCGGTCCTCGACGTCATTGAGCGTCTCCGGGTTTGCCGACCTCGACGCGATTCCGGCCGCCCTCCTTCGCGCGGTACATCGCGAAGTCCGCCGTCTTGAGGAGCACAGGCACGGTCATGCCGAGCTCCAGCTGGGCGACCCCCATGGAGATCGTGACGTTCGGCAGCGCGGTGCCGTCGGGGGTCTCGAGCGCTTGGCTCGCCACCGCCTCGCGCACACGGTTGGCCGCGATCGCCGCTTCGTCCAAATCGGTGTCCGGGAAGATGATCACGAACTCCTCCCCGCCGAACCGCGCGACCAAGTCGGTGGGGCGGAGGTTCTGCGCGAGTGAGCTGGCCACCACGGTGAGCACATGGTCTCCGGCGGCATGACCGAAGCGATCGTTGAAGCTCTTGAAGTGGTCGATGTCGATGAGGCTGAGCGACAGCCGGAAGGAGCCGTCCGCCGCTTCGTAGCGGCGCACCATCCGGTGCAGTGTCTCGTCGAGCCAGCGGCGGTTGTGGATCCCCGTGAGCCCATCGAACATCGCAGCGCGCTCGTATTGCCGACGCTTCTGCACGTTCTGGCTGACGGTCGCGTTGTTGGCGCGAAGCCGGCTCGCCAGCTTGAGGAGGAGGTTGAGCGCAAACGCGTGACTGACGTTCGTGAGCTGCCAGAAGTCGTCTTCGGACACCTCCAGCACCAACGCATCGGTGTGCGCGACGACAAACGCAGACGCCTCAGACCCGTCGAGGACCGACAGCTCTCCCACCGTCTCGCCATGGCCGATCACCGCCACCGCGTCTGCTTCCGCCGTGTCGAGGTGCACTCCGAGTTCGCCGTTCAAGACGAGGAACATGCGCTGGCTCTGCTCGCCTTGGCGGATGATCACGTCGCCGGGGACGAGTGCTCGACGGGTCGCCGAGGCCAACAGCTCGCGGCGTCCCGCCAGCCCCACCCCGGAGAGCATCTCGAAGTCGGCGAGCGCCTCCGCGCTCAACTCAGCTTGGGCATCCTCCGACACAGAGGAATGCTAGCAGCATGCCGCGCAGGCACTTAAGCGTTCTTACGCGGACCACGATGTTCTTGCTCTCTGTACCCGAACGCGCGAAGGTCCCGCCGTCGGCTGGGGGCCGACGTCCGGGTCCAAAGAGGACCCGGGTTCGCAGAACCTTGTCGGAGAGCGTCAATGAGCAAGCAGATTACCCTTGGGATCGCCGTGGTGGGCCTCGCGCTCGGATTGTGTGTCGCGTGTGGAGGTGCCGAGGAGCCGCCCCCCCCGCCGCCGCAGCCCGTGATTCAGCCGGTCCAGACCTGCACGGCCGAGCAGTGGGTGCACATGCCCATGCTCATCAACTTCCCGACGAGCGGCTCGACGATCGACTACCAGAACCGTGAGATCCTGCGTGAGCTCGTGCTCAGCGCCCAGGCGCGGAGCGACATCCGCCGCGTGCGCGTCGAAGGCCACACCGACACGTGCGGCAACGAGCTGAACAACATGGCGCTGTCCCAGCAGCGCGCCGTCTCGGTCGCCAACGAGCTGGTCTCGATGGGCGTGCCGCGCGAGATGATCGACACCATCGGTTACGGCTCGACGCAGCCGCGCGCCAACGAGTCTTGTGGGGGCCGCAACCAGACCCTCTCTGAGCAGACGAACCGCCGAGTCGAGTTCAGCCTGCTCGTCTGCCGCTGACGCGTCACCAAACCGCGCAACTGCGCCAAGCCGTCCGGTTCGCCGGGCGGCTTCTTGCGTTTGGGAGACACACCTCGCGGAGAGCCATCGAAATCTGGCAGAGCCCATCGGAACCGCGCCCATCACGCGTATGATGAAGCCGAGGTGTTGTCTTGAATCGTTGGATGGTCTCGTCCGCCTGTGTGGCGCTGCTCTTGGTCTCAGGCTGCGATTGCGACGGCTCCACGCCGCCTCCGCCCGAATGCACGAGCGCGTCGGAGTGCGAGAGCGGCGAGCTGTGCCGCGACGGCACGTGCGTGCCCCCGGTCGGCTGCGAGGACGAGACCGACTGCCTCGCGACCGAGGTCTGCGAAGCGGGCCTGTGCCGACCGCGCCCGATGCCCGACGGAGGCATGCCAGAGGACGCCGGCCCGCCCCCCGAGTGCGCCGTCGACGGTGACTGCGACGAGGCGCGCTGCATCGACGGGGCCTGCTGCGAGAGCGCCTGCGGCGACGTGTGCTGCGGGTCGACCGAGACCTGTTTCGCCAACGCGTGCGTGACCCCCGGCGCGGTCTGCGTACGCGCCGGCGATTGCGCGAGCGGCGAATACTGCGAGCCGGCCCTCGGTGCTCCGCCCGGCGACCCGCCTAGCCTCGAATGCCTCTCGCCTCCCCCCAGCGGCCGTTGCCTGGCGCTGCCCCCGACCTGCGAAGGCACCCCGGCGCCCGGCGAGACCTGCGTGCGGGAGTGCGAGTTCACGCCGACATGCGCGACCCCACACCCGACCGAGGCGGGCGTGTGTCTGATCGACGCCGTCGAGAGCTGGCGATGGGGACCGGCCGCGGACGAATACACCGATGACACCGACGTGTGGTCCACCCCCGTCGTCGGACGGGTCACCGACACCAACTGCGACGGCTCGATCGATCTGTTGGACCCGCCAAACCTCGTGTTCGTGAGCGGCAACACGCAGCGCGTCGACTTCGGGGACGGCTCGATGACGGGGACCTGTTGCCATTGCGGCAACGACGAGACCGGGACCCGCGTGCGAGACGGCTGCCGACGCGGGGTGCTGCGCATCCTGGACGGGAGAACAGGTACCGAGCTGCGCTCGATCGTGGCCGCCGAGACCGGCGGACAAGGCATCAGCGGAGTGACGCCGGCGCTCGGAGACGTGGACCACGATGGCGACGTCGAGATTGTCGTGATCACCTACGAGGGCCACGTCGCGGTCATCGAAGGCGACGGAACCGTCTCCGCCATCAGCCCGGAGACAGTCGACCAGTTCGAAGGCGCGTCGTGCACGACGGACTCGGACTGCAACCGAGCCAGCGACGGGCGCCCGACGGGCGACTGCTTCGAGGGACAGTGCGTGCCGATCGCGTTCGGCTGGGGCGGCGGCATCGCGCTGGCGGACGCGGACGGTGACGGGACGGTCGAGGCCGCCTATGGGCGTACCGTGTTCGAGATCGCGGCAGACGGAAGCACCGTCACGCGCGAGTGGGTTGGCACCAACGGGCGCGGCGGAACGTACTCGCTCAGCTACTACGTCAACCTCGACGAGACACCGGAGCTCGAGCTGCTCGCGGGACGCACCGCCTACCGCGCCGACGGAACCGAGCTCTGGCACCGAGACAACCTGGCCGATACGTACACCGCGGTGGCCGACTTCGACGGCGACGGAGACCCGGAGATCGTGCACATCGGCCGCAATCCCGGCACGCCGAGCGGCGAGCCAGGCCAGCTGACGGTGCTCGACGCCGCCACCGGAACCACTCTGGTCGGCCCTCAGCCGGCCGCAGGTACGGGAAGCGGCGGTCCTCCAACGGTCGCAGACTTCGACGGCGACGGCGCGCCGGAGGTGGGTGTCGCGCTCCAGCAGTTCTACTCGATGTACGACGTCGTACTCGGCGACACGCCGGCGATCTCGGAGGTCTGGCGCACCCCGAGTCACGATCTGAGCTCGTCGATCACCGGCTCCACGGTGTTCGACTTCGAAGGCGACGGGATCGCCGAGGTGATCTACAACGACGAGTGCTTCGTCTGGGTGTACGACGGCCCGACCGGCACGGTGCGGTTCGCGGCCCCGACGACCTCCTTCACCGGCACCGAGGCGTCCCTGGTCGCCGACGTCGACGGCGACGGCCAAGCCGAGATGGTCGCCATCGCCAACGGCGCCGACCCGCGCAGCCCAAGCGGATGGGATTGCGACGTCGCGCCGTGGAACGAGCCTGGGCCCAACGGCATCCGACCCGCGTGGGTCGCTCCGGAAGGGGAGAACGCATGGCGGGGTGTGGCCGTCTACGGCGACCGCGCGAACAGCTGGGTGGGGACGCGCCCCCTGTGGAACCAGCACAGCTACTCGGTCAGCAACGTCTGCTCGGCCGACGACGACGCGTGCACCCCCGCCGGAACACACGGGGCGATCCCAACGGCGCGACGCAACAACTGGAGCGTGCCATGGCTCAACAACTACCGTCAGAACGTGCAGGCCGACGGGCTGTTCAGCGCGGCCGACGCGGCGCTCCTGCTCGCGTTCGATTGCAACCGAACCACGCCCGCGCTGGTCGCAACACTGCGCAATCTGGGCGAAGCGGTGATGCCGGCGGGCGTCGAGGTGGCGTTCTTCGTGGTCGAGTCCGGCACCGAGCGTGAGATTGGCCGCGCCATGAGCGGGAGCCCGCTCTTTCCCGGCCAGGGCGCCACGCTCGTGGTCGACGTGCCGTCGGACGTGGTCATCGACGGGACCGTTGAAGGGGTGGCTCGGGTCGTCCTGGATCCCGACATGCCGCTGTTCCAGGAGTGCTTCGACGACAACAACGAAGCGCGCGCGCCGCTCGACGCATCGACCTGCATTCTGTAGACCGCGGTCATGCGTATCTCTTTTCTTTGTTCGATCGTGCTCCTCGCTGCTGCGTGCGGCAGCGCACCTCCCCCCGCCACCGGTGACGAGCCGCTCCTCGTGGAGCTGCGAAACAACCGGATCGTCTTCAACCACCGCATCGAGTTCGAACACGACAGCGCGACGCTCGTTCCCGAGGATGACCCCATCCTCGACGGGGTCGCAGCCGTCCTCGCGGAGCACGAAGAGATCTACCAAATCCAGGTCCAGGGCCACACGAGCGCGGTCGGCAATGCCGAGCACAACCAGGAGCTGAGCGAGGCCCGCGCCGCCGCCATCGCCGACGCGCTTCGCGAGCGAGGCGTGACGCAGGAGATCACCAGTCAGGGCTACGGGCCCACGTACCCGGTCTGCCAGGAAGACACGGACGAGTGCCACGCCCAGAACCGGCGCGTCGAGTTCTTCGTCGATACGCGGTAGCGGCCATCTTTGGCCCGACGCACTTGGACAGAGGAGGTATGCTCGCGAGCGGCGCCGTGCGGGAGTGGGCGCCCACGTGGAGGGGCGATGGCGGACGACGAGTGGGACGCACCGGACTTTTCGGACGAGACGCTGCCGGTGCTGCGCCCTCGCTTCGCGGAGCGGCGCGCGACGATGGCGCACCCCATGGAGGTGGCCGGACGCAGCGACGTCGGGTGCGTTCGAAGCCACAACGAAGACACGTTCGTCATCGCGGACCTCGGTCGCTCACTGGACGTGTTGGACACGAGCCTGGCGGTCCCGAGCGCGTCGAAGCGCATCGCCGGCCCCAAGGGCACCCTGATGATGGTCGCCGACGGCATGGGGGGACACGGCGGCGGGGAGGTCGCGAGCGCGGTGGCCGTCGACACCGTCGCCCAGTTCGCGCTGTACGCGATGCCGTGGATGGCGCAGCCGGATGAAGAGGCGGAGAAGAAGCTCCTCAAGCAGCTCGGCGGGGCGATGACCCAGTGCCAGGAACGGCTCCAGCGCGTGGCGGTGCGCAAGCACATCGACCAGCTCAAGCCGGGCACGACGCTCACCGTGGCGTACGCGCTCTGGCCCAAACTCTACGTCGCGCACGCGGGCGACAGCCGGCTGTATCTGCACCGCGACGGGCAGCTGATTCAGATCACGAGCGACCACACCGTCGGCCAAACGCTCCGCGACCAAGGTGCACTCGGAGAAGGCCCTTCGCGCTTCGACCACATCCTCGTGAACGTGGTCGGCGGAGGCGGCGAGGGCGTCGAGTGCGAGGCTCATGCGCTGACCCTCAGGCCGGGCGACCGCGTGCTGCTGTGCTCGGACGGTCTCACCGGGCACGTCTCGGACCGCGCGCTTCTCGAGGAGCTCAATACAACGGACAGCTCCTCGCGCGCCTGCGAGCGCCTGATCACGGCCGCCAAGGACGGCGGCGGCCATGACAACATCACGGTGGTCATCGCGAGCTTCTGACTCCATCGCTTCGGACCAGCTTCGGCCGGTCTGTTCGGCCGGTCCTCGAGCGGCAATCGCGGCCTCGCGATGCACAAACCTTGCGAACCCGGGTGCAGTTGTGCAATTGCGCTGCCGGGCCCCGAGCCGGGCCCCCCGCGACGGCATCGACGCGGCGCGGGCGTGACGTAAGCTCAGAGAGGTCGTTCGAGATGGAAGCCGTGGCGTACTCGTCGAGTTCGGAGAACAACAACCTTCGCGCGTGGGGCGTGGGAGGCTTCGAGAACGAAGCGGCCCTCCTCTGGGTCGAAGGCCTCGAGGACGCCATGGACCTCGAGATGCTCGAGGTCACGCTCGACACGGTGCTCGAGGAAGACGAGGACGGGGAGGTGCCTGGCGCCGATTCCAGCGTGCACGCTTTGGCGGCCGCGGAGACCGTCGCTACCCTTGCGGCACGTCCGACCAAGCAGATCCCGGAAGAGGTCCGCCAGTGGTGCTTCGACAACCCTTCGCTCGAGCTCGCCGACGTGCAGTCGAAGGCGCTCCAGGCGGTGGGTGTGCTGCTGCAGGATTCCTGGATTCGCACGTTCTTCGAGGAGCGCGGCGAGGGCGACGACTGGGAAGCCGAGGTCGAGGACCTTCGCGACCGGCTGCGCGGCTAGCTGTCCGTTGAAGAACCGCTGTGCCGCACCTCAAACCCGGGACGCACCGCCCTCGCCGCCTGCCGCTCCTCCAAATCCTCAAGGATGCACGTCGTCGCGTCATGCGACGCGGACGGCACGTCGCGGGCCCGATCCATCGACGTCGGTTCTTCAACGGCCAGCTCGATGGCCGAGGCGGAAGCCGTGACGCGCGACCGGGTCCAGCTGGGGTGCGGCGTGACGAGTCGATGCGGTGCATCGGCGAGGAGGGACGCGCCGCAGCGGGGCCCGCTCTCGCCGCCGAGGCGCGTTGCGACCTCCGTCGAGGACATCTAGCGATCGTCGTGCCGGTTTGGGGAGCCGGGTGGCCGTGGTCGTAGAGCCACGCTTCGAGACCTACGGGCGCTACGTCCTCCTGGACGCACTCGCCACCGGGGGCATGGCGGAGGTGTTCCTCGCCAAGCCGCTCGACGGTTTGGCCACCCCGCTCGTGGCCCTGAAGAGACTGCGTCCGGAGCTGGCCTCCGACCCAGAGTTCACCGGGATGTTCCTCGACGAGGCGCGCATCTCGGGGCGGCTCACTCACCCGCACATCGTCCCGCTCCGCGAGCTGGGCCGGGTCGATAGGTCGCACTACCTCGCGATGGACTTCGTCTGGGGCAAGGACCTGCTCCACATCGTTCGCCGCTGTCGCCAGCTGGGCGCCATGCTGCCGCCGGGCTTCGTGCTCCACATTGGGCGTCAGCTCACGGCCGCACTTCACCACGCTCATGAGCTTCGGGACGCGGCCGGACGTCCGATGCACGTCGTCCACCGTGACGTCTCTCCTCAGAACGTGCTCGTCGGGTTCGACGGACGTGTCCGGGTCATCGACTTTGGCATCGCCAAGGCGGCGGCGCGGGTCACCCGCACCCAAGACGGAGTGCTCAAAGGCAAGATCGGATACATGAGCCCCGAGCAGGCGCGCGGAAGGGAGGTCGATCACCGCTCCGACGTGTTCGCGGCCGCGACGTGCCTCTACGAGCTGCTGACGCTGCGCTCCTTGTTCGCACGCGCCGACACGATGCAGTCGCTCGACAACGTCCGGAACGCGCGCGTCCCCCCGCTCACCGAGCGCCGGCACGATGTGCCCGACGCCCTTCAGACCGCCCTGATGAAGGCGCTCGCGCTGAACCCAGACGACCGCTTCGCCTCCGCTGGCGCCCTCGGGGACGCCTTGAACGCGGCGCTCGAAGAGAACGCGCCGGGCTTTTCGGACGCCGACGTGGCGGGCTGGATGGCGCAGCTGTTCCTCAAGGAGCGCCGGGAGGAAGGCGCACGCATCGACGCCCTCTCGCGGATCGGCCGCGCCCAGCTGTGGAGGCAGGGCGACCCGGACCCGCTCACGCGCCAGGCCTCGCCCGCGCCGCGGCGACTGGCGGAAGGGTTCGAAGTGCTCTGGGAGCGCGACCACGCTGTGCCAACGCACCCAACCGCCCTGCCCTCCGAGTCGCCGGCGGATGTCCCCACGCAGGTGCTCGAACCCACTCCCAGCGCACCGACCGCGGAGCCGTCGCTGCCTCTGGCCAATTCCCAGGCCCCGCGACCGCGGGTGCACTCCGAGCGCGCCGGAGCGAAGAGCGGCCCCGCCGGTGAGGTGGTGTTCCCCCGGCCCGCGGCCCTGCCCGCGTTTGAGGGCTACCCCCTTCCGTCCGCGCCTCCCGTCGACGGAACCCCGCCGCCCGCTTCGGCACATCCGACCTCGCTGCTCCCCCCGCAGAAGGCTCCACCCGCAGCGACATCCCGCCTGGGCTTGGTCGTGGTCGCGCTGATCGTGCTGGTGGTCGGCTCGCTCGCCGCGTTCGTCTGGTGGTGGGTCGCGACCGGGCACCCGTTGCTGCCCGGCTGACAGACCGAGTCGCTACATCTGCAGATGCCAGTGGGGAGGCCGGCCTTCTTCGAGCAGCTCGATGCCACCGGCCTCGCGCACGACCTCACGGAAGATGCGGCGCTGACGCCGATTCATGTTCCGGCTGCGGATGTCCACCGCGCTCGCATGCAGGTGCCGGGAGATGAAGCAGCCGCGGCGGACCTGCCCGCGAATGACGCGAGCGATGGCCCCCACGCAGCGGCTGCGGCCCGCGCGCCGATGGCTGCGGTAGGCCTGGGTGATCTCCGACGCGGCCTCGAAGTCCCGGTAGAGCCGCGTGAGCCGGACACCGAGCCGGAGCTTGTCGTACATCGCCTCCGCCTGCTGCCGAGGCGTGCGTGTGCCGCTCGTCACGTGAAGACGCTGCCCGGTACGCGCGTGGTAGCGGCGCGCGAGCTGTTGAAGCCGCGTGCGCATCTCGGGGCTGAGCCGCACGTTGTCCTCAGTCGTGTAGGGCTGCTGCTCCGCGTGCCCGACTCCCGTCGACATCGGAGCCAGCCACATCAGGGCGGCGGTCAACAGAGTGAGCATCGGAGCAGCACGTCGCACCCCCGGAAGCTAACAGCGAGCATGGGCGACGCCGAATTTCCGGCAACCTCGCGGGGATCACGCGTCCAACAGGTCCCAGTGCGCCGGGTGCGCCTCACGGTCGGCCAGGTGGGCGACGTCCACGACCAACCACGGCCGCGTGTCCCAGGACGCCAAGCGCAGAGCGCCCAGCTGCTCGAACAGACGGCGGCGCTCCCCTTCGTCCATCGTACTGAAGAACAGCGCCTTGGCGCGCGCAGCGACCGGCGCCAAGTCGCTGGCCGCGAGCATCACGCGCCCAAACCGCGATGCCGGACGCCCTCCGCAGCCGAGCTCCACCTGCGCCGCGAGCAACACCTCGAGCCGCTCGCTGGCCACGGCGTCTCGCCAATACGCGTAGGAGTACGGATGGCCTTCACCGGCCACCGGGCTGCGATGCATGAGCGTGACGGGCCCCCCTCGCGCTGCCTCACGCGGGCCAGGCCAGTCGATCTGAGAGCGCACCGGTTCGGTGAGCGCGATCCTTGCCAGCGGAGCCTCAACCCGAACTCGCGGCGCCGCCTCGGCCGTCCACCAATCGAGCAGGAGCTCCTCCCACACCGAGACGTCCGCTGTCCAAGCCGCCGCGCGGTCGAGCCGTGGGAGGTCAGCAACGAAGCGCGCCGCAGCGTCCCGAAGCTCGGCCGCGTCGTAGCGAAAGAAGGGCATGACGTTCCGGAGTCTACCCCCTGCGCTTCGCCCCCTTGATGAATGGGCGACGCATGGGCTCGAGAGTCGCCCAAGAGGCAGCGGCGGAGTCGAGCCCCCACCGCCTCGCCACCTGGGGAGCTCGAGGGGCAGACCCTCGACGTGGTGCAAAGCGCCACCAGATACACAGTCTGCTAGGTTGCCCGTCGCACATGACTGCCCCCACCATCGAGAAGCCCGCCGAATGGTTCGACCGCGTCCTCCCGGAGACCGTCGCCACGGAACCCGAGAAGCTCGCCGGATTTGTCGGCAGCATGCGTTTTCAGATCACCGGTGAACACGGAGGCATCTGGACCGTGCACTTCGACAAAGACCAGGTGAACGTCACCGAAGGCGAAGACGGCGAACCCGGCTTCAGCGTCAAGATGAAGGACAAGAACTTCGTCAAGATGATGAACGGCGAGCTGAGCGGGCCCAATGCGTTCATGACGGGCAAGCTCAAGTTCAAGGGCGACGTCTCCAAGGCGATCAAGCTCCGCGGTCTCCTTTTCTCGTGAGGCTGCTCGTCACTGCAGAGCTCACGCCCGAGGGACTCGAGCGGCTCCGCGCGCATGCGGACGTGGTCTACGAACCCTGGAGCCAGACCGGCGCACTCTGGATGAGCGAGGAGCTCTCCGAGCGGGTCGCGGCCGACGCCATCGACGCGCTCGTCGTGGAGGTCGACCTCGTGCATGACGAGGTGTTCGAAGCGCGCCCGCTGCGCTTCGTCGCATGCTGTCGCGGAGAGCCGCTGAACGTCGACGACGAGACGGCGACCGAGGAGGGCGTGCCCGTTCTGTTCACCCCGGGGCGCAACAGCCGGAGCGTGGCGGAGCTCGCCATCGCGTTCATGCTCGACCTGGCGCGGGGGATCACACCCATGCAGAGACGTCTGTCCGCGGGCGACTACGAGCCGAGCAGCGTGAAGCAGCTGCTCGAGGAGCGTGGGGCGACGCCCGCCTTCGAGCTCGGCAGCGCCACCGTGGGCCTCCTCGGGTTCGGGGCGGTCGCGGAAGAGACCGCCAAACGCCTCTCGGGCTTCGGCCCCCGCCTGATCGCCTGCGACCCTCACGCCCCGGACGCCCGCCTCCACGCGCACGGAGTCGAGCGGGTAGACCTCGACACGCTCTTCACCGCGTCGGACGTGCTCTCCTTGCATGCCGCGCTCACCCCCGAGACACGTGGGATTGTAAGCGCGGAGCGCGTGGCCTCGATGCGACCGGGCGCGTTCCTGATCAACACGGCGCGGCATCGCCTCGTCGATGCGGACGCGCTTTACGACGCGCTTCGGGAGGGGCGCCTCGGGGGCGCCGGGCTGGACGTGTTTCGGGCCGAGCCGCCGCTGCCCAACGACCGGTTTCTCAGGCTCCCGAACGTCGTCGCCATGCCTCACCTCGGCGGCGCCACACGGGACGTCGTCCGGCACCAGACCGAGATGGTGGTCGCGGACATCGAGCGCCTGCTGCGCGGCGAAGTGCCCCGCCACTGCGTGAACCCCGAGACCCTACCGAAGCCGTGACGGATCTCCTGCTCGCGATCGACGCCGGCACGGGGAGTGGGCGCGCAGGGCTGTTCGACCGAAACGGACGCTGCGTGGGGTCCGCCTCCAGGCCGTGGGCGGCGCACATGCCGGCCGCGCTCGCGCCCCTGGGCCGTGAGTACGACGCCGACGTCATCGATTCGCTCCTCAAAGAGGCGATCACCGAAGCGCTCGGGGGTGCGGGACAGGACGTCGTTGCGATCACCGTGACGGGCCAGCGCATCGCGTGCGCGTTTGTCGGCGACGAGGACGAGACGCTCTACCTGGGGCCAAACTCGGACGTGCGCGCGATGCTCGGCGCGGACCTCGACGATCTCGACCCCGAGGCGCTCTACACCGAGACGGGCCGCTTCCCGCCCTGGATCTTCGCCCCTGCGCGCGCGCGGTGGCTCGAGTCCATGGCCCCAGATGACGCCGCGCGGCTGCGCTGGGTGCTCGACATGCCGGGCTGGTTCGCACATCGCCTCGGCGCCGCGCCGGCCATCGACCCGACCCTCGCCGCCGACCTGATGATGATCGACGTGCGCTCCGGCGCGCCACGCGAGAGCCGGCTTCCCTTTCCTCCGCTCAGCACGCCCGGCACCCCCATCGGGGAGCTCGCGGCGAACCCACTTGGCATGCGGCCCGGCACCCCGATCGTGCTCGGGGCCGCGGACACCCCGTTGGCGCTGCTCGCGTCCGATGTCGTCGAGAGCGGGACGGCACTCGTGGCGGGCTCTTCGGCCCCCCTGCTGCGCGTGGTCGACGCGCCGATCACCGACCCTCTGGGACGGCTCTGGCTGGACCCGCACGCCGTCGCCGACCGTTGGTTGGTGGAGGCCAACCTGGGCGAGATGGGCACCTGTCACGCGTGGACGGCGCGGGTGATCGCCGGACTCGACCTCGACGACAAAGGGTGGGCCGCGTACGACCGAATTGCGCGAGACGCCCTTCCCGGCTGCCGTGGATCGAGCGCGCACCTCGGGCCGCGGGCGATGGATCTCCGGCAGCTCAACACCGGCCGGCCGGCCGGCCTCCTGATGCCATTCGGGGAGACCAGCACGGGCGCCCCACCGGGTCGCCCCGAGGTCCTCCGTTCGTTCCTGGAGAGCTGCGCCTACGCCACCAAGGCAGGGCTCGCCTGGCTCGACGCCGTGGCGCCGTCAGCGGGCGCGCTTCATGTGAGCGGCGGCATGAGCCGCTCCGCGTTCTTCTGCCAGCTGCTCGCGGACGTGCTCGCGCGGCCCATCCTCGGCATGCACCCGGACGCGACCCTGCGCGGAGCCGCAGCCTGCGCAGCGGTGGGCGCGGGGTGGTTCGGTTCGCTCCCCGAGGCCGCGCGCGCGATGGCCAGACCCGGGCACCGCTTCGAGCCGGACGAGACAGCTGAGGACGCCTACGAAGACGCGTTCGAGCGCTGGACGGAGCGCGAGGCGCTGCTCGAGGACGCGTGATCTCGGACGTCCCCTGCTAGCTTTCGTCCCATGATCTATCAACGCGAGCGCGAGGCCGTCTGCCAGATGGCGATCCGCATGTGGCAAGCCGGGCTCGTGGTGGGCTCGGCGGGCAACATCAGCGTGCGCGCGCCGGACGCGGGACGCTTCGTCATCACGCCCTCCTCGATCGCGTACGACGAGCTGACCGCGACCCAGGTGGTCGTCGTCGACGATGACGGCGACCTCTTGGACGACGACGATCTCGAGGACGGCGAGACCTTCGAACGAGCGCCGAGCTTCGAGACCCCGATCCACCTCGCGGTCTACGCGGCGCGGCCGGACGTCGCGGCGATCGTACACACGCATTCACGAGCGGCCACCGCCATGGCGCTCGCACGCATGTCGATTCCCCCCGTTGTCGACGAGATGGTCGTGCACCTCGGCGGACCCGTCGACGTCGCCGCGTACGGAATGTCTGGCTCCGACGAACTGGCAGACGCGGTGGTCGAGACCCTGGGCGAACGGAGTGCCGTCCTGCTCGCAGCGCACGGCGTGCTCACGACGGGCAAGGACCTCAGGAAGGCGTTCAAGAACGCGGAACTCGTCGAGCACGTGGCGCACATCGTCGCGACCGCCCGCGCGTTGGGCGGTGAGCCTCCCGCGTTGCCGGACGACGTGCTCGAAGCCGAGCGTCAGATGTACGCGATCGTCAAGACGATGTAGCGGCTCACCTCTCTACGTCGACGCCCTTCCAGAACGCCACGTAGCCCTCGATGTTCTTCGCCTTGTCCTTCGGCGTCAGGTACGTCCATGCGGCGTTGGCGTTGACGTCGTCGCCCACCACGACGTCGAGGTAGTTGGCCGTGCCCTTCCAGCCACAAACCGAGGTGTGCTCGCTCTTCTTGAAGTGCGCCTCCTTCAAAGCGGTCCGGGGGAAGTAGACGTTCCCTTCCACGATCTCGAAGTCGTCGCTCTCCGCGATGACAGTGCCGTTCCAGCGTGCGATGGCCATGGGTCCTCCGTTGTGGGCTCGTCTTCCAATCGAGAAAGACAGTACGCCGCAGCCACGACATCGGGCCAAGTCGGAGCGGCGTCCAGCCCTCCGACTCCCAGATGGCCGAGGCGGAAGTCGTAAATCAGGGCGTCAGGTCACGGCGCAGGACGAGGCTCGCACTCTCGAGCTTCGGGTCGTAGACCACCGCCACGTCGCCGCGCTCGATCTGCCGACGCACGTCGGCGCGCTTGTCCGCCAGGGTGGGCTCGTCGTGTCCGTAGTCCGTGCCTTCCCGCAGCACGAACGCGTCGATGAGCCCGACGAGCGCCTCGGGGCTGAGGCGCTCGACCGGGATTTCGATCCCCACCGGCTCAGCGCCCGACGCTCAGGTTGCCGCAGTTCGCGATCTGACCGTCCTGCAGCACGCGCACGATCCCGCCGCCCGAGTTGCCCGGCACGCGCACGCGCATCTCACGGACGCGTCGGTTGACGATCGGGGCGTACACCCCGCCGATCTGCACGCGGGCGTTCGAGCCGAAGGTGCCGGCCACGGAGATGAGGCCGTTGCGGGGCGCGCGGTCGGCGGCGATGGAGCAGGACAGCGGGATGTTGGTGTTCGGGCGCACGGTCACGCCCGTCCGGGGCGCGGTGACCGTGCCGGGGGCCACAGGACGGCCCGGCGCAGTCGTGTTCGCGGCCTGGTTGCCAGGAACGGTCACGGTGCGCGGCGTGGTCGTGGTGACGTTCGCACCCTGGTTCGGTGAGACCACCGTGCGCGGCGTCGTGGTTGCGACGTTCGCGCCCTGGTTCGGCGAGACCACCGTGCGTGGCGTCGTGGTCGCCACGTTCACGCCGGGCCGGACCGTCGCGGTCGGCGTGCTGGGCGCCGGGCGCACGGCGACGGCGACGCTCGGGTCGGCGTTGTGCGCGTTGGGCGCAGGCGCCGGGCGCTCACGGATGGTAACGCTGCCGTCGCCACCGCTCGTCCTGGCGCTCACACGAGGCTGCGTGGCGGGGGGCTGGGCCGCCGGCCGTGGGCTTCGGGGGGCGGGACGCACGGAGACCCGAACCCCACCGGGGCGGCGGTACTCCGGGGCGGGCGGCTCGTCTTCGGCACGCCAGTATCCTGGGTGGTAAACGACCCGACCGTCGTTGTCCTCGGCGGTGGGCGCGACCCAGGCCTGGCCGCTGTGGCCACGCTCCCAATGGCCGTCGTTCCAGACCCACTGGCCGCCTTCCCACTTCCAGTAGCCATCGACCCATGCCGCATCGTTCGACGGCGCCGCGGGGCGGGTCACCACCGCGTCGCGCACGGGCGGCGGGCTGGATGCGACCACCACCTGGTTCGGCACCTGCGGCCGGAAGGTGACGCGGGCCCGAGAATAGCAGCCGCTCGCGAAGAGCATGGCCGCGATGGGGAGAGCGAGGATGGGCAGACGCATGACGGCGGTCCTTTCTGCGAGACCCCTACCAGAGGTCGGAGAGTACGGCGAGTGGAACGGGGTCACGGGGGTACGACGCAAGAAGGCCTCGTCCGCTTCAATCCATCCCCGAATCCGGCGCGCATGCCAAGGTGCACGGACGCACGTGGGTCGCACGCACCTCCGGACGATGGCCCCGCCCGGCGGAGCTTGGCACACTGATGAACGCCCACGCGATGACCATGGACGCCGCAATCGACCCCCTCCCCAAACCGGGGCACCGCGCTCCGGCGGAGGCGTCCGCGCGCTTCGCCGGCCGGGAGTCGTTCTGGGTGCTGTCCGCGATCGCGGCGGCGCCGTGGCCTCTGTTCTGCATCGTGTTCGCCTTTGGCGTGCCCGGCCCCCACGCCGCCCGCACGCCATGGTCGTTCTGGACGGACGGGCCGCCCGAAGCCCGGCTCCTGCACGGACCATTGGCGATCGCCCTCGTGCTGGGAGCGATGGCCGTCTGGACCCACCGCCCGAAGGGCCGGGCGCTGGGGCGATGGTGGACGACGGTGCTCGGGATGGGTGTGTTGGGTGAGCTCGTCGCCAACGCCTTGACCGACATGGGCCGAAGCGAGCGCGCGCTCGCCGACCTTCCGACCGCGGCACGCGCAGTGCTCGTCTGGGTGACGCTGGTGGCCCTCTTCGAGCTGACCCCGATCCTCGCCTCCGCCGCGGGTATGGCCAAGCGGGAGCAACGGCTCGGCGTGACCTCGGTCGCCCTGCATGCCGTGTTCCTGGGTCTCGCGGGACTCACCGCGCAGTTCGCGCCGACGATGACCTCGACCGGGGCGGTCTGGTTCGTCTCCCCGTGGCTCGTGGCGGCGCTGGTCATCCCGCTCGCGACCGCGCGGAGCGGCCCGCCGCACACGACGCGCCTGCCGGACGTCAGCGGTCGGGCGGGCCCGTTGTTCGGGCTCGCGGCCCTCGCCTGGCTGATGGCCGCGGGTTTCGCGGTGGTCGAACACGAAGCCCTCACCGAGCTCCCTCGCGCGCTCCGTTTCGGAGCCGATCCGCGCGCGAGTGTGTTGTTCGCCGCGCCGGCCGTCGCGTGTGTCGCAGCGCTGGTGGCCGTGATCAGCTTACTTCGGACAGGGTCCTTGGCGGAGCGAGCGCCCACGGGGACCGTCGTCGACGCCTCCGATGGCGGCTTCACCCTGGAGCGCGCCGGCCACGAGAAGCCCATGTGGGTCGCGCTCGACGCCGGCCCGCTTCCCGCTGTGGGCGCGGAGGTCACCCTCGTTGGGTCGCGGCCGGCGCCCCGCTCGAGCGGTCCGTTCCGAGACGGCGCGGGCAAGTGGCGCGCACGCCGCGCATGGACCGGCCCTCCTCAGAGCCTGAATGGCGCCCTCCGCCGCCGCGCCGCCGGCTGGCTCGCGTGGGCCGGATGCAGCTTCGCGGGCGCTTTGATCGTCGCGCGATTCGTCATCGCCTAGAGACGCGATCCACTAGCTCCAAGGGGGATCGACGCGGATCGCCTGAGGTGATCCAGCAACGCGCCGCGCGCCTTTCGGGACCCAAGTGGCGGCCCGCGGGAGGTTTCGTGGGGGTCTGCTACGCTCGTTCGATGCCGTTCCGAACGTGCTTGATTGCCCTCGTCGCCGTGACGTTCACCGCCCTGCTTCCGGGTCGGGCGTCGGCGGCCAACATCCTGTTCGTTGCGGACGGAAGCGGGGACGGCACGTTGCCCTCCGCGCTGAGCGTCGACGGTCACACCGTCGAGATGGTGGTCAACGACTACAGCCTCGGCAGCAACACGCGCCTGAGGGGCGAGCTCTCCCCGTACGACGCGATCTACTGGAGCGCGACCGGCGGCCAGCACACCGACGCGCTCGTCTTCGCGAACCTCGACGCGTTCGTGCGCGCCGGCGGGCGGCTGTTCGTGACCGGTTTCGACGCGCTCGACTCGTTCCCGTCCGACGGTCAGCTGTTTGCGCTCCTCGGCGGCACCGGGTCGCGCGACACGTTCACGTCGCCCAGCGCGATCGGCATCGAAGAGAACGCCCTGACGGCCGGCGTGGTCGACATCCGCGGGCTCACGCCGACCGGCAGCCGCGACAACGACTGCCTCAGCGGGCTGGGCCCCGACACCTTGCTCGTGGCCAGCAACGGCGGCGACGTCACCTGCGCGCAGTGGTCACTCCGCACGCTCGGCGCCGGGCTGGCAGCGTGGGTGTCTGCGGGCTCCGCCTCCGTGTGGACCGACACGAGCGTGGGCGGGGCGGGGGCTTACAACGCGGCGGCCCGCAACTTCGCCGCGGGGAGCGAGACGAGCAGCCGCGAGCCCGGCGCTCCCTTCATCGACTTCATCGTGCCGGCCGGCCTCTTCGAAGGAGACGAAGTCACGGTGACGGTGAGCGTCGAGGACTTCGAGGGCGACGCCGTGACGTTCTCGTGGGACCTCGACGACGACGAGACGTTCGGCGAGAACGAGGGCGAGTTCAGCTACACGCTGCCCGAGGGCATGAGCGATGGCCCCGACGGAACCCGTCTCGGGGTCGAGGCGATCGACGCGAACGGCAACCGCGCGACGCTCTACCGCTCGCTGCGGGTTCTCAACGTGCCGCCGACGGTCACCTCCGACCCACCCGCGATCATCTCGATCTTGGCGGACATGGACTACCAGATCGAAGTGGATGACCCGGCGGGCGATCTGGACGCGCCGAGCTTCGAGCTGATCCGCGGGCCCGACCGCATGAGCGTGAGCGACACGGGGCGCGTCAGCTGGGTTCCGAACGAGTCGGACGTGACGGCCGTCGACGAGACGGTATCCGTCGACATCACCATCGACGACGGGGACGGCGGCGTCATCCAGCATGCCTTCGAGCTCATCGTCTCGCCGAACCGTCAGCCGACGGCGCCGACGCCGAGCTACCCGATCGACATGATCGGCATCATCGACCCAGCGCCCCGGTTGGCCGCGCAGAACAGCGAAGACCTCGACCTCGACGAGCTCCGCTACATCTTCCAGATCGACACGGTCGACACCTTCGACTCGGAGAACCTGCGGGAGTCGCCGGCGCTCGAAGAGACCCCTGGCTTCACGGCGTGGCAGCTCGAAGAGCCGCTCGGAGAGAACCGCGCCTACTTCTGGCGTGTGCGCGCGGACGACGGGTTGACCTTCAGCCCTTGGCGCGAAGCGGGCTTCTTCGTGGTGCGCGACCCGAGCCTGCCGCCCCCGGACGCCGGTCCGATCGATGCTGGTCCGCCGCCAGCAGGAGACGGTGGCGTCATCCCAGGCCTCGACGGCGGACTGGGGGGCGGCGACGGAGGCTGCTCCGTGGATCCGGTCTCCACGCCCGGTTCGAGCTGGCTCTTCGGGCTCGTGGCGCTCGGCCTCGTGGGCTGGCGACGACGACGCGCACGATGAGCGCCGAGAAGAAGCGCTGGAGCAAGACGGTTCCGAAAGGGCCCTTCGACGACATCGTCATCGGCTCGGGCATGGGCGGGATGACGGCGGCTGCGCTGCTCGCGAAGCTCGGGCGGCGTGTGCTGGTGCTCGAGCAGCACTATGTGCCCGGCGGGTTTACCCATATGTTCAAGCGCCCCGGCTACCGATGGGACGTGGGCGTACACGCGGTCGGTGAGGTCACCCGGCACAGCCTCACGGGGCGGCTCCTGCATACACTGACCGACGGTGAGCTCGAATGGGCGTCGCTCGGCTCGGTGTACGACGAGTTCCACTTCCCCGATGGCTTCCACATCGATTTTCCGGACAGCCCGGCGCAGTTCCGCGAGAACCTGCTCGACGCGTTCCCCGACGAGCGGGAGGCCATCGACGCCTACCTCCACCTGACGCGCGCGGTCGCCGCCAGCATGAAGACCTACTACCTCGCGCGCATGGCGCCGGAGGGGGTGGGACGGATCACGGACCGGCTGCTCGGCCGGAGCGCGCAGCGGTACCTCGCGATGCACACCAAGAAGGTGGTCGATGGCCTGACCGACGACCCACGGCTCCGCGCGATCTTCACCGCGCAGTGGGGGTACTACGGCTCGACGCCGTCGCGGTCGTCGTTCGCGATCCAAGCGCTGGTGGTCAAACACTTCATGCACGGCGGCTACTATCCGGTCGGCGGCGCGAGCCGGATCGCGGACACGCTGCTAGGGACGGTCGAGAAGGCCGGAGGAGCGACCGCGGTCCGCGCCGACGTGACCGGCATCCTGGTCGAGAACGACGAAGCGGTGGGCGTGAAGCTCGCGAGCGGGCGTGAGGTCCGGGCGGCTCGCGTGATCAGCGCGGCAGGCGTTGCCTCGACGGTGACCCGCATGCTTCCGGAGCGCTACCGAGGGCAGACCTGGGCTCGGTCGGTCACGTCGCTGCCCGCCGCGCCCGCCCATGTCTGCTTGTACCTCGGATTCGAAGGCGACATCCGGCAGGCCGGCGCGGGCAGCGCGAACAAGTGGTTCTACGAGACGTGGGACATGGAGGCGGAGAGTTGGGACGTGGACCCCGACTCCGAGGAGTTGGGGGACGCGCCCGTCCTCTACTGCAGCTTTCCCTCGCTCAAGGACCCAGCGCACCAGCCTGGAGAACACATGCGCCACACCGGAGAGGTCGTGACGTTCGTGCCGTACGACGTGTTCGCCGCGTGGCGCGACGAGCGCTGGAAGAAACGCGGGGAGCCGTACGAGGCGTTCAAGCAGCGCATGACCGACGCTCTTCTGTCGCAGCTCTTCCGCCACATGCCGGCATTGAAGCCCATGCTGCGGTACGCGGAGCTGTCCACACCGATCAGCACCGAGCACTTTGTCCGACCGATGCGCGGGTCCATCTACGGCATCGAGCCGACCCCAGACCGCTTCGAGAACCGATGGCTGCGTCCCCGATCCCCGGTCAAGAACCTCTTCTTTGCTGGCAGCGAGGTCGCCACCGTCGGGGTCATCGGCGCGATGATGGGCGGCGTGCTCGCCGCGGTCAGCGCCGAACCCGTGGACGCGATGAAGCTGCTCCGCCCGCTCATCGGGCGTCGGTAGATCACGACCCAGCGCGCGCGGCGCGCAGATCCCGCAATGTGGGGCGTAGTTCTGAAGCGTTTCTGAAGCGAACGGCGCAAGGTTCTCTTCAGAGATTCCGCTGCGATTCCAATGCCATAGGGGCACCGCGAACCCGGGTTCACGGCCCCCGGACAGCCGTGTCGCAAGGACGCCGGGAGCCAGCACCAATCCGCGCCGAAGCCAGGGTTGGCCCGCGAGTTGCGACGTCTCCGAGACGAATCGGAGGTACGCCCATGACCCGCACTCCCACTCTCTTGATCACCGCCATCCTTCTCACTCTCGGCTTGTCTGGTTGCTACGCTCTGCCGTACGGCAGCGGAACGGGCGCGGGCACCGGGAGCGCGGGCGGCGCACTGCTCTGCGAAGACCTCGGAACCAGCGCGGAGGCCCAACGCGTGGAAGCGTTCCTGAGCGCCGGAACCCGTTTCGAAGCGGACACGCTTGCGCTCGCCGCCGACGTGGAGGGGACGTGTGAGGCCATCGCCGACGACCTCGGTATCGCCATCCCGAGCGCAGAGGAGGGCGACCTCCAGGTCGAGGCCACCTGCCGCGCGGTCGCCGAAGAGATCGCCGTCATCATGGAGACCTCGATGCCCACCGGCGCGACGCTCGACGTGCGATACGCCCCCGCCGTGTGTTCGTTCGAGCTGGACGCGATGGCCTCGTGCGTGGCGGAGTGCGACGCGTCGTTCGACGCCTACGCGGAGGTGCAGTGCACCGAAGGGCAGCTCGTCGGGAGCTGCGAAGGGACCTGCGTCGGTGAGTGCCGCGTCGACGGCACGAGCACGGAGGTCCACGGCGCCTGCGCCGGCGCGTGCGCCGGGAGCTGCGACGTGGCGTTCGTGGAGCCGCGCTGCGAAGGCGAGGCGTACGTCGAGGCGGACGCGAGCTGCCAGGCCGCGTGCGACGCGCAGCTCACGATGCGCGCCGAGTGCACGGAGCCGGAGCTGGACATGGTCGCGTCCATCGACGTCGACCCCGTCGCGCAGGCCCGCCTCGTCACGCTCCTCGGCAGCCTCGACGCGAACTACCCGCGTCTGCTCGCGGCCCAGGCCAAGCTGGAGCGCGCGGCGGAGAGCGGCGCAGACATGGTCGCGGCCTTCGAAGACGCGGCCGACGCGGCCGGCACCCTGGGCATGCGGGCCTCGGCGTGCTTCGCCGGCACGACCGTGGGCGCGGCGCAGTCGATGGGCACGGTCAACGTGACCCTGAGCGTCACCGTCGAGGTCAGCGCGAGCGTCTCGGCCACGGCGAGCTGAGCATCGAGGACGCTCCCCGAAGGCCCGCTCGAAGGAGCGGGCTTTTGGCGTTGCCCCATGCGCTACTGGAGCGCGTGCAACATGCTGGAGAAGTCGTCGGTCCACGCCCGAGAAGGATCGGCTGCGATCCGCTGCCAGCGCTCGGGGTCGAGGCTCTCCAGGTCCGCCTCCTCGTGGGCGACGATCACAGCGGCAGCGATGTTGTCTCGCGAATAGCGGGCAGCCGCTCCCTCTGCGGCAACCGCAGCGCCCACCACCGGGCTCAGGTCGAGCGCGCGGTTCGACACGTGGAGGATCGCCCAGTGGCCCGGCGCGAGCTTGTCGAGGTAGAGCCGGATGGCCTCGCGGGTCAGCAGGTGCACGGGTACGGCGTCGGAGTTGAATGCGTCCACGAAGATGAGCGAGAGGCTGCCGTCGGCTTCGTCTTCGAGCCGGATGCGCCCGTCCCCCAACGCCAGCTCGATCTCCCCAGGGCTCTCGTCGAGGTAGGTGAACCAGCCGCCTTCCCTCGCCAGGCGCAACACGTCCGGGTTGATCTCGACGAAACGCCACGGCTCCTCGGGGGCCGCGAAACAGGACGCGGCGCCGGTGCCGAGGCCGATTGCGAAGGTCCGCCCCGTTCTGCCGAGCGCTCGGTGCGCGTGGAACGCCACGCCGAGCGAGCCCTCCCCTTGGTAGTACGTCAGCGGGACGCAGCGATCGCGTTGATCGAGCCGCTGGCTGCCGTGCAGCGTCGTGCCGTGCAGGAGGAGCCGCCGGTCCGGCTGGTCGACGACCCGCAGCACGCCGAAGAACGAGCGCGTCGCGTGGCGGAGCTCACCGTGCTGAAACAGCGTGGTCGCGCCCGCGAGCACGATCGCGAGCAGGCAGAGTGTGTAGCGCCGGCGAAGCGGCATCCATCGATACGCATACAGCGCACCCGGGCCGAGCGTGGCCGCGGCCAGGACTTCGGGCGCCTCGAGCCCGAGCTCGGCGCCGACCTGCGGAACGAGAAGCGACGCCCCGATCACCAAGCCTCCCGTCACCGACGCGTGGATGAGGTCCTCCTTCCACGCCCGGTCGCGACTCACGACGCCGATTCGCGCGCGAACGAGGCAGGTCAGTGCGATCGCCACCGGATACTCCCAGAGGTCCGGGAGGACGAGCGGAGCCAGAACGGCGGAGATGAGCGTGCCAGACACACCGCCGAGCGCGACCCAGACGAAGAACTGCGGCAAGTGACGGGGCGGGGGCGCATCTTCGGAGAGTCGCCGGTGGGCCATCCAGCTCCCCCCACCCAGGAAGAGCAGATGAAGGGTGATGAGAAGCCAGACTGGCTCGTTGCCGTGGCTCACGATCACGAACACGAGCACCACCGCGATCAAGCAGGTCGCGCGTCCGACGATCGGCGCCGGCGCATCGAGCCGGGGGGAGAACGCGACGACGAAGCTCAGCAGGTAGATGGCCAGCGGCACGACCCACAGGAGCGGGACGGGCGCGAGATCCAGCGAGACGTAGTGGCTCGACCCCGCGAGCAGCATCGTGGGGAGCAGCGCGAGGCCCACCCAGCGAAGACGCTGCTTGTTCGTGATTGGCTCGGCTTCTGCGTCTTTCGCGTCCTTCGTTGGCGCCCGCAGAACTCCCCACGCCACGAGCAGCATGCACGCGGCCACCGCGAGGAAGCCGCCCCGGAAGAAGGTGGCCTGCGCGCCGAGGTCGTAGAACGGCTCGAGCAGGAGCGGGTAGGACAGCAACGCGACGAGGCTGCCCACATTGCTGACGGCGTACAGGAAATAGGGCCGTTCATCCGTGACGTGCGAGTACCAGTGCGCGAGCAACGGCGAGGTGGCGCTGAGCACCGCAAACGGGAGCCCGACGTTCAGCGCCAGGAACGCGAGCGCAAACGCGACGGGCCGATCGGCCGCGGACATGCCCGCCGGACCGTCGGGGAAGGCGAACGGCGCGAGCACCGTGAGCGGCAGGGCGACGGCGACGAGATGCACGGCCACCCGAACACGGGGCGCAAAGCGCGCGGTGAGCCAGACGTACCCGTAGCCAACCAACAAGGAGGCCTGGAAGAACAGGAGGCACGCCGTCCACACCCCGGGGACACCGCCAAGCCGGGGCAGGAGCGCCTTGCCCACCATGGGCTGCACCGAAAACGAGAGCAGCGCGCTCAGGAGAATCGTCAGCCCGTACAGCGCGCGGTGCATCGCGCCGATGCAGTAGCAGGCCCGGGGGCACCTCGCCGCCAGACTGCTATGCCGTCTTCGATGCCCTTCGCCGATCGCGCTCTTCTACTGACGCTCGTGGCCACGGCGTGGCTCGGCCCGCTCGCGGGCTGCGGGGGGACGGAATCACGTCTGAACCCCGAGGAGCGCTTGGATGAACTCCCCACGTCCGCCGTCGCTCAGCTGTGCCGCTACACCGTCGACGTGCTCGACGGGCAAGACGTGACGTGTGTAGCCGAGTCGGATGCGCTCACATCGACCGACACGTGCCAGGCGACGCCTCCTTGGGAGGCCTACGAAACCGTCCGTGACTGGGAGGACTGCGTGAACGCGCGGCTCTCGGATCCATGTTTGGTGGAGGCGCCTTGCGCGCCCTGACCGAGCCCCTGGTGATCACCGGCGCCGCTGTTCGCACCCACCTCGGCGGTGAGATGCGCTCGGTGCTCGACCGTCTTCGTCTCGGGGAGGCGCGGCCCTTCGTCCGGTATGAAGAGGCGGTAGACGCCGGCTGCGGGTGCACGCTGATCGGCCGTTACGAAGGTGCGCTGGACGACGCCTCGCTCGGGATTCAGCGGCCCGCCGGCAGGTTCATGGGGCGCGCTGCACGGATGGCGCTGTCGGCCGCGCGCGAGGCCGTGGCGCAGTCGGGCGTGGATCCGCGCCAACTCGGCGTGGTGGTGGGGAGCGGGACGGGCGACGTCGAGACTCACCGCGCCATCGACGCGCACCTGGCGGAGCGAGGCCGCGCCCGCGGGGTCGGCCCGACGACGATCCCACGGCTGATGGCGTCGAGCGTGAGCGCCAATCTCGCCACGGTGCTCGGCGCGGAGGGCCCGAGCGTGAGCGCGGCGGCGGCGTGCGCCGGTGGCGCGTGGAACCTGGTGATCGCGGCGCAGCTGCTGCTCGCGGGGGATGCCGAAGCGGTGCTGGCGGGCGGCGTGGAGGTGGCCGACCTTCACTTTCACATCGGGTTCGACGAGATGCGCGCGTACACGCGGCGCGACAACGATCAGCCCGAGCGCGCGAGCCGGCCCTACGCCGCGGACCGGGCTGGGTTCGTGTTTGGCGAGGGCGCGGGGTTGGTCGTGCTCGAGCGCGCGTCGAGCGCGGCGGAGCGCGGGGCGGAGGTCCTCGGCCACCTCCACGGGTGGGGCATGAGCTCGGACGGTTCGGGCGAGATGGTCAGGCCGTCGGTCGGCGGCCCGCAGCGCGCGATCGAGAGTGCGCTCCGCCGCGCGGGGCTCGAGGCGAGGGAGATCGGGTACGTGAACACGCACGCGACGGGGACGGCGGCCGACCTGATCGAGGTGGACGCGTTCGCGGACCGAGTGAATGCGCCGTACTCGTCGACCAAGGGCTACACAGGCCACACCGTGAGCGCGGCGGGCGCGCTGGAGGCGGTCTTCACGTGCGCCATGCTGCGCGAAGGCTGGTTCGCCCCGTGCGTGAACGCGACCCCGCTCGACCCCGCGCTCCCGCGGCCCCCCGTGTGTGCCCCCACGCGCGGCGCGGCCCGCTGGGCGCTGAGCCACAGCTTTGGTTTCGGCGGCACAAACGTCGCGCTCGTGCTCGGCGCCTGATCGGCGTTACGCTGGCGCGCATGAGACGCGCCGCGCTCCTGGTGATCCTGTGCTTGGCCGGGTGCGGCGAGACGGCCACCCCAACGGAACCCACAGCCGAATCCCCCGGCGTCCAGCCCATCGGGGCGGGCGAGGCCGCGGATCTCCCAAGCGCGCCGCACGGCGGCTCCACCCTTCAGGTGGGCCCCCACCTCGTGGAGGTGCTCTTCTTCGAAGACGGCTCACTGCACGCCTGGATGCTGGGACACGACGTTCCGCGCGCGTCGGCGCTTCAGTTGCAAGCGGACGCACCGACCGTGGACGGCGTGCGCGGCGTGCCGCTCGCCTGGAACCCCGAGGAGGCCCGCTTCGAAGGGCAGGCCGACGCGGGGGCGGCCGTCGGGCGCTTCGAGCTCCGCCTCGAGGTGGCTGGCCAGACCCATCGTGGCGCTATGGACCCGCTCTCGTTCCGCGCCAGCGAAGCGGCCGCCGAGCCCGCGGAGCCGGTCGTCACCCCCACTCCCGTCGCCCCCGTTGCGGCGGTCCCCCGACCTGCAGCGCGAGGACGTCGTCGTGCCGGCTCGTCCAGCGCGACGGCTCCCGAGGTCACGCCGGAGCCCACAACGCCCGAGCCCACAACGCCCGCGACTGAGCCCACGACGCCAAGCCCCACGGGCGGCCGGCGCGTCCGACCTCAATAGCGCAGCCCGAAATGAAAAGGCCGGAGCGCGCATGCGCCCCGGCCTTCCCCTGTGAACGAGCCCGTGTCAGTTCGCCGGGGCGAACATCATCCGGGACTCCTCGTGTTCCTCGACATCCGCCTGTTGGAAGTACAGCGGGGGCTGCTGGTTCTGACGCCAGAGCTCCGCCTCGTCCGAGTGGTGGGGATTGTCGGGGTCCTCCGACTGGCCGCCGGGGAGCGCGTTGTAGGCCAACGGACCCGACTCGGTCATCTCGACGACCAGACGCTGGGAGGCGCCGGAGCCGTGCGTGAAGCGCGTGCCGTTGTACGCGGAGAAGTTCCCCACATCGACCGCGCCGTAGTCGCCGGCGCGCGGGAAGCCGAGCGGGAACTCCGTGGAGTCCGACGGCGGGATCGACGCTTGCTCCGCACCGGAGAGCGGCGGGACAACCTGGCCGAAGCGAACCGCGTGCAGCCGGCCCCAACGCCACTCGTCCCAGTCGTCGCCGAGTTCCGTCTCGAGGAACGCGACGGCCGCGACCACCGCCTGCGCGACGCGCTCGTCACGCGTCTCGATGACACCCTCCGTGCTCACGTCATCCCAGAGCACGGTGTCGTTCCAGCCCGTCACCCCGAGGTAGTCCTCGCGGTAGGTGTGGAGCGGCAGAGCCGCCTGGTCGGTGCCGTCCATGAGCGACCACTCGAGCAGACGCATGCTGTCGCCGCTGCTCGGCCCGCGCCCGATCAGGGTGGCCTCGTCGCTGAACGCCAGCCCGGTGAGGCGGGTGAGCGTCGCGTTGAACAGCGTCGTCGCGACGCTGTCGGCGATGACGGCGCTGTCGGTGGAGCCGATCGCGTGCGGCGTCGCAAACGACGTCCACGCCATGAGCCGATCGCGGACGGCGGTCAGATCCGCCACGCCATCGCCGCCGATGGAGGTCACGTAGGCCGCGAGGGCCGGATCGTCCGAGGTGTCGCCGATGGCGTGGTCGAGCGAGGCGATCAGCGCGGCGGCCGACGACTCACCCAGGCTCGACCGGGTCTCCGCCTGAAGCGCGATCATGTCGTCGGTGGTGATCTCGCCGTCCGCGACCAACGCGTCGAGGCGGTCGGTGATGCGACCCTGACGCCACCCCCACGCAAAGTCGCCACCGATGTAGTGGTCGTCGTTGCAGGGGTTGTTGTCGTCGGTGACGCCGACGTTGTCCTGGTTCGCGGTGGCGATGTAACCCCGCGACGGGTTCCGGTCGTGCGGGATGAACTCGTCCGCGAGCGGATCGGTCCACTCGGCCGTTCCGTCGCCCGGAAGAACCAACAGAGGCGAGACGCCCGTGATGGTGCCGTCGTCTTCGACGGTCCAGGTCAGGGCGCCCGCTTCCCGCTGAGGGATCCACGACTGGGTGGACCAGCCGATGTCGCCGGTGCGTGTGGCGAAGCTGAAGTTCTGCGCGCCCACGCGGAAGTTGTCCTGGGCGGCGAACGCGTCGTCGAGGGTGCTGGCCGTCAACAGCCCGTTGAAGAAGGCCAGCTCGTTCGTCGGCACGTGTCCGGTGTAGCGAACCGACATCGCCGAGCCCTCGGCGGTCGAGCCGGCGGCCGGGTCCGTCACGTCGGGGACGACGATGCTGTCGGGGATGATCGGGCCGTGGTGCGGCACGTCGTAGAGGGTCATGACCTCATCGTCACGCGAGAGGATCACGATGGTCTCTTCGATGGTCTCGAGGTTGACCTGCCCGCCGTCGAACAGAACCGAGACAGGGGTCCACTCGGGCGCTTCGGGCGTGCCGTCGTTCCGGAACGTGACCGTCTCGTCGTAGACGTCGGTGACGTCGTAGCCGGTGGTCGTGGCGCTCCAGGCGATGTCCTGGTTGAAGCCGAGCACCACGCCGGGGAGGGTCGCGAACGCCACGCCTTGGGCGTCGATGTTGTCCTCGCCACCCATGCGCGCGGTGTTCAGGTGCACGTACCACCAGACCCCAGGGGAGATCAGCGAGAGGTGCGGGTCGTTGCTGAGGATCGCGTTCCCAGAGGCGGTCGCGTCACCGGAGACGGCCCAGCTGTTGCTCCCGACGTGCTCGTCTTCACGCAGCAGCCAGTTGCCGTTGATGCGGTCGAAGAAGCGGCGCGCGCCCGTGAGCGCCTCGACCGAAGGCCGGAAGTCGAAGGCGGCCGGGCGGTGGGGCAGCGTCGGCGGAAGGAAGGCGTCGGTGGTGCCGTCGTTGAACCCGTCACGCGTGTAGACGCGGCGCGCCTGGACCTCGCTCCAGCCGTCGGCGTAGTAGCCGGCGCGCGCGGCGAGCGCCTCGTTGGTGTCGGTCGGGTCGAAGGCAGTGCGGATCCCTTCCAACGCGGCGGACCGTCCGATGTCGGCCCCCGCGTCGTAGGACAGGCTGAAGGACTGGAAGCGCGCCATCGCGAAGACGTCCGCCGGGTCCCAGTGCCCGAAGTTCGCGTTGTTACGCACGATCGAGAACGTCTCGAGGCCGCGCGGGGGGACGTAGTCGTCGGCCAGGACCACGTCGTCGATGTAGGCGTTGATGCCTTCGACGAACGCGTCGGCCATCAGCCGAGTGGGGTCGTCGGCAGGCAGCGAGTCGTAGATCGCCCGTCCGGTTCGACCGAAGCCGAGGAAGCGCTGGTCGCGGTCGTCGTCGAGCACGCTCGGGCTGGCCCCGAAGAGCGCCTCCGAGAGCCGACCCAGGACATTGCGCCGGATGAACTCCATCTGCGCAAACCGGTCGCGGGACATCATGTAGCCCTCGACCATCAACAGGTCGTGACGGGTCGTCGCGTAGATGTGGGGGACGCCGCGATCGTCGATGATGACCTCGACCTCGCCGTCGAGCCCATCGAGCTCGAGCGCCATGGGCACGCCGGAGTCGGTCCCGCCATCCGTCTCGGTGCCCGAGTCCATCGGCCCCGCGTCTTCCGGGTCCGGATCGTTGTCACACCCTACGGCCATCGCGAGCGCGATCACCGGCACAAGCCACCACTTCGAAGTCATTCCATCCTCCGCCGCAGACTCTACGGACAACCGTCGATCCCGTCACGGGTCGACGTGCCGCTGCGGCGGTGAAAAGATGAGCGCATGACGCGCCGCTCAATCGGTTGTCTCGCGACGCTGCTCGTGCTCTCGGCCTGCAACCCTGGGGTCGAGACGCCCACGCCGACGGCTCGACGCATCACGGGCGTGGTCGTCGACGGACTCACCGAGACCCCTCTTTCGGGTGTGCGGGTCCGCACGCGCGACGGCCGGGCCACCGCGACGACGGATCCACGCGGGCGGTTCCAGCTCACGGCCGCCGGCGCGACGTCGCGCCTGTGGCTCGACCGGGAGGGCTACGTCGGCGGACAGCTCGTGCTCTTGGCGGGCGCGGCCGAGGCGCGCGCGCACCTCTTCCCGGAAGCCCCGACCGACGCGGTCATCGACGCCTTCTTCGCCCGCCAGCCCGTGCGACGTCACATGCATCCGGCGCACGAGCGGCCATTGACCGAACCGGAGGGAGACATCGGCGTGGTGCGTGCGGCCGAGAGCGAGGCCGGCGCGCTGCCCGCGACCATCCGCGTTTGGCGCTCAGGCGGCACGGCGCTGCAGCCGACCTCGGCAAACGGCTGGGCCGACAACAGCTGCCACCCGGACGCGGTCGTCCTCGAGCTTCCCCGTGAGGAGTACGTCAAAGGGGTCATCCCGCACGAGTGGTTCCCCAGCTGGCATCCGGAGGCGCTCCGCGCCGGCGCGATCGCCGCCCGCACCTACGCCGTCCGTTGGGCGCAGCGCGGCGGACGCTGGGACTGCGCGGACGTCGACGACGGAACGGTCACCCAGGTCTACCGAGACGATCGGGCCGACACCACAAACGCGGCGGTCGACGCCACGGCCGGGCAGGTCGTGGCGCGGGACGGCGCGGTGATCTCGACCGAGTACAGCGCCGAGAACTCAGACCCGACGGAGTTCGGCGTCGCCGAGCCGACCTGCACCGGCACGGATCGCTTCGGCCACGGCCGCGGCATGTGCCAGTGGGGCACGCACCGGTGGGCGTCGGCGTTCTGCGCCAACGAGCCGTGCGACTGGGGCGGTTTCGGCGACGAGGCCATCCCGCGCGACCATGTGTGGATGGTCGAACACTACTTCCCCGGGGCATGCGTCAGTGGCGATGGCGTGGACACCCCACCTTGCGCGGTCATCGGGGCGGGAGGCGGCATCGTGGACGACGCAGGGCCCTGCTTCCAGACCTTCGGGCCGAGCGAGTTCTGGCGCACCGAGGCGCTCGGGCACGACGGCGGACTGCACTGGACCAACGCGTTCATGGCCGACGCGCCCTCCAACTGGGCGCGCTGGCAGCTGCACTTTGCGGCGTCCGGGCGCTACGAGGTGGAGGTCTTCGTCGAGGCCACGTTCGGGGTCTACACGGCGGCGCGCTACGAGGTCGTGAGCGCGGACGGGGTGGAAGAAGTCCGATTGGACCAGAGCGCGGCCGCGGGCTGGCGCCCGCTCGGCACGTTCAACTTTGAGGAAGACGGCGCGGTTCACTTGCTCGACAACGAGGACACCACCGTCCCGGCGGACCAGCACATCGTCGCGGATGCCGTCCGGCTGACCCCCGAAGGCAGCCCGCCCTTGGACGCGGGCCCCAACACCGACGCCGGTGGCCGGGTGGACGGTGGATCGACGCAGCCTCGGCGTTTGGGTCCCGATCCGATGGAAGCGCTCGGCGACGACGAAGGCGGCTGCCACGTCGGGGGTCGTCCCTCGACGCCAGTCGCGCTTCTGCTGCTCGGGGTCGCGGCTCTGTTCGTGGCGCGCCGTCGCCGCTGAACGCGCGTCTGCTATGGTCCGCCGCCGTGACGGAGGAGAGCCAGCCCGAGACCGAGCCGTCTGAGTCGGACGCCAGCGAGTTCCCGTCGGAGGAGCCGGAGATGTCTGCTCCCGAAGTCCCGGATGAGCCCAGCGCCCAGGTGGAAGCGCCGGACGGGCCAGCCTCCCCTGCGCCGCGCTGGAAGCGAGCGATCCCCCCGCTGGTCATCTTCCTCGTGACCGCCTCGGTCTACGTGCTCGTCGCCGGTCCGCGGACCGACGCGCCGTCTCCCAACAACCACTACGTGCACCTGGCCGAGAGCTGGCTCAACGGGCAGCTCGACGTGGTGGGCGGTGAGCCGCACGGCTACAACGACTGGGCCTGCTTCGACGAGACGCTCGAAGGGCCCTGCGACGCCAACGCCTTCCAACGGCCGCGCGACAGCTACCGCTGGTACATCTCGTTCCCCCCGTTCCCCGCCGCCGTGCTGCTCCCGGTGGTCGCGGTCTTCGGGCAAGACTTCTCGGACCCGTTCTTCTGGGCCTTGTTCGCCGGGCTCGCACCTGCGCTGCTCTGGCTGGTCCTGCGACGCCTGCGCGAGGAGAAGATCAGCCCGCGCTCCCCCAGGGAGGATCTGCTCCTCGTCACCGTCTTCGCGTTCGGGAGCGTCTATTTCTCCACCGCGGTCCAGGGGTCGGTGTGGTTCAGCGCGCACATCGTGGCGTCCGCGCTGCTGATGCTCTTTTTCCTGTTCGGCATCGGCGCCAAGCGCCCGTTCTGGGCGGGGGTGGCGCTCGGGCTCTGCTTCTGGACGCGCCCCTCAACGTCGCTGTTCGCCCTCTTCTTCCTGCTCGAGGCGATGCGGGTGAACCGCCGCCCCAACGCGCGCGCCGCGGACCCCGAGGCCGGTGTCTGGCGACGACTGGGGAGATGGATTCTGGGCGCCGATCCGGTCGCGACGATCAAGGCATGCCTCCCGTTCGCGGCGCCCATCCTCGTCGTCGGCGGCGTCGCGATGTGGATGAACCACGCCCGCTTCGCCGACCCGTTCGAGTTCGGCCACACCTACCTCATCATCCGATGGCGCCCCCGCATCGAGAAGTGGGGCCTCTTCAACTTCCACTACTTCTCGAAGAACCTCGCGGTCTTCGTCGCCTCGCTCCCGTGGCTTAGCGCCGCCACGCCGTGGGTCAAGATCAGCCGACACGGACTGGCGCTCTGGTTCACCTCCCCGAACCTCCTGCCCGCGCTCTGGCCCAAGCGCGTCACGCCGATGATGGTGTCTCTGTTCGTCGTCACCGCCATGATCGCGGTGTGGGACCTCTGCTACCAGAACAGCGGCTGGGTCCAGTTCGGATATCGCTTCAGCCTCGACTACATGCCCGCGCTCATCGTCCTGCTCGCGCTGTCCCGGCGGCGCTTCGGCGTCGGCTTCGGGCTGTTGCTCGCGTTTGCCATCGCGGTGAACCTGTTCGGCGCGATCACCTTCGATCGAGCCGCCATGTTCTACGACGACGACAACAGCCAAGAGCGGCTCTTCCAGCCCGACTGACCCGTTATCACGCTGGCGCGGCGAGCAAGTTGGGCAACGCGTCCAACAGCTCGGTGGAGGGGTCCAAAACGTCTGACCGGCCGCACGCGGCGGGCGCCGAGTCGCGTGTCTGCTATGAGCCCCTCGCGATGCGGATCGAACTGGACTCTGTTCTTCCGTTCCCGCGCGACGTCGTCTTCACGGCGTACCGCGACGACATGAGCGCGTTCGCGCGCTACCTGCCCAACGTGCGCGCGATCGATGTCCTATCCCGTGACGAAGCGGGCGAGGAGGTCCGCATCCACAATGTCTGGCACGGCGCCAC
>JBGCFC010000128.1:0-24008 GCA_045106715.1 Sandaracinaceae bacterium
GAACTTCTCGCCGCAGTCGCGGCAGCGCGTCTTCTGCCCAGGAGGCGCCGGCGTCTCACGACGCGCGCCGCAGTGCGGACAGGTGAGGGGGAAGATCTGGAACAGGAGGGCGATAAGGGTGGCCCACAGATAACGTGCCGGGGAACTTGCCAGCGGGTCCGGGCCATCGGTCTCGTCGGCCTCGGTTGTGCTTGGCGTGTCCTTGGCGGTCTCTTGGGCGAGGGCCGTGACTTGGGCGCGCAACGGCGAGTTGGGCGCCATCACGCCGTGATAGCGATGGCGGTGTCCGCGGCGTGTGTGTCTGGCGCCGACTCCCGCGCACGGCGCATGCGGCTCCGCCAGGTCTCGCCTTCGATGCGCTTCATCACGACGGCGGGCTCGCCGTCCAGGTTGGCCAGCGCATGCACCGGAACGATGTTGGGGTGCTGCAGCGCGCCGCCGATCCACGCCTCCTTCAGCAGGTTCTGCATCGCGCGCGGCCCGGCTCCCTCCCGCACGCGCTTGACCGCGACCTCGCGCCGAAGCGCCAGCTGCGTGGCGCTCTCCACCACGCCCATGCCGCCCCGCCCGAGCGGCTCCCCGATCACGAGCGGCTCACGCACCAGCGCGGCGGAGTGCGCGGGCGCGGCGTCCTCGGCGGCGAGAGTGAGCTGGCGGTCCGAAGCCGACAGCGTCCCGTCCGGGCGCTCGTCGAGGGCGTTGACCGACAACCCGTGCGCCCGCCAGACGGTCGACAGCGCCTCGAGCTCCCGGGCGTCCCGCGATGCGGAGGAGTCCACGTGCGGACCATATCAGCGTCGGGGCGAGATTCCGACGCCGCTCGAGAGGCCGCGTCACGCGCCCGTTTCGGCCTTCACTCGTAGCCGGCGAACGGGCGTCCGGTGGCGTACTTGAAGAGCATCAGGTCACCGGCTGCGAGGTCCACGGACAAGGAACCGGCGCTCAGGGCGCGGTCCTCCACCACACCGGTTTGGCCGTTCAGCACATGCACGCGGCCGGTGTCGAGGGTGGGCGGCGCGCCCGCGAAGTCGAACGTCAGCGTTCCGCGCAGGCGGTCGTCGCCTTCGGTGGGGAACGAGCCTTCGGTGTGGTTGGGGTTCTGGACGATCACGTAGCGATCGCCGCGCACGTCCACGAAGAACCCGAGCAGCGCGTCGACCAGGCGTCCCTCCAGCGTCACGTCACTGAGGTACGGGTCCATCGAGTTGTTGAAGAGCGGCGCGCCTTCCGGGGGGTGGGCGCCCGCGATCGGGGTGTCGGTGGCCCACCCGACGTCCGTGCTCAGGAGCTGCGTGACCGTGCGCCCGTAGACCTCCAGCTCGGCGTTGATCTGCGCGGCCAGCGCGAATCGCGGCGTGGTGCCCGAGGTCCAGCTCTCGGTGTCCGTGAAGAACGTGCTCGGGATGCCCTCCGCGCCGCCGCCGCCCACGAGATACAAGAACCAGCTGTGTCCGGTGTAGCCGTACGTGAGGCCGATGAACGCTGCCCAGCGCATGTCCGACTCGCTCTGGATCTCGTCGTCCGCGCCGCCGATGTAGCCCTTGATGAACCGCCAGTACGGCATGCCGCAGCGCAGACCCACATCGCGGAAGAACGCGAGCTGCTCGTAGTGGCGGTTGGACCGCGAGTAGAGGTCGTAGCTGATGACGTCGCCCATCCCACTCGCGCAATATCGGTCGGTGTAGTCGACGATGTCAGGCGCGCGCTCGTAGCTGAAGTTCACGACCCGCAGCCCGCCCGGATCGAACGCGGCGATGGTCGCGAGTCCGCCGAGGATCTCGTTCATCGCCTCTGACGTCACGGGCTCGTCGCCGATCTGGTAGCCGATGCGGCCGTCCAGGCCGGGGGCGACGCCGCCCGCGACCATGCCGTTGTTGCGATTGGTGCCGTCGCTGTGGACCCACGTGAGCCAGCGCGCGCCGGGGCGGTGCGCATGCCAGCCGGCCAGCTCGGTCGGCAGCGCCGTCTCCCACAGGTGGATGGCGTTGGCGCCGAAGCCGTCGAAGTACCCGTCCACCGCCGGTGCGGGCGGCTCGCCCATGCGCACGGTGAGCGCGCTGATGAACATGGGGTTTTCCCGCACCCACTCCCATGCGCGGGAGTCCGGCCAGTCTGGCGGGGGTCCGGCGTCAGGCAGCGGGCCCGCGTCGCGCCGGGGCCCGGCGTCGAGAACCGGAGGGCCCGCGTCCGAGACTGTGGAGTCACGCCCGGCGTCGAGCGCGCCCCCATCGGATGCGGGCGGATCCGGAGTGGGGTCCGGGTCGCATGCCACGAGCAGGAGCGCGCTGAGCAGGAGCCCTTCGCGCCGACCGAGGACCATCAAGATGGGATGAGACTGCCACGGGCGTCCCGACGAGCGAAGCCGGTTCACCGCGACGCTTCACGCTCGAGGTCGCGGGCGCGCTCCGCCAGTCCGCCGATGACGGAATGGAAGGCGCCCATCGGCCGGATGCGGCTCTCTCCGAAGCGCTCCCGAAGCGCGTCTGCGATGGCGGGGACACGCGCGGTGCCGCCGGTCTGGCAGACGAGGTCGAGCTCGGCGGGCGACACACCTGCGCGCGCCAGCGTGTCGTCGAGCGTGTTCAAGATGGTCTCGGTCGCGGCGGCGGTGCTGGTCTGAAACTGCGGGCGCGAGACTGGCTCGGAGACGTCGATGGTCGGATACGTGAATCGCACGGTGGTCGACTCTTCTCGGGACAGCGCACGCTTCGCCTCCTCGATGGCTTCGAAGAGGACGAAGCCGAGGCCGTCCTCGATGACGGTGAAGAGCTGCTCCAGCCGCGCTTGGTCGTCATCCCCGAGGCTCCAACGCTGCACGTCGCGCAGCCACGCGCGCGCTTCGCGGGAGGTCAGCATCGACAGGTCGGCGGGGGAGCACAGCCTGGTCGTGAGGCTGGTCGGCATGGTCAGGATGTTCCGCCCCATCGGGACGCGGTAGGTGACCTCGGCGCCGAAGTGCTTGGCGACGTGGCGGCGCATGAGCGCGCCGTCGTATGCGTCGCCGGCGACCGAGACGCCGCCGATCGCGAGCACGTCCTCCTTGGCGTATCCGTCCGGTCGCAGTCGGAGCACGGTGAAGTCGCTCGTGCCGCCACCGAAGTCGGCGACGAAGATGAGCTTCGGTTCGGTGATCCGCCGGCGGTAGTCGGCGGCGGCCGCGATCGGCTCGGGGCAGAACGCGATCTCCTCGAACCCCGCGATCTTGGCGGCGCGCTCGAGCCGGTATTGGGCGAAACGATCGTCCTCTTGGGTCTGACTGAAGAGAGCGGGACGCCCGAGGAGCACTTTCTTCACTTCACACCCGAAGTGGCGATCAGCCCGCCGGCGCATCTCCGAGAGGAACGCGCCGATGAGGTCCTCCAGGTTCATCGGCCTCTCCTCGATGCGCGTACCCACAAAGGCGCGCGACGGAAGGTGCTTCTTGATCGAGCGGATCAGGCGCCCACGCATGCCGGCCTGGCCGTACTCGTGGATTGCCTCTGCTCCGAGAAAAAGACGCTTCCCGTCCGGGAAGAACAGCAGGCTGCGCAGCACGGTGGGGTCGGCGGCGCGCGGGTCCAGTGGGATGGGTCCGAAGACGTCGTCGGCGTTGGCGCCGGCGAGCAAGGAGTTGGTCGTACCGAAGTCGATGGCGTAGCGGGTCGGGTGCATGACCTGCTCGATCATGCTCATAAGAACAGTATTTACGAGCTATCGCTTTTCGTGAGAACCTCTCAGTGGATTTACGAAGGCGCGGAATTCAGCACTCCAAAGAAGAGTGCGCGAGCGCACGCATCGCCCGTGGATCTCTTTGCCCCCGTCCCTCATGCTCGTCGCGTCATGGGCGTCGGACGGAAGTGGGTGATGGCGCGATGAGAGTGGTGCTCACGGGTGGACCGCATGCAGGCAAGAGCACGCTCCTCTCGGAGCTGGCGGCGCGCGGTGTACGGACCGTGGGGGAAGCCGCGCTCTCGGAGATCGAGCAGCTCGTCGCGCGCTATGGCCCCGCCGAGGCCCGGACCCGACGTCGCGCCGACATGCGAAGCTTCCAGATCGCCGTCTCCAAGCGGCAGGCCGAGGCCGAGGCGGAGCTCGTGGGCTACGACGGCCTGGTGGTCTTTGACCGAGGCGTGCACGACGGCGTCGCCTACTGTACGCACCATGGCTTCGCGGTGCCGGAGGAAGTCGCGCGCATCGCCGACCAGACCCACTACGACCTCTGTGTGGTGTGCGAGCTGGTCCTGCCGTTCGAGGCCCGCTCAAGCACGGGACGCACCAGCGACGAGGCCTCCGCGCGGCGGCTGGAATCGCTCGTCGCCGATACCTACCGCGCCCGCGGCATCCCGGTTCTGCGTTTGCCCATGGCGCCGATCGATCGCCGCGCCGACGCCCTGTTGTCGATGACGCACGTGGAGACCGTGGCCGCCGTCGCCGCGCGCTGAAGGTCCCTGGACCGTCCGAGGCGCCGGGCTATGGTCCGGCCCATGCACGGCGACCCCCTCGAACGCGCAGCGCACCTCCGAACCGACCCTGCGTTCCTCGACGCGGCCAGGCGCGACCCGAAGACGAAGCTGGTGCCAGTCTGGCGCGGGCGTTGCCTCGTCTCGGGGCGCCCGGCGAAGGCCATCATCCCGACCGTCGGTGAAGCGGGCGCGTTGCTCGAAGGAGCGGAGGTCGTGTTTCTCGGGCTCGACGGCGACACGGCGGTTCTGCTGGTCGACCTGCCGGGTGACGCCCCCGCGCCGCAACTGGGAGACGCGCGTTTCCTCGACCTGTTCGTGGTGGGCGCCCAGCTGAGCCAGGACGAGATCGGTCTCTTGGCGTACGCCCGCGGGATGGCGCTGTTCCACCGCAGCGCGCGCTTCGATCCCAAGACAGGGCATGCGACGCAGACGGTCGACGCAGGGTTCGCGCGGCAGGCACCGGGCGGTGAGAAGCTCTTCCCGCGGACCGACCCGGCCGTGATGATCTTGGTGACCCATGAAGAGCGCTGCCTCATCGCGCGGGGGCCGCAGTTCCCGCCGGGCATGTACTCCGCGCTCGCGGGGTTCGTGGAGCCGGGCGAGACGCTCGAGGAGTGCGTGTTGCGCGAGACGCTCGAGGAGACGTCGCTGCTCGTGCGCGAGCCGCGGTATGTCGGTTCGCAGCCGTGGCCGTTCCCGCGCTCGCTCATGATCGGCTTCGAGGCCGAGGTGGAGGACCCGTCCACGCTGAAGCTCGATCCGGAGGAGTTGGAGGACGCGATGTGGGTGACGCGCGATGAGCTTCGCGACCCGAAGGGGATGTTTGTGCCGCCTCCGTTCTCGCTCGCCTATCACTTGCTCAAGGCCTGGACGGACCGATGAACGAGCCTTCGAGCGAGCGCGTCCGTGTGCTCCCCGGCGCGCGCTTTACGTGTCACGGCGACGGGCTCTGCTGCAGCGACGTGCACGCCTTGGGACCCGTGTCGGAGACGGAGGCCGAGCTGCTCGTGGCGCTTCATCCGAAGACCATCACGCCTCATGGGGAGGATCAAGTCCTGTCGCTCAAGGACGACGGGACCTGCTTGTTCTTGGATGAGACCGTGGGCTGCGGATTGCACGCGCAGCTCGGTCCCCGGAGCAAGCCGCGGACGTGTCAGCAGTTTCCGTTTCGGATCATCCAGACGCCGACCGGGACGCGGCTGTCGACGGCACACCTGTGCCCGTGCCGCACCCTCGGAGAGCGGGAAGCACTCACCTCCGAGCGCGCCGACGGCCTTCCCGACCGACGCCCCGACCGCATCGTCTCGGTGAGCTTGCCGTGGGACGCCGAGCACCAGGTCAGCATGGCGGACTGGGAGGTGGAGGAGGCCTCGCTGTTTGCGCGCCTGCATGCGGGGGAGACGGTCTCGGCCGTCCTGGGCGCGCAGCCCGAGCTGGACGCGCGCTGGCAGGCGTTCGCGGAGGAGCTGCTGTCAACGAACGGAGAGCACCGCTTCGCCGCGGCCCTTCGCATGTTTGGCGCGGCCCTGCTCGATCACGCGGACTTCGAGCGCCCCGCATGGCACCTGTCGTTCCAGCGCGCCGTGGCGCGATCCCCAGACGAGCGCGACCCCGCCGAGGTGCTCCGAGACTGGGTGATGGAGGAGCTGTGGTCGCTCGAGTGGGCCTTCCGGGGGACGTACCAACAGGCGCGCCGGGAGCTGGTCGTGCGCGCCGCGATGGCGACGCGGATCGCCTCGCGTCTCACGGGCCGCCCCGACGCCGCGATGGCGGAGGCGGTGTCGGTGGTCGACCTGGTGGGTCTCGACGACGGTTACCGCGATTTCGTGGGCGCGCTCTGACGCCTCACGGACTCGACGTGGACCGATAGCAGGTGCCCACGTGGCCCTCACTCTCGAATGCGCCGCCGGGGCCCGTGCCTCGGAATCGCACGATCGTGACGGGTTGCGGGTCGTCGATGCCGCCGGCGCTCTCCGGGCACAGTGCCTCGAAGGCATCCCCAAGGGCGTTGAGCGACACGTCCAGCCGTGGAGCGGAAAACGCCGAGACGTTGATGAGCCCGGTCCAGCCGATGGTGCTGACAGGGTCGAGCGGGCCGGTGGACAAGAACGGGTCGGGTTCACCAAAGATGTCGACGGAGCCGCCCAAGGTCGTGATCGCCGGCTCGCCGCCGAGGTGGGGGTAGTGCACGTCTGCGCTCGAGCTCGTGGATGTCATGAACGTGCGCACCTCGGCGCTACCCGCGAAGAAGGGACCGTGCTCGAGTCCCTGGTGACAGAGCACGACGCTGTCCGGGGGCCACGACGCTCCGGAGCTGGGTCGCCCGCACTCGGCCTCGAAGCTGCCCCCGTCGACCTGGCCTCGGATGCGCACGCGGTAGCGATCGAACCGCCCCTCACCGCTCTCGCAGTGGGAGACCAAGCCTGGGTCCGCCATGGGCGCGGTCGCCGTCACCATGACGCTGCCCCCCGACGCGCGACGCGTGCCGACCCCATCGAAGCTCTGGACTTCGGTGTCGTCGTCCAAGAGGACGATGGACTGCACCTCGACGCAGCGCGTGTCGACCGAGGTAAGGAGGGCGTGCACCTCCGCGGTGGGGTTCTCGGTCCCGTGGCGAAGGACCGAGATGGCGACCTGTTGGCACGCCGCGTCGAGCACCTCCGAGCCGGCGGTCGGCGTGCACGAGGCCGATCCGCCGTCGGGGACGGGGCCGGCGTCGCTGGTGCTCGCGTCCACGGAGCCGGCGTCCGCCACGCCCGCATCGGTGCCTCCCCCGTCCGCGGCTCCACCTGCATCCTCGAAGGACGCATCGGCGCCGCCGCGCGTCCCATCACACCCGACTCCCATGGCCAGGATCCAGCTCACCAGCAGCACCCGTTGCGTCGATCGCATGCCGGCTCGTTGCGGTCGCGAGGCGGGCCATTCAGCGGAGGGTGTAGAGTCCGGAGGATGTCCGCCACCGTGTGCCGGGACCAAACGATACGAGGCCTCGGCTGATGGCGCGCGGGTTTCTCGACGGCGTGTCCGAAGGGCGTGTGCTCGGCTGGGCGTGGGATCCCGCGTCGCCATCAACACGGCAGCGCGTCGCGCTCACCATCGATGGGCAGCCCGTCGCCGATGTGACGGCCGAGGGGGTGCGGCCTGACCTCGAATCGGCCGGCGTGGGCGATGGCGGGCACGCGTTCGACGTTCCGGTGCCCGGGCGCTTCTTCGACGGCCGGAGACACCGGATCGATGCGCGTGTGGTCGGCGGCGATCAGCTCGACGGATCGCCTTGGCAAGGTCGGCTCGGCACCGCGAGCGGACCGGACCAGGTGCCGGCGTTTCGCAGCCGCTACGGCGGGCTCTGGACCGACCTCTCCAACGCCGAAGAGCTGCTCGACGGCCGGCTCGCGCTGGGGCGCGTGACGCCCGAGGAGGGAGAGCCACTCCGGCGTTTCATCCGGGATGGATACGTCATCTTTCGCGGTGCCGTCCCCCCGGCAGAGCTGGCGCGCCTCAACGCGTCGATCGCCTCGTGCACCACCGGTGGCGACCCCCGCATCTGGGTCGAGTCGTTCGGGCCAAACGGGACCTCCTACGAGACCCTCCGGCCCGACCACGTTCAGTCGCGCGCGAAGGTACTGGACCTGCACGCGCACCTTCCGGCGGCGCGTGACGTCGCGTTTTCACCGGTCATCGCGGGCTTTCTCGAGCATGTGTTCGAGCGCCCGTTGCTCGCGTTTCAGAGCCTCTACCTGCAGCGCGGCGTGGAGCAGCCGCTGCACGTCGACACGGCGTACGTGAAGGTCAGCTCGCCCAACGAGCTCGTGGCCGCGTGGGTTGCCCTCGAGCCGATTCGCGCGGGTTCCGGAGAGCTCGAACTCTACGCCGGCAGCCACGCGCTCGAAGAGGAGCTGTTCGAGGGCGCCAAGTGGATGCCTCCTGGCCACGTCGCTCCGGACGTGTGGGGAGACACGCTGCGCGGTCGTTGTGAACAAGCTGAGCTCCGCTACGAGCGGTTCATCGCGCGCCCGGGTGATGTACTGCTCTGGGCGGCGGACCTGGTGCACGGGGGCAGCCGATGCGCGGACGACACGCTCACCCGCCGGAGCTTCGTCGTGCACTACTGCCCCGCGACTCTCGATCCGATCTACGACGGCCCCGCGGCGCCCCGGTTCGAGCACGCGCCGGGCCACGGCTACACGTACTGCCTGCGCTGAGCGCAGGCGTGCGGGTCGGACCACAAGACTTGCCCGGCAGCAGTTCGGCATGGAGGCTCGAAGCTGTCGGTAGCCGTGTCGAACTTCGACCCCGAACCTCCTCGCATCTTGATGAACCGCTCATCGGGTGAACGAGGGCCGGCTCCGTCGATTCGCGTTCGGGCGCAGGCGTGGGCGGGGCGACGAACCCGAGGAGAGCGCGCGACAGGCGGACCTCGCCCCTCGCCAGGACGCCTCAGGCGCGCGGGAGGATCCTGGCAGACGGGTGCACAGGGATGGGTTCGCCCCGCACGAGCCGGGCATACATGCGCGCAAGCTCGTGCACGTCGGCTTCGATGAACGGGGGAGGGCGCACGGCACGCGCCAGGCGAGCGACCTCCTCCGGGTCCGCCGCCAAGCGATGAAGCACGGCCGCGAGCCGGTCCACACTCCCACGGGGGAAGCTGCATCCGTCCACCCCGTCGCGGACCAGCTCGGTCATGCCGCCGAGGTCCGTCACGACGCACGGGATGCCGGCGGCCTGCGCGATGCCGACGGCCAGCGGGTTGTTCTCGTACCAGAGCGACGGGCACACGGCGACGTCGACCTCGGCGAGGATCGCCCCGATGTCCTCGTAGCGGTACTCGCCGCGGATGCGGATGCGCGGGTCGCCCTTGGCGAGACGCTTCAAGGTGGCGAGGTGGGCGTGCTGGTCGAGGCTGCCGCCATGGATGTCGAGCGTCAGCGGCGCGTCCGCGATCGACGTCACCGCACGCACCAACACCTCGACGCCCTTGTGCGGGAGCACGGTGCCCAGGAAGGCGAGCCGGAGCGCCTCCGTCCGCGGCGTGCGTGCGATGCCGGCGAGCACACTCAGGTCGAACGCGTAGGTGCGGTGCACCATGCGCCCCGCGTCCGCGCCGTGGCGCAGAAACACGTCGGCCAGGAAACGGGAGGGCGCCACGATGACGTCGGGCACATTCAGCATGGCGCGGGCGGCGGCGGTGCGGCGACGCAGCGCGGGGCCGAAGTGAGGCTCGAAGCAGTGCTCGGTGCAGCGAGCGCCGCCCTCCGGTCCCTCGCACAGTCCGCCATTCGCATCGAGCAGCGTCCCGCGCGGACAGAGCAGCCAGAAGTCGGTGAGGTGCATCACCAAGGGGATGCCGAGCTCCTCGGTCACGCGCACGATCGGGGTCTGACGCATCGAGTGGGTGACGTGCACGACGTCGGGGCGCTCCGCCCGGAGATGCTCGCGGAGCGCGGATTCCATCGCGGGGTCGCCGACGCGTGAAGAGACACCGCCGAACCCGGCGTCCTCGTGATCGACGAGTCGCCACGCCAGCACCCGCACCCCCTCGGTGACGTAGCGGCGCATCAGCACGCCGGGTGAGTCCACCGGGCGCGCCTCCGGAGAGAGCTTGGACTCGTACGTGCTCACCGTGACGTGGTGCCCCATGCGCTGCATCTGGCGCGCGAGCGCGAGCGTGTAGCGTTCGGTCCCCGTGTAGTGGTCCGGGAAGAACTGATGGCAGACGTAGAGCACGTTCATGCGAGCACCTCCCGCAGGCGATGCGCCTCGTCCGTGTTCGGGTGGCGGGCGGCCCAATCGCCGAGCGCCGCGCCGAGGGTCGCGCTGAGGCTCTTTCGCACGAAGTCCTCGACTGCGTCGCGGCGGAGCGTCGGGTAGGCGGCCTCCAGGAAGGGGACGGCGAGGGTCTCGAGCGTGCCGGCCATCGCGGAGAACAGGGTGAGGTCCGGTCTCTCAGCGGCCACCCCGGCGAGCGCCTCCAGCAGCTGGTCGAGCTCCGTGTCGCCGCTCGATGCCGGGGGCCGATGACCGGCGTCGCGCAGGCGCTGGAGGCAGGACTTCACGCCCGCGCCAGGGGGGAGAGGATCATCGGCGGGCGCGAGACCCTCGAGGGCGAGAAAAGCGCGTCGCCCCGCGGCGATCAGCGCACCGAGCGGTGTCTTCACGGCCAGTCGCCCGGGCGCGAGCAGCGGACCGAGGTCGCGCCGCACCACGTAGTGCGTGCGCAACTGGTAGGCAGCGCTGCGCAGATGGGAGTGCACGACGCCGCCGTCCGCGTAGAAGCCGAGGCCGTGCCCTGCCGCGACAGCGCGGATCCCGTACTCAAGGTCTTCGCCGTACGGCATCGGGCGGTACTGCAGCCGGTCGAAGACGCCTCGCTGATGGAGCGCGCAGACGTCGTCCACGTACGCCAGCTTCCATCGCGCTTCGCCTGATGCCGCCTCGAGCGCGTTTTGCGAACCCGGCGCCGTGATGCGCGTCTGGTTGCCGAGCGCACGGTAGTGGTTGAAGAGCGTGAATGCGCAGTACGGGTCGGCGTCGGCCCGGGTGAGTTGCTTGGCGCTGACCACCGCGAGGTCGCCGCTCAGGAGCATGTCGGCCATCTCCTGCACCAGCGTCGGGTGTCCGGGCACGGCATCCTGGACGGAGAACAACAGCAGCTCTCCGGTGGCGAGGGACGCGCCGAGGTTCCGCGTGGCGCCATGGTCGAAGCGGTCCGGGTCGATGACGTGCAGGGTGGCGCCGGCGCGCCGTGCGATGGACTGGGTGCCGTCGTGTGACGCCGAGTCCACGACGATCAGCTCGATCGGATGGGTCAGCCCCTCTTGCTGCCGGAACGCCCGCAGCCCGCGCGCGAACCCTTCGTCCTCGCCGTTCTTGGTCGGGATGACGACCGATACGCGGGCCTCGATCGGGCTGAAGCCGCGTTCGATGAGCGGCGGCCGCGTGCGCACCGTCGCCTCGGGTGCGGGAGTCGTGGCCGGGGGCGCGGGCGTCGGCGCCGGAGTGGGGCGCGCGAGCCAGCGACCCAGCGTCGTCGTCGCCCGCAGATACGGTTCACGGCGACGCGTCCCGTGCGGAAGCAACCGGTCCACGAGTCGGCGCTGCAGCGTGATCGCGCGAAACCCGACACTGTGCTCCACGCGGATCTGGTCCTCTCGCACGAGCATGAGTTCCTGCTCGAGACCCCGCATGCGACGCATGCTCGTCGTCCACTCCCCGCGCTCGGCACGCAGGGCGTCCCGCTCGATCCGCAGCCCCTGCACCTCCCGCGTGAGCGCGTCGAGCCGCTGCCGTGCGTCTCGCGCCGCCTCTCGAGCTGCGTCCGAATCCGCGCGTGCGGCGTCTCGCTCCGCTTCCGCGTGCGCCGTCCGCTGCCGTTCTTTCTCCGCGGCCGCCCGGCTCTCGGTGACGTCCAAAAGGGCTGCGTCCCGCGTTTCGCTCGCCTCGGAGGATGACGCTTCGGCTGCGTTGGCGCGCTCCTCTGCTGCGCGAAGCTCGGCCCGCGCCTCCGCGAGCTCCGTCTCCAAGGCGGCGCGGCCGGACTCGCTGTGGGACAAAGCCGCGGCCGTGCGCGCGACCTCGGCGGTCCGCGCCTCCAGCTGGGTCTCGAGCGCGGCGCGCCGCCGTTGGTCTTCTTCGTGTTCGGTGCGGGTCGCCTGGTGCGCGCTGGCCTCCGCCTCGAGCGACCGCCTCTCGGCTGCGACGGCCCGCTGAGCCGCCTCCTGCGCGTCGCGCGCGTGCCGGACTTCGGCCGCCGCGTCCGCCATGGCCAGGGCGCGCGTCTCGGCGTCGAAGCGCGCGACGGTCAGCTCCCCCATGCGCTGAAAGAAGCGTCGCACCCTGCGCGACCCTACCTCGTCGGCTTCCATCAGCGCGCGCACCGGCCCGTCGAGCGCCTCCCCGATGCCCACGACGCCAAGCCCGTGCCCGTGGAAGAACGCGAACGTGGGATGCGCCTCGGCGAGCGAGCGAAACAGCCGATGCACCCCGAAGTCTGCGCCCCGCTCCTCGGTGTCGTGAAGCAGCAGCACCCCGCGCTCGGAGAGCGTGCTCTTCCAGGCTTCCCAGTCGCGCGTCACCGCGTCGAAGCCGTGCTGCCCGTCGATGTGCAGCAGGTCCACCGACCTGTCCACAACCGCCGGGCGTGCGTCTTCGAACCGCGCCTCGATCAACCGAGAGAAGCTCCCGTAGCGCGGGTCGTGGTGGTCGCGCAGCCCGGCGAGCACCTCTGGCCCGTAGAACCCGGTCTGCGCGTCGCCCTTCCAGGTGTCCACCGCCATCGCGCTCGCCTCGAGCCCGGACCCGACGATGCCCTGGCAAAACGCGCAGTACGAGTCACCGCCCTGCGTGCCGAGCTCCACGACCGAGCGCGGCCGGAGCAGCGCGGTCAGGACCATCCCGAACGGCACATGCGACTTCCAGGCGCTGTGCGTGGTCAGACGCTCCGGGACCGCGTAGGCGATCGGGTGCTCGAGGAACGGTGACACGAAGCGCGGAGTCTACCCCGCGCAGCGCAGTCCCGCTCAGCGCCGGCGACGCCAGGCCACCACGGCGCCCACCAGGCCCAAGCCGGCCAGGCCGCCCCAGCCGAGGGAGCCCCGCTGCACGCTGCAGCTCGCGCAGCCCCCCGTGCCCACGGACGGGCGCGGACCGGGGCCCTCGGCGGCGGCCCCTGCGCTGGCCGAAAGGGTGTCGCTGTCCTCGGCCAGGTAGTCTTCCAGGCTCCGGCTTCGCTCGACAAACGCGGTGGGTGGCGCCGAGATCGGGCCTGCGCCGCCTGCGTTCTGGGGCGGTCCGCCCCAGCGCCCGCGGACCGGTTCGCCGCAGTCGAGCTCGCCCTCCCACCAGTTGAGCATCACGTACCGGCCCTGGAAGTTGTTCGTGCTCGAAGGCGTGGCCTGCTGCTCCGTCAGGATGCCCTCGTCATCGGGCATGCCGCGGCCCCCGACGACTGGAGGCGCGGCGCGGAACACGAGGTCTTCGTCGAGTCCCTCTCGACCATAGCGGTAGTGCATTCGCGTGAGCGTCATGCCGTAGACGTCCGCCTCCGCGACGTCGGCGCCGAGCAGCATGAGCTCCTCGGCGGAGAGCGGCGGACTCGGGCACGGGTCACAGCTGCTCGCGTCCCAGCTGTATTCCGTCACCACGTGGCCTGGGTTCTGCTCGACGAGGCGATCGAACAACGACGCGTAGAACGGTCCGAACTCGTTTCGCACGGCGTGGCTCACCACCAGGTTCGTCGGCAAGCTGACGTTCGGGTAGTTGGCGACCTCATAGCGTTGATTCGGCGCAAGCACGTGCACGATCAAGTCCTGATCGCCGTTGCTGTTGAGCAGCCCGAGCCGGAGCGGCAGCGAGAACGTAGGGCTGTCGTAGTGCACGCGGAGCGGCGACAGCACCGGGCGGCCGTCCACCCGGGTGACGCGCTCGACGTCGACGCGCGCGACGAAGAACTTGGTGCCCTGTTCAACGTAAGGACGAAGCACCTCCCCCGCGCCTTCGGGGATGCGGTAGCCCTCCTGGCGCAGCCAGGTGTCCAGCCCCGAGCTGTCCTCGGCGCCGAGGATGACGATCTCGTACTCCCCCACCACGAACTCGGCTTCCACCGTGACGCCGAGGTCGGCCGCGCCGCTGGTGTCCGCTGCGGCCATGACGGGGCTGGGGGGCGGCGCGAACATGACGTCCTCAGGCATGTCGGGGGGCTGGTAGCAAGGATCCTGCTCCCAGTATTCGACGAGGCGCGGGGCGGCGAGCCGGTCGACGTGGGTGAACACGTCGTCGGGCAGGGTCTGGACGTCGTCCTCGGAGAGCACGGCCGGCACGGGCACGACCATCGCGAAGTCCTCGGCGGGGCCCGCGTACGAGTTCTGCATCGAGAGGACCGTGCGGGTGCCGACGCGCATCATCACGACCATCGTCGCCTCGGCGTAGAGGTCGGACTCGGCGCCGCTCACGTAGAAGCCGCAGAACGCGTGGGCGGGATTCGGAGCGAGCAACAGCGCGAGCGCCGTCGCCGTGAGGGCGATTCGAGAGTGAGGCATGCACCCTGGGACGCACGAGGCGGGCAGGCGGTCTATCTGCATCGCGGGAGCGTACATGCCGTATGATGGCGGCGATGCGTTCGCGCGCGGCTGGGCTGTTGAGCTGTGTGGTGCTGGTGGGCTGTGGCGCCACCCAGAGCACCGGCGCGAGCTCGGACCCCGCTCGGCTGCAGGTTGAGATCGAGGAGCTGACCTTCGGCGTCGCTGGCGAGGGCGTGCGGGAGGCGGTCGCCCAGAGTGTGGCGGCGCGCGCGCGCACACAGCATATGGATCTTCCGCCCGCGGAGGTGGCTGAGTCGGTCGACCCGGATGCGTGGCCGCACGTGACGGTCGCCAACGAGACGGCGCACGGCCTGGTGGTCTGGGTCAGCGGTCCCTGCGCCCGCACGATCGCGCTTCCGCCGCAGTCCCAGAACAGCGTGGAGGTCTGTGAGGGCAGCTACCAGGTGGCCGGCCAGGTCGTGAACGGGAACTTCCTACCGCTGGTGGGAACGCCCGACACGTTCCTCAACGGCGCGCGCTACCGCTTCTCGTTCTACGTGCAGTCGAACCCCTACCAGAGGCGCGTCCGCCGTCGCTGATGGGGGGCGAGCCCCGATCATCATCGCACACGGACGCGCAGCACCCCGCCTCCGCGGCAGACCAGCGACCCTTCCCAGGCGTGTCGGCCGGGGGCGTCGAGGCGGGCGTCGTGTTCTCCCGGGACGACGAGGCTGGGCAGCGTCGTCGTCTCGCCCCGAAGGCGAAACTCGGTGTTCCTCACCTCGCTGTCGAGCACCACGAGGCATGGGATCGTGCTCGCGTCGATGCTTGAGAGCGCGCGGTCGAGCGCGGTGGCGATGGCCGCCTCTTCGTCCTCGGCGTCGAGTCTCGCTGAGCCGTCACTCGTCCGGAGTGAGACGCGAAGCCGCCCTTCGCCGCTGGGCTGCAGGTGGACCGCAATCAACCATGGTGCGTGGAGCGTCTGCATCAGCGGCGCCCTGCATTCGGCGCTCTCGACACACTGCAACGCGGGCCGGCTGGCCGCGCCGGGATCGCCTGCCGTCACCGCGAAGCCGAGCTGCTGCAGGCGGCCGGAGATGACTTCGTAGAGGTACATCTTGGTGAACGCGTCGACCTCCGAGGCAGCGTCGACGAGCAGCGCGGCGTGGCGGGAGGACCGCGCGGCGGCGGTCGGCTCCTGCGCGGACGCGGGAGCGCTCCCGAGCAAGAGGCCGAGCAACCCGACCGGAAGGAGGAGGGAGCGGATCACCGAGCGCCTCGTTCCAATCCGTCGACCCGCGCCATGAACCGCCTCACCTCGGCGGGTGAACGCGCCGAGGCGTCCAGTGTACCCCACAGCGCCCGCAACCGCGGGGCCGTCTCCTGCGGTGGGGGCTCGCCCAAACGGCGCTCCACCGCCTGCAGTCGGTACACCATCCACTCGCGCGCGGTGCGCGCGTTGGCTTCGGCGCGAAAGGCCCCGAGCGCTTCGAGCGCGCCCTCGTAGTCCTGCCGGCGCGCCGCGTTGGACTGTTCGTTCCAGGCGCGCGCGCCGCGTGGGCTGCTGCGCACATCCCGCGGTCGAAGGCCTTCTCCCGAGAGCGCCACCGACATGGCCCGGAGCGCCGACTCGTACCCGGCCTGCGCGTCGCCGCCCGGCATCTCGACTTCGCCGCGCTGCGGGAGCGTGCCCGGCTCGAGCATCTCGGTGTCGGGCTGCAGCTCGAGTCGGCCCTCGGGCGTGGGCTCTTCGACCGTGTTGGCGCTCTGCGGCGTCTCGGGCGTCGGCGGAGCAGGCGTCGGATCGGACCGCAGCGCCAGCCCGAGCACGATCGCCACCCCCAAAAGGACGGGGACCGCGACCCACCATGCGCGCTTGCGGGAAGCGGCGGGCGGCTCCGGCTTCGCCGCCACCGGGGCGCCGAGGCTGGCCGTCTCGACGTCGCGCGTCGGCTCGTCGACGTCCACCAGGAGCTCGGAGGCGGGGCCGGCGCCGGGGAGTTGGTCCAGCAGCGCGCTGAGCTCGGCGGCCACCTCCTCGCCCGTCGCCGGCCGGTCGTCGGGTCGCTTCGCGAGCAGGCGCTGCACCAGCTCGTTGAGTTGAACCGCGAGCGGCTCCGGCATCCCGCGCTCGTGGAGCGGCGGCGGGTCGTCCTCCAGGTGCATCGCGGCCGTCGCCGAAGGAGTCGGTCCGTGAAACGGCGGCATGCCCTCCAGCATCTCGAACAGGAGCACGCCGAGCGCGTAGAGGTCGCTGCGCCCGTCCGCGTCGCCGCCACGCACTTGCTCGGGCGACATGTAGTCCGGCGTGCCGACCACGCGGCCCTGCCGGGTCAGCCGGTCGTCGTCTCCGTCCTCCGCGACGATGGCGAGGCCGAAGTCGATGAGACGCACGCGCAGCTCGGCGTCTCGCACGTCGAGGATGACGTTCTCGGGGTTGAGGTCCCGATGCACGATGCCGGCTCGGTGCGCCGCGTCCACGGCCTCGGCGATGCGAAGCGCAGTCAGGACGGCGTGCCCCGGCGCGATGCCGCCGTCGGCGATGACGCTGTCGAGCGGGTGTCCCTCAACGAGATCCATGACCAGATACGGGACGGAGTCGCTCGGCGCGCGGAAGTCGTGCACCCGCACGCACCCGGGGTGATCGAGCGCGGCCAAGGCGCGGGCTTCGCGTGCGAACCGCTTGAGCGCGCGCGGTTCTTGGATGCGCTCGGCGTACATCATCTTGAACGCGACCAGCCGGCCGAGCTCGAGTTGGCGCGCCAGATACACCACGCCGTTTCCGCCCGACCCGACCTGCCGGACGAGCTCGTAGCGCTCGTCGAAGACGACCCCCACCAACGGGTCGCGTCCGCTCTCGACATCGATCGTCGCCTCGCCGTCGGACGAGCAGTAGTCGACCGGGCTCTGGTAGATCCGCCGACATTCGGGGCAGAAGTGCATGGCGTCGCGGGTTCAGCCTGGAATGCGCGCCCGGAGCGATGAAAGGGATTGGGCGGGGTCGAGGTAGTCCGCCACTTTGCGCTCGACGTAGGCCGGGGCGCCGAGCTTCTCGGCCAGAAACCCCGCCTCGACGTCGGCACGGACCTGCCCGCCCCCGATCGTGACGCGCGCGTCGTACTTCACGCCCATCTTGCGCCCCTTCAGGCGCACACCGTTGCCCGTCCACTGGCTGTCGATGCCGTGTTTGGCCTTCCAGTAGTCCGTGAGCGCACGCAGACGGGCCACCACATCCTCATCCTCGAGCTCGTACGGTCTCTCGAAGCGCATCGGTCGAAGATACCAGAATCGGGCGCGCGGCCGGCCACTCTGGTCAGGGATCGTCGGGGTCTTCCGCGTCGGGTCCAGCGAGGGCCATGCTCACCTGCAGGACGGCGCCCCCGGAGGCTGGGCGCGTGCGCCGGATAAAGGTGACGCGGACCGGCTCCTCCCCAAGCTCCAGCACGCCGTGCTGGGCCTCGACCTCCCCGAGATCGCGTGTCTGCACGGTCACCCAACCGGCCGTCGGCGGGACGGGCGCGTGCTCCGGGTACGAGAGCGAGCGTGCGTCCGGACCCTGTCGATCCAGCCATGCGGCCCGCACCCGGCTCCGGTCGCGGAGAGGTGCGAACGCGGCTTCCTCGAGCGCGGCCTCCGAACGGAACGCGGCACCCGCGAGCGACAGGCGGCGCGCCCAACGGTCGTAGCGAGCGACCTCGTCCAGGTACGGGGCGATCTCGGTCTGCATCGTCTCCGCCTCGCTGGGCCCGCTGTCGCAGCCCGTTGCAAAGAGCACTACGGCGAGCGAGGCCCACACGACGCCGGAACGCATCAAGGGCGTGTCTCTGTCGCTGGACTTGGGGCGGAACCGCATGCGGGTGCCTTGCCCGTACCACGCGCGCGCGCTCGCTGATAGACGGCGGCGGCGACGCGCCTGGCTTGCTATGACCCCCCCGTGGCGCTGATCGAGTTTCGACAGGTGCAGAAGTCCTTCGGGCCCAAGAAGGTCTACAAGAGCCTGGATCTGTCGATCCATCGCGGCGAGGCGCTGACGATCATCGGAGGCTCCGGGATGGGCAAGAGCGTCATGCTCAAGATGCTCGTCGGCCTGCTCAAGGTGGACGCCGGGGAGATCGCCTTCGATGGCGAGATCATCAGCCAGTACAACGAGCGACAGATGGCGCCGGTGCGGCGGAGGATCGGCATGCTGTTCCAGGGCGCGGCGTTGTTCGACTCCCTCAGCGTGCGCGAGAATGTGGCCTATCCGCTTCGTGAGCATTCGCAGCACACCGACCAAGAGATCGCGGAGCGGGTCATGCAGTGCCTCGAAGACGTGGGCCTCCCGGACACCGCCGACATGGCCACCTCGAGCCTCTCGACCGGCATGCGCAAGCGCATCGGGCTGGCACGGGCGCTGGCGCTTCGGCCCGAGGTGTTGCTCTACGACGAGCCGACGACGGGACTCGACCCCATCGCCGTGCAACACATCACCGAGCTCATCGTCGAGCTCAACGATCGATACGAGGTCACCACGATGGTGGTGACGCACGACATGCCCAGCGCGTTTCGTGTCTCCGACCGGATCGCGATGATCGATCGCGGTCATGTCATCTTCGAAGGAACTCCGGAAGACGTGCGTGTTTCGGCAGACGAGCGGGTCAAGGATTTCATCGAGGGCAACGCGCCCGAGGTGGACGACACCGAGACCCTGCTCCGCTACGGTGGGTGAGTCGTGAACAACGGTTCGAGCGAGCTCCGTGTCGGCATCTTTGTCACCGCTGCCCTGCTGATCGGCGGCGTGTTCGTCTTCGTGATCGGGGGCCAAAGCGCCCTCTTTTCTTCGAAGACGTCGTTTCACGCCGAGTTCGCCGACGTGGAAGGCCTGCGCCCCGGTAGCCCGATTCGGATCGGCGGCATCGAGGTCGGCTCCGTGCAGTCGGTGACGTTCGTCGACGGCGGGCGCGTGGACGTGGAGCTGGGGATCGAAGAAGACGCCGCCCGCTTCGTGCGCGAGGGCAGCGCGGTGTCCATCGGCAGCAAAGGGCTGCTCGGTGACCAGCTGATCGATGTGAGCATCGGCGAGGGCGGCCCGCTCCGCGAGGGCGCCACGTTGCCCGTCGTCGAGGAGTCGCTCCTGACGACCTTCCTGGGCGACACGGGGACCGACGTCGAAGGCGTCGTTTCGGACGTGCGGACGACCACCACCGGGCTAGCCACGGTGATGGGGGATGAGCAGACGCAGGCGGATCTTCGCGCGATCGTGCACAACCTCGAGGCGATCACCCGCCTCATCACCGAAAACGACGGCACCGTGCGGCGCTTGCTCACGGACCCGTCGATGGCGGACGACGTGCAGGGGGCGTTGACGGGCTTGCGCGAGACGAGCACGGAGCTGAACCGGACCGTTCGCAGCGTGCGGCGGATCGTCAACGAGGTGGAGCGCGGCGACGGCACCGCGCACGAGATTCTGTATGGCGATGCGGGCGTCACCCTCCTGGCGAGCCTCGCCACGGCCGCGTCCGAGATCGCGCAGCTGCTCCGCGACGTGCGCACCGGGGACAACAACGCGCACGAGCTCCTCTACGGCGACGAGGCGGGTGGGCTCATCACGAATCTCACGGCCGCGAGCGGCGACCTCCGCGCCATCGTCGCGGACGTCCGGGCGGGCCGCGGAACGATCGGCGGGCTGCTGGTCGATCCGTCGATCTACGAGGACGTCAAGCGCCTGGTCGGGAACCTGCAGCGCAACGAGATCTTGCGTTCGTTGGTGCGCTACTCGATCCGCGAAGACGGCCAGGTCGACCCGCGGCCGCGCCCCGAGGCCGAAGCGGGTGCGGCCGAGAGCGAAGCGCCGCCGGCGGAAGATGCGCCCTGAGGTCCTGATCCTCTCGCTGCTGCTGCTCGCGTGCGGTGGCGAACCCGCGCCGCCGCGCCTCGCGGAGACCGTTGCCCCGGCGCCGGCCGGCCCCGTTCGCCCGCTGGAGGTCCACTGGGTCGGCGAGCCCACGGGTGACGGACCGCTGCTCGTTCTCCTGCACGGCTACGGCGCGCCCGGAGATGACCTCGTGCCGTTCGGTGAGAGCCTGCGCGCTCAGCACCCCGGCCTGCGCGTGGCGCTGCCGGAGGCCCCCCTGCCGCGCCCGCCGTCCGGGCGAGCGTGGTGGCCGGTGGATCTCGCGCGCGATCGACCGGCGGACCGTTCAACAGAGACGCCCCCCGGGATGGCCGAGGCCCGCCGCGACGTCGTCGCGTGGCTCACATCGCTCCACACGTCGGGCCAGCTCGACCCCGACCGCACCGTGATCGGCGGGTTCAGCCAAGGCGCGATGCTGTCCTTGGACGTCGCCCTCACGCTGCGGTTCCCGCTCGCCGGCGTCGCCACGCTCAGCGGCGGCCCCGTCGACCACGCCCGCTGGCAGGCGCGCATGCAGTCCCGGCCTCCCGCCCGCGTTTTCGTGAGCCACGGCCGTTCCGATCCGCTGCTGTCGTTCGAGGCGGCGCGGGCGCTCCAAGAGGAGCTGGCTTCCGAGGGCGCGCAGGTCCGCTGGCTCCCCTTCGACGGAGGCCACAGCATCCCGGCTCCCGTCCGAGCCGGCCTCGCCGCGTGGCTCGCCGAGGCGCTTTGAATGAGGTGAGGGTTCCGGCCGTGTTCTCAATTCGCGAACCGGCTGGCGGCCAACGCCTTCGTTCCTGCTATACCCCCCCGCGCATGAGTTGCCCCGCGGGTTTGCGCCCCCCTTACCGCGCTGAGGTTGTGTGACGGAGCTTCGAGAGCTGGTCCGGGAGCTCGCCGATGAGCACGGTGCCTCGCGCCTCGGGGTGCCGTGGCGCGCCGTGTTGGCGGCGTGTGATGACCCGCGCGACGCCAGCGCGTGCCAGCGCGTAAGCCCGGACGAGGACACCCCGGTCGACAGCGTGCTGCGCGACGTGGAAGCCGGGGCGCGCTTCGACGCGTTGGCGCGCTCCGATCGCGCGCGGGTCGAAGACGCCGTGTGGCGTGCGCTCGAGCGGGCGGCGCCCGGCTTTGCCCCTCCGGAGCTCTCGCCTTCGACGATGCCGCCAGCGGACTGGGCGGACCTCGCAGGCTGGGTCGAATCGAACGGTCTCGCTCCGCTGCTTTCGAAGAACCTGGAGGAGACGGCGGGGCACTTCGTGCGTCGCAGCCTGACCGCGCAGGCGGGCGTCGACCCGAGCGCGATGTCGCTTGGGGATCTGCTGCAGGGGGCGTCTCGAGCCGCCCGTGACTTCCGTGATCCGACGCTGCGCGATGGTGTGCGTGACTACCTGGCGTACGCGCTGGGACGCCACGAAGCGCTCACCCGGCGTCGTGCGTCGTGGAGCGTGCCGCCGATCGGCGACGGCATGGTGGCGTTGGCCGACGCGCTCGCCGGTCTGCGGGAATCGGTCCTGGTGGACGAGCCCCCGCCGCCGGTGGATGTCGCCGACGCCCGCCTTCACGTCGACCCGGGCGCCGCCGAGCTGGTCGCCACGGTCAGGACGGTGTGGAACACCTCGGAAGAGATCGCGCTGTCGGTCTTCGGTCGGGAGGCGGGCCTTCCGACCCTGCGCTGGAGTCAGTACGCACCCCCCGAACGGGAGGCGTGGACACGGGCGCTCGCCGAGTGGTGGTCGGACGCCGTACACGACCCCGATCACCCGCTGCACACGGCGGTCCGAGAAGTCGCCGACCGGGCGGCGTGGCCGCGCTTCCTCGAAGAGTTGAGCCGGTCGATGGAGGTCCCGGACGAGACGGCGAAGGAGCCGGAGCGGGTGATCTGGCGCGTCGCCCGTGAGGCGGGCTCCCTGGCCATCGAGCCGGTCGTCCAGCGTCGCGGCAAGCGCGGCTGGACGAAGGGGCGTCGGGTCGAGCGGGACGCCATCGAAGGCTCGGACGCGGACCCGCTCGACGAACGCGTGGCGCGGGGCCTGGCGCGCAGTCTCGCTGACGGAGTGCGGGCGCTGGTTGGGCACCCGCGTGTGGTGCTGGCGGAGGACCCGAAGCGCGGCGTGCACGTGGAAGAGGCGGCCATCGAGATCGAGCTCGATGAGACGGAGCGCACCGTGAAGGTGTGGGTTGGTGAAAGCCGCCTCGACCCGGTGGAGCTGCTGTCCCGGATGGCGACTCCAACCGTCTACACGCATCTCAACGGCGACGAGGCGCGGCTGGCAACGGCGGTCCTGCCGGACGCGGTGCGCGTGTTCCTCGAGGCCTCGGCGCGCTGGCGCCCGCGGCTTCCTCCCGAGGCGGACGAAGGCCTGATGGAGCTGCTGTCCCGTCTGCCGGCGACCGTCGGGTTGAGGCTGCCGCCCGAGCTTGCGGGGCGCTCGGTCGAGCCGGAGCGCGTCCCGCGGCTGGCGCTGGTGCTCCACGATGCCGGCGACCTCGAGGTGCGGTTGCGTGTCAGCCCGCTCCGCGACCAGCGGCGTTTCTCTCCGGGGGTGGGTCCCGTGCATCTGTCGGGGCGCGCATCGGGTGAGCGCTGCCACACCACCCGCGATCTCCACCAGGAGGTGCGGGAGGCCGAGCTCTGGACGGAGCGGCTTGGCCTCACGGAAGCCCGTGAGCTGGAGAGCCACCGCTTCTTGCTGACCTCGGCCGAGCGTGCGCTCGATCTGTTGGCGCGCGCCGGCGAGCATGAGGAGCTCATCCTCGAGTGGCCCGAAGGCAAGGGGCGACTCCGGCTGGTGGGCACCGTCTCGTCGCTCAAGGTCACCGCGCGGCAAGCCGGCGACTGGCTGGTGTTGGACGCCGGGGTCGAGGTGGACGAGGCGCGCGTGTCGTTGGCCCAGCTGCGAAGAGCAGTGGAGCGCGGCGAGCGATTCGTCAGGCTGCGCAAGGGCGACTACATCCGCCTGACCGACGAGCTCAAGAGCCGCATCGACGGCCTCGGTGACGTCAGCTCGGTGGAGGACGGCGAGGTCGTCGTGCGCCCCGAGGCCGTGCTCGCGGTCGACCGCATCCTCGGCGAAGACCTGAAGCGCGGCGCCTTCTGGATGGGGCTCACGGACAAGATTCGCGCGGCCCACGAGAGCACACCCGGCGTGCCGGAGGAGCTGAACGCAGAGCTGCGGGACTACCAGTCGGAGGGCGTGACATGGCTGCTCCGTCTAGGTCAGTGGTCGAGCGGCGCGTGCCTCGCCGACGAGATGGGTCTCGGCAAGACGGTTCAGGCGCTCGCGCTGTTGCTCGCGCGGCGGCATGACGGTCCCGCGCTCGTCGTCGCGCCCACCTCGCTCGCCTACAACTGGCAAGCCGAGGCGGCCAAGTTCGCACCCGCCCTGGACGTCCGCATCTACCGCGGCACCGACCGCGTCTCGGCCCTGAAGGACGTCGGGCCGGGCACGCTCCTGGTCACGAGCTACGACCTGATGGCGCGGGACATCGAGCGGCTCGCCCCCATCCGGTTCGGCACGGTCGTGTTCGATGAGGCCCACGCGCTCAAGAACCCCAAGACCTTCCGCGCGCGCGCCGCGGTCCGGCTCGACACGGGCTTCCACCTCGCGTTGACGGGCACCCCGCTCGAGAACCACTTGGGCGAGCTGTGGTCGCTGTTCTCCATCCTCGTCCCCG
>JBGCFC010000129.1:0-27409 GCA_045106715.1 Sandaracinaceae bacterium
CTCCTGGACGTACTCACCGACGAGCTCGTCGGCCCAGAAGATGCGCGTCTCTTTGAAGCCCCCCTTGGATTCGATGCGCAGCCGCCTGGGACCGCTTCTCTCGACCGCAAAGGAGCGTTTCGCCATGGCGGCAGACTACCCCCCACCGACCCCCCGATCCGGCCCATGAAAGGCAGCGTTTCGCCAACGCCGAGCACAAGCGCGAGCCGGGCGAACGGTTCGCTGGCGGGAGCGGTCGAGGCGTCCGCAACGCGACGGAGCTGCCCCCCGCCGAGCACGGCGGCCACGAGTTCCCGCCGGAGCGCCCACGACCGTAGCGACAGAGAGCGGGAGCATCGCCATCCGTTCGCTCGTCGCCGATGCGATCCGCGCACACTACGCGGAGCGCGCGCTCGGCGAGCCAGCATCGGCACCAAGGACAGAGCGCTCGCCGCAGCGCGCGCAGTTGCCGTGTTGACCGTCCCTGGTGCAGCGTGCGCTGACGGACGTCAGACGGTCGAGGCTTTGAGCCGGGCCGAGACCAGCATGTAAAGCGCAAACAGGGCGTCCTTCTGGGTCGCGCTCCCCGCGTGCAGGCCCGCGAGCCGGCAGAAGCGCAGGAACTCTCGCCCGTCGAGGCCCAGGAGCGCTGCCTTGGCCATCGGGCTCGCCTGGCCGCCCGTGCCCGGCAGGCTGTCCAGCAGCTCGACCATCGCCTGAACGGCCAGGGTGAGCGCCCGTCCGTAGGCCCCGTCGCGCGCCGCGTTCTCGACTGCCGCCACGCCGGCCGCGTCGGCCCCCTCCCACAGCGGGGCGAACGACAGTGCGCCATCGGGGGCGGGCTCAGGTTGCGGCGCCTCCTCTTCCGGGGCGAGCGCGATGAAGCCGCCGCCTCCGAGCTTGAGCGACACCCGGGCGAGCTCGGCTTCGATGCCGTCGTTGAGCGGCGGGACGGTCACCCGCGTCTCGGTCGGCTTCGGGAAGCGCTCCCACAGCGACGAGATCACCGAGCGCGAGATCTGACGAAGCGAGTCCAGAACCCCGCCGCCCGTGGTCGCCTGCGTCTCGAACTCGGCGACGCCCCGGTGGTTCAGCGCCGCGTGCATCTCGGGCACGCTCATGATCTCGGGCAGGTCGCGCTTGTTGAACTGGAAGACGAGCGGGAACGTGTTTGGGTCGAGGTCGTGCGCCCGAAGGTTCCGGTAGAGGTCGTCGAGCGACGCGAGGTTGGCGTCCCGCATCCGCTTCTGGCTGTCCGCAACGAAGACGACGCCGTCCGCGCCCGAGAGCACCAGCTTGCGCGTCGCCTCGTAGAACACCTGGCCGGGCACGGTGTACAGCTGGAACCGCACGCCCATGCCCTGCACCTCTTTGACGTGCAGCGGCAGGAAGTCGAAGAAGATCGTGCGGTCGCCTTCGGTCGCCAGCGTCACCAGCTCACCGCGGCGCTGCGGCTTCACCGCGGAATGGATGTACTTGAGCGTCGTCGTTTTGCCCGAGAGCCCCGGCCCGTAGAACACGATCTTGGCGGAGATCTCACGCGCCAGTGGATTGACGACCGTCACGCGCCGACCCTAGCAGACGGGGCCCCGCTTCCCGCAACTTGCCTTGTCGCTCAGGCGATGCCTGGCGCAGCCGGGCTCGCGCAGACACGCACGAACTTCGGGCCGCGGTCCGACCCTTGGCCATGTGATAGCGTCGCCGCGTGCTGCGAGGTGACTTCGAAACGATGGCGCTCGCCGATGTCCTGCAGTGGGTCGACGCGACCAACGGGCGTGTGCTCATCGACATCGAGACGGCCGGCGGGCACCGCTCATGGATCGTCGCTGACAAGCGCATGGTCGTGGGCACCTCCCCGCCCCCAAAGCAGGGAAGGCTCGCCGCACAGGAGACTGCGGCAGGGCCGGGTCCGGCGCGGAGAGCGGTCGCGCTGGCGCGGCTGCTGGACCTGTTCCTCGCCTCGAGCGGCTCGTTCTCGCTGCACGCCGAGGGGAGCGAGGGTTTCCAGGTCCCCGAGGGCACAGTGCCGCTGGACGTGCCGGTGGCGTTCCTCTTGATGGAAGGGCTCCGGCTGCTCGACGAGTGGCCCGCGGTCCGGGACGCGTACCCCCAGGACGATGCACGGCTCGCGGCGACCGATCGCCCGGTGGGAGAGGTCTCACTCGACCCGATCGACGAGGGCATCCGCCGGCTGGCCGAGCAGGCGCCGGCGCTCGGCGAGGCGCGTCTGGTTCTTGGGCTCTCCCGTCCGACGCTGTTGCGTCGCGTGCATCGCCTGCGCAACCGCGGCTTGGTCGACGTCGAGGGCACGCCGCACGGGCCGGACGTCGAGGCCTCGATCGTCGATCAGGCGGAGCTGTTGATGCGCCAAGAGCAATACGCCGAAGCCGCGCACGTGTTCCGCACGCTCCTCGCCAGCAACCCGACAGACGGGCGCGTGGCGGCGCTGCTCGCCGAGTCCGAGCGGCTGTTCATCCAGGACTGCTACCGCCAATACGGCGTGACGGACATTCTCTCGGTGTCCGACGGGGTGGAGCGCGAACGGCTTCAGGGCACATCCCAGGTCATCGTCGACTGCTTGGCCCGACCGCGCGCGCTCGCGGTCTTGGTGCTCGTCTCGCCCCTCCGGGAGCTCGAGACCCTGAGCACGGTGCTGCGGCTCATCCGGCGTGGAACGCTCATCGTCGAGACCGCGGATTGAGCTCGGATTCGCTTTTGGTTCTTTTCTCATTGAACCGAAAGAAAGTTGCTTGACCATCGGTCGCTGCTGAGTCATACCGCGGCTCATCATGAGTCCCTCCAATCCCATCGTCGGCGCCGGCCTTGCTCTTTGCGAAGCCCCGCCCGCCCGTGATCTCGCGGAGTGCTCTTCCTGACACGAACCCCACGCGTGTGAGGCAGGGCCGCCGCGACCTTCGGGTTCGGCGGCCTTTTTCGTGTCCATCGCCCGCTGTCGGCCCGAGCGGCGATGGGAGCGGTTCACCTGGCCCGCAAGGTTTCTGGCCAACCGAGCTGCCTTTTCAGCGCACCATGCGGCGGGGTGAGGTCGCGCCGTCGTATTGATAGCCTTTCGCAGGTGAATGCGAAGAATGTGAAGTTGTATCCACTCTCTCATGTCGATCAAATCTGATTTCTAGGTGATGCAGCGGCCGCTCAGGTCGTTGTCCCGTGTCGCGGCGCACCGCCGCGCGCTCCCCGGCGCCGTCCGCGTTTCGAGGGGCGTGTCCGGATGGGTGTGTTCCGAGGGGCTCCGTGCATCATCCCAGGGAACTGGGGGTTCGAATCCCTCCCGCTGCTTTCGCTTGTGCAGCGGTGGCGAAATTGGAAAACGCGCTGGACTGCTCAATCCAGATCCCAACCGGCTGTTAACCGGAAAACATCTGAGCCGGTCGAGGGGGCGTTCGCCCCCGTGTCGCTCTTTGGCGATCCTTCGTCCGGTCCGCCGCGGTCTCGACGGCATGGACGGGTGCTTCCGCGCTCCTCCCTGCCGTCCGTCCAACGCGCCCCGATCGATGGGGTTGGTCGGGCGCGCGCGCGCCTCGGTGCCTTCACCGCGGCTCGAGCGCCCCCGCTCGCCCGGGTGTGCGCACCCTCGTCCACCTGTTCGCGACCGGCTTCGGCCGGCGCTCCACTGGCTCTGTCGCGCGTCCCTCTGGCGTGCGTCGCCGGAGCGGCCTCGGCCGCTCCCCTGCCTCGAAGGGAGGCAGCCCATGTTTCATCAGATCTTCCATGTTCAGCTCCACCAGCGTGTCGTCCTGTTCCGGGACGGCTTGCCCACCAAGACCCTCGGTCCTGGGCGGCATCGCGAGTACGCGGGGTTCCGTCAGCTCGAGAAGAGGACGCTCGACGTCCGTGAGCTCGTCTTCGACGTGGCGGCCGAGGTGCGCGCGTGTCTCGCTCCTGAGAGTTTCGACGAGGTTCGGATCGAGGGCGACCAGCGCGGTGTGCTCTTCCGCGACGGCGTTCCGGTTCGCTTCCTCGGCCCGGGTCTCCATCGCTACTGGACCGTCGACCCCGCAGTGACGGTGCACGTCTACGACGTGTGGCAGCCGCTCGCGAATCTCACGAACGAGCTGTTGGCGGTCATCCCGAAGCGGGAGGTCGTCGACACCACGGTGCTCGAGTACCAGCGCGGGTTGCTGTACATCAGCGGCAAGTTCGAGCGGGTGTTGGAGCCCGGGCGCTACGCGCTCTGGAACCACGCTGCGGCGCCGGTCTCGGTACGTTTGGTCGACATGCGTCGCAAGCAGCTGACGGTCGCGGGGCAGGAGCTGTTGACCCGGGACAAGGTCTCGCTGCGGCTCTCGCTCACGCTCGACTTTGCGCCTCTGGATCCGGCCACCGCGCCGCACACCATCGCTGACGTCGAGGCCGCGCTCTACACGCTGGTGCAGCTGGCGGTGCGGGAGCACGTCTCGGGAGTCACGCTGGACGAGCTGCTCGAGGGTCGCGAGGCGCTGACCACGTACCTCATGGTGCGCACCGAGCACGAGGCGCGGTCCTTCGGGGTCGCGATTCATGCGGTCGGGGTCAAGGACATCGTCCTGCCCGGTGACATGAAGCTCCTGCTCAACCGCGTCATCGAGGCGCAGAAGCAGGCCGACGCCAACGTCATTCTCCGCAAGGAGGAGGCGGCGGCGACGCGGACCCTGGCCAACGCGGCCAAGGTCATGGCCGACAACCCCGTCCTGCTCCGGCTCAAGGAGCTGGAGGCCCTCGAGCGCATCGCGGGTCAGGTCGGGGAGGTCAAGCTGTCGATCGGGGAGGACGGGCTGGCGCAGCTCGCCCCGATCATGAAGCGGCTGACCTGATCGAACGCCCGGGCCTCGCGAGAGGCTCGGGCGCTCGTGTTCCGTCCGCTCGTTCAGCTTGCTGTGGTGAACACAGCTCGTTCACGTGCATCCCGAAACGCGGGTCATCCGTGGAGCACGCCGTGCGCCTTTGCCCCGAGGGGTGTCAGAAGTGGGGACGTGCAACCCCAGTTAGGGACGTGAGCAAGCGCGTCGGACGGCTCTGGTGCACGGCACGATATTTGCGGCTAGTGAGTGCATGCGTCGTTGGTCTTGCATGCTCGCGGTGGTCGTCCTCACGGGATGTGTCTCCGAAGAGCCCCTTCGCGACGAGTTCGCGCTCGCGGTCACGGTGAACGGGTTTCCCGTCGACTGCTTGCTCGAGACGACCGTGCGCACGGGTCCCCAGGCCGACATCGCCATCTCTGCCGGCGAGGACCGCGTGCGGGTCTTGTTCGGCGACGACGACGTGACGTCGCAGCTCGTCGGGACCGATCCGCGCTCCATCACCCTCGACGTGCCGACGGACATGCCGACCACGCTTCGGGTGACCCGCGCCGACACCTTCGGGTGTGTCGTCTCGCTGGTGCAGCGCGCGTCGCTCCAGGCGGCGATCGATACGCTGCAAACGGAGAGCGCCACGGACATCGACTACACCTCGAGCGACGAGACGGGCGCGCCTGACAACGTCACCATGCGCGTCGGCACCACCGGTGACTCGCCGTCTTCCCGCGCGGCGGACTTCCTCTCGCGTCACGCGGGCGTGTTCGGCGCGCCGGCTGACCAGCTGGTGGAGGTGGACGCGTTCGTCGCCCCGGATGGCTGGGCGACGGTGCGCTTCGACCAAGTGATTGGAGGCGTGCGTGGCCACCGCGCCAACATGGACATCGAGATGGATCCAACGGGCATCGTGACGAGCGTGCAGGCGCGGCTGTTCGTCGATCTCCCGACGCCTCCCTCCTTCACATCCACCGAAGCCGAGGTGCGCGCCGCGGTTTTGGACGCCGGCGAGATCGGCGATGTCACTCAGGTTGTGTTCAACCCGGGGCGGCCCGTGGCGGCGTGGTTCGTCGACGGGACCGACCGCGGGGTGGTGCTCGAAGACACGACGCTCGAGGTGTTGGAGTCCTACTCCACGTTCGACGAAGCGACCGTCGAGATCCACCGTCCCAACCCAACGCCGCTCCCGGGGTCGAGCCGCGCCAACATGAGCGGCCACGTGCTCATCGCCACGGCGCCGAGCGGCCCGATGACCGCTCCGGGCGGACTGAACGCGGCGGATCGCGACGTGTGGATGTGGGGGGCCGACATCGCCAACCGCGTCCAGCGCGCCTCAGGCCAGAACGGCTGGCGCGCCAGCACACACCCTTCCATCCCGATCACCCGCGTGGGTGGCGATGGCGTTCGTTTCATGACTGAGCCGAGCAGCGTCAACAACTCCGCCGGCTGGTACTCGTACGGGATCGTGTACTTGGGCACGGCGTCGGCCCGCTCGGAGGCCGTCGTATGCCACGAGTACGGGCACGCGCTGCACGACACGCTGCGCAATCAGAACCGCGAGGCCGGCACGATCAAGGAGGCGGTCGCCGATGTCTTCTGGGTGTTCTGTGACCCTTGGCTCATGGACCGCGTGCGCAGCGGCTACCGAGGCCAGTCGTTCAACAGCCCACCGGGGCGCGAGGACCAGCGTAGCTACGACGCCTTCCGCGCCGCGGGATACACGGCGAACAGCGCGTCGGACTTGTCGCGGGTGGAGGGCTCTTCGCTCGACATCCATGACTGGACGTACTTCCTGAGCACGCCGTTTTGGCGTCTCGTCAACGAGTACGACATGCCGCGCGAGCGCGCCGAGCAGCTCATGTACTTCACGCTCGGCTTCCGTGGCGGCTCCGGCACCGAGCGCTTCCGAGCGTTCCGCGACGCCATCGTGCAAGAGGCCGACAGCTGGGCGCGCAACGGCCGCCACGGGTTCACGCCCGACGACGCGTGCAACGTCGCGCAGGCCTTCCGCGAGATGGGCCTCGACGGCGAGTACGGTCGCGGCGCCGACAGCATGTGCGAGGGCTCGGCCCGCTCGGGCAGCACGTCGAACGACCGCTATGTCTGCACCGGCAGCTACTGCCCGATGTGCCCTGCGGTCGAGAACGTCAATCCGTGTGATCGCGAGCCCGACACGAGCGAGCCGCACTGCGTCGCGCCGGGTGCCTTCGGGGCCGGCGACCGCCGCATCTGCGTGGGCGCCTTGGCGTTGACCAGCGACGGCTGCTCGCCGGGCGAGATCCACCACTGCTGGTGCCAGGAAGACGGCAGCTGGGAGTGCCCCAACCCCTGCCAAGATCCCGGCGAGGGGATCATCTATTGCCCCGAGCGCGGTGGTGCCGCCGCGGGGTTCACGGGGACCAACTGCTCTGCGTCGGTCGGCTCGGGCTCGTCGCTCCCCGCGGGTGTGCCGTTGGTGCTGGTCGGACTCGTGCTCGCGGTGCGCCGCCGTCGTTCCTAGCTCAGCAGCCGCCGCAGTCGTCCGGGCACGTGTTGCAGTCTTCAGGGGGTGCGCAGCGCCCGTCGCCGCAGCACGATCCGCAGTCGGTCGGGCAGCTGTTGCAATCCTCGGGAGGCGCGCAGCGTCCGTCGCCGCAGCAGGACCCGCAGTCGCTCGGGCAGGTGTCGCAGTCCTCGGGCGGCTGGCAGCGTCCGTCACCGCAGCTCGCTTGCTGAGGTGAGGCGTCGGTGCGTGCGACGGGGGCCACGGGGAGCGGCTGGGCGACGTCGAGCTGGGTCCCGGTCGCAAACGCGAGGAGCGAGACGGCGAGGGCGAGACCGGTCCAGTGGGAAGCGCGCATCGCCCCACGGTACCACCGCGCTATCCTCCGCTCGATGAGCCTGCTCGACACTCTGCTGCAGCATCTGTCTCCGGCGGCCCGACGACGCCTTGCGAAGGAGACCGCGAAGAGCGCCGTGGAGCAGGTGGGCGCACGTGTCTACGAGAAGGCGGACGCCATCCGCGAGGACTTCGAGCAGGCAGCCGAGAATCGGCGCGCGGCCAAGGCGCGAGAGGAAGCGGCCGTGCAAAAGAAGGCCGACGACGAGCGCGATCGAGAGGCGATCGAAGACGAGCTCGCGGCGCTCAAGCGCAAGCTCGAGGAGTGAAGGGTGGGGTAGGCCTTTGTCCTACCCCGCGCGCCCCTTTTTTTACGCGGTCGATCTTCGCGTGATAGCCGCAAGACCATGAGCAGCACGCAAATCGGCGCGGACGTTCGAGTGGTAGGCGTCGGTGGAGCGGGTGGAAACGCCGTCCGTCATCTCATCGGCGAGGGCATCGAGGGGGCGACCCTCTGCGCCCTGAACACGGACGGTCAGGCGCTCGTCGACCACCCGGCCGATCGGCACCTCGTGCTCGGTCAGCGCACCACGCGCGGGCTCGGTGCGGGCGGTCGGCCGTCGGTCGGCTTCGCCGCCGCGCAAGAGTCGTCGCGGGACATCGCGGGGCTCTTCGAAGGTGCGGACCTCGTGTTCGTGGCCGCGGGCCTCGGTGGCGGCACGGGCACCGGTGCTTCCCCCCTGATCGCACACCTCGCCCGGGAGGCCGGCGCGCTGGTGGTCGGCGTCGTCACGGTGCCGTTCGGCTTCGAGGGCGGGCGGCGTTGCCGGCTCGCGGAGGCGGGGCTCGACGCGCTTGAAGAGCAGGTGGACTCCTTGCTCGTGATCGAAAACGACCGGCTCCTCGACCTCGGCCTGTCCGACCCGAGCGCGCTCGAGGCGTTTGCGCTCGCGGACCGCATCCTCGGCGACGGAGTGCGCGGCATCGGCGACCTGGTCACGCAGTCGGGGCTCATCAACCTCGACTTCGCGGACCTGCGCGCCGTGCTGACCGACGGAGGGCGCGCCCTGCTCGGCATCGGGGAAGGCCGCGGCCCGGACCGCGCGAGCCAAGCCATCGAGAACGCGCTTCGCTGCCCGCTTCTCGCGGACCGCAGTCTCGAGGGGGCGAGCGGCGTGCTGATGAGCTTCACCGTCGACGGGGCGCTCGGCCTCGGCAAGATCCACCGCGCCGCCGCCCGCGTGCAGGCACTCGTCGACGACGACGCGGAGATCCTGTTCGGGGTGGCCGTCGACCCGTCGCTGGAAGACGAAGTCAAGGTCACGCTCTGCGCCGCTGGCGTCGGTCGTGAAGCGGACGAGGCGCGGCCCGACCAGGAAGTCGCGGCCGCGGTGAGCCCGCGCAGCACCGGCTCGCGCGCCGCCCCCTCACGCAAGAGCGACCCCGACGTCGTGCTCGCGCGGCCGCACACGCCCGCCTATGCGCGCCGTCGCAACGGGCTCGTGATGCTGGATCGGTAGTCAACCGACCTCGATCGCGCCGTCCCTCACGCGCCAGGTGCGATCGGTGCAGGCTTCGGCCAGCGTGCGGTCGTGCGTGATGAGCACGAGTCCCCCTCGGTAGGCCACGAGCGCGTCCTGTAGGCGCAGCACGCTCGGAAGGTCGAGGTGATGCGTCGGCTCGTCGAGCAGCAGCCACCGCACCCCGCGGGTCAGGCCCTCCGCCAGGACCATCTTGCGCGCCTCCCCCGGGGACGGCTGCGGGGAGTCGAGCGCTTGGCGAGCCGGCACGCCGAGCGCGGCGAGGCACGACAGCGTTTGGCCGCGCGCGTCCGGCGGCAGGTCGGCAATCCGCGCTTGGGCAGCGCGCCTCGCCGCTCGGTTCATGTCCTGAGGGACCACCAGCACTGCAGCGTCCGGCCACGCGCTCGCCCAGGCGCGCATCAGCGTGCTCTTGCCCGCCCCGTTCGGCCCGGTCACCCAGATGCGCGCGTCTTTGTCGAACACGGTGTGCGTACCGCTGTGCGCGACCCGAATGGTGCGGCCCTCCGCGTGGGCAAACGAGAGCGCTCTCCCCAACGGCTTGTCGACCCGTATCGCGTCGAGCGCACGGGCAGCTCCCTCGGTCCTGCGCTCCATCTCGGCCCGTCGCCGTGCATGACGAGCGGCTGCGGCGTCGGCGCGGGCCTTTCGGTTGACCGAGCGTCCGTCCGCGTCCCGGGCGTCTTTCATGCGCCGCCGCGCCGAGCGCGCGCCCTCCGCGCGGGCGAGGGTCTGACGGCGCGCCTCCCGCTCCGTCTTCAGCCGCTTCAGCTTCTTTTTTCGGTCGGCGTGCGCTTCCTGCTGGCTCGTGCGCTCCCGGTCGCGCTGCGCGTGCACGGCGTCCAAGGCCTGCGCGAACACCCGCGCGCACCCGCCTTCGAGCCAGACCGTGCGCGGCGCGAGGGCGTTCAACAAGCTCCGATCGTGCGAGATCAGGACCCCAACGCCGCGGAACGAACCGAGCATCGCGAGCAGCCGCGCTCGCGCGCCGACGTCGAGGTGATTGCTGGGCTCGTCGAGCAAGAGCGCGTCAGCGCCCGCGTTCAGCGCGGCGGCCACCTGCCACCGCTTCCGTTCGCCGTGGGACAGCGTCCCCCAACGGGACAGCGTGTCCGGGTCGAGCTGCCATCGCGCCCGCGCCCGTCCGGCGTCCCGGTCCCAGCGCGCGGCGAAGGCATGAACCGAAGCGGGCGCGTTTTCCGGGGCCTGCTCGCAGTAGGCGATCCGGAATCCGTCGGGCGCCTCCACACGACCGGAACCGGGCGACAGCGCGCCGGACAGGAGACGGAGAAGGGTCGACTTGCCGGTCCCGTTGGGGCCGACGACTGCGGTCCATCCCGGCGGAAAGGCGAGGGTCAGCCGATCGAACACGCGGCGCTCAGGCCGCGCATCGGTGGACGGATAGAGAAAGTCGACGTCGAGGAGACGAAGGGAGGTCATGCAGCACCAACACGCGAATCGGACGAGAGGATCGACGCTCGCGCCCCGCGGGGGCGCTGGGGAGCGTCGAGATCGGATTCAGGTCAGTTGCGCATCGGCTCGGGGCTCAAGATGGCGCGGCCGTGGCTCCTCGTCAATCGGCGTCAGCGGTTCCGGTCCGCCTCGTCGAGCGCCTCCCGCAGCGTCTGCGGGGCGGCCTTCGGGTCGCGCCGCGGCGCGCTCCCCAGCTTGTCCTTCCACTTCTTCTTTCGCGCGCGGTCGTCGCGGGCGAGCTTGAACCACGGCCACGCCTCGGCCCCGTCGAGCGGCGGGAAGGGCACCAGGTTCAGGGCGATCAGGAACAGGTTCAGGCTCGTGAGCGCATAGAGCAGATCCCCGAGGAATCCGCGGGAATCGCCCCATAGCCACCAAAACGGCGCGGCCACGGCCAAGACCCCGAGCTGGGCGAGCACACCGCCCCACGCGATGGCGGCGCGCTCGCGAGGCGTCGGGTTGCCCGCCCAGCGACACCGGCCCCCGAAGCCGGTCACGTCGATGCCGAGGTTGACCAGGCCCGCGCGTGACACGAGGGCGGCGTGACCGAGCTCGTGCAGCAGGATGAGGCTGAGCATGCCCAGCCAAATGCCGGGCGCGAAGCGCATGCCCGAAAAGACCAAGACGCCGAGCGGCACCGACCAGTGCGCGCGCAGAGGGACTCCGCGCAAGCGGAAGAGAGTGATGTAGCCGCGTTCCATCATCGAAAGAGACACCCGCCAACCGCGGTGCGTTCCCGCGCGTGTGCATCATGCCTTGATTCGGTCTGGTAGTCTTGGGCAGGGGAGGTGCCCATGGGATGGGAACGGATCGCGCTCGCTTCGATGGCGCTGGCCTGGTTTCAGTTCTGCGGCGCCGAGGAGGAGTCCGCCGCGTCGGAGCTGCCCGCGATCGAGGGGACCGTCCAAGTTGCCGTCTCCCCGGCTGCGGCAGCGGAGGTCGTTGCGCCAGCGCCGTCCGAGGGGGGCACGGTGGTCGTCGTCGGGCCTCACCCGCTCGAGATCGCTCCCTACGGTGACGGCACGGTGGTCGCCCACGTGCGCTCGGACGCGCCGCCCCCTCCGGCCACGACGCAACTCACCGTGCGCGTGCCCGCCGACGACGGAGAGAGTCACCCTGTGCTGCTGGTATGGGATCCCGCGGAGGGCCACTACCGGGGGCGCCTGCGCCGCGTGCACCCCGCCCCAGGGCCAGTCGAGGTCACGATGGTCGTCGATGGGACCCGCTACGCCGGCCGACAGCCCGAGGTCGTCATCGTCGCGCCCACCGCGCCGCCGCCAGTCGTGGTCGAGGTCGAGGCGCCACCTGAAGGGGGCGCGGTCGAGGTGGAGGACCCGCGTGTCCAGGTGGAGGTGAACGGTCCGCGCCCTCCTGCGCCCCATGTCCGGGTGGAGGTCGACGCCCCGCGTCCGCCCCGTGCGAGCGTCGTGGTGGATCGCCCCGCGGCGCGTCCGTCGGTGCGCGTGGGACGCCGAGGACGTGGCCGTGCCCGGGCTCGTCGGCGCCGTCGGGGTCGACGCACACGCGTCCGAATCCGTCATTGACGGAACTTGCGGGTGGAACCGGTGTCGAGTCTCGCCGTGGCCCTTCGACGATCTTCAATCCCGCTCGCCCTGCTGATCGCTGCTCTTTGTCTTGGGGCGAGCTCGTCGGCCCGCGCCCAGGCGCCGTACACCGGCTGGGAGCTCGCGCTCTCGGGTAGCGACACGGTCCGCGCTGGTCGTCCGGCTCCCGTGCGTGGCACCACGCTGCACGTCCGCGGTCTGGCGACGCTCCTTCCCGAGGGCACCGCGCTGCGCGCTCGGTTCGCGTCTCGTCTGCAGGACGACGAGGGCGCCTGGACCACCCACACCTCGGGCGCCGACGGTCGCTTCGTCATGTCGGTGCTCATCCCGGCGGACGCCGGCCCTGGAGACCCGCGGCTCGAGTTCGAAGTCGGCCCTGACCACCGGCGTTTCTCGTTCCCGGTCCAGGTGCGGCCGGCGGAGAGCGTCATCCTCTACACCGACCGCCGCCTCTACGAGCCGGGGGAGACGGTGCACATCTGGGGTCTCGTTCGTGACGAGGCGACGCTGGCTCCCTTGGGCGACGTGGAGGTCGAGGTCGCGCTCGACGGCGACGCGTTGCCGCCCACCACGCACACCTTGCGCACCGGGGCGTCGGGGGTCTTCCACCTGACGCTGCCCACGACCGATCACACGCCGCTCGGCGGCATGCGGGTCGACGTGCACGCGGGCGAGCGGCGGGTCGCCACATCTCGGTTCGCGGTGGGGACACGCACGTACGAGCGCCTCCTGCTCGACGTGGACCTGGGGGAGACGCCGGTCGCGCCGGGCGGGGAGCGAGACGCGGTCGTCACGGTGCACACGCCCGACGGCGCGCCCGTGTCGGGTGCCTCGGTGCAAACGACGGTCAACGGGCAGGCCACCGAGACCATGTCGACGGACGCAGAGGGGATCGCGCGGGTGCGCGTGCGCGCTCCCCGCTTCTTTGGGGGACGCGTCGGCAGCGTGCACATGAACGTCGTCGTCAGGCACCCGGGGCTCGGCTCGATCAGCGGCGGGGCCTCGCTGCGGCTCGCGGTTCCGCAGACGCTGGAGGTGGAGCTCATTCCGCCGCACGGAGGCCTGTTGCCCGAGGTCGACGAAGTCCTCTTCGCGCGTCTTCACGACGGGTACGGGAGCCCTCCGGCCGCCGGCACGCGTGTGACGCTCTCCGGGGCGATCTTCGATGGCGGCGAGGCGGTGGGCCGCACCGATGACGATGGACTCGTCGAGCTGCCCGTGCGTGTGCCGCGCGGGGCCACGATGAGGGGGCAGACGGGGGCGGACGAAGCACCAGTTCAGGTGCGGGTGGACGGCCCTCTGCAGCGCCGCACACGCGCGGCCGTGCGTGTGCTCCAGAGCAGCGATGTCGCTCCGGTGGTCGATCGACTGGTCGTGGCTCCGGGTGAGCCGCTCACGGTGACGGTGTTGCGACGCCCACGCTTCGAGGGGGACATCGTCGTGGAGCTGCTCGCGGACGGTCGACCGCTCGACGTTCGTTGGCTTCCCGCGTCTGGTCGGCGCTCGACCGAGCGCGTGGTGTTTGCAGCGCCGCCGCACCTGGGACTGCTGCGCGTTCGCGCGCGCCCGGTGCTCGGAGACGAGTCGCTCGAGGGCACCGGCGCCACGACCGCGTTTGTGGTGCGGCCCTCGTCTCCTGCCGCCCCGCGTCTCGACCCGGACACCACGCGCGTGGCCGTGGGGGAGACGGCGCGTCTCACGCTGCACACCACACCGGGTCGTCGCGGCTACGCGGCGCTTTCCGTCCGCGACCTTTCGGCGCACGGGGGAGAGAGGCCGTTCCGCGAGCGGTTCCTGGCCGACCGCTTCGAGCAGGCGCTCCTTCGCACCGGTTCGCCGGGGAGCCGTCTCGTCCGTGTCGCGCTCGCGTCGCACGACACCCTGGACGCTCTCGCGCCTCAAATGAACCCACGGTTGGACGCGTTGGGGCTGGCGAGCCCGGAATCCTCTCCGGACCACGAGGGGGCCCGCGGCGTGCTGCGCGACCCCTACCCATTCGCGCGCGTGCTCACGCGCCACGGGATCGACGGGGCGATGCAAGCGGCGGAGGAGGCGCTTCGACACGGGCTAGCACGCGGCACGCTCGAGGACGTCGTGGAAGGGACCGGACCGCAGCGCCGGTTCCGTGAGGATCTGTTTCGGGACCGCGACGAGACCACCCTGGGTGGGGCGCCGTTGACGCCGGCGCACATCACCGAGGCGGCGCCCGGCTTCACGTTCGACGCGGTGGCACGGCGCGTCGCGCGTGGCCGTCTGGTGTCCCTGATGCTCGCGCTCGCGCGCTTCCTCGACCCGGGTGAGGAGGCGACCCCCAGAGAGCGGATGGCGGCGCGCGCGCCGGTGCACCGGTGGGCCCCGGAGCTTTCGGCGCAGCTTGGCCCGCACACGCTGGATGATCCGTGGGGAGGCCACTTCGCGCTCCGTGAGACGCGCTCGCCCCGCGTGGTGCTCGGGGCGCGCGCCCAGAACCTCGAGTGGGTTTCGCCCGGACCGGACGGCCGGTTCGGCACCGGTGACGACGTCCGCGATCCGTTCGCCCGCGTCGTGCCGCGAGGCACCGCCTACGCGGCGGCTTCGGGGGAGGACCAGCTGATGCGCGCCATCGCCGTGCTCTCGGTGACCGACGGCGCACTCAACGCGATGCGTGAAGCGTTCCGGCGGACGCACCCCGAGATGGCCGAAGACCGGATCGGCGACCTCGTCTCGGCGGAGACCTCGGAGGGCACGATCGGCCTCGGGAATCTAGGGTTGGTCGGCCACGGCATGGGCGGCGGCGGTGGAAGCGGCTACGGGCGGGGCGCCGGCCGGGTCCCTCGCATTCGGTCCGGCAACGCGAGCACGCGAGTCGCGCTGACGGCGGGCAATCTGGGGAGATTGGTTCGGCAGCGGTTCCCTCCGACCTTGACGTTCCTGCCCGAGATCGAGCTCGCGGCGGATGGGGAGACGACCCTCGAGATCCCGTTGGCCGACGCGGTGACGACCTATCTCGTCGAGACGATCGTGTGGCGCGAGGACGGCTGGTTTGCCTCCGCCCGCGCACGCGTCGAAGCGACGCGCGATCTGGTGGTGGAGGCCCCGATCCCGACGGTGGTGCACCTCGGTGACAGGATCGAGCTGCCGCTCAGGGTGTCGAACCGGGGCGATCAGCCAAGGACCGTTCGGCTCTCGCTCGTCGGGGACGCGGCGCTCGGCATCGCGGATGTGGACCCGACCGAGGTGACCATCGCACCGGCGGGGGCGGCCGTCGTGCCCGTACAGATCCGACCGACAGCCATCGGCGAGGGTGCGCTCTCGGTGGTCGCCACCGAGCTCGACGGGGACGTGCTCGATGCGGTGCGCCGCTCGCTCTCGGTGCGCGCGCTCTCGCGCCGGATGGAAGAGACCGCGGAGGGCTTGACCGACGGGGAACTCACGCTGGCGCTCGACGTCCCGTCGGGCGCGGCCCCGCGCGCGGGCGGCGTGGACCTGGCCGCCGGTCCGGCGCTCCTCCCCGGAGGGCGCTCCGGGCCGTGGCAGATGTGGCCTGGGAGCGGGGTTCTCGGCGCCCGAGGCGGCGCGGAGTCGCTCGCCCTCTCCATCGCCGCGGGGTGGGACGAGGACGAGGTGGACGACTCGACCCTCTCGGACCAGGTCTTCGACCTGACCGCGTCCCTCATCCGTCTTCGCCGGGGCCGAGCCCAAGACGACATCGGGCCGTCGCTCCGACGCTACGCCGCCGTGCTGCTCGCGCTGGCTCCGGTCCAGCAACAGCCGGGTCGCCGACCGGATGTGGCGGACGTGCAGACCCTGATCGAGCGCCTCCGGGATCGGCTCGCCGCGCGCTCCGTCTCCGTTGTACGGGACCCCGAGACGTGGGTTTGGAGCGCAGCCGCACTCAGCCAGGCCGGCGGGGACCCGGAGCGCGTCCGCGAGCTGCTCCGCCGCATCGAGCCCTTCGTGATTGTCATCGGTGAAGACCGATGGGTGGTGACCGAGGCCGGTCGGATCGAGCCGACTCTGCTCGCCGCGTTGGCGGAGTCAGGGGTCGACCGCCGCGCCGAGTCGTTCCGCTACCTCGCGACGGTGGGTCGCTGGACGGGCCAGGGGCATCGGCTCGCCGCGCGCGCGACGGCGATCGGGCGTGCGGTGACGCAGCGGCTGATGGCCGGGCCGGCGGTGGAGTCCGTCGAACTCTGGATCGACGGGGAGCACACGCGCGTCTCGCTCTCCGGCGGAGCCGCGCACTACGACGCGCCCGGTCTCGCCTCTCCGGGCCGACACCTCGTGCGTGTGCGCGCCGGGGCTCCGGTTCGTGTGGGGGCGACGGCGCACTTCGGCCTTCCTCACCGCGCGCGAGGCGCGCCCCCGGGAGCGCTGGCGGTGTCGCTCGAGGGCGAGGTTCGCGGCCTCGACCAGACGGCCGAGCTGACGCTGACGTTGCGCAACCAGACGCCCCGCACGCTGCCCGCGCCGCGACTCGAGGTGGTGTTGCCGACGGGTGCCGAGTTGCCCGCCGAGGCGCGGCAGCGAGAGATGCGCGGCCTCGGGGTCACCGTGGAGGAGGACGTCCTCGAGATCACGCTTCCCCCCATCCTGCCTGGGCGCAGCACCACCGTTCCGCTGCCGCTCCGTTGGAGCGTGGCCGGACACCTCCAGGGCCTGGGGGTGACCGCGCGTGACCGGAGCGGAGGGGACGCGACGGTCGTGCCCCCTCGTGAACTCCACATTGCCCGTCAGGAGGTGACGCCGTGAACCGCTCCACATGGCTGACGCTCTTGCTGGTGTCGTATGTCGTCCTCGCATGGGCCCCTCCGGCCCGCGCCCAGTACACCCGGCGCGCCGTTCGCGCGGGCGAGGTGACCGGCCTCGACATGGGGATCGAAGGCTCGCTCGACGCGCTCCCCGGCGGCGCGGTGCGCTGGTTCGTCTCGCTCTACGAGGTCCTGCGTCGTCGCGATCTTCGCCCTGCTCCCGGTGCGAGCTTGGAGGTGACGGCGAGTCACGCTTCGGGAGAGGTCGTGGCGAGCGCGACCACGGACGAGAACGGGTTGGCTGAGCTGGTCATCCCGATGCCGGACGACTTCGAAGATGGAGCGCCAGAGATCCGTCTGGCGGCGGAGCGCAACGGCGTGCGCCGGGTGTTCGCCGTGCGCCTCAACCGGGTACATCGCTACGAAGCGAGGTTGTTCGTCGACCGGGAGCGTGTGGCTTCGGGGTCGACCGTCACGGCGTTCGGTCAGTTGATCGACCGCACGACCGGACGGCCGGCGGTGGGGGTCCCGATGAGGTTGACCGCGGACCGAGACGATGTGCCTGTCCACACCGAGGAGCTCGTGACGGGCCGCGCTGGCACGTTCGCGACCCATGTGACGGTCACGGGCGAGAACCGCGTTCGCATCCGCGTGCACGGGGAATCGATCGCAGCCGCCCGACGCTGGATCCAGCTCGCGGAGGATCCGGTAGCAACCATGTGGGTCGAGGCGCGCGCCGCGTCAGAGGTCGTGCCGGTGGGCGGCCGGGTCGAGGTCGCGGTGTTCGTGCGCGACCGGCAGGGCCGTCCGCTTCGCGGCGCCCGGGTCGAGGCGCCGACGATCGAAGAGCCGGTTCGCACCGACGCCGCCGGGCGCGCGCGCCTGAGCTGGCGGCTGAGTCCGAGCGCTCCAGTGAGAACGAACCTTCGGGTGACCCACGCGGCATGGGGGAGGGCGTCCCAACGCGTGGACGTGCGGGCCCAGCGCGCCCCGTTCGCGGTCGCGTTCTCCGTCTCGGGGGGGGCGTTGGTGCCCCAGCTCGACGGGCGGGTCTACCTACGGCTGACCGATGCGCGCGGGGAGCCGCTCCGCGACGCCGAGGCACGTGTGGCGGCCCCGCGCATGGGCGCTCCGCAAACGGTGCGGACCGATGCCGACGGAGTGGCGCGGGTCCAGGGGCCGGTCGGCCCGGCCGCCGAGGACGTACGGGGGTGTGGTGGCCCGTCGGCGATGCCGATGCGTGTGACGGTGGCGCAGCACACGGAATCCCTCTGTGTGCCGGTGGACCCCGACGCGACGTTGGTGCTCGACGTGCCGAGCCGGGTGCAGGACGCCGTGGTGGTCAACGTGCGTCGGCGGCCGTCGGTGGCGCGGCGACCGGTCGAGGTCGTGGCGCTCGCCCGCCTCGCGGAACACTGGGTGCCGCTGGCCCGCGCGACCCTCACGGGCGCGGAGGACCGCGTCGAGCTCACGCTTCCGCCCAGCGCGCCGGGTGTGCTGTGGGTGCGGGCGCGGCCCCGTCTCGAGGGGGGGCGCCCCGTGCGGGGCGGCGGGCAGCTCGTCTGGCGCGGCGCGGCTGCAGAACCGGTGAGTGTTGCCGCCGAGGGCGTGGGCGCGGGGGAGGGCGCACGTTTCGCCTTCGCGTTCGAGGTCGGCCAGTCGTCTCTGATCAGCGCGCTTCGTGCGGCCGATCCGCGGGGCAGCCAGCTGGCGCTCGCGACGACCGCGCGGCACGTCGAAGCGGTGCTCGCGTCGGACGTCCCGGAGGACGTCGGTGCGAGCTTGGTCTTGCAAGAGGGCGACGTGGCGGCCGCGCCGATGCCGGAGTCGCCGATCGTCGTCGGTCTGCTTCGCGCGCCATGGCGGACGCGGGCGCGGTTCGCCCGCGGGCGCATCGGCAGCATGATGCGCGCGGTGGAGGCGTATGTGGAGCGGCGCCTTCCGGAGCTCGAGGGGTGCGCCGTCGAGGAGCGCGGACGCTGGCGTTTCAACCATGCCATCCTCGAGGCGGCGGTCGCGGAAGCGGGCCTGTTCGAGGAGCGGGTGACTGCGCTCGATGGCGAGCGGCTGGATCTGCCGGGCCTCGTCGCGCTGGCGCCGCAGTTCACGTTCGACCACGTGGCGGCGCGGCTCACCCGCTCGCGCATGCTTCGCTTGCTCCGCCTCCTCCGCGAGCTGGTGCAGCGCCAGGACCTCGACATGCCGTGGGCGCGGGACGGGGAGGTCGACCGCACGCTCGTCTCGTTGCTGGACTTCCCGGAGCTCGACACGAACGGCGACCTCGAGCGAGGGCTCCTCTACGACGGCTGGGGGCGGCCGTTTGTCTTGCGGCCGCGGAGGGGTGCGCCGTCTCATCCGCTGCTCGGCGTGTTGCCCGGGTGGGAGCTGGTGAGCCTGGGCCCGGACGGCCGGAGCGGGACGCGAGACGACCAGCGCGACCCGTTCGCCCAGCTGCTCCCCGACGGGCTCTACGCGCAGGCGGTGGGGGAGGCCCTCGTCCGCACGCGCCTCGAGGACGTTGCGCTCGGGCGGGCCTCCGCGGACGCGCTCTCTGAGGTCATGCAACTCGAGCCCCCGCGCCCGGTCGACGAGAGCCGCGCCTCACGCCCTCGCCGTCGGCCTGCTTCGGTCGACACGACCGCGGGCTGGCGGCCCACCCTTCGCGCGAGCATCGGCGGCTTGGTCCCGCCCACGGGGATGCGATGGGAGGGGCTCTCTCCGGAGCGCCGCGCGTACCGGGCGGTCGCCGTCTCCTTCTCGGACGAGGGCGCATGGGCGGTTCGGGACACGCGCTTCGAAGCGGGAGCACCCTGGGCGGCTTCGCTCGACTTGCCGAGCGCGATGCGCCCGGGGGAGGCCCTGCGACTGCCGGTGCGACTCATTCAGCTGGTACCGGGCCCGCGTCCGGAGCTGCGCGTGACCGCCACGGACGGGCTCGAGGCGTCCACCGACGGCGGTGCGGTTCTGCTCACGGCCCATCAACCGGGCGTGTCTCGCGTCGCGGTCGAGGTCGTCGCGGGCGGCGTCTCGGTAGCGCACTTCGAGCGCGCGGTGCGCGTCGTGCCCGCCGGCAGCCTGCGTGCTCGTCACGCCGGTGCCCGCGTCGCGGACGCGCGCACGTTCGAGGTGTCCATCCCCGAAGGCGCGACCCCGTGGCGCGCTCTGCTGGTGGTGGCGGCTCCTGGGGCGGTGGCGCGAGACCCGATCCTCGTGGCCCAGCGTGAGCGCCACCCCGCGTTGTTCGCGTGGGCGGAGTCGATGCGCGGGGACGGGCTCGACTCCGCCCTGTCCGACGCCGTAGGTCGGCAGGACGCGGAGCTTTCGCCGCTCGCCACGGCCTGTGCGCTGTCGGCCTATGCGACCGACGAAGACGCGCCGGCGCTCCACCCGCTGGCGCAGCGCCTCAACAACCACCTTCCCACGGGGATCTCCGAGCGCGCCAACGTGCTTGCGGCGCTCGCGGCGGCGGTGCCCGTCGACCCGACCGGTCGACCGACGCATGGGCTCGCGAGCACCCTCAGGTCGCTGCGAGAGAGCGGCTGGCGGGCGCTTGCGGTGGCCGACGATCGCCCCGCCGCGATGGCGCGCCTGGCCGCGGCGTTGCTGTTGATCGATCCCGAGGACTCGGCGGGCGGTGAGCTTCTGTCCCGCGCGGTCGCGCGCCTCGAGCCTGACTCCCACGGGCGACGCTGGCTTCCTGGGGACCCGTCGCGTCCGGCCGACGGATGGGTCGGGACGCTCGCCCTGTCCGTGGCGGCGCGGCAGGCCGGACGCGACGCGCTCGCCGAATCCTTGGCCGGGGACGCGGTCGCGCGCCTCCATCTCGCGCCTCGCGCTGGCGAAGAGGGCGTGTTCTGGGCGCTCGCGGCGGGCCTCTACGGCGCGCTGGGCGTCGGAAGCCCCGAGCAGGTGGACATCTCGGTGAACGGGGTCTCGCAGCGGGTCGCTCTCGAGGGGGGAATCGCCACCGTCTCGATCGACGACGCCACGCGGGTCGAGGTGCGCGCAGCTTCGCCCGTGTTCGCGCGGACGGAGGCCCGCTACCTCCGTCCATGGACGGCGGCCGATGCAGGCCGAGTGGAGCTCTCCATCGAAGGCGTGTCCGGTCGGCTCGGCGACACGGCCGGGTTTGAACTCGTGGTCGAGAACCCCGGCGACACGCCGTTGCCGGCCCCGGTGCTCGAGGTGAGCTTGCCGGGCGCTGCGTTGTTCGGCGAGGAGGCGCGCGACGCGCTCCCGATGGACCCCGTCATCTCGTTCGCCGAGCCGGACGGGGCCGGGATCCTCCGGCTGCGCCTGCGTCCGCTCGCGGCACACGGGACGCACCAGATCGCTCTGCCGATTCGCTGGATCGCCTCGGGCACGACCGAGGGGTTGGGCGTGTCATGCGCAGATGTGTCGACCCCTTGGGAGGTCACGCGCCTGGCGCCCCGCCGCATGGAGATCGCCGAAGGGACGGAACGATGAGACGGATGATCGCCCTGACGATGCTGAGCCTGTCCACGCTCGCGTGTGGATCCGCAGCGACGCCCCCGCCGCCGGAGGAGGAGGTGTCGGCCGAGTGGACCTCCGGGGATGACGCACCCCTCGAGGCCGAAGACGAGTAGTGCCGCACGGGTACGAGGACGTTCACGAATCTACCTGCACGTCTACGAGTACGTGGACGTGCACAGGAACTGGTCTCGCCCGGCCTTGAAGGCGCCCGCTGGCCGGCTGCTACCAGAGCACGGTCGTGCCGAGTTGCGCGGTCGGAGGCTCGTCGTCCCCCGCGGTGACCCCGGTGTTGAAGTGGGCGTCGAGCTGCACCGTCGGGGCCACCTGCCAGTAGAGGCCACCGCCGACCTGGACCCGCCAGTCGCTGACCTCGCTCTTCAACACGTAGCTCTGCACGAACACGCCGAAGACGTCGATGATCTGCCAGTCGAACCGGATCGAGCCGCCTCCATCGAACAGGCGCCGCGTCTCCCCGGCGCCGTCCTGGCTCGTCAGAACCATGGCCACGGCGTTCACCGTGAGCGACAACGGCGACCAAAAGCCCCAGGCGAGATTCACGTCGGCGAAGAACTCAGCCTCGGGTGAGCCGAAGTCGTCGGTGCCCAGCGGCATCGAGACCTCCCAAACGCTGCTGATGGTCACGTTCTCCGCGAGGCGACCGCCCAGCTTGAAGCCGACGGACGGATCCGACAGGCCGAACCGCGGCCCGCCGGGCCCGAAGTCCCCGACGCCGTTGGGGCCTCGCCAGCGCGCCTCCAGCCACTCGAACACGCCGACGCGAAGAGAGAGTTGCGGCAGGGAGCCCTCGGGCGCGACGTCGTCGAACGCGGCCGAGACCCCGAGCTCGGTGGTCAGCCTTCCGACGGCCGCGACACCCGTGGTGTTGGCGAAGCCCGGGCGGTCCGACGTGAACGTCGCCGGAAGTGAGGGGGAGGCCGCGTTGTCTTGCGCTGCGCTCGTGGAGGGCAGCAACGCGAGGAAAAGCGGGGCGAAGAAGAGAGGTGTGCGTTTCCGCATCGGCCGGCGGGACACTAGCACGCGGGGGAAGAACCATTCGGCCCCTTTCGTAGGAAGTAACGTGTCCAGCAAGAGCAGCATGTCGAGTTCGACCGAGAACACCTTTGTGGGCTTTCCCACGCGCCCGGTCGCCAACCCGCCCACTCCCCGGCCCCCGGCCGCGGGCCATGACCGGACGTTGCTCGGTCGCTTCGACACGTCCGGAGACCGCGTGCTCGTGCAGGACGACGGAGGCGGGCCGCGTTTCACCTCGGACATGATGGCGCAGCTCCGCGCCAGGCTCCGTGCCGCCGAGCAGGCCGAAGAGGCCGAGGCCTCGGGGGTCTTTCAGCGCACGCCCGAGAACGGGCTGGCTCCGGTCCTTTCCGAGAGTCCGGCGCAGGAGCTGTCTGGCGTCTCTGAGATCGCCCCGATGCTGCCCGAGCCCGTCGCGGTTGAGCCCGTCGCGGCTGAGCCCGTCGCGGCTGAGCCAGGGGGCGCCGAGACCCTCGAGTCGGCTGAGATTGCGATCGACATGCCTCGCGCGGAGCCGGAGCCGATCTCCCCGGACCTCATGTCGTCGTTCGGCGCGTTGTCGCCGGCTGTGGCCGATTCCCTCCTGGCGGACATCGCGCCGCCGGCGGTGTCCACACTCGACGCGCTGGTTGCGGCGGTGCCTGAGATCGAGGCGTCCCTCGCGCCGAACAGCGAGTCCAACTTCTATTCGGGGTTCGACGAGGAGCACCCTGACGGAGTGTTCGTCGCGACCTACGAGTCACTCTCCGTGGGCACGCCCGTCTATATCGAGGTGCTCTTGCCGGCGGGCTACCGGTTCCGCACGCCGGCGACGGTCGAGTGGGTGCGCGAAATGAGCGACGACCCGGAGCTGCCCTGCGGCATGGGCCTGCGCATGTGTGGGCTCGACGAGTCGATGCGCCGGCTCATCCGGACGTACGCGCGTCACCGCAAGCCGCTCTTCTGGGTCGGCTGACCGCTACCTGAGCGTCACCGCGAGGCTCATTTCACCACAGCGGCCGCTCAGACCTTCGTCGGTGTCGCGGAAACTGTCGGCGACGAGGAAGTAGTCGCCCGGGTCGAGGGTGACATCGATTCGTGAGCCGACCGACGGGCCGGAATCGTCGTCGCACGCGACCTGGCTGCCGGTCCTGCATTGACGCAGAACCGGTTCAGTTGAACTTCAGCTGACCGACGAGGTTCGACAAGTCTTCGTCCAGCGTGTCGCGCACGTGCGCGATGGTGGCGCCCCGCATGCTGACCTTGGAGATCCGGAACGCGTCGCCCGCCAACGGTGCGAGCCGGGTCGCTTCGGCCATCGCGCGCTCGATCAGCGCGCCCTGCGCGACCACCTCGTCCAGCCAGCCGACTTCGACGGCCTCGGCCGGCGAGAACAGCGTCGCGCCGAGCGTCGCCGCGAACAGATGCGGCCGCGCGAGGCGCTCGGAGGCGATGGTGTGGGCGAAGATCGGCAGGGGCATGCCGATGGCCGTCTCGTTGAGGCCGAGCTTGAACGCGCCCTCCGCGCCGATGCGCACGTCGCTCGCCCCTAGCAGCAGCACCCCACCGGCGACCGCGTGCCCCGAACACGCCGCCACCAGCGGGATGCCGAGGGCGTACATCTTCAAGTAGAGATCCGTGCCGGCGCTGAACAGCGCCTTGGCGGGTTCTGGGCCGCTCATCACCACCTTCAGATCGAACCCGCCGCAGAAGCGCCCCTCCCGACCTGTCAGCACCACCGCCTTGGCTTCCTCGAGTGCGCGATCGAAGGCGTCGCTCAGCTGGGCGATCATGTCCGGCGACAGCGCGTTGGCCTTGCCGTCGTCCATCTGGATCAGCGCGACCTCGTCCCGCACGGTGTAGTTGACGATGCTCATGCGCTGGACCCTACCAGGTCGGTGTCCGCCTACTCCCGCATCGGAATGCGGGCGTCGATCACCGAGAGGCCCTCGACCTCACGGGAGCGCATCCGGCGCGCGCGCACGAGGTCATCGACGATCGAGCTCCGGTACAGGTATCGGCCGGTATCGAGGCGCGCGGTCATGTCAGCGTGCGGCTGGACGACGTAGTGCCAGCGGCCGAACGGGACGGCCTCGAGCGGCGGGGCGTGCACGGTGCGCAGGACGATGCTGCGCTCGTCGGTCGGCAGGTTGTGCACGTTCCGAATGAACTGGGGGCGGTTCGGGAAAAACTGCTCGGCGTTGGAGAAGTACGTCACGCGGACGACCATGCCGAGCTCACGGATCGCGTCGCCGATGGCATGCACGCTGTCGGCGGCGGTCAGGTCGCCCGTGCGCGCGACGACCCGGCCGGCTCGGAACAGCGCGCGCACGTGCGCGTACCAAGGCGCATGGCTGAGCCACGTCTGTCCGTGCGCGTAGCGGCTGGCGTTGTTCAGGTAGCGCAGCAAGCGGTGGCGGAAGCGCCGGTAGAGCCGCGTCACGCTCGCCGCGTCGGGGGCGTCGCCGAGCGTCTGCGCGATCAGGGCCGCATTCTCCCCTTCCGCGGCCGGCTCGAAGCGCGCGATCAGCTCCGCTGGGGTCGCGGATGCGGGGACCAACACGCTGTACATCCGGTGCACCAGCGGGATGACCGGATCGTAGTCGACCATGAACATCATGTCCGAGCCGGCCGCCGCCGCGAGGGTGTACGACTGGTCCGCGCCCACGCCGACGTACGCACCACCGCGGCCTTCGAGGTGGGAGAACCACACGCGGTGGCCCCACTCGTTCGTCACGACATAGGAGCGGTCCACCTCCCCCCCGGTCCCGTCGGGGATGGCATCGACGATCGCGCGCTGCACGTCCGTCAGCGGGGTCATCTGGGCGGAGACGGGCGCGCTGATCAGCAGCGTGAGCCCGACGAGCGTGGCGCGAGCGGAGCGGAGCATGGGGGCAGGTTACCGATCCCGCGCGCGCCAATGAAGAAAACGGAGCTGGGACCCCGGCTGGCGTGGGGTCCGGCCGACGTGCGTGGGGGCCGCCCCTCCTTCGGAGAGCGCTGCTCATCCCGGGACAGGCCGATTCCGGGGTGGTCTCGACTTTGCTGGGGCTCCGGCCATGACTCTCCCCAAGAAACTCGGCGCCGAGGTGTTCGGCACATTCTGGCTGGTCTTTGGCGGTTGCGGCAGCGCCGTGCTCGCGGCGGGGTTCCCCGACGTCGGCATCGGATTGCTGGGCGTGTCATTCGCGTTCGGTCTCACGGTCCTCACCATGGCCTACGCCATCGGGCACATCTCCGGCTGCCACCTCAACCCGGCCGTCACCCTCGGCCTGGTCGCCGGTGGGCGTCACCCCGCCAACGAAGCGCTCCCCTACATCGTCGCGCAGGTCGTCGGCGCGGCGGCGGGCGCCGGGGTGCTCTACGCGATCGCCAGCGGCAGCATCGGGACGGGCGCGTCGGCGAGCTTTGACGTCTCTGCGGGCTTCGCCTCGAACGGCTTCGGGGAGCACTCCCCGGGTGGCTACACGATGGTCGCGGCGCTCATCGCCGAGGTCGTGCTCACGTTCGCCTTCCTCTTCATCATCATGGGCGCGACCGACAAGCGCGCGCCGGCCGGGTTCGCCCCCCTCGCGATCGGCCTCGGCCTGACCCTCATTCACCTCATCGGCATCCCGGTCACCAACCTCTCGGTGAACCCTGCCCGCAGCACCGGTCCCGCGCTCTTCGTGGGCGGCTGGGCGCTCGCGCAGCTTTGGCTCTTCTGGGTCGCCCCCATTGCCGGCGGCGTGCTCGCGGGCCTGGCGTACCGGTTCGGCTTCGAAGAAGAGGAGTGACGCACCGACCCGGCGGCGCGAGGTAGCCCAAAAACTGGGAAAGGAAGACCCCAGGCTGCCAGGCTGCGCGCATGCGGCGCATTTGGGTCCTCTGCCTCCTCGCGTGTCAGTCGCCGGCCGCGCCGCCCAGCCCCTCGCCGGCTGCCGAGCCCCCTCCGCCCGAAGCGGCGGTGGAGCTCGCGCCGTCCGAGCCGGCGCCGTCCGAACCCACGCCGCCGGAGCCCGAGCCCGTCGCGGCGCCGCCGGCCCAAGGCGCATGTCCGCCCGAAGACGGGTGGCCCGAGGGCATGGCGTGCGTGCCCGGCGGCAGCTTCACGGTCGGCACCGCGGATGGGGACCCCGACGATGGCCCACCTGGGGACGCCTCCGTGTCGACGTTCTTCTACGACCGGGTCGAGGTCGACAACGCCCACTACGAAGCGTGCCTGGAAGCCGGGGCCTGCCCGATGAATCGGCGCTATCGGCACTTCCGCGCCGCGTTGCAGCCCATCGTCGGGGTCTCCTGGTACGGCGCGCGTGACTACTGCGCTTGGGTGGGATCGCGTCTGCCGACCGACGCGGAGTTCGAGTACGCGGCCCGGGGTCCGGACGGCACCGTGTTCCCCTGGGGCGATGAGACTGCGTCACCCTGCGAGCGCGCGGTCGTCAAAACGAGAGCCGGGGAGGGTTGCGGGACCGAGGTCACGGCGGAGGTTGGGAGCCGCCCCGCTGGCTACTTCGGGCTTCACGACCTCGCGGGCAACGTGCATGAGTGGACCGCGGATCACTGGGCACCGTGCTTGCGAGGCTGCGCGCGGGAGTGTGGCGACGCGTGTTTTGGCGAAGACCCGCGCGGTCCCTGCGGCGGCGACGAGGCGTGCCCCGGCTACCCCCTGCGATCGGTGCGAGGCGGCTCTTGGTTCTGGCCGCTCGACGATTCGCGGGGCGCGGCGCGCCGGGGCGCGGTGCCGGCGAACGAAGGTGGCCACCGATTCGGGTTTCGGTGCGCGCGGGACCTCTGACTCGGGTCCACAGCCCCCGACTGGGGGGCAGCCCCCTCAGATCCCGTCATGCTCTCCCCTCTTTTCAGCCCTGCACGTCTGTTGCACACTCAGCGGACCTCCATGCTCCGAACAAATGCCATCGCCATGCTCGGGCTCGCGCTCGCGCTCGGTTGCGCCGGTGAGGTCAGCGAGCCGGGCGGCGACGACCGCCCGTTCCGACCCGGCGACTCGCCCATCGAAGACGGCCCC